>NZ_JACIHC010000001.1:0-961331 GCF_014198205.1 Bradyrhizobium sp. SBR1B
CGGGACGGTGCGAGATGCCGGGCGAGCGGCCCCGGATTGCGCTTCCGCCGTCGCTCTTCGAGCTATGGCGGACAAGTCGCTTCATCCGGGCTACGCGAAGCTACGATCCGAAATCCCGTGGGCTGAACGGCAGGTCCATGATCTTCCATTCCCCGTACAGATTTGCCGGCAGCATCTTGTAAGGTTGGCAGTTCTGGAGCGCGCTCATGGCGGACTTCACGAGTGCCACCCCTTTTGCGGACGGCGGAGCCTCGATCAGGATCGGCTCGCGCGCCAGCGTGCCGTCGGTCGCGAACACCGTGCGCAGCTTGATGTGAACGGCGTCGGTCGGGCTGAGTCCGGCCGGCAATTTCGCACAGCTGCGCAAATGGCGACGAAGCGCGGCGATGACTTCAGCCGGCAACTTGGCTGCGATTGAATCCTTGGCATCGCCGCCATCGTCCTTGGGGGTGTCTTTCGGCAGTTCCGGCGGCAATTCCGGCGGCAGGCCCAGCATGACGCCGTACTTGACGGTGACGTCAGGTTGCGGAGCCTGATAGGCCGGCGGCGGTGCGGCCTCCGGCTGCTGCATCGCTTGCGGCGGCGGCTGCATCGGTGGCTGCGGCATCGCCTGGGACGGCGGTTGTTGCTGGGCTTGCGGCGGCGGCTGTTGCGACGGCTGTGGCTGTTGAGGCTGCGACTGCACGTTGGCCTCACGCTGCTTCGGCGCCGGCGAGGTTTGCGGCTGCTTCTGCTGCGGTTCAGGTGGCGTCTGCTGCGACGGTGCCGCGGCCTGCTGCTTGGCCGCGGGCTTGTCCGCCGCTTCGGACTTGTCGGTGAAATCGAGCTTCGGCAGTTTCAGATCGGGCGTCGGCTCCGGCGGCTTCTCCTTGGCCGCCTCCTTCGTCTCCTGCTCCTTGATCTCTTCCTTCACCTGCTCCGGCGTGACGATGTCGACGGTCACGGTCTCCGGCGGCTGGCTGCGAAACGGATGGACCTCGCTGATCACGATGATCAGCGCCACCAGCGTCAGATGCGCGATTGCTGACGCCGCAATGTCCGTCCGTATGATCTTCCGCAGTTCCATCGACCGATCTTGGGTTGCCGTCGCGGTCCTAGCATACCCCGGCCCCCTCTCAATCCCATTTCGGGGCGAAGCCGAAGTCGGTCAGGCGGCCCTTCGGATGGGCGAGTGCGGCGATCCGGCTCATCTCGTCCTCCGACAGCTCGAAATCGAAGATCTCGATGTTTTCAGACAGGCGTTCGATGCGCGAGGTGCGCGGGATCGCAGCGACATTCTGTTGCACCAGCCAGCGCAGGCAGACCTGCGCCGACGACTTGCGGTGGGCGCGTCCGATCTCGGCCAGCCTCTGGTCGGACTTGATGCGTCCCTTGGCGATCGGGCTGTAGGCGACGAGCGCAAGGTCATGCTGGTCGCAGGCCGCCCTCACCTTCGCCTGATCGAGATAAGGGTGGTATTCGACCTGGTTGCAGACCAGCGGCTCCGGCGAGAGCGCGACCGCCTGCTCGATCAGCGCCACCGTGAAATTGGAGACGCCGATGTGACGGGTCAGGCCCATGGTCTTCGCATGCGACAGCGCGCCGAGCGTCTCCACCAGCGGCACGTGCGAATTGGGCCAGTGCAGCAGCAACAGATCGACGCTAGGAAGCCGCAAGCGGGCCAGGCTCTCCTTGACCGAGCGCTCGAGATCGTGGGGCGCGAAATGGTTGGTCCAGACCTTGGTGGTGAGGAAGATGTCGTCGCGCCGCACGCCGGAGGCGCGCACGCCGTCGCCGACCTCGCGTTCGTTCTCGTAGACTTGCGCGGTGTCGATGTGGCGATAGCCGAGCCGCAGCGCCTGCTCGACCAGGCGCGCGGCAGGTCTTCCGCTCAGCTCCCAGGTCCCGAGCCCGATCGCCGGGATTTTTGCGCCATTGGCCTCGACGAACAGCATGAGGACTCCTCTTCCGTTGCGGCAGCCCCTGACGTCATCCGGTCTCATTATGGACCCGGCCCACGATGCTGCCAACGGAAGGCCGCGGCAGTCCAGCGGGTTATTTGGCGCAAATGCTAACGGGAGGTTCGCGTCAGGGCCCGGCAGCCCTCGGTGTCAGGGCTTTGGCGTCAGGCTTTGGCGAGCGCCTGGAACACGGTATCCGGGGCGTGCGCGATCACCGCGAGCAGCGCACGGGCCGGTCCCCGCGGCGCGCGCTTGCCCTGCTCCCAGTTGCGGATGGTCTCGACGGGAACGCCGAGCTTGGCGGCGAACTCCATCTGGGTCAGGCAGGCGCGGCGGCGCAAATCGCGCACTGCGAGTGGGTTGGCGTCGGCCGGCGCGGCATTGGCCGTGGGCTCGACCGGCGACGGCTGGACCGGAAATTCCTGTCCATCCCGCAACTCAACGACTCGTCCGTCCGCCTTCAGCCGCAACCGCATGCTCATTCCCCCAAGCGAGGCGATGATGCGGCAGGTCGCTTAAGTTCGGATTAAAGACAGGAGCCCGTAGCCCGGATGGAGCGCAGCGTAATCCGGGACCACTGTCGCTTGGGGCACCCCCGGATTGCGCTGCGCTCCATCCGGGCTACGAATTCCCGCTGCCCGCCCCTACCTCAACCCGAACCAGAGCGTCGCAATCCCGAGGAAGGAGAAGAAGCCGACCACGTCCGTCACCGTGGTGACGAAGGTGCCCGACGCCACCGCCGGGTCGGCCCTGACACGCTCCAGCGCCATCGGGATCAGGATGCCGCCAAGCGCGCCGGCGATGAGGTTGCACACCATCGCCAGCCCGATGACGATGCCGAGGCCTGGGATCTTGAACCAGGCCACCGCCGCAATCCCCGTGATCACGGCGAAGGCGAGCCCGTTGACGAGACCGACCAGCGCCTCGCGCATCACCACGCGCCAGGCGTTGGAAGAACCTAGCTCGCGCGTCGCCAGCGCCCGCACCGCCACCGTCATGGTCTGGGTGGCGGCATTGCCGCCCTGGCTCGCCACGATTGGCGCCAGCACGGCGAGCGCGACCATCTTCTCCAGCTGGCCCTCGAACAGGCCGAGCACGGAGGACGCCAGGAAGGCTGTCGCGAGATTGACCAGCAGCCAGTTGAACCGCGCGCGCGCAATCGTCAGGAAGGTATCCGATAGCTCTTCGTCGCTGGTGACGCCGCCGAGCGCCTTGAGGTCCTCGTCCGCCTCCTCCTCGATGACGTCGACGACGTCGTCGACGGTGATGACGCCGACCAGGCGGTCCTGGGTGTCGAGCACGGGAGCTGCGACGAGATTGTACTTGCCGAACATGCGCGCTACCTCTTCCTGGTCCTCCAGGACGGAGACGCGGCGGCGGTCCTCGTCGGTGAGCTCGGTGAGCGGCACCGGCCGGCGCGCGCGCAGCAGCACGTCGAGGGGGACTGCGCCCTGCCAGTGCTGGTCCTTGTCGACGACGTAGATCTCGTAGAAGCGGTCGGGCAGATCCGGCGTTTCGCGCATGTAGTCGATCGCCTGCCCCACGGTGAAATCCTGGGGCACCGCGATAAACTCGGTCTGCATCCGGCGGCCCGCGGAATTCTCGGGGTACAGCAGGCTGCGTTCGAGCGCGACGCGCTCCCTGAGCGGCAGCTTCTCGAGGATCTCCTCCTGCTCGGCCTGGTCGAGGGTCTCCAGCAGCTCGACGGCGTCGTCGGATTCGAGCTCGCGAACGCCCTCGGCGACGGTCTCCGGCGGCAGTTCTTCGAGGATCTCCTCGCGCACGCCCTCGTCGAGCTCGTTCAGCGCGGAGAAGTCGAAATCGCGCCCCGTCAGCTCGACCAGGCGGACGCGGTCGTCGGGCTCCAGAGCGCCGATGAGATCGCCGAGATCGGCCTCGTGCAGCTCGGCGACGCAGGCGCGCAGCGAGGCGCTGTCGCCGGCCTCGATCGCATGGGCGATTTCCTCGACGAATTCGTGCCTGATATCGCCGTCTTCATTGCGCATCGGCACGTGGTCGAGTACCGAATCCGCAGCGGATCGGGCAACGTCCATATGTTCATCCATGGCGCGCCTCGCCGTTTGACAGGTTGGAACGAATGGTCTGGGCTGACGGTCAGGCAATACCCACAAGGCAAAGCCGAGCGCAATGACAAAGATGCTTCGACAGCGGTGGACCGCGATGTCATCAGGCGCGGCCCTCGCTGCCCTGATCGGCATCGCCTCGACGGAAGCCGCCGAGTGCCCGCGCAAGGACGCGCTCGGCACCTCGCGCGTGCTGAGTGTCGATGCCAGGACCACGCCGCGCGTGGGCCTGAAGAGCTTTCCGCAGACGCTTGCGCTGGCCGATCACGAGGTCGTGCTGACCTTCGATGACGGGCCGAACCCGCCGACGACGTCGAAGGTGCTGGTAGCGCTGGCGCAGGAATGCGTGCGCGCGACCTTCTTCCTGATCGGCCTGCACGCCAGCCAGCATCCCGACATGGTCAAGCGCATCGCGCGCGAGGGCCACACCGTCGGCCACCACACCTTCTCGCATCCGTTCATGGCGCGGATCCCGTTCGACAAGGCCAAGGGCGAGATCGACCGCGGCGTCGCGGCCGTCGAGATGGCGCTGCACGGCAGCTCGACGGCGACGCCTTCGACGCCGTTCTTCCGCTTTCCCTATTTCCAGGGGACGCAAGCGCAGCTCGACCTGCTCCAGTCCCGCGGCGTCGTCGTGTTCGGCGCTGACCTCTGGGCCAGCGACTGGAACGAGATGACGCCGGAGCAAGAATTGAAGCTGGTCACGGAGCGGCTTGCCGCTAGCGGCAAGGGCATCGTCCTCTTCCACGACCCCAAGGCGCGCACCGCCGCGATCATGCCGGCCTTCCTGCGGTATCTGAGGGAGAACGGTTTTCGCGTGGTCCACATCGTGCCGGCCGGCCCGCCGCAGAAGAGCGCCGATGCGCGCTGATGCCGGAATGTCACGCCGGCGCAAAATGGGGTGATTTGGGCCCTATTAACACTCTGTTCATGATACCCCCTGCTAATGGACGGGGACTTTGTGACGGGTAAGGCTGCTGGCGCCTGAACCGTTTCCTGATGTCTCCGACCTACTATGGCGGCCATCGCACATGAGGGCAGACGGGGTTCATGATCGGAAGTAGCGTTGTCTTGCGGACGCGATCGTGGATCGTCCTTTGCCTCGGCGGATTCCTTGGATGTTCGACCATCGGATCGCCGGCGGCGCTTGCCGCCGACTGCCCGGGCCATCCCGACGCGCTCGGCACGTCCCGCACCCTGGTGGTCGATCCGCGCGAGCATCCGCTGATCGGCACCATGCAGTACCGCGAGACGCTGCCGCTCAAAGATCATGAGGTCGTCCTGACCTTCGACGACGGTCCGCTGCCGAAATATTCCAACCAGGTCCTCAAGATGCTCGACGACGAGTGCATCAAGGCGACCTTCTTCATCATCGGCAGCCAGGCCAAAGCGAATCCCGAAGGCGTGCGCAAGCTGGTGGCGGCGGGCCACACGGTCGGCACCCACAGCATGAACCATCCGCTGACCTTCGACCGGATGCCGATCGAGAAGGCCGAGGCCGAGATCAACGGCGGCATCGAGTGGACCTCGGCCGCGATGACCGACCCGTCCAAGCTGGCGCCGTTCTTCCGCATTCCCGGACTGATGCGCGCCGAAGGCGTCGAACACCATCTGATCTCGCGCGGCATCCAGGTGTGGAGCGCCGACTTCCCCGCCGACGACTGGCGCCATGTGTCGTCCGACCGCGTCTATCAGCTCGCGATCCAGCGGCTGGAGGCCAAGGGCAAGGGCATTTTGCTGCTGCACGACATCCAGGCCCGGACGGTCGCGGCGCTGCCAAAAATCATCCGCGACCTCAAGGCGCGCGGCTATCGCATCGTGCATGTTGTGCCGGCGACCGCCGAGCGGCCGGCGACGCCGACCACGCCGGTGGAATGGCTGCTGCATCCGCCGACCGAGACCGTGCCGATCGCGCGCTGGCCTTCCGTTCCGAGCTTCGTGTTCACGCAGACCAGGACGCTTCCGGCGCCCTCGCTCGCCGACCTCAATGCGCAGACCGAGCATCAGCCGCTGCTGCCGCGCCGAACCAAGGGTCAGATGGACGTCGCATCCGCCCTGCCCGTGCCCGGCCGCGCTCTGTTTGCGATCCCGGAAGGCTCGGTCGAGGTGCTGCTGTCGACGACATTGTCGCGGCGTGCCGCGACCCGGCTGGCAATGGCCGCCGAGACGCCGCATGCGGCCAGGGGCAAGGCCGCAAAGGGCAAGACGGCCAAGTCCCAGGCTCGGCACACCGCGCATGCGGCACCGGCCGCACCCAAGCCTGCCGCGCAGGCCAAGAGCGCCACGCCGCGCTCGACCCGCATCGCCAGCCTGAAGAAGCGCGCTTAATCCCTACCTACTGCCGCATGATGGCGGCGACGCAGAGCAGCACGATCAGCGCCAGGAAGAACAGGTCCATATAGGATTTGAGCTCGCCGTCGCGGCGCAGCCGGGCCACGTCGGCGACCACCTGCTTGCGCGCGTTCGTTCCCCCGGAGCCGTCATTGATCGGGCCCTGAAGCCTCCGCGTCTCGGCTTCCAGCTTCTCGATCTTCTGGAAGAAGTAGAACGCGCGGAGCGTCGAGACCGCGCGCATCGCGGCATAGATCAGCACCAGGATCGCCAGGATCGCCCGGTTCGGATACTTCTCCATGAAGTTCAGGCTGAAATAGACCACCGCCATGAACGCGAAGTTGGTGATGAAGCGGTAGACGAAGCTGAGAAAAACCATGCTGGCTCGAGCCTTGAGGGGTGCGCAGCCGGATCGTGCTGCGAATTCGGGATCGGGACCCAGACCGGGAGCTGGGTTGTGACGGCCCGTCTACGCCAACTTTGTTTCAACAAAGATACTGCAAGTCGCCGCCTTTTAGCCACACGCCGCCATAATGCAAGCCGGACGATGGCGGTCGGCCTACCCTGACGCAGCGCGCCCGCTACGGCTCAATGGCGATTTGACGGAAGTCGCGATAGACTGTGCGCTGCCGTCACATCTGGGATCTGCCGATGCCGAAGAAGGGAATCACCGGCCACGACGACTGGGTTCTGACCGAGGCTCTCGCGACCGCCCTGGTCGCGCTGGAGCAGCTCGAACCGAAGCACCAGCCGAACGCGCATATGGACGACCTCCGCAAGATGCTGGCGAACGGCAAGGAGCCGGCGGCGGTGAGCCTGCACCTCGCCCAGGCCAAATGCCGCCTGTTCCCCGACCTCGATCCGCTGGAGATCTACCGGGAATACGGCATCGGCGAGGAATATGGCTGAAGCGGCCGGCCGCCTGTCTTGACGAGAAGCGCTAGTTTCGTGACGTCTTGAGCAACGGGCATTCGCTGTCGCTCAGCGGCAGAAAGGCGTCCTCGGCAGGTATCTTCTCGACGACGTTGTAATAGTCCCAGGGCGTCTTCACGTCCGAGGGCTTCTTGACCTCGACGAGATAGAAATCATGCACCAGCTTGTTGTCGGCGCGCAGCCGCGCGCCGCGCGCGTAGAAATCGTCGACCGACATCGCGCGCATCTGCTCCAGAACAGCGTTCGTCTCGTCCGTTCCGGCCGCAGACGCGGCCTTCAGATATTGCGACACGGCGGAGTAGACGGCGGCCTGCGGCGCGGTCGGCATGGCGTTGTGAAGCTTGTAGAACCTCTGGGCGAACGCGCGCGTTTCCTCGTTGAGCGCCCAATACCAGGCGGTGACGGTCGTCAGCCCCTTGGCCGTTTCGGCCCCCATCGCGTGTACGTCGGTCAGGAACATCAGCTCGGCGACCGCCTTCTGCGGCCCCGCGTTCATTCCGAACTCGTTCCATTGCTTCATCGAGGTCACGAGCTGCTCGCCGGCATTGGCGAACGCAACCACCTTGGCCTTGGACGCCTGGGCCTGCAGCAGGAAGGAGCCGTAATCGGCATTTCCCAGCGGATGAAAGACCGCGCCGAGCGACTTGGCCCCTGCCGCCGCCAGCACGCGCTGGGACACCTCGACCATATTGCGTCCGAACGCGTAGTCGGACGCGATGAAGAACCAGCTGTCATAGCCTTGCGACACCAGCTTTCGGACCGAGCCGGCGACCAGATTGTAATTGTCGTGCAGCCACATCAGGCCGGTGCGCGAGCATTGCTTGCCGCCGATCTCGGTGGTGCCGACCGCCGAATAGATCACGATCCTGTTCTTGTCGCGCGCGATCGACTGGATGGCGAGCGCCACCGCGGAGTTTCCGACGTCGGCCACCATGTCGACGCCGTCCACGTCGAACCATTTGCGGACGATCTGGGCGCCGATATCCGGCTTGTTCTGATGGTCGGCGACGACGATCTCGGCCTTCAGCCCCGGCGTTGCGCGTTGAAAATCGTCCACGGCCATCCGCGCGGCGACGACGGAGCCGGGCCCGGCCAGATCCGACAACGGTCCGGCCTGGTCATTGATGATGCCGATCCTGACCACGCCACCGGAGAATTCGGCGGCCGCGCTCCGTTCGGCCAGCGCTGCCGGACTGAGCGCCAGGATGAGGCCGAAGGTCAAACGGCAAAGCCGGCTGCGCGACGATAGCAATTCTCCAACACGACAAGGCGCCATTGCCCCCTCCGCTTCAGCATCGCGACGGCATGTCGGCGATGATCGATATCCGGTCCCGACGGCGCTCGGCCGGTCGAATCTGCTCGCTATCCCTGCCGCTCGACGGCCTTCCTGACGAAGTCCAGCCGCCGCGCCTGCGCAGGCGCAACCCGTTCCTTCATGGCAGCGACGATCGCCGCCGGTGCCGTGTCCGGCGAGCCGGCCGCAAAGGGCGGTGCGGGATTGTACTCCATGCGCAGCTGGATCATCTCCGCAGCGGCCTGGCCTCGCAACATCGACACCAGGGTGAGCGCGAAGTCGATGCCGGCGGTGATGCCGCCGCCCGTCATGCGATTACGGTCGGTGCAGACCCTCTCCTGCGACAGCTCGGCTCCGAACAGCGGCAATGCATCCCTCGCCGTCCAGTGCGTGGCCGCGCGATATCCCTTCAACAGACCGGCGGCGCCGAGCACGAGCGAGCCGGTGCAGACCGACGTCACGTATTGCGCGCCCCTCTCCTGCTGTCGCAGAAAAGCGAGAACGTCCTCGTCCAGCATCAGCTCGTCGGTGCCGTAGCCGCCCGGAACGCAGATCACGTCGAGCTGCGGGCAATCGGCGAAGGTGACCGTCGGCGTCAGCGCGATGACGGAATCGCTCGGCACCGGCTCGATGCGTTTCCAGACCAGATGCACGGTCACGTCAGGCAGGCTGGAGAAGACCTGGGCGGGACCGGTGAGATCGAGCTGGGTGACGCGCGGAAAAACCAGAAGACCGATCTGCAACGGGCCCGACATGTCCAACCTCGACAACGTGCTTGACGGTTGCAGCCTGCCATGTTGGCCTTGCGGTCGAAATGGCTTAATTCCCTCAATTCTGGACACGCCCATGATCGGCTTCCTGATCTTTCCCGAATTCCAGTTGCTGGATGCGGCCGGTCCGATCTCGGTGTTCGAGATCGCCAGGCGTCACACGCCGAATGCGCCGCGCGTGATCACCGTCGCAACGAAAGCGGGCGCCGTGCGCAGCTCGTCGGGCATCGAGATGCTGGCGCGCAATCTGCGATCGGCAAGCTCGGTCACGACGCTGTTCGTCGCCGGTGGAGAGGGCGTGGAGGCCGCGGCGCGCTGCAAGACGACCATCGCCTTCATCCAGCGACTGGCGAGCCGCGGCGTGCGCATCGCCAGCGTTTGCAACGGCGCCTATCTTCTGGCGCAGGCGGGACTGCTGGACGGGCGCTGCGCGACCACGCACTGGTCTTGCACCCGCGACTTCATCGGACGCTACCCGAAGGTGCGACTCGAGCCGGACCAGATCTTCATCCGCGACGATCGGGTGTGGACGTCGGCCGGCATCACGGCCGGGATCGATCTCGCGCTCGCCATGATCGCGCAGGACCATGGCGAGGAGGTCTCGCAGGCGACCGCGCGGCAGCTGGTGCTCTATCATCGCCGCAGCGGCGGACAATCGCAGTTCTCGAGCTTGCTCGAGCTCAAGACGCCGAACGGCCGCTTCGGCAGCCTGTTGTCATGGGTGCGCGAGAATCTGGATGCGCATCTCACGGTCGAGGCGCTGGCCGAACGCGCCGGATTGAGCGCCCGACATTTCGTCCGCTCCTTCACTGCCGAGACCGGATCCACGCCGACCAAGGCGGTCGAGCGCCTGCGGGTCGAGGTGGCGCGCGAGCGCGTGCAGTCCTCCGGAGAGGCCATCGAGCGCGTCGCCCAATCCACCGGCTTTCGCGACCCCGAGCGGATGCGCAGGGCCTTCATCCGCGCATTCGGTCAGCCGCCGCAGTCGCTGCGACGCGCGGCGCGAAGCGCATGAGAAGCGGCCGGTCGACCTCAAGGCCCGCCGGCGACTGATCCCGCGATCACCATGACGAGGGCGCCAAGGTCGATCCTGCCGTTGACGGTCAGCTCCTCCGAGCTCTTCACCTCGCCCTGCACCTTGAGCGATTGCGGCCGGTCGGCGGCCTGCCGCTGCAGCTCGCCGATGATGGCGTCCTTGAGTTTCTCTTCCAGCATGGGCTTCGTCCTTCAGGCTGCCATCGCGCGGCAGGATTGTGCACAGGAGCGGCACGCCGAGACGCATTCGTCCATGCCGCCGACCCGCTCGCAATCGGCGGCGCATTCGGTGCAGATCTCGGCGCATTCGCCGCAGGTATGCCGGTGGTGCGGCGTGTTGATCAGCATGAAATGCGCAGCCGTCCGGCACATTTCGGCGCAGGCCATCATCAGGCGGAAGTGTTTCGGCTCGACGTGCTTGCCGCCGGTCTCGAGGCAATGGTTCATCGCCGTGCCGAGGCAGGTCTGGTAGCAGCTCATGCAGAGCGAGATGCAGCGGGTCATGTCTTCTGATTGAGCCATCCGGTTCTCTCCGTTGCGCATCGGTATCCCCCGCTCCACCAAGGCAAGGCAACGCACTTCGTTCCTGGTTCCGGCCGATTGTGACGTCCGCGGAACCGTCCGATGCAGCGCTAGCCGAAGCGCCTCTCGCGCAGCGCGCGGTAGCGGACATTGGTCTGCGGCTTGATGAACAGCGCCTTCACGCCCGGATGCCGCTTGCGGGTCTCCGCCTCGATCGCAATGACACATTGCTCGATGTCGTCCGCGCGCTTGTCATCCGCAAACTCGACGCTCAGGGCGGCGACGATCTCAGCCGGCGACAGCTGTACCGTCAGAAGGCCGTTGGCCCTGAGCACGCCGGGCGAGCGCCGTGCGATATCCAGAACGGACCGCGCCAGCTCCGGATCGGCAGGCTCGCCGATCAGCAGGCTCTTGCTCTCGCGCGCGAGGCCGACGGACGTGACCGCCAGCAATATGCCGATCAGGATCGAGCCGATGCCGTCCCAGACCGGCTGCTCCAGCCATACGGCAGCCGCTGTGGCCGCGGCAGCGATGGCGATGCCGACCAGCGCCGCGCTGTCCTCGAGCAGCACCATGAATGCCGGCGGATCCTTGCTGCGAACGAACGCCTGGTAGTATCCGAAGCGCTGGCCATCGGCGCTGAAGTGCCGCAGGGCGACCAGCCAGGAGGCGCCTTCGAACAGAAACGACAGGCCGAGCACCACGAAGCTGACCATGGGATCTTCGATCTGCTCGGGTGCGGCGACGTGCAGAATGCCCTGATACAGCGAGACACCGGCGCCCAGCGCGAAGATGAGCAGTGCAACGATGAAGCTCCAGAAATACAGCTCGCGCCCATAGCCAAGCGGGTGGCATTCGTCGGGCGGACGGCTCGCGCGCCGGTAGCCGTAGAGCAGCAGGATCTCGTTGGTGGTGTCGACGAGCGAATGCACGGCCTCGCTCGTCATCGCCGAGCTTCCCGTCCACGCAGCGGCGCCGATCTTGGTGACCGCGACGAGGACATTGCCGAGCAGCGCCGCGTAAACAGAGGTCTTCGTCGAAGATCCCCCCGCGACGTCTTCGATGTCTGGTGCCGCGCTCCTCATGCCAGGCGCCGCGGCAGGCTGTGGTGGATCGTGCAGGCGGCAACCGCGGCGTGGCCGAATGCGACCGAGATCTGGTGCAGGTCGGTGACGACGTCGCCGATGCCGTAAAGGCCGTCAACCGAGGTACGCTGATGGTCGTCGACCTTCAGATAACCCTCCCCGGTATGATCGGCGTCCAGCGAGACCGCGAGCTGCGAACGCACCTCGGCCCCCATCGCCGGATAGACCGTGTCGAATTGCATCGTCCGGCCATCGACGAAAACGGCCTCGAGACCCCCCACCCTTCGCCGCAAGCGCAGGTCGGGCGCGAACACGATGTCGACGCCGGCCTCGACCAGCTCCGATGTCACGCTCTCCTCGTCGTCCTGTCCGGTCGCGAGCAGCGTCACCTCGCGCGAGTAGCTGCGCAGGAACAGTGCCTTGCCGGCGGCCCGGCCAAGCGGGCCGACGACGCCGATGCGGCGGCCGATCACCTCGAAGGCGTCGCAGACGGGACAATAGCGCAGCAGCCCGTCCGCGACCGCGGCGCGCCATTGCTCGAATGGCGGATGGCTGTCGACGATGCCGCTGGCGAGGATGACGGTGGTGGCCTCGAGCGCGCCGCCGTTCCAGATCGCCTGAAAGCCGTCGTCGCGCCGCTGCAAGGCGGTAACCTCGGCTTCCACGCGCTCGACGGCGAGCTCGCCCAACTGCGCCGACATGCGCGCGATCAGGTCCGCGCCTGATAGTCCGTGGACGAAGCCGGGAACGTTGTGGCTGCGCGGGATCAGCGCGGCCCGGCTCGCGCCAAGGTCCACAACACAGACGCTGCGGCGGAAGCGTGCCAGATAGATCGCGGCCATCAGCCCGGCAGGGCCGCCGCCGACGACCAGGCAATCGAACCGCGCGCCGGTCATTTGGGATTCGGATCCGCAAGACCGGCGCCAGGCTCCTGCAGCTGCCCACTCCGCGCCAGCCGGACGGCATTGCCGAGCGCGCGCGCCGCGTTCTGCACCTCCTGCTGGAATTCCCCGTCGTCGTCGAGCTCGCGATGCGAGGTGGCATATGGCTCCATGTAGCCGACATAGCCGTCGAGCTCGGCAAAGCGCCCCGCCGAGATCAGCTGCATGTCGGTCAGCCAGTCCGACAAAGCGCGGCGCACGCCCTCGGCACCGACGGCGTCGCCATGAACGACCACGCCGAAATGACGGCCGGCGAGATGGCGCGGATAGGGCCAGCCCTTCAGCTCCATCGCCTTGGCCTCATCGGCCTTCTTGCCATGCGTCGAGGTCGGATCGGGATTGCCGCCGTCGGCGCAGACCATGCGGTCCATCATTGCCTTCAGCCCGGACGGCACGTGGTACCAATTCACCGGCGTCACGATCAGGATGCCGTGGGCCGCGACCCATAGCGGATAGATCTCGTTCATCCAGTCGCCGGTCTGCCCCAGCGAATAGTTCGGATAGCAGCTGCACGGCCAGTGACAGAGCGGCATGGCCGTGCCGACGCAGGATTTGCAGGGATGAATATTCTTGCCGAATTCCGAGGCGAGGCGCGACAGATCGAGAATGTCGACAGCAAACCCCATCTCGACGAAAACAGGTTCGGCCAACTTGACCAGACGCCAGGTCTTGGACATCTCGCCGGGACAGGTGTGCTCGCTCCGGGCCGAGCCATTAATGATGAGAATGCGCGGCGTCTCCTGCGCATCGTCATGCCGGCGCTGCGCCGCCAGGATCTTCGCGCGCGCGTCGAGCCAGTCGATAGCAATGTCGTAATCGGGGTCGGAGAAACCCGCGCCCGCCTTCCGCGTCAACGGCGCCTTGCGCGAATGGCTATAGGCGTCCCAAGCGGCGCCGACCACGGCATCGAGCTCGCGCTGCAGTGGGGCAAAGGCGGGATCGATGAACTGACGCTTGTAGCGCCGTTCGAACTCCTCGCGCGACAGCTTGACGGGCGGCATCCCCTTGCGAATTTCGGCATCCGTCATGTTGGCTCCCGGCGAAGGCGGTATCATCCGACCAACCCGGGGGGCAGCAACCGGTTCCTTGCCGCTACTGGCGCGCCACGTCCTGCGGCGTATCGAATTTCGCGATACGCTGGTCCAGCCGCCACAGCTCGATGCGATGGGCCAGCACGAGCGAGGCGGCCTCGCGCTTGGCCTGCTCGTCATTATCGCAGACGAGATTGATGCATCCGAACACATGCCCGTCCGGATCGATCTGGAACGCGCGGTAATGCTTGAAGTTGCGCATCGTCATTCTCCTCGTCTCGTGCAGACCGGTGCGCTCAGCCAGTCCGTCAGGTTCGAGGTCACGTCGTTCTGCTTGGCGCGCTGCAGCAGCAGCTCGCGCTCCCTGCCAGGCGGCAGGCTGAGTGCGCGCTCGCGGGCGTTTTCGGCAAATGCGGCCAATCGCTCCTGGAGCGATTGGGTCTGTTTCCTGCGGTTGCGTTTGGCGGTCATTGTTGTTCACGGTGATTTCGGTTGGACGGAAATCGGCGCCGGCGGGGGCCGCCGGGGTCGAGGTTCTCTTGTCATTCAGCTTCCGTCGCAAAGGCGGGTTCCGGCATTTCAAAAAGTTAAAGCTGCGCGATTTTGCGCGAGGACGGCCGCACGTCATCGTCCCTCGTGCTCGCGTGCCGTTCGTCACGATAATCGACTGCGCCGGAACCGAATTGCTGATTCGCATGTTCAAGAACGACTTGAAGGAGAAACATCATGGCGAAGACAGCATGGAAACGGCCGGGCTCCCCGATCGGCCGCAAGGGGCCACGCAAGGCCAATCCCGCGTACAAGCGCCGCGCGCGTCAGCCGTGGACGCCTGCGGATGTGAGCAAGCTGAAGCAGCTCGCGAAGGGAAACACGCCGACGGGCGTGATGAGCATCAAGTTGCAGCGCCCGGTCGCGGCCATTCGCAGCAAGGCGCAGCGCGAAGGGATTTCGCTGCGTCCGGCCAACCGCTCACCCTACAACCGGCGAACCAAAGCCGCGAAGCGGCGTTGACGGAAGGCACCGCCGGGTGACAACCGGACACAACGGGGACGATGGACGTGGCGCTCATTTTTCCGGTTTCTGCCCACGACATCAGCGCATCGGTACGCGCCGACATCTAACCCGTTCCCGGCGCGTGCCGCCTGAACTGCTGCACGCTTCGCTCCGTTCACACGCCAGGCCAAGCCGGCGTCAAACCGGCGGCTGCAAGCCCGGCGAGCGCAGCCACTCGCTCATCTGGGACCCGGTCTCCGCTTGGCGCGCCTTACGCAACATCTCGTCGCGCGCCGCTCCGGGCGGAAGCGACTTGGCTTCTTCGCGCAGCCGCTCCGCTTCGGCGGTCAGACGCATCTCCAACAGATCCGTTTGCTTCACTCGACGCCGCGTCAACATGGGCGTTCTCCCTGATCACTGGGTCGTCGGAGCGCTCCGTTGCGTTCTTACCGATTGAGGTCATTGCGCATAGCGATGGTTCTAGAACGTTCCAGAACCACAGCGGTTGCAGACCAGGCGCATCCCATGGTCGCGGCATAACCTAGGTTAAATTAGTCGGTGACAAAATTTGCTAATCTGGGGAACATCGAGTGACCGGCTTGGATTGGCGTAAATGGACGACTATCGCCGACTGCAGAAAATCTGCGAGAGCCAGGCCGCTCTCAGCTCCTCCCCCGCAACGCGGACTGCGCTGCTGGAAATGGCGGAGGAGTATCGCAAGCGAGCCGAATGCACGGCACTTCAGGGGGGGGGCGAGCCGGCCAATCCCGGACGCACCGAAGGTCTCGGCTAGCCGGCTGTCCCGGCCTCGATCAATCGGGCCGATAGAGCTGCAGGTAGTTCGGCGAGAACAACGCCGCGTCCTTGAGCGCGTCGAGATCGTTGATGGTCAGCGTGCGGTCGCGCAGCACGATCAGACCGGTCGCACGCAGCTCCTGCACCGTCCGGTTAAGATGCACCACCGACAACCCGGTGGCGTCGGCGAGATCCATCTGCGTGACCGGCATGACGCAGGAATTGCCGTCGACCATCCCGACGGGACGAAGCCGTTCGAATATCTCGCAGAACAGATGCGCCACGCGCTCCAAGGCGGTGCGGCGACCGAGGTTAATGGCCCATTCGCGCTGGATGGCGTTGTTGACGAGGGTCTCGCACCAGAACGCCTCGGCGAGCGAGCGATCGCTCATCGTCAGACTTTCGAAACGTGCGCGCTTGATCTCGGCGTAGACCACCGGCGTCATTGTCGCGATGGAATGGTCCATCACGGGGAGCAAGAACGCGTGCGCGTCACAGCTCTCGCCCGGAAAGATGAAATTGACGATCTGGCGCCGGCCGTCCTCGAGCGTCTTGTAGCGGCAGAGCCAGCCTGATAGCACCACACGGACGCTGTCAACGGGATCGCCCTCCGAGATCAAGTCTTCACTCGCCCCGGCGCGCACGAGACCTTCGAGCAACGCATGTTCAAGCGACGCACGGGCCTCCGACGACAACGGCCGCATCACGTTCAGCCGGCGAATGACCAGCTCCACCAGGCTGCGATCGGAGGTCGACAAGGACATCAGTCAGCCATCCGGTGTGTGGAACGTGCGCTTGTTCAGCGGAATAGCGATCGTGCATTGCAGCCCCGGGGGGTCGAATGCCAGGGAGGTCAGCCCCTTGAACTCGAACGCCAGCGTGCGCTCCAGAAGCTCCGTGCCAAAGCCCTTTCGCGGCGGCGGCTTGACCTGTGGCCCGCTGCGCTCGCGCCATTCGAACACCAGCTCCGCGGGCTCCGTGCTTTCGTCGATGCGCCAGCCGATTTCAATACGCCCGCTCGGCTGGCTCAAGGCGCCATATTTCAGCGCGTTCGTCGCAAGCTCGTGGATCGCGAGCGCGAACGTTTCGGCGGCCTTGGGCTGGAAGCGCACCTTGGGACCTGAGACCTGCATCTGCTCGCCCTCGCGGGCATTATAAGCGAGAAGCTCCTCGACCACGAGATATTCCAGATCGACACCGCCCTCGGGATCGCGTGTCACCAGCGCCTGGGTGCGGGCAAACGCGTTCAGCCGTCCGTCGAGATGGGAAGCATATTCCTCGACAGTAGTGGCGGATTCGGCCGAACGGCGGGCGATGGAGCGCACCACGCCGAGCGTATTGCGAACGCGGTGCTGCAGCTCGGCCAAAAGCAGGCGCTGCCGCTCCTCGGCGCGGGTGATCGCCGGAACATCGATGAAGGTGATGACAACGCCAGCGATGACATCGTCGATGCTGTGATAAGGCAGGATGCGCACGATGTAGCGCGTGTCGCCATCCAGCGCGCTCAGCTCACGCTCGGCGCTCGCAAGCGTACGCAGCACGCGGCGAATGTCGTCATAGAGTTCCTCGATCGGGATGCGCGCCTTGATGTGAGTGATGGGCCTGCCCGTGTCGGTCTCCACGAGATGCAGGAGCTGGGTAATTGCCGGTGTGAAGTTCATCACGCGCAGCTCATTGTCGAGAAAGACGGTCGCGATGCGCGTGCTCTCCAGGAAACTCTTGAGATCGCGGGTGGCACGCGTCAATTCCTCGACACGGTGCGTCAGCTCGCCGTTGATGATGGTCAGCTCCTCGTTGACCAACTGCAACTCCTCGGGCGAAGCTCCGGGCTCCTCGTGGGCCAAATGTAACTCCTCGTTGAGAGACTGGTATCCTCGTGGACGGTTTCGGCTACTCAGGGATGCTCTTCAGGGTTGCTCGCGAACTCCTCGAAATGTGGCCTGGAGGCGCTCGCCTGTGGCGCGCGCAGCTCGCTCCCGGGACGCTCGACATGCTCGGTGCGCACTGGCCCCTACCATAGCAAAAATCGACATTCTCCCAACGGATCAAAGGCAAATGATGATGGAGTCGCGTTTGGCCATGGAACCCACCCCGGCTTCCATCGTTGGGACCAAACCGGCCTCCGACCCTATGTTCCCATCGGTCCGGCAGGCTTGCTGGAGGGATCATGTCTATCTCCACCACCCCGCCTAGGCTAAGCTCGCCACTAACGGGTCGCCGTATCCTCGTGGTCGAGGATGAATATTTTCTCGCCGATGACATCGGCAAGGCGCTGCGCGCGCTCGGCGCGGAGATCGCCGGTCCCGTCGGCCACATCGAGGATGCGGTCGAAATGCTGCACGATGGCGGCGTTCTGGATGCAGCCGTGCTCGACGTGAACATCCGCGCCAAGCCGATCTTTCCCGTCGCCCGGGAGCTTAGGGCACGCCAGGTGCCCTTCGTGTTCACCACGGGCTACGACAGGATCAGCATCGAGCCGGAATTCCAGGACGTGCCGATCTGGGAGAAGCCGATCGACATCGTGGCCATGGTGCAGAATCTGGCGAGCCTCGTCGACGGTCAACCGTCATCGCCGCAGCCATCGTCGCCTGAACGGGCTGCGCCTGCGGGATGAACGAGCCGCAACCAAACGGGAATCAGAACAGATGCGCGAAGGCGAGCCAGGCGGTCACCGCCAGGCACAACACAACGGCGACGTAAGGTAGCGCGACGCGCAAGACGGCAAGCCTTTCCGCGTCAGCTCATCATCATCCAGGTAAATGCCGCCACCATCACGAGAAAACCCGTGATCGCGGTCGCGACAAAGGCCTGTTCGATGCGATCCATCGCCATCGCAGCCCCCTTTCCAGCCCGGGCAATGTGACCGCTTCGGGGCCGCCGCGCATTAGGCTATGTGAATCGGCTTTCCTCCTTTTGTCAGTCCGCCGGTTCAGCCGGGCAGCGCCGCGGAAGTTGCGACGACATCGCCCTACGACTTCGCCGTTCCCGGCTCGGCCATCTTGCGATGCTGCCTGGCCAGCATCTCGTTCGGGGTGACGTTGGCGACCGTGCTCTGGATCTTGTTCTTCAGCCCGGTGACGACATCGGACTCGCCGCGCAGCATCGCATCGAACCCCGCCTTGGCGACGTCGTAGGCGCCGTCCTTCTGCTCGGTGCCGACCTTGGTGTCCATCATCCCGGCGCGGCGGAAGAACTCGGTATCGGTGGCGCCCGGCATCAGGCAGGTGACGGTGACGCCGCTGTCACGCAATTCCTCGCGCAGCGCGAACGAGAATGAGTCCAGGAACGCTTTGCTGGCGTTATAGGCCGCCTGGAAACTGCCGGGCGTGAAGCCGGCGATCGAGCCCGTGATCAGGATGCGTCCGGACTTGCGCCGCAGCATCTCGTTGCCGACGCGATGGATCAGATAGAGCGTGCCGGTGATGTTGGTGTCGACGAGGTGCCTGACCCTGGCAAAATCCTGATCGAGGAACGCCCTGCCGAGCCCGATTCCGGCATTGGCCAGCAGCGCGTCGATCGGCCTGTCGCCGACCGCGGCGCAGAGCTTGTCGACGCCCTCGGTGGTGGCGAGATCGGCCTCGACGGGCTCAACGCTGACGCCGAGCCTGCGCAGATCGACCGCCACCCGCTCGATCATCGGCTCGTCAGCCGCGATGACGAGGTTGAATCCCGCCTGGGCACAGCACCTTGCGAGTTCCAGGCCGATACCGGTGGAAGCGCCGGTGACGATTGCGAGTTGATTGGCGGGCATGAGCGTGTCCTCGCTTGAGGTTGATCACGCCCAATTACTGCCCTGCGCTCTCGTTCCTATCCGCGTCGCGATTTGCGCCAGCCGGTGCAGTGCGAAGAATTTGCGCGCGGCGTTAGCAACCAACGTTCACGCCTCGACTTAGATGGCCAACTGGTTCAGTCGGGAGGACGGAAGATGAAGGCGCTGGTTTGGCACGGCAAGGAGGACATCCGCTGCGACACCGTCACCGACCCGGAGATCCAGGACCCGCGCGATGCCATCATCAAGGTCACGAGCTGCGCGATCTGCGGCTCCGACCTGCACCTCTTCCACAATTTCATCCCGGGCATGCTGCCCGGTGACATCATGGGCCACGAGACCATGGGCGAAGTGGTCGAGGTCGGCTCCGGCGTCGACGGCAAGCTGAAGAAGGGCGACCGCATCGTCGTGCCCTTCACGATCATCTGCGGCGAATGCGACCAGTGCAAGCGCGGCAATTTCTCCGTGTGCGAGACCACCAACCGCAAGCGCCATCTGGCCGACAAGGTGTTCGGACACACGACGGCCGGCCTGTTCGGCTACACCCATCTGACCGGCGGCTATCCAGGCGGCCAGGCCGAATATCTCCGCGTGCCCTATGCCGATGCCACCCACATCAAGGTGCCGCCAGGCATTCCCGACGAGCAGCTGCTGTTCCTCAGCGACATCTTCCCGACCGGCTGGCAGGCCGCCGTGCAATGCGACATCGAGCCCACCGACACCGTTGCGATCTGGGGCTGCGGTCCCGTGGGGCAGATGGCGATCCGCAGCGCCATCCTGCTCGGCGCCAATCAGGTGATCGCGATCGACTGCCTGCCCGAGCGGCTCAGCATGGCGGAAGCCGGCGGCGCCACCACCATCAACTTCGAGACCGAGAGCGTGGTGGAGCGACTGAACGATCTCACCGACGGCAGGGGACCGGAAAAGTGCATCGACTGCGTCGGCATGGAATCGCATGTGATGGCCTCCCTGCCCGACACGCTGCTCGACCGCGCCAAGCAGATGGTGATGGCGGAGAGCGACCGGCCCCACGTGCTGCGCGAGATGATCTATGTCTGCCGGCCCGGCGGCATCATCTCGGTGCCCGGCGTGTACAGCGGCCTGTCCGACATGCTGCCGATGGGCGCGTTCATGAACAAGGGCCTGACGATGCGGACCGGCCAGACCCACGTCAACCGCTGGACCGACGACCTGCTCCGCCGCATCGAGGAGGGCGAGATCGATCCCTCCTTCGTCATCACCCACACCGTCCCGCTCGAGCAAGGACCGGAGATGTACCAGGTGTTTCGCGACAAGCGCGACTCCTGCGTCAAGGTCGTGCTGAGGCCCTGAAGGAGCAAGCCATGTTTCATTTCTCCAACATCGTCCGCACCAAGGGCGATCCGAAAATCGTCGAGGGCGGGCCGAGCCTGAAGCGGCCGGAAGATCAGCTCGCCCGCGCGCTCGGCTGGTTCAGCATCGGCCTTGGCGTCGTCGAGTTCTTCGCGCCGAGACGCGTCACGGAAACGCTGGGCATGGAAGGCCATGAGACCATGGTCCGCGCCTTCGGCGTGCGCGAGATCCTGGCCGGGATCATGTCGCTGTCGGTCGACAAGAACGCCGGCCTGTGGGCCCGCGTCGGTGGCGACGGTCTCGATGCCGCCGCGCTGCTGTCGGGGCTGACAGCCGACAATCCCAAGAAGGGCAACATCGCGCTGGCGCTCTTGATGGTCGGCGGCATCGCCATGCTCGACTACCGCGCCGCGCAGGACACCAGGCCGAGGCGGCCGCCGCGCGAGGCACGGCGCAAGCTGTATCCGAACCGCAGCGGCTTCCCCAAGGGCATCGAGAGCGTCAGAACGGCGGCCAGGCAGATCGCAGCGCCCGCCGATAATGAGGTGAAGCACGGCGATGAGCGTCGAGTCCCGTGATAAAGCTGCGTGGTGGGAATCCGCCGTCATCTACGAGATCGCACCGATCTCCTTCCAGGACTCCAACGGCGACGGCAAGGGCGATCTCGCCGGCTTGCTGTCGCGCATCGACTACCTGAAATGGCTCGGCGTCGACGCAGTCTGGCTGACGCCGATCTACAAGAGCCCGTTCCGCGACCTCGGCTACGACATCTCCGACTATTGCGCGATCGATCCTGCCTTCGGCAGCCTCGAGGATTTCGACCGGCTGCTCGAAGCTCTGCACGCCGAAGGCATCCGGCTCATCCTCGACCTCGTCCCCAATCACACCGCCGATGATCACGAATGGTTCGTCGAGAGCTCCAGCTCGCCCGCCAGCGCCAAGGCCGACTGGTACATCTGGGCCGATGCGGCCGAGAACGGCGGGCCGCCCAACAACTGGCTGAGCCGCTTCGGCGGCAGCGGCTGGGAATGGTGCGAGGCGCGGCGGCAATACTATTATCATTCCTTCCTGGTCGAGCAGCCCGACCTCAACTGGCGCAATCCGCAGGTGCGAGGCGCGATCGCGGGCGTGATGCGGTTCTGGCTCGACCGCGGCGTCGACGGCTTTCGCGTCGATGCCAGCGCGGTCCTGATCAAGGACGAACTCTTGCGCGACAACCCGCCCAATCCGGCGGCCGGGAGCAAGCCGCCGCCACAGCGCCAGACGCCCGTCTTCACCGACGACCGGCCGGAGACGATGGATTGTATCGAATTCATCCGCGAGGTGATCGACGGCTATCGGGGACGCATGCTCTGCGGCGAAGTCCAAGGCAAGACCGACCGCATCGGCCATTTCTACGGTAACGACAAGCCGCGCCTGCATCTGCCGCTCAGTTTCGCCCTGCTCGACTCGCAATGGGACGCTCTCTCGCTGCAGGCAACGATCGACGCCTATTTCAACGCCCTGCCCGCGCATGCCTGGCCGGTCTGGGTGATCGGCGGCCACGACAAGCAGCGGGTCGCGAGCAAGATCGGCGAAGCGCAAATGCGCGTGCTGGCGATGCTGCTGATGACGCTGCGGGGAACGCCGTTCCTCTTCATGGGCGACGAGATCGGCCGCAAGCGCGTGCCCATTCCACCCGACCGCGTCCATGATCCTTTCGAGAGGCTGGTGCCGGGATATGGCCTCTGCCGCGATCCCGAGCGCGCACCGATGCGATGGGACGACAGCCCCGACGGCGGCTTCACCACGGGCCGTCCGTGGCTGCCGCTGGAGCCCCCCGGATGGCGCGGCCAATGTTGCCGGGCAGCGGCGCGACGAGCATTCGATCCTGGCGCTGTTTCGCGCGCTGATCACGCTGCGGCGCGAGCATGCGGGCCTGCATCACGGCGGTCATGAGCCGCTGCGCGCGCAGAACGACGTTCTCGCCTACAAGCGGACCGACGGGCGCAACGAATTTCTGGTCGCGCTCAACATCGCCGCCGAGCCGCGCAAATGGCACTGGATGGGCCGCGGCCGCCTGCTGATGTCGACGCATCTCGACCGGCCGCCCGTGGCGTTGCCGGATGCTTCCATCCTGCTCCGGGGCAATGAAGGCGTGATCATCGCGCTCGATCCGCGCTGAAGGCCGCGAGGAACCATCCGCGCGGCAGAGAGTCTGATCAACGCCTCCGACGTCCCCCCTGCCGGAGGCAGACTGCACGAAACCGCAACCCCGGCGCTCACCGCCCCTTCAGGCGCCGGGGTTAGCGGCGTGGGTCTGGGAGGCAGGTCACCTTGGAGACAGCCATTTGGAGACAAGCCATGGGCAACACAAAGGGACTCCAGCAACGCATCGTCGGCAAGACCAGGCAAGCCGTCGGCGAGATCATCGGCGACCAGGATCTGCACGATGACGGCAAGGCCGAGGCCGAGCGCGGCCGCGACAAACGGGACAAGCCGAGTGAGCTCAACCCGCTGAAGAAGCTCAAGCAGCTGACGTGAACGCAGAGCCGCGACCAGCACTTGCCAACGCAGCGCGGCGCACTGACGAAGGCCTGTCGCGGGTCACGGGGAGACGACGACGTTCGCGCTGGATTGCCGCCGCCGAGTTCGGCCTGATCAGCAGCACTTTCTCCACCATCGTCAGCCAGCTGTTCGCCGCCCGGATCGGCCGCGATGCCGCGGTCGACTGGATGACGGTCGCCGCCATTCCCGCGCGCGACTGGGCGATCAGCGCGGAGCCGTCATGGAGTGCGGTCCTCACCGGGATCGCCTTTCATCAATGGGCGGATTTTTCCTGGGCGCTGGTGTTCTTCGGTGTGCTCGGACGCTGGACCGCCGAGTTGCGGCCGGCGACCATCCTGCTGCTCGCGCTGCCCTGGGCCGCATTCTCGTCGGCCACGGAATGGTTCGTGCTGGTGCCGCTGTTTCCGTTCTGGCAGCCGCTGTTCACGCTGCAGCAGCCCTATTGGATCGGCCTGCTCGTTCATGGCACCTCGGCCCTGACGTATCCCCTGTTCGCCCGGTTGCGCTGGAGACGCGGCGCTGCAGCCGGGCGCGACATCCGCTTCACCAATGCCTGGATCACCGGTGCGCTGGTCGTGGTGGCGCTGTTAGGCGCGATCGCGTTGTTCGGCAGCCACGGCTACGAGCCGCCGTGGATGGGGCGCGACAGGGATGCGGACCAGACCTATATCCGTCACATGACGGCGCATCATGCCCAGGGCATCGAGCTGGCCCGGATCGCCGTGGAGCGCGCCCAGGACCCGCATCTGCGCAAGCTCGCGATGCTGATGGTCGCGAGCCAGGCCGGCGAGAGCCGGATCTTCGAGAACTGGTGGCTGAGCTGGTTCGACACGGAGATGCCCGACTGCAGCACCGAAGAGCGTGCCGCCATGCCGGGCTTCCTGACTCAGGCCGAGATGCGACAGGTCAAGGCCGCGCCGGCGGACCGGTTCGACGCGGTGTTCGTCGAGACCATGAGCAAGCATCACATGGGCGCGGTCAGGATGGCCGACCGGATGTGGCGGAGTAGCGGAGACCCGCGCCTCCGCATCATGGCGCATGCCATTCGCCACGCCCAGCAGGGCGAGATCGCGCTGATGCACGATGCGAGCGGCATTTCGGCGGTCGCCACGGCCGTCCGCAACATGCTCGCCGACAACGTCAATTGAGCGGATCGCCTCCTACTCCCGCCAGAACTCGGCCAGTTCTTCCGTTGTCACCAGGTCAACCTGGCCGTGAAAGCGGGTGCGGTACATCGTCATGAGCGCGTCGTGCCCGACGTCGGATGAGCTGCACAAGGCATCCTCGACGATGACGACCCTGAAGCCGAGATCGACCGCGCTCAGGACCGTCGAGAGCACGCAGACATCCGTCTCAGCGCCCGTGATCACGACCGTGCCGACGTTCTTGTCGATCAGCCGGCCCGCGAGGGCGGGATTGCTGAACGCCGAATAGGCCGGCTTGTCGATCATGGCAGCCGGCGGAACGAACTTGCTCAGCGCGGGCACCAGCTCGAGCGCGGATGGCGGCAGATGCTTGCGCGTTGCCTGGCTCCAGCGATGAAAATAGCTCTGCCACTGGCCGGGACGATCTTCCGGATCCTGCGGCGTGATGAAGCGCGTGAAGATGGTTCTGGCCTGGTGGCGCGCGACGATCGAGACGATCGCCGGCAGGACCCGCTCCATCCATGGCGTCGCCCACAGACCGCCGGGGGCGAAAATGTTCTGCATGTCGATGCAGAGGTGAACGGCCTCCCTGACCTCGGCCACTTCCGACGTGCTGTCCCTCATCGTCCTCCACCGTCAAGCGCATTCGGCGATCCATTGCGAATGCGAAGGCGAAGGCTTTGGTTCCGAACCGCCGCAGTGCAGAGGCAGACCTGGAACCCGCTACGCGATTACGCCGGCGTTGCGGTCGGCGCCACGTCGAGGCGAACCGCAATCCCATTCAGCTCCGGCCTTGGCGCCGGGTAGAGCTTCATGACGAGCGGATCATGGCCGGGGACGATGTGGTCCGCGCTGGGCGCCGCGACGCGCAGCTTGTCGAAGCCGACAAGCATGTCGCCGACATGAAACGCCGTCGTGAACGGACGCTCGCTGGTCATGTTCTCGTAGAAATGACTGACGTCGGAGGCGAGCACGACAGGGCCGCGGCGTGTGTTGACGCGGACGAATTGAAGACCGGCGGAATGGCCGCCGGCCGCATGCACCGTCAGCCCGGGCGCAATCTCGGCATCGCCGTCGTAGAACAGCACCCGACGTGCGTAATTCAGCCGCACGATCCCGCAGACGTCCTCGACCTCGAACGAATGCGACAGTCGCGGATATTGCATATAGCGCCCGGTGGCGTAGGCGAGCTCGCGCTCCTGCAGATGAAATCGCGCGTTCGGAAACCGGTCGAAATTACCGACGTGGTCGTAGTGCAGATGCGTGAGGATCACATCCCCGACGTCGGCAGGGTCGATATCGAACGCGGCAAGCGTCTCGACCGGGCAGCGCAGGAAATTCCGCCTGCGCTGCCTGGCCACTTCCGCGTTGAAGCCGGTGTCGATGACGAAGCTGCGCCCGCCTCCCCGCGCCAGCCACATGAAATAGTCCATCGGCATCGGCCCGTCATGCGGGTCGCCGCCGATGAAGTGCTCGCTCCGCTGCGCATCCCGCGTTGCGTAGCGGATGGCGAAGAGCTCGTAGTCCGGGTCAGCCATGGGATTCGCTCAGGAACCGGCCGCGTCGACCTCATTGAAGGCCTCGCGCGCATTGCGGAAGGCGTCGATGCCGGCGGGAACGCCGCAATAGACCGCGACCTGGAGCAGGATCTCCTTGATCTCCTCCTTGGTCAGCCCGTTCTTCAGGGCGCCCTTGACGTGCAGCTTCAGCTCATGCGGCCGGTTCAGCGCGCCGAGCATCGCCAGATTGACGATCGAGCGCGTGCGCCGGTCGACGCCGGGCCGCGTCCACAAGGCACCCCAGCAGAATTCGGTCGACCATTCCGCCATGGTGCGCGTGAACTCGTCGGCCCCGGCAATCGACTTGTTGACGTAGTCCTCGCCGAGCACCTCCTTGCGAACCTTGAGGCCTTTTTCGAACAGTTCGGTCTTGCTCATGATCGTCCCTTTCAGGTCTTGAGAGAGTTGAGTTGGAAGTTGATTAGCGCGATGCCGGTCGCAGCGATTGCAGGAGATTGCCGACGTCGTCGACCGAATCGAGCCGCCAGACTGCGTCGATGACACGGTCCGCATCCCAGTCGCTTCGGCCGGTCCGCACGGCCTCGCGCAGCTTGGCCTCGAGGTCGCGATCTGTGAGCGGCGCAGCAAGACTGCCACGCGGCGAAATGACGGTCTCGGTGAGGACCTCACCGGACGAAAAGCGCAACGTCACGCGCGCGGCACCATCGGGGATCTCGCTGTCCAGCTCCGCCCTCACCTTCTGCCGCAGCTGCGCGATATCGGGCCGGACCACCGTCTCACGCGCGAATTCGGCCACCCCGGCCGTGCCGAGCAATAATCCGCACGCCACGCAATGATGGATGCTGACGCGCGCATCGCGCTCGTTGTTGACCGGGCGATCGCCGCGGGCAAGCAGCAGCGCCGAGCCCTGCACAATCACCAACTCGATCTGGTCGACGCGTCCAGCGATGCGCTCGCGCAATGAGAGGCAGGCGTCGATCACCGCGTGAAAGACGATGCCGGCGGGATAAGGCTTGTAGGTGTTCTTCGCGATCTCCCAGGTCTTGCCGAGACCATCGAGCAGGCGAGCAATATCGGGCTCGTCCCCCATCGTACGCGCCCAGCCGAGCGGGCCTTCGATGGCGCGGGGCGCCGCTTCATAGCCCTGCTGCGCAAGCAGTGCTGCAAACAATCCGTTCCGCGCCGCGTTGCCGACGCTGACATTCTTGGCCGCGCTGGGCAGGTTCTCGACATTGCCCGCCGACTGGCTCGCCGCGAGCCCGATTGCATTCGCAATCCCCTCCGCGGGCAAGCCCAGCAGTTTCGCGCAAGCCGCCGCTGCGCCAAAAATCCCACAGGTCGAGGTGATGTGCCAGCCGCGTGCGTAGTGGCGCGGCGAGACTGAATTGCCGATGCGGCATTCCACATCCACGCCGAGAATGAACGCGGTCAACACCTCCCGGCCCGACAGCTTGCGCATCTCCGAAAGCGCCAATATCGGCGCAGCAACCGGCGCGGCGGGATGAATGATCGTCTCGGGATGGGTGTCGTCGAAGTCGAGCAAATTGGCCGAGATGGCATTGAGAAATGACGCACACAACGCATCCATCGGCTGCGAGTGACCGATGACCGTCGATGCCGCGGCCCCGCTGAACGGCGACAGCGTGCGCATCGCCGCCATGACGACGGGATCGCGCGCGGAGCCGAGCGCCGTCGCGAAGAAATTGAGAATCGATCGACGCGCCTCAGAGCTCTGCGCCTCCACCTCCGCCCAGGACGAAGCAGCGACGAAATCGGCGAGCGTCTTGCTCACACTCGGAATTGGGACTTGCGGCACGCGGAGCGTCTTCCTCGTTTTCCCGAACCTTATGCCGATCCGCGGCAAACTGTCGACCCTAAATGTTATGCTTGACAGCTTGTCTGACAATCATAACAATCCGGCCGTTGGCGCGGGATCCCCCGCTGCCACGACGACGGCGGCCGAGACGGCCGGCCGGCGAACGCGTTCGACCCAACGAGATGAAGAAGGCGCACCCGTCACGGGATCGCGCGACAGGGAGTAGACGATGGCGGGAGAGATTCTCGGCGTAATCGGCACGGGCCGCATGGGCGGCCCGATGGCGGGACGATTGATGGACGCGGGCTATTCGCTCGTCGTCTATGACACGCAGGTCGAGGCGACTCAGCCGCTGGTCAAGCGCGGCGCACTGCTCGCCAGTTCGCCGGCCGACGTCGCTTCACGCTCCGACATCGTGCTCGCCAGCCTGCCGACGCCCGACATCGTCAAGGCCGTTGCGCTCGGCCAGGACGGCATCAGCAGCGGCAACCGTACGAAGATCGTCATCGATCTCTCGACGTCTGGGCCCGGCGCAGCGAAGTTCGTTGCCGAAGGCCTGAAGGCCAAGGGGATGACGCTGGTGGATGCGCCCGTGAGCGGCGGCATCAAGGGCGCCGTCAACGGCACGCTGGCGGTGATGGTGTCCTGCCCGCAGGCGACCTACGACACCGTGCAGCCGATCCTGAAGAACTTCGGCAAGCTGTTCTACACCGGCGACAAGCCAGGCGTGGCGCAGACCGCCAAGCTCGCCAACAATCTGATGGCAGCAGCCGCACTCGTCATCACCTCGGAAGCCGTCGCGATGGGCGTCAAGGGCGGCGTCAACGCAAAAGTGCTGATCGACATCATCAACGCCAGCAGCGGCCGCAACAGCGCCTCCGAAGACAAATTCCCCCGCGCGGTGCTGCCCGGCACCTTCGATTTCGGCTTCGCCACCGGCCTCTCCTACAAGGACGTCCGTCTTTGCGTGGACGAGGCCGAGGCGATGGGCGTGCCGATGGTCTGCGGCGCGGTGGTGCGGCAGATGCTGGCGATCACCAATGCCAAATACGGCGCCTCATCCGACTTCACCTCGATCGCCAAGGTGCTCGAGGAGTGGGCCGGCGTCGAGATGCGCGGCTGATCGCGCAAACCTTTCAGGGAGAACGACCGGCGATGACGACCGGCCCGTCAAGATCAGGCAAGATGCCGCTCGCGCGCCAGATGGCGCGGAGCGTGCTCGCGCGGGATCTCGGAGATTTCGGGCCGGACGTCATCGCCAAAGCAAAACTCTGCCTGCTCGACTTCCTGTCCTGCGCCTTCGAGGCGGGCCATCATCCCTGGAGCCGCCAGGCGATTGCGATCGCGCAAGCCGGCGACAGCGCAACGATCATCGGGACGTCGCAACTCTCCTCGCCAGCCGACGCAGCTTTCGCCAATGCGGTGATGGGGCACGGTCTCGTGCGCGAAGACATGCATGCGGCCAGCATCGCGCACCACGGCGTGGTGATCTGGCCGGCCCTTCTCGCGCTGTCCGAACAAACGCCGCTGCACGGCGCCGGACTGCTGACGGCAGCCATCATCGGCTATGAGACCGGCGCAAGGATCGGCCGCGCGCTGCTGACCTCGGACCTCGCACGCCTCTATCGCCCGACCGGCCTCGTGGCCCCCTTGGGCGCCGCGCTCGCGGGAAGTTTTGCACGCGGCCTTTCCGAGGACCAGGCCACCAGCGCGATCGCGATCGCGGCCAATACCTCCAGCGGGCTCAACGAGTGGCCGCATGCCGGTGGCTCCGACATGTATTTCCATCCGGGCTTTGCAGCCAGCAATGCGATCAAGGCAATTGGCCTGGCCGCAGCCGGCGCCTTCGGCTCGGAAACCATACTGGAGGGTGAAGCCGGCCTGTTCGCCGCTTATCGCCGCCAGGCCGCGCCGGACAGCATCGCGCTGTTTCCCAATGGGGAGTGCGAGATCATGGCCGTCTACAACAAGCCGGTGCCGGCCTGCAATTTCGCGCAGACCGCCGCGCAAGCAGCGCTACGCGTTTCGCACGAACTCGCCAGCGCGGAGGAGATCGACCGGGTCGTCATTCGCGCGCCGGATGCCGCGGTTCGCTATCCCGGCTGCGACTCCATAGGTCCCTACCGCAATGCGCTTCAGGCCAAGATGAGCATTCCCTTCAGCGTCGCGGCGACGCTGGCGCGGGGCGAGATCGAGGAAGACAATTACGCCGAGCTCGACGATGCCGACATCATCCGCCTGATCTCGGTGACCGAGCTCAAGGCGGAAGCCGGCTTCACCGCCGCCTTCCCCGGCAAGCAGGGTGCGGAAGTGTCGGTGCAGCTGCGCGACGGCCGGACCATCCGGCACGCTCTGCCCGACGTCATTGCCGCGACACCTGCGGATATTCGCGCACGCTTTCGCAGCTCGGCAGCGGGAGTCCTCGGTGAGGACCGCGCGCATCGGCTCGAGCAACTCATCGACGATTGCGAGCAGCTCGGCAATGCAGGCGACATCGCCGCGCAGTGCCGCCTGAACGCAACGGAACGGGCTTTACGATCGGCATCATGAGAAGTGCCGGAGAGTACGGGGGAAACATGGTCGATCTCGAGACCAGCTTGGAATTGTCAGCGGCGCGGAGGCGGGGCTGATGGAAGGATTCCTGCAAGCGCTCGCCGCGGGGCTTTTGATCGGCGCCGTCTACGGCCTGATGTGCGTCGGGCTCGGCCTGATCTTCGGCGTCATGCGCGTCATCAACTTCGCCCATGGCGATTTCATGATGCTCGGCATGTACACCGCCTTCTATCTCTTCACCGCCGCCGGCATCCAGACATTGTTCGGCAATGCCGTCGGGCCGTTCGTCGCCATCCTGCTGGCCGGGCCGGTGCTCGCACTGTTCGGCTATTTCGTGCATCGGGCGCTGATCTCGCACGTGTCAGGCACGCGCACCGCCTCGCTCGAAGGCGAAGGCCATTACGCCCAGCTCATCCTCACGCTCGGCATCGCGCTGATCCTGCAGAACGGCGGCCTCATCGTGTTCGGCTCCGTGCTGGCCTCGATCCGCACGCCGCTGTCGAGCTCGGCCTGGGAGCTCGGGCCCTTCTTCGACATGAGCATCTTCCTCAACAAGGCTCGCAGCATCGATATGATCGTCTCGCTGGCGATCATGGTCTTTCTGTCGCTGCTGATCACGCGCACGCGGATCGGCAAGTCGCTCCGCGCCGCCGCGGACAATCCGACGGCTGCGACCTATATGGGCATCGACGTCGACCGCGCGCATCGCACCGCCTTCGCGCTCGGCTGCGGCATCACCGCGATCGCCGGCGGCCTGCTCGCCACCAACTACCCGTTCCACCCCTTCGTCGGTCTTGAATACGTCATCGTCATGTATGCCGGCGTCGTGCTCGGCGGCATGGGCAGCATCATCGGCGCGTTCTGGGGTGGCATGACGATCGGCCTCGTGCAGCAGATGTCGACGCTCATCCTGCCGACGCAATTGCAGAACGCCGCGATCTTCGCCGTCTTCCTCCTCATCATCTTCTTCCGTCCGCAGGGCTTCTTCGGGCGCATGGTCGAGAGGACGTGACCATGCTGCGGATGCGCTCCTGTCTGCCTCCCCTGCTCTTCACGCTCGCCTATGCGGTCGTGTCGCTCGGCGTCACTAACTCCTACTATCAGCTGATCCTGACGCTGGTCCCGGTGTGGGCGGTGTTCGGGCTGTCGTGGAACCTGCTCAGCGGCTACACCGGCCTGATCTCGTTCGGCCATGCCGCCTTCTTCGGGATCGGCGCTTACGCGACCGCGCTCGGCCAGATCTATTTCGACATCTCGCCCTGGCTGCTCATCCCGGTCGCCGCCATGCTCGGCGGCATCGCCGGGCTCCTGATCGGTTTTCCGACCTTCCGCCTGCAGGGCCACTACTTCGCCTTGGCAATGCTCGCCTACCCGCTCGCCATTCTCTACGTGTTCGAATGGCTCGGCTTCCAGGAGGTGACGCTTCCGATCAAGCGCGAGGCGCCGATCGCCTACATGCAGTTCGCCGATCCGCACCTCTACACGCTGCTTGGGCTGGCGCTCATGCTCGCCACCATCGTTCTGACACAGGTGATCGAGCGATCCCGCTTCGGCATGGCGCTGCTCGCGATCAAGCAGAATGAGGCTGCGGCCGAAGCCGCCGGCATCAACACGCTGGCCTGGAAGCTGCGCGCGATCACGCTGAGCGGGGCGATCGCCGCCGCCATCGGCGGGTTCTACGCGCAGGTGCTGCTGGTCGTGACCCCGGCATCGGTGTTCGGCATGCTGGTGTCCGCGCAGGCGCTGACGGTCGCGATGTTCGGCGGCGTCGGCACGGTCTGGGGCCCGGTGATCGGCTCGGTGATCCTGATCCCGCTCGCCGAGATCCTGCACGCCGAAGCCGGCGCGCGCATCCCCGGCATTCAGGGCGTCATCTTCGGCATCGCCATCGTCTGCGTCATCCTGCTCGCGCCGGAAGGCCTGTTCTGGAAGCTGCGCGACCTCCTGCGCAAGCGCACCGCATCCAAGGCGGCGGTCAGTGATACACCGGAAGCAGCAGCTGCCAACGTGACGGCCCTGAAGCCGGCTGCGCGACAGCGTGCCGCCACCGGCGAGGTCGTGCTCGAAGTGAAGAACCTCTCGCGCTCCTTCGGCGGCCTCAAGGCCGTGCAGGACGTCAGCTTCAGGCTGCACAAGAACGAGATTCTCGGCATCATCGGGCCCAACGGCGCCGGCAAGACCACGCTGTTCAATCTCCTCAACGGCTTCCTCAAGCCGAGCCAGGGCGAGGTGCTGATCGACGGCCGCAACATGTCGGGCCAGCGGCCGCACGTGATCTGCGAGGCCGGCATCGGCCGCACCTTCCAGGTGATGCGGCCGTTCCTGCGCATGTCGATCCTCGACAATGTCGTGGTCGGCGCCTATGTGCGCGCCCGCACCGACGATGAGGCGCGCAAGATGGCCGCCGACGCGGTCGCCCGCGTCGGACTCTCTGCCGTCGCCGACCGCGTCGCCGGAGAGCTCTCGACCAAGGAGCTGCGGCTGATGGAGCTCGCCCGCGCGATCGCCGGCCAGCCGCGCATCCTGCTGCTCGACGAGACGCTCGCGGGCCTCGGCCACGGCGAGGCCGACGAGGTCGTCGCCGTGATCCAGCAGCTCGCGCGCGACGGCATGACCATCGCGATCATCGAGCACACCATGCAGGCGATGGTCCGGCTGGTCGACAGATTCCTCGTGCTCGACCACGGCGCCGTCATCACCGAAGGCCTGCCGGAAGTGGTGACGCGCGACAACCGCGTGATCGAGGCCTATCTCGGCAAGAAATGGGTGGGCCATGCTGCGAATTGAGCGATTGAGCGCGGGCTATTCGGCCAAGCCCGTCCTGAACGACGTCTCGATCAATGTCGGCGCGGGCCAGTTCGTCGCGATCGTCGGACCCAACGGCGCCGGCAAGACCACGCTGTTCAAGACGATCTCCGGCATCGTCAAGCCGAGCGGCGGCGCGATCACGTTCGACGGCGTCGATCTGCTCGCGGTGCCGCCGCCACAGCGCGCCCATCTCGGCATCGCCCACGTCCCGGAGGGACGCCAGGTCTTCCCGTCACTGACCGTGACGGAGAATCTGGAGATGGGCGCGATGACCGAAAGCGGCCGGCGGGACTGGCAGGCCAATATCGAACGCATCTTCGAATGGCTGCCGGTGCTGAAGGAGCGCCGCGATCAATTCGCGGGCACGATGTCCGGCGGCCAGCAGCAGATGCTCGCGATCGGCCGCGGCCTCGCCTCCTCCCCGAAGCTTCTGATGCTGGACGAGCCCTCAATGGGGCTGGCGCCCTCGACTGCGGACTTCATCTTCGAGCGGCTGATCGAGATCCGGCGCCAGTCCGGGCTGACCATGCTGCTGGTCGAGCAGCGGGTCGCGGAAGCGCTGGAATCCGCCGATCACGGCTATGTCCTCGAAGCCGGACACGTCGTGCTCGAAGGCAACAACGCCACGCTGCGCGCCGACGACCGCGTGCGGAAGGCCTATCTCGGCATGTGACGACGATAAAAAAACAGGGACCAGGGAGCAAACAAAATGGACAAGACATCGAAGAGTAAAATATCGACGGGCCTCACGCGCCGCACCGTGCTCTCCGGCGCCGCGGCCGTCGGCCTCGCCGGTGTAGCGCGCGCGCAGGCACCTGGCGAGATCAAGGTCGGACTGATCGTGCCGCTGTCGGGCATCTACACCCGCCCCGGCCAGGTGATGAAGATGGGCGCCGAGATGGGCATCGAGCACATCAACGCGCAGGGCGGCATCAAGGCGCTCGGCGGCGCTAAGCTGAAGCTGGTCGTGATCGACTGCGGCGATACCACAGAAAAAGCCAAGAACGCGGCGCAGCGCATGGTGGCGCAGGAGCCTGATCTGGTCGCCGCCACCGGCTCCTATCTGTCCTCCTTCACGTTGGCCGTCACCGAGGTGACCGAGCGCGCCGAACTGCCGGTGCTGACGCTGTCCTATTCGGACCTGCTGACTGACCGCGGCTTCAAATACATCTTCCAGACCGCCGCGACCGCGAGCCGCCAGTCCGAGCTCGGCCTGCCGACGCTGATGAAGCTCGCCGAGAACGCCTCGGGCAAGAAGCCGAAGACCGTGGCGATGTTGATGGACAACACCGCGACGTCGGTGGCAACCGCCAAGGCTCTCAAGGAGCGGCTGTTCGCGCAGGAGGGCCTCCAGCTCGTCGTCGAGGAAGTCTGGACCCCGCCGCTGTCGGATGCGACGCCGCTGATCCAGAAGGTTCGTTCGGCCAAGCCCGATCTGCTGCTGTTCATGCCAAATGCGGTGTCGGACGCCAAGCTGGGCCTCGAGAAGATCAGCGAGTTCGGCCTCGGCCAGGGCAAGATCCCGACCGTGTCCTTCAGCATCACCATCGCCGAGCCCGACATGCTGCAGAGCGTCAGCCCGGAGACGGTGCAAGGCATCATGACCATCGTCGCCAATTGGGGCTCGAAGGGCCACGAGGCGCTGATCGCCGAGCTCAAGACCAAATACAAGGAGCCCTGGATGACGCAGAACGTCATCTCGACCTATGGCGACATGTGGCTGATGAAGGAAGCCCTGGAGAAGGCCGGCAAGGCCGACCGCAACGCGGTCGCGCAGGCCTTCCGCACCATGGATGCCGGTCCCTCGAAATATTATCCGGGCGGTCAGCTCAAATTCGACGAGAAGGGCCGCCGGGTCGGCGCCGGCGTCGTCATCGTGCAATGGCAATCGGGCGTGCCTGTCACCGTTTATCCGCCCGAGCTCGCGCAGGCGCAGCCGTTCTGGCCGAAGAAATCCTGACAACGTCGCGCAATTTTTCAGGGAGGAGAATTGTCATGACTGCCAAGAGCAAGATCACGATATCGCGGCGAACGCTGCTGGCCGGCGCCTCCGGCACGCTGATCGCGTCCCGCGCCGGCTGGGCGCAGCAACCTTCTGAAGTGAAGGTCGGCCTGCTGGTGCCGATCTCGGGACTCTATGCCCGCCCGGGAACGGTGATGCGCGAAGGCGCCGAGATGGCGATCGACCACATCAACGCGCAAGGCGGCGTCAAGGCGCTCGGCGGCGCCAAGCTGAAGCTCGTGGTGCTGGATTCCGGCGACACCACCGAGAAGGCCAAGAACGCGGCACAGCGCATGGTGGCGCAGGAGACCGATCTGGTCGCGGCCAGCGGCGCCTATCTGTCCTCGTTCACCCTCGCCGTGACCGAGGTGACCGAGCGCGCCAACCTGCCCATGCTCACCCTCTCCTACTCCGACCTGATCACCGAGCGCGGATTCAAATACGTGTTCCAGACCGCGGCCACCGCGGGGTCGCAGGCACGGCAAGCGTTGCCCCAGCTCATCAAGCTGGCGGAGACGGCTTCCGGCAAGCGACCGAAGACGGTCGCGATCCTCACCGATAACACGGGAGCCTCGATCGCCTCGGCCAAGGCGATGCGCGACGGCCTGCTGGCGGAGAACCAGCTGCAGCTGATCGTCGACGAGACGTTCACGCCGCCGCTGGCGGATGCGACATCGCTGGTGCAGAAGATCCGTTCGGCCAAGCCCGATTTACTGTTCTTCCTGCCGACCGTGATCTCGGACGCAAAGCTGCTGCTCGAGAAGATGAACGAGTTCGGCCTCGGCCAGGGCAAGGTGCCGACGATCTCGTTCGGCATCGCGATCGCCGAGCCCGACATGCTGCAGACCGTCAGCCCCGAGCTGCTCCAGGGCGTGTTGACCTGCGTCGCCAGCTGGGGCGCCAAGGGGCATGAGGCGCTGATTGCCGAGTTGAAGACCCGCTACAAGGAGCCGTGGATGACGCAGAACGCGATCTCCACCTATGGCGACATGTGGGTGATCAAGGACGCGCTGGAGAAGGCCGGCAAGGCCGATCGCGTCGCCGTCGGCGAAGCGCTGCGCACCATGGATGGCGGCCCCTCGAAATATTACCCGCTGGGCGAGATCAAGTTCGACGAGAAAGGCCGCCGCGTTGGCGCGGGCATGACCATCGTGCAGTGGCAAGCCGGCATTCCAGTCACGGTGTTCCCGCCCGAACTCGCCCTGGCAAAACCGTTCTGGCCCAAGAGCTGACCTAAGAGCTGACAACGCCAAACCAAGAAACGGAGACCACAATGGACAAGGCGACCTACGACCGCGGCCTCGAAATCCGCAAGAGCGTGCTCGGCAACGAATTCGTCGACAAGGCGATCGCATCCGCCGACGAGTTCAACCGGCCGATGCAGGACCTCACCACCGAATATTGCTGGGGTTACGTCTGGGGCCGCGAGGGTCTCACCCGCAAGACCCGCAGCTTCCTCAACCTCGCAATGCTCTGCGCGCTCAATCGCCCGCATGAGCTGAAGACGCATGTCCGTGGCGCGCTCGCCAATGGCGCGACCAAGGAGGAGATCCGTGAGGTCTTCATGCAGGTCGCGATCTATTGCGGCGTGCCGGCTGGCGTCGATGCGTTCCGGAACGCGAAGGAAGTCTTCGCCGAGCTCGACAAGACGTAGCGGAGCGTGGCTGCGATGAAGGACAAATGGGCACTCGTGACCGGTGCGACCGCGGGCCTCGGCTTCGCCGTCGCGGAAGGCCTTGCCGGCGCGGGCGCCAATATCGTCCTTCACGACCTCGCTCAGCCGAAACAGGCCGCAGATGATCTGCGCGCCCGCTTCGGCGTCGAGGTCATCGCAGCCGGCGCCGATCTGTCCCGGCGCGAGGCGATCGAGCCCATGATGGCGGACCTGCTCGATCGCTGCGGCGCCATCGACATCCTCGTCAACAACGCCGTCGTGCGGCATTTCTCTGCCATCGACCGGTTTCCGCCCGAGCGCTGGGACCAGGCCCTCGCCGTCAATTTGTCGGCGCCGTTTCACCTCATCCGCCTGGCGCTGCCGGCGATGAAGCAGCGCGGCTGGGGCCGGATCATCAATATGGGCTCGATCTATTCAAGCCGCGCGGTCGAGGACCGCATCGACTACGTCACCACCAAGACAGCGATCGCAGGCATGACCCGCGCGGTGGCCATCGAGACGGCGCGCAGCGGCATCACCTGCAACACGCTCTGCCCCGGCACGCTGCCGACGCCGGCCATCCTCAACAAGATCGCGACGATGGCTTCGAGCAGCAATCGTCCGGTCGACGACGTCACCCGCGACTATCTCGGCGAGCGCCAGCCGACGCAGCGCTTCATCGAAATGGATGCGGTCGCCGCCATGGTCGTCTTCCTCTGCGGTCCGGCCGCAAACGACATCACCGGCGCCAGCCTGCCGATCGACGGCGGTTGGTCGGTTGCATGAGAACTGGAATGGGAGTGCTGCGATGACTGAACAATCGGGACAAACCGTCGTGCTGACCGGTGCCGCCGGCGGTATGGGACGGGCCATCACCAAGGCGCTGCTCGACAGCGGCCGCCGCGTCGTGCTGGTCGATCGCGACGCCAAGGCGCTGCAGGAATTCGCGGCAACGTGCGGCGACGCGGTATTTCCGATCCAACTCGACATCAGCGACGCCAAGGCTGTGGATGCCCTGCCGAACGCCATTCCCGCCCACTTCAAGCCGATCGAAATTCTTATCAACAATGCCGGCCATGACATCGGCGGCCGGACGCGCTTCGACATCGGTTCTGCGGACGACTGGTCCAACATCATCCAGACCAATCTGATCGGCCTGATGCGCGTCACGCGCGCGATTCTTCCCGGCATGGTCCAGCGCAACGCCGGCCATGTCGTCAACATCAGCTCCATCAACGCGGTGCGGATCGTGCCCGACATGGCGGCGTACAGCACCAGCAAGGCGGGCGTGCACATGTTCACCGAGACCCTCCGGGGCGAGCTGGCGGAAACCGCGATCCGGGTCACCGAGCTGCAGCCCGGTCTGACCCGGACCAATATCATCCTGACCCGCTACCGCGGCGATACGCAGAAGGAAAAGGACTATTTCGACCAGTTCAGGATGGCGCTCGATCCGGCCGATATCGCCCGCTCCATTGTCTTCGCCCTCGACCAGCCCGCCCACGTACAAATTGCCGAAATGATGATTCTGCCTGTAAACCGGTACTGAGTTTTCCCGAACAGGACCCGGACATGGAAAGACGCCGCGAATTGCAGTCGACACTCCGCATCGAGGACGTCCCGACCGTCCGGGCGATGGTGGCGCAGAAGCTGCGTGAGGCGATCATGTCGGGGACGCTGAAACCGGGCCAGCGCCTGGTCGAGCGCGAGCTTTGCGAGATGATGGGCGTCAGCCGCCCCTCGATCCGCGAAGCGCTGCGTGCGCTCGAAGCCGACGGGCTGGTCAATACGGTTCCGCACCGCGGCCCCGTGGTGTCCACGATCAGCCTCGAAGAGGCCCGGCAGCTCTACGCGGCACGCGCGGTGCTTGAGGGCTTCGCCGGCCGCGAATGCGCCAGGCTTCACGACCCCGAGGTCGCGCGCCGGATCGGCGACGCCCTGACGCGGCTGAAGGCCGCCGCGGCCAAGCAGGATCTCGTCGGCAGCCTCGAAGCCAAGACCGATTTCTACGCGGCACTGATCGGCGGCTGCCGCAATGCCTTCATCGAGCGCATGCTCAAGCCGCTGCACGATCGCATCCAGCTGCTGCGGATCACCTCGATGTCGCAGCCGAAGCGGATCAACAAGAGCCTTCGCGAGGTCACTGCGATCTGGCGTGCGATCCAGAACGGCGATCCGGATCTCGCCGAGCGTTGCTGCGTCGACCACATCAATGCGGCCGCGGTGGCCGCGCTCGACATGATCGAAAAATCGTCGGCAGCCAAGGAGGCGGCGCCTTCCGACGACTAGAACAATGCCGCCAGGGAGTGTTCGATGAAGTTTCTCGTACGATCGCTGATCCTGCTCCTCCTGCTCTGCCCTCGCGATGCGGCGATCGCGGACGACTACCCCGCCCGCCCGGTCACGGTCATCGTGCCGTTCTCCGCCGGCGGTCCCGGCGACGTCATCGCGCGTATCCTCGGCAGCGCCATGAGCGCGACACTGAAACAGTCCATCGTCATCGAGAATGTCGTCGGCGCCGGCGGCACGCTCGGCACCAACCGCGTCGCCAAGGCGGCCGCGGATGGCTACACGCTGCTGCTGATGCATGTCGGCCAGGCCACCGCCCCTGCCCTCTATGCCAAGCTGCCGTTCGACCCGGTCGGCGACTTCGCCCCGATCGGGCTGGTCACCGACGTCCCGATGATCCTGGTGGCGCGGCCGAACTTTCCGGCCAAGGATCTCAGCGAGCTGGCCACGCACATCCGCAATGCCGGTGACAAGGTCACTTTCGGCAATGTCGGTCTCGGCTCGGCCTCGCAGCTCTGCGGCCTGATGTTCATGAGCGCCACGGATACCAAGCTCACCCCGATCTACTACAAGGGCGGCGGGCCGGCGCTGAACGACGTCATCGCTGGCCATATCGACGTCTATTGCGATCCCGCGACAGGGCCGACGCCGTACATCCAGTCGAAGACGATCAAGGGCTATGCCATCACCAGCAAGACGCGTGTCGCGACGCTGCCTGATGTGCCGACCTCGGCTGAAGCCGGCGTTCCCGAGTTCAATGTCACGACCTGGTACGGCCTCTACGCACCGCGCGGCACGCCCAAGCCCGTCGTCGATCATCTCGTCGGCGCACTGCAGACGGCGCTGAAGGATCCCGCGCTGATCAGCCGCTTTGCCGAGCTCAGCATGGCGCCGGTCGAGCCCGAGCGCGCGACGCCGGAAGCTCTCGAGACGTTCCTGAAAGCCGAGATCGGCAAATGGGGACGGATCATCAAAGCGGCCGGAATCGAACCGCAGTAGGTTCGCGCCATGTTCTGATCAAGTGCAGAAATATCCGAGATTTCAAAGGGAAGATTGACTTTGGGGCACTCGAGTGGCGGCCGCGTTGAGAGTTCAGGTGCAGTTCCACTGATCGGTGCACTTTTCCGTAGATCGGCCGAGCCCCATTGCGGGGCTTCGTCGCGAGGCGTAATTTTCAACTCTACGTAGCTCATTCGAAAGCATCTATCGGGTTCGGCCTAGCGGGAGCGAGCAATGGCGGATGTCCCATGGCACCTTTCCGGTGACTATTTCGAGAATTGCAGTTGCAGCATCGTGTGTCCCTGTCTGGTGTCGGCGGCGCCTCCATTGACCGCGCGACCGACCGAGGGCTTCTGCAACGTACCGCTGATCTTCCACATCGAAAGCGGACGCTATGGTGAGATCGAGCTCGATGGACTCAACGTCCTCGTGATCCTCCACGCACCTGGGGTCATGGCAGACGGAGATTGGTCGGTGGCCGCCTATATCGATGAGCGCGCCAGTGATGAGCAGACCGAGGCCCTGGCTGCGATCTTCACCGGCGCTGCCGGCGGTCCGATGGCCGCGTTCGCGCCGCTGATCAGCAAGAACCTGGGGGTGCGCAAGGTCCCGATCACGTTCCGGATCGACGGCAAGACGCGGTCCGCGGAAATCCCCGGCATCCTGCACATGTCCGTCGATCCCCTGCCAACCATGCATCCGAGCGGGGAGATGTGGGCGAACATCGGCCATCCGGTCAGCCCCGATGCCATGGTGATGGCCGTCGGCGCGCCCGGCAATACCTTCAGCGATCAGGGCATGCGCTGGGATAATTCCGGCAGGAACGGCCTCTATGCGCCGATCCGCTGGTCGAACCAGGCGTGATGTAAACTTCCGATACCGGCCTGCGTCAGGGCCGCCAATTTCGATCGCAAATGAAGGACAGCCCACTTGAAACCGTGCTGCGTCGCGATCGCTGGATCGTCGGCGGCGCGATCGGCCTCATTGTCGCGCTGGCATGGACCTATGTGCTCTGGCTCGCCCACGACATGGACATGGGCGGCATGGACATGACCGGATTCCGCATGATCCCGGCCGGGATCGGAATCATGCTGCCGACGAGCGAGCCGTGGCGAACGTTCGAGTTCGCCTACGTGCTCCTGATGTGGGCGGTGATGATGATCGGAATGATGGCCCCCTCGGCTGCGCCCATGATCCTGATCTACGCCCGCGTAGGCCGACAGGGCAAAGCACAGGGCAAGCCGTTCGCCGCGACCGGCTGGTTCGCCGCCGGTTATCTCCTCGCCTGGTGCGGCTTTTCGCTGGCAGCCACCTTTCTCCAATGGGCGGTCGAGCGGGCCACCTTGCTGGATTCCCGGATGGCGCTCGCAAGCAACCTGCTCGGCGCCATCGTGCTGGTCGCGGCGGGTGTCTATCAATGGACGCCGTTGAAGAACGTCTGTCTCGCCCAATGCCAGTCGCCGTTTCTGTTCCTGATGCGCCACGGCGGCTTTCGCGGCGACCTGCGCGGCTGCCTGCTGCTGGGACTTCGGCACGGAGGCTATTGTGTCGGCTGCTGCTGGGTCTTGATGGCGCTGTTGTTCGTCGGCGGAATAATGAACGTGCTCTGGATCGCGGTTTTGGCGCTGCTTGTCCTCCTGGAGAAAGTTACGCCGGTCGGACGATGGATCGCGCGCGCTGCCGGCATCGCATGTGTGGCCGCGGGCGCCTGGCTGCTGGTGTTCTTGCCGCAGTCGTGAGCAACCTCTGAACGGGCCGCCGCTCATCCTTCGAGCCGTCCGGCATTTTGCCTGCCCCAACCGCTCCGTGCGGGCAAAGAACAATCAGTTGAATGTTCGTAACTCCAGCTGAACCGCAAAACGGCTTGACGAGGACGCCGACAATGAATGTAATGTTATAACATTACATATCTGGTCCCGATGCCCAACCGTCACCCTATCCCCTTGAAAAGACTGTTCGATCTCCATGCGCAAACTCCCCGTCACCGTCTTGTCCGGCTTCCTCGGGGCTGGAAAGACCACTTTGCTGAACCACGTCCTGAACAACCGGCACGGCCTGAAAGTGGCGGTGATCGTCAACGACATGAGCGAGGTGAACATCGATGCGGATTTGGTCCGTGGTGGCGGTGCGAACCTGTCCAGGACTGACGAGAAGCTCGTCGAGATGACCAACGGGTGCATCTGCTGCACGCTGCGCGACGACCTCCTGAAGGAGGTGCGCGCCCTCGCCGAAAACGACCGGTTCGATTATCTGCTGATCGAATCCACCGGCATCTCCGAGCCGCTGCCGGTTGCAGCGACCTTCGACTTCCGTGCCGAGGACGGCGAAAGCCTCTCCGACGTGGCACGCCTCGACACCATGGTCACCGTGGTCGACGCGGTGAATCTTCTGAGGGATTATTCATCGACGGATTTCCTGGAGCTGCGCGGCGAAGCGCTGGCGAACGACAAGCGCACGCTGGTCGATCTGCTCGTCGAGCAGATCGAATTTGCCGACGTGATCGTGCTCAACAAGGTCGATGACGCCTCGCCGGCACAACGCGAAGCAGCGCGAAAGATCATCCGCGCGCTTAATCCGGAAGCGGAGCTGATCGAAACCAACCACAGCCGGGTCGCCTTCGATCGCATTCTCGACACCGGCCGGTTCGACCTCGAAAAGGCGCAAGCGCATCCGCTCTGGTTCAAGGAACTCTACGGCTTTGCCGATCACGTGCCGGAGACGGAGGAATACGGCGTGAGCAGCTTCGTCTATCGCGCGCGCCGGCCGTTCGATCCCGAAAGATTCGACAAGTTCGTGCGAGAGCCCTGGCCCGGCGTCATTCGCGCCAAGGGACATTTCTGGCTGGCAACGCGGCCGCAATGGCTGGGCGAGATCAGCCAGGCCGGCGCGATCACGCGCACCGAGGCCCTTGGATTCTGGTGGGCGAGCGTGCCTGCAGAACGCTGGCCGGACGACCCGTTCTGGCGCAAGCGATTGCGCGCGAACTGGAACGACGTCTATGGCGATCGTCGTCAGGAAATCGTGTTCATCGGCGCGGGCATGGACGAGCGCGCGCTCCGCGCACGCCTGGATGCCTGCCTTGTGCCGGGCAAGCCGGCCATGAACGTCACGGAATGGGCGAAGCTCGCAGACCCGTTTCCGGTCTGGCGGCGCGCGAACGAAGTCGTGGAACGCGAATGAGCAACGTCGTCCGCTTCGTCTCGAAATCCGAACTCGAGCGGCAGCGCCTCATCCGCGAGGCGCGTGCGATCTACGACAGCATCTTCCCGCCGGACGTCCCCGCCAGCGGCTGCGCGCATGATCCGTCAGATCAATGGGCGGCGCACGAGGCGGCCGCCGAAATCCAGCCCAAATAATAATAAGGGATGAAGGTGGTGCGCTCGGAGGGACTCGAACCCCCACGATTTTACTCACTGCCACCTCAAGGCAGCGCGTCTACCAGTTCCGCCACGAGCGCTTTGGGGATGCCGGCTTGAGGCTTGAAGGCCGGCCGGATCAACGGCGCCGATCTAACAAATCCATCAGAGGGGTACAAGCCTGCAAAGGCCCTGAATTCCACAGCTTTGCAGGAAAGTTCCTGGCCTTCCCCCGAATCGGCCCTTACCGCAGGTCCAGTGCCCTACCGCATGCCCGGGCCGCGACCACGTCCCCCTATCGGGTCCCCGGCGTGCGCGGCAGCATCTGCTTGACCTCGACCGCGATCCGGTTGCGGTCGACCAGCACGACGCCGGAGGCGACCGGCAGATTATTGGCCAAAACCTTGACCTCATCGGCCTCGGTTGCGTCCAGCTCGATGATGGCGCCGCGGGAAAGACGTAATACTTGATGGATCGGCATCGTGGTCGTCCCGAGGACGACCATGAGATCCACGGTGACTTTATCGAGAGTGGGCACTGTCAGGACCGCCGCAACCAGGGACTAAGGACCAAGGACTTAGAACAAGGCCTTGGCATTTGCGCCTGCAATGATCACCACGTTATGGTTAGCCAATGGTTAATTTGCCCCAAAACCCGCGCCAAGAGCTGGATTTGACGTCGTTTTCGGCGTCCCGCGGCCAGCCCGTGGAGTGGCGCATCTCCGACGCGCCAGTGCCCTATCCGGAGGCGGTGGCCGCCATGGAAGCCCGGGTCGCCGCCATTGCCGCGGGCGAGGCCCCGGAGCTGGTCTGGCTGCTCGAACACCCCCCGCTCTACACCTCCGGCACCTCGGGCAAGGACAGCGACCTGCGCGATCCCCGATTCCCGATCTTCGCCACCGGGCGCGGCGGGCAGCTCACCTATCACGGGCCGGGCCAGCGGGTTGCCTATGTCATGCTTGACCTCAAGCGCCGTCGGCCGGACGTCCGGGCCTATGTCGCGAGCCTGGAGGAGCTGATTCTGCGCACGCTCGCCGCCTTCAATGTCCGCGGCGAGCGGCGCGAGGACCGGGTCGGCGTCTGGGTCAGGCGGCCCGACAAGGGCGAAGGTTACGAGGACAAGATCGCGGCGATCGGCGTACGGCTGAAGCGCTGGGTCTCGTTCCACGGCATCGCCATCAATGTCGAGCCGGACCTGTCGCATTTCGCCGGCATCGTACCGTGCGGCGTGGTCGATCCCCGCTACGGCGTCACCTCTCTGGTCGATCTCGGCCAGCTCGTGACCATGGCTGAGGTCGACATCGCGCTTCGGCAGGCGTTCGAGGAGCTGTTCGGGCCAACCAAGGCGTTGGTGCCGGAAGCGGCCGCCTAGCATTGCTTCCTGAACAATTCCGAAGTTCAGTTCCGGGCAGCAAGCTGACGATCAGGCCGCGGGTGAGATGGCTCACCCGCGGCTTCAGCCTCACGCCGCCTGCAGCGACACGTCGAGCTTGCCGGCGATGTAGCGGCGCTCCTGGGTGAGGCCGCCGAAACCGTAGGCATCGCCCTTGACCTCGTCGACATGCGCATAGGTCTCGGGATGCAGCGGGCCCAAAATCTCGGCCATGCGCTTGAACATGGCGGCGAGATAGGCCGCCTTTTCGTCCTTGGTGTTGGTGCCTTCGGTGACGTGGATATCGAGCCAGTAGCTGGCGAGCTTCTGCTCGGCGAGCGACTTGCCGCCGGCGAACCAGTCACCGGCCTCCACCGATTTCACGATGATGGCAGTCACCTTGGGATCCTTGTGCAGGATTTTTGCCGTGAGCTCGGACACGGCGTTGGCGATGTCGGCCTTCAGCGAGGGCGACTGGCGGGACGAGGCGTAGGACACGGTGATCAGCGGCATGGTGGCTCTCCTCAAGATGCAGCGCGGGATTTGCGCGGCGTTGGTGAGAAGCTAGACCTCCCCTCGCCATTTTGATATCTTATCTCTATTGATACCAGTGATAATGATACATAATGACAGCCACCCTCGACATCGCCACGATCAAGGCCTTCCTGCTGGTCGCCGACCTCCAGAGCTTCACCCGCGCCGCGGAGGCGCTAGGCACGACCCAGGCGGCGGTCAGTCTCAAACTGCAGAGGCTGGAAACATTGCTGGCAAAACGCCTCGTCGAGCGCTCGCCGCGCGCGGTCCGGCTCACGGCCGAAGGCGCCAGCTTCCTCGATCGCGCCCGCGCGCTGATGGCGGCGCATGACCGCGCGCTGTCCGGCGAGGCCCCGGCTGCGCAATCGCTCTCGCTCGGCATCTCCGATCACGCGGCAGGCCCCGAACTGGTCCCGCTGCTGGAACGCCTGCACGCGATGTCGTCAAATCTCACCCTCGCCGTCACCATCGGCTTCTCGCGCGAGATGCAGGATGCCTATGACGCCGGCGAACTGGATGCTGTGATCGTGCGCCAGGAAGGCAGCCGCCGCGGCGGCGAGAAGCTGACGGAGGACGGGTTCGGCTGGTTCGCCGCACGACGCTTCACGCTGCCGAAGGGCGAAGCGCTGCCGCTTGCGACCCTCGCCCCGCCCTGCGGCGTCCGCGCCGTCGCCGTGCGCGCGCTCGACAAGGCCGGTCTCGCCTGGCGCGAGCGCTTCGTCGGCGGCGGCGTCACCGCGGTGGTCGCGGCGGCGCTAGCGGGACTTGCGATTGCACCGCTGGCGCGGCGGATCGCACCTCCCGGGCTGGTCGACATCGGGCCCGCGCACAAGCTGCCCAAACTCGGCAGCTCGAAGGTGATGCTGCATTCGAAGGTCAGCGATCCCGCCAAGCTCGCGGCGCTACGCGCGGTGGCGGCGACGTTCCGGAGTGCGGCGGCGACCTGATGCCTCACAGGATCGCCTCGAACGCGCTACGCAGCGTCTCGTGCCGGAACACAAAGCCCCGGCTCAGCGCCTTGTTCGGCAGCACGCGCTGACCGCCAAGCAGCAGCTCGTCGGCGAAGCCGCCGCCGATCCGGCGCAACAGGCCGCCGGGAATGCGGAAGATCGCTGGCCGATGCAGGCGGCGGCCGAGCTCCTCGGTGAACTTTGCGTTGGTGACGGGGATCGGCGCGGTGGCGTTGACGGGGCCCGACAGATCGGGCGTTGCCATCACATAGGCGATTAGCCGGATCAGATCGTCGCGCTCGATCCAGGACATCCACTGCCGCCCGGTGCCGATGGGACCACCGAGGCCGAACTCGAACGGCGTCAGCAGGCGCGTGACGAAGCCGCCTTCGGTGCCGAGCACGAGGCCGATGCGCAAACAGACCACACGGACGCCGAGCTCTTCCGCCGGCCACGCCGCCTTCTCCCACGCCGCGCAGAGCTCGTGGCTGAAACAGGCGTGCGACTTGGCGGACTCCGTCAGTACCTGGTCGGCCCACAATCCGTACCAGCCGATCGCGGAGCCGCTGACCAGCACCTCGGGCTTGCGATCGAGCCGTGCGATCAGTTTGACGACCTCACCGGTCATGTCGATGCGTGAGCCAAGAATCTTCGCCCGCTTCGCCTCGGTCCACAAGCCGTTGCCGATCGGCTCGCCGGCGAGATTCACGATGGCGTCGATCGGCGTGTCCGAAGCGAGCTGATCGAGGCTGGTGATCAGCGTGACCGGCGGCGGCAGCATCTCGGCCTTGGCGGGGTGCCGGATCAGCGCGATGACGTGATGCCCTGCGGCGCTGAGGCTCGCCGCGAGGCGACTGCCGATGAAGCCGGTGGCGCCCGTGATCAGCACGGTCTTGCGGCCGGGGAGCTTCTCGACGAGCCCCTCGGCGGGAACGCTGCGCATGCGGCCGAGCCGACGCATCGCTGCAAAATCCCTGAGGCCGCACAGCGCGGCACCTACCGCGCAGGCGGTCGCGGCGATGCTGAGCAGACCCTGATAGACGACGATCACGCCAAAGGGCTGCATTGCCCAGTCGATCAGCACGGGCAGCAGCAGCACCAGAATGGCGCCGTAATTGATCGCGAGCAGCGTGTGGTTGATGCGCTCGCTCGGCGGCAGTTTCCGGCTCAGATCCTCCTCGACGAAATCCATCAGCGTGATGACGATCTCGGCGACCAGCACCGCGACGATCAGGAGCGCCAGCAATCCATAAACCTCGAGCCAGCCGAGCACGAGGAATAGCAGCGCATAGAGCATGTTGCGGATGCCATGCAGCTTGAGCTCGAAGCGCTGCGACACCCGCCAGGCCAGGCGCTCGGTGAATTCGTGGTGATAGAAGGTGTCGAACACGCCCATCACGATCTGGATGGCGATGAGCGTCCACAACAGCGGCGTCATGATACGGCCTCCCTGAAGGTGGCGGACTGGTGGATCAGCGCGCCGAAACGTGGATGAATGACATCGAGGGTGAAGCGGAATGCGCCCTCGCCGAGATCGCGGTGCGTCACCGTGAGATCGCCCGGCGTGAGCCAGCGCGGCAAGGGGATCCACAGGCGTCCGAGCTGGAGCCCATAACCGGCGCTGCGGAAGGTCAGCGTCTGGTCCTCGACCGCGGTGCGGAGCGCCATTGAGACTCCGAAGCCGACATATTCCTCGAGCCCGGTCGGACCGGCAAAACGCTTGGCGGAATGGATCACGTGCGGAAAGCCGCGCTTGCGCGCGCAGATGCGGGTCCAGGTCTGACCGCCGGTCGTGCCGTCCTCAGTCACGGTAACGATCATGGGAACACCGGTGTCGCGGCCGGTCGGCAGCGGCCCGCCGATCAGGCGCGCAGCCTGGGCGAACCACCAGCCGATCTCGCTGAAGGAGACCTCGTCGACCACGCCGACATAGACGACGCTCTCGCCGTCCGCGACGCGTTTGGAGAAACGCCGCCAGGTCGCGAGCGGCAGGCGGCCCCAATCCTCGTCCGACAGCAGCGCGCGGAAACGGCGGTCGTCGAGCAGTTTGGTGTGAGCGGAGGTCGATGCGTTGGAGCCTGATAATCGAGCCGACGTCATCGCACCCTCCTCAGCGCTATTTGGCCTTGCCCAGCGGCAGCAGGCTGACGATCTTCTCGCCAAGCCGCATCAAGGCGACCAGCCGCGGCCGCGGCACCTTCAGCATCTGCATGAACCAGTGATCGGCGAGCTCGGTGAAGGCGAGCATCTCCTTCAGCCGCTTGGCTGCGACCGGATTGATGGTGGGATCGCCGGCGGCATCGGACACGCAGGCCCTGAGCGCCGCGATCGCCGGATCGAGCTCCCGCTCCTTGCGCCGCGCCGCTATCCTGGCGGCGACCTCCCAGATGTCGGTCTCGGCCTCGTAATGGTCGCGGCGGTCACCGAGGATCGGCACCCGCCGGATCAGGTTCCAGGCGAGCAGCTCCCTGAGTGAGTTGGAGACGTTCGAGCGGGCCATGCCAAGCGTGTCGGCGATGTCCTCGGCGGTCATCGGCGCCTCGGCGAGATAGAGCAGCCCGTGAATCTGGCTGACCGAGCGATTGACGCCCCACTCATCCCCCATATCGCCCCAATGCAGGATGAAGCGCTCGACGGCGCTTGGGAGTTTCTTCTTTCCGGTTAGTTCTGTCATTACAGAAATATCTGACGATAACGTCCCCTTGTCAAGCGGGCTTCGTCCCGTATACGGGTGCGGGATATCTGCCTAAAAATGTCCCAACTTCAGGGAACCATCCGCTTTCTGTGGCGTTTGCTCCCGTCGAGGCAGGGTCCCGGAATGATCGGAAAGTTCAGTCAACAGCGAGACTTGTTCGAGAGCGAGCGCAGTTTCCGGCTGTTGGTTGAGGGAGTTGCGGACTACGCGCTCTACATGCTCGATCCCAGGGGGATCATCACCAGCTGGAATATCGGCGGCGAGCGCATCAAGGGCTATTCGCCCGGGGAGATCCTCGGCCAGCATTTCTCCCGCTTCTACACCGAGACCGACCGTGCCAACGGCAAGCCGGCCCGCGCGCTCGGCATCGCGCGGGAAAAGGGCCGCTATGAGGAGGAAGGCTGGCGCGTCCGCAAGGACGGCACCTTCTTCTGGGCAAGCGTCGTGATCGACCCGATCTACGAGGACGGCGAGCTGGTCGGCTTCGCCAAGATCACACGCGACATCACAGAACGCCGCAATACGCAGCTCAAGCTCGAGGCGATGCAGAAGCAGCTCGCCGAGTCCCAGAAGTTCGATGCGCTGGGACAGCTCACCGGCGGGGTCGCGCACGACTTCAACAACCTCCTGATGATCATCAGCGGCAGCCTGCACATGCTGAAGCGGGGTCCCGACGACGCGGCCAAGGTTCAGCGCGCGATCTCGGCGATCGAGACCGCCACCAAGCGCGGCGCGGCGCTGACCAACCAGCTCCTCACCTTCGCGCGGCGGCAGAGCGTCAATCCGCAGGCGATCGATTTCGCCGAACGCATCGCGGAGATCCGCGAGGTGCTCGATGCCGGCGTCGGCAGTTCCGTACGCCTGGCCTTCGACATCGGCCACGATGTCTGGCCGGTCAAGACCGACGCCTCCGAGCTCGAGACCGCGATGCTCAACCTCGTCATCAATGCCCGCGACGCGATGCCCGACGGCGGCACGGTGACGATCGGCGCGCACAATGTCGTGCTGGACGAGGCGCCGCTTGCCGGCGACTTCGTCGCAATCGACGTCACCGATACCGGGCTCGGCATTCCCTCCGACGTTCTCGACAAGATCTTCGAGCCGTTCTTCACCACCAAGCCGATCGGAAAGGGCACCGGCCTTGGCCTGTCCCAGGTGCACGGCTTCGCCCATCAGGCCGGCGGCACGGTGAAGGTCGCAAGCGAACTCGGCAAGGGCACGACGTTCACCATCCTGTTGCCGCGCGGAGAAGACACGCCGTCGCGAGAGACGGCTGGGGGACCATCCTTCCAAGGCAGCGGCACGGTGCTGCTGGTCGAGGACAATCCCGACGTGGCGCTGGTCAGCATCGGTCTGCTGGAGCAGCTGGGCTACCACGTCCGCCGGGTCGCCGACGCCGAAGCCGCCTTGCGCGAGATCGAGAAAAACGGCGTCGACTTCGTGTTCTCGGACATCGTCATGCCCGGCAAGATGGACGGGCTCAGCCTCGCCCATCGCCTCCGTCAGATCCGCCCTGGCCTGCCGATCCTGCTCGCCACCGGCTACAGCGACGTCGCCGCCGGCGTGCGCGGCGATTTCCCGATCCTGCGCAAGCCCTACGAAATCCACGAGCTGAGCGAAGCAATCGCCAAGCTGCCAAGGTGAGGCTTCGTCTTCACCTCTCCCCGTAAGAACGGGGCGAGGGAGCGCACCGTCTGCGCGACGAGACTGCCCTACACCGTCGGCAACACCGAGAACGCTTCCCCTGCCCTGCGCAGGTTCAGCTCATCCGCGCTGGCCGTCTCACTCGTCACGCTGTCGACGCGCGAGGACGGCGGGCCATGGCGGCATAGCGCGACCATGTCGGCGACGTGCTTTGGCGCTCCCGCGAACAGCGCTTCGACGCAGCCGTCGCGGCGGTTGCGGACCCAACCTTCGAGGCCGCTCGCAGTCGCCTGGTACTCGACCCAGGCCCGATAGCCGACGCCCTGGACGCGGCCGCGGATCATCACCTGAAGGATCGCCCGGCTCATTTTTTCAGCCCGAGAAAGTCGGCGCTGCGCGCCTTGACGTCGGCCTCACGCATGACGCGGCTGGTCAGGTCGGATGATGCCAGACCTCTCAGCGCCTTCGGCGCCGTGCCCTCGCGCAGCGCTTTCTGCGTTTCATACACGGCTTGCGTCGCAGCGGCGATCGGCGCGTGGCCCTGAAGCGCGATACGCACGCGCTGGCCGGCGAGATAGTCGAGCGCGCTCAGCTCCTCCGGCGCACCACCGAGCACGATCGGCAGGCGCGTGGCGGCCGCGACGGCCTCGAGCTCCGCGCGCGACTTGATGCCGGTGAAGAACAGCGCATCGACCCCGGTCGCCTCATACGCCTGCGCGCGGCGGATCGCGTCCTCGATCGAGGTGATCGAGGCAGCTCCCGTGCGGCCCATGATGACCAGCGAGGCATCACTGCGGCCATCGAGCGCGGCCTTCATCTTGCCGACGCCTTCCTCGAGCGAGATCAGCTGCGTCCTCGCCTCACCGAAGGCGGCCGGCAGCAGCGTGTCCTCGATGGTAAGGCCGGCGGCGCCGGCCGCCTCCAGCTCCTGCACCGTGCGACGAACATTGAGCGCATTGCCGTAGCCGTGATCGGCATCGACCAGCACCGACAGCGCTGCGGCGCGCGACATCCGCCGCATCTGCTCGGCAAGCTCGGTGAGCGTGATCAGCGTGACGTCGGGGTCGCCGAGCACCGCGAGCGAGGCGACCGAGCCGCCGAACATGCCGAGCGGAAAGCCGAGGTCTTCGGCGATGCGGATCGAGATCGCGTCATAGACCGAGCCCGGATGGATGCAGGCCGAGCCCGACAGGATGAGGCGCAGTTTCTCGCGGCGGGAACGAAAGGCCATGGTGCCTCACTCCAAAATCCTCATCCTGAGGAGCGCGCTCTTGCGCGCGTCTCGAAGGATGCAGGCCCGGCTGTGGCCTCGCCCTTCGAGACGCCGCGCAAGCGCGGCTCCTCAGGGTGAGGGTCGACTGTCGTGCTCCGGAGCGCCTTACGCAAACTCCAGAATCAGCGCGTCCACCGCGAGCGTCGCGCCCGCGCTGGCGTGAACCTTCTTCACGGTGCCGTCCTGCTCGGCGCGCAGCACATTCTGCATCTTCATGGCTTCGACCACCGCGAGCGTCTCGCCGGCCTTGACCTCCTGCCCTTCGGTCACCGCGATCGAGACCACGAGCCCGGGCATCGGGCACAGCAGCTTCTTGCCGGTGTCGGAGGCCGTCGTCACCGGCATCAGCCGCGCCGAGGTCGCTTCCCCTTCGGTCCAGACATAGACGGGGACCTCGACGCCCTGATGCGCGAGGCGAATGCCGTTCGGAATCGGCCGCGCCTGCACCGCGACGAAGTGGCCGTCGATGGTACCCTGCCAGACCGGATCGCCCGGCTTCCACGGCGACTGCAACAGATGCGCATTGCCGGCCTTGCCCTCGGCATCGACGAAGCGGATCGCGATCGCATCACCTTCGCGCGCGACCTCGAGCTGGATCTCCTGGCGGTCGAGCCAGACCGCGCGACGGCGCTCGCGCTGCACGACGCGGCCGCCCAACTGACCGGAGATCTGCCGCTTGCGTTCGCCGAGCACGTGATCAATGGCGGCGCCGACCGCGGCGATCCGCCGGGCGACCTCGCCTTCCGGCACGCGCACGGCAAAGCCCTTGGGAAATTCCTCGGCGATGAAGCCGGTCGAGAGCCGTCCCTCGCGCCAGCGCGGATGATGCATCAGCGCCGACAGGAACGGGATGTTGTGCCTGATGCCGTCGACATAGAACGAATCCAGCGCGGTCGCCTGCGCCTCGATCGCGGCCGCGCGCGAGGGCGCATGCGTGACGAGTTTTGCGATCATCGGATCGTAATGGATCGAGATCTCGCCGCCCTCCTGCACGCCGGTGTCGTTGCGGATGGTGATGCCGTCGTGGCTCACTTCCGCCGGCGGACGATACTTCACGAGCCGCCCGATCGAGGGCAGGAAGTTGCGGAACGGGTCTTCGGCGTAGAGGCGCGATTCCACCGCCCAGCCCGTCAGCGTGACGTCCTTCTGCGCGATGGCGAGCTTCTCGCCGGCGGCAACGCGGATCATCTGCTCGACGAGGTCGATGCCGGTGACGAGCTCGGTGACGGGATGCTCGACTTGGAGGCGCGTGTTCATCTCCAGGAAGTAGAAGCTCTTGTCCTGCCCCGCGACGAACTCGACGGTGCCGGCGGAGTCGTAATTCACGGCCTTGGCCAGCGCGACGGCCTGCTCGCCCATCTTGCGGCGCGTGGCCTCGTCGAGCAGCGGCGACGGCGCCTCCTCGATGACCTTCTGGTTGCGGCGCTGGATCGAGCATTCGCGCTCGCCGAGATAGATGACGTTGCCGTGCTTGTCGCCCAGCACCTGAATCTCGATGTGGCGGGGATCGACGATGAATTTTTCGACGAAGACACGATCATCACCGAACGACGCCTTGGCCTCGGCCTTGGCGAGATTGAAGCCCTCGGCGACCTCGGCCTTGGAATGGGCGATGCGCATGCCCTTGCCGCCGCCGCCGGCGGAGGCCTTGATCATCACGGGGTAGCCGATCTCGTCGGCGATGCGGACCGCCTGCTTGTCATCCTCGATGACGCCGAGATGGCCCGGCACGGTCGAGACCTTGGCCTTGGCCGCCGCCTTCTTCGACTCGATCTTGTCGCCCATCGCCGCGATCGCGCCCGGGTTCGGGCCGATGAAGACGATGCCTGCGGCCTCCAGCGCGCGCGGAAACGCCTCACGCTCGGACAGGAAGCCGTAACCGGGATGCACGGCTTGCGCGCCCGTCTTGCGGCAGGCCTCCACGATCTTCTCGATCACCAGATAGCTCTCGGCTGCCGCCGGCGGGCCGATCAGCACGGCCTCGTCCGCCATCTCGACATGAAGGGCGTCGCGGTCGGCTTCGGAATAGACGGCGACCGTCTCGATTCCCATCTTGCGGGCAGTCTTGATGACCCGGCAGGCGATTTCGCCGCGATTGGCGATCAGAATGCGTTTGAACATGCTTTTCTTGAGTCTCGACCTTGGGCGGGACCCTTCCCTGGGCCGTTGGGGCCTATGGGACGGGCCGTGTGGCTCCCGTGGTACATCAAAATGGGCCGGAGGCAACGGTCTAAATCCGGGCCATCTGGCGTACCAGCGCAAGACCGAAACGGGCTCGGCGAGCCCTAGGGACGCCCTGCGGCGTCCTGTGCCTTCCCAGACTTGGCGACGTCCCGGACCAGGCCATGAACGAAGCCCAGCTTGCCGACCACGGCGGGCGACAGGATGAAGGGATAGAGGTCGCGCAGGCCCATGGCGCGGTTGACGCTGTTCATGGCGAAGGTGAAGGGCAGCCATGCGTTGACCAGCGCCTCGACGTCCCTGGCCTCATAGGGGTTGAAACGGATGCGCGCCGTCAACTCCCCGTCGCGGTCGACCTTGGGACGCACCTCCATGCCGAACTCGGCGGCCATCTCCAGGGTGTCGACGATGTGAAGATAATGCGCCCAGGTCTCGGCGAAATCTTCCCAGGGGTGCATCGTGGCATAGGCCGAGACATAGTTCTGCTGCCAATCCGGCGGCGCGCCTTCGGCATAGTGACGCTGCAGGGCCTGGCCGTAATCGGCGGAATCGTCACCGAATACCGCGCGGCATTCCTCGAGCTTGCCGCCATCGCGGACCAGCACATCCCAGAAATAGTGCCCGACCTCATGCCGGAAATGCCCGAGCAGCGTACGGTAGGGTTCTCCCATCTCGAGCCTGCGCCGCTCGCGCTCGATGTCGTCGGTCTCGGTGAGCGCGATCGTGATCAAGCCGTTGTCGTGGCCGGTCATGACCTTCTCTGCGCTGTTCGGATCGTCGGCAAGGAAATTGAAGATCAGACCATGCTCGGGATCGTCTTGCCGGGCCTGGAGCGGCAGCTTCCAGCGGATCAGGGAATAGAACAAACGGTGTTTCGCCACCTCCAGCTCGCGCCAGCCGGCAAGCTGGGCGGGGTCGGACAAATCCGGCACGATGCCGTTGTGGCGGCATGCGCGGCAATAGCCGTTGCCCTCGCCCGTATCCGTCAGCCAGTTGCAGGCATCGTACTCGGTATTCCGGCACAGCATCCGGCTTTCGCCCTTGTCGGCCAGGATTCGCCAGGCCTCTCCGTCGGGCTCGATCGCCGACATTGTCTCCTTCTCCGGCAGGAAGGCGACCCGATGGCCGCAGCGTTCGCAGGCACGGTTCTCGAAATAGAGAACGTTGCCGCAGGCCTGGCAGACAAAGAGCTTCAAGATTTATCCTCTTCGGAAAGAGAGCCTTATCAAAGACGTTCGTGACGCCTCGCGAAGACGCCTCCGCCGGCCGATCGTTCCAGTCGCCGGAACAAATTGCCAGACCCAGCGTTCGTTCATACGTATCGCCCTCCGTTTCATGGCGACCTTTCCCAGCCCAATCCCTCTAAACAATGGCCATCACGCTCCGTCTGTGTGAATATCGGTCCGGCACGTGCGCTCCCGCATGACAACGGCCGATGCCTTGAACGATCCCTTGCCCGAGACCATCGCTGCCGAAAGGCTGCGCCAACACCTCGAAGACGTCGCGCGCGAGCGCGACAACGCCTATCGCGCGCTCCAGGAGCGCGAGGCCGAGCTGGCGCGCATCCAGCGCATCGGCAAGGTCGGCGGCGTCGAGGTCGATTTTCGCGAAGGCTTCAAGAACCGCCGCTCGCCCGAATACCTGATGATCCACGGCCTGCCGCCGGAGGCTGCGGAGGAATCGCACGAGGACTGGGTCAACCGCATCCATCCCGAGGACCGCGACGCCACCGTCAAGCACTTCATCGAGGCACTCGCCGGTACGAGCGAAGACTACAGCGCCGAGTACCGCATCGTCCGCCCCAATGACGGCGAGACCCGCTGGATCCGGGTCGTCGCCAAGATCGAGCGCGACAAGGACGGCCGCGCCATCCGCCTTGTCGGCGCCCATATCGACATGACCGACCAGGCGCTCGCGCGCGAGACGCTGCGCGAGAGCGAGGAGCGCTTTCGGCTGATCGCCGACAGCGCGCCGGTGCCGATCTGGGTGACCAAGCTCGATCGCAAGCGCTCCTTCGCCAACCAGGCCTATGTCGATTTCGTCGGCCTGCCCTACGATCAGGCCATCGACTTCGACTGGCGCAAGGTGCTGCACCCCGACGACCTGCCGCACGTGCTGCAGCAATCGGTCCAGGGTGAAGCGTCACTCAAGCCCTTCGTGCTGGAAGCGCGCTACAAGAATGCCGGCGGCGAATGGCGCTGGTTGCGCTCGGAATCGCAGCCGCGCTGGGACCCGACCGGCAAGCATATCGGCTTCATCGGCGTCGCCCACGATATCACCGTCGCCAAGCAGGCCGAGATCGAGCTCAGGCGGCTCAACGAGACGCTGGAAGAGCGCATCGCCGAGCGCACCGCCCAGCTCGAATCCAACGAGGCGCGGCTGCGCGCGATCCTGGAGACCAGCAATCAGTATCAGGGCCTGGTCAATCTCAGGGGCGAGCTGCTTTACGCCAACAACACCGCACTCGACGGCATCGGGGCGAGCTCGTCGGATGTGATCGGAAAGCCGTTGTGGGAGACGCCCTGGTTCAGCGCGACGGAGGGCATGAGCGCGCTGGTGCGCGAAGCCTTCCACACCGTGCTCAAGGGCGAAGCCGTGCGGCTGGAGATGCGGCTGCGCCTTCCCATCGGCGAGCGCGATTTCGACTTCGGCATGCGCCCCGTGCTCGACCGTCACGGCAACATCACCGGCGCCGTCCCTGAAGCCGTCGACATCACCGAACGCCGGCGCGGCGAGGAAGCGCTGCGGCAGTCGCAGAAGATGGAGGCGATCGGCCAGCTCACCGGCGGTGTCGCCCACGACTTCAACAATCTTCTCACCATCATCCGCTCGGCCACCGATTTCCTGCGCCGCCGCGAGCTGCCGGAGGAGCGCCGCCGCCGCTATGTCGATGCCATCTCCGAGACCGTCGAGCGCGCCTCCAAATTGACCGCCCAGCTTCTGGCGTTCGCGCGCCGGCAGCCGCTGAAGCCGCAGATCTTCAACGTCGGCAGCCAGGTCGAGGGCGTCGCGCAGCTGGTCCGGCCGCTGGTCGGCGGCCGTATCGACATCGCGGTGGAGATTCACGATGCCGACTGCTTCACCGTCGCCGACATCGCCCAGTTCGAGGCCGCTCTGATCAACCTCGCCATCAACGCCCGAGATGCCATGAACGGCGAAGGCCGCCTGATCATCGCCGTGCGCAAGGTCTCCGGAATTCCCAGCCTGCGGGCGCAATCGGCGCGCGGCGGCGACTACGTCGCGATCTCCGTCACCGACACCGGCAGCGGCATCGCGCCGGAACATCTCGACTCGATCTTCGAGCCGTTTTTCACCACCAAGGAGGTCGGCAAGGGCACCGGCCTCGGCCTCAGCCAGGCTTTTGGTTTCGCCAAGCAGTCCGAGGGCGACGTCGCGGTGACGAGCACCCAGGGCAAAGGCGCGACCTTCACCATCTATCTGCCGCAGGCACAAAGCCCCGCGACCGACAAGGAGGCCGCGGCGCTGACCCATGAGGCCGCGGCCACCGGGCGCGGCTATCGCGTGCTCGTGGTCGAGGACGACGACGAGGTCGGCCGCTTCTCCACCGAGCTTCTGGAAGATCTCGGCTACGTCGTTCGCCGCGTTGCCAACGCCAACGCCGCGCTGGCGATCCTCGGCGAGAACGAATTTGCCGTCGACCTCGTGTTCTCCGACGTCATCATGCCCGGCATGAACGGCGTCGAGCTCGCCGGCATCATCCGCGAGCGCTATCCGGGCCTGCCCGTGGTGCTCACCTCCGGCTACAGCAACGTGCTCGCCGAAAACGCCCATCGCGGTTTCGAATTGATCCAGAAGCCGTATTCGGTGGAATCGCTCTCGCGCATCCTGCGCAAGGCGATCACGGAGAAGCTATCGGTGGCGCGGTGACGCGAGCCGAGATTTGAGGCTGGCGGATCGATCCGGGGCACGGTAGTCAAGAGCGGTTTTCCGGAGATCAACTTGCCGACCGTGCCGTCTGACGCCATCTGGGCCTGGAGCATCATCGTCGTCGCGACAGCAGGCGTCATCATCCGCCCCTTTCGCCTGCCCGAGGCGGTCTGGGCGGTGATCGGCGCGAGCGCCCTGGTGCTATCAGGCTTGCTGCCGTGGCAAGACGCGCTTGCCGGCATCGAAAAAGGCCTCGACGTCTACCTCTTCCTGATCGGCATGATGCTGATCGCCGAGCTCGCGCGCCTCGAGGGCCTGTTCGACTATCTCGCCGCGCTCGCGGTCGAATACGCGGCCGGCTCGCCGCAACGGCTGTTCCTGCTGATCTATCTCGTCGGCACGCTCGTCACGGTGCTGCTCTCCAACGATGCCACCGCGATCGTGCTGACGCCCGCCGTCTATGCCGCAACGCGCGCAGCCGGCGCCAAGCCACTGCCCTATCTTTTCGTCTGCGCCTTCATCGCGAATGCCGCGAGCTTCGTGCTGCCGATCTCCAATCCCGCCAATCTCGTCGTGTTCGGTGCGCGTATGCCGCACCTGACGGAATGGCTGCGTATGTTCGCCCTGCCCTCGGCGGCCTCCATCCTGCTGACCTACGTCGTGCTGCGCCTGACCCAGCACCGGGCCCTGAAAGAGGAGACGATTGCGCGCCGCGTGCCGCATCCAAAACTCGGCCGCGGCGGCAAGCTGACGGCGATCGGCATCGTCGCGATCGGCGCCGTGCTGATCACGGCGTCCGCGCTGGACAAGCAACTGGGCCTGCCGACCTTCATCTGCGGCGGCGTGACAGCCGCGATCGTGCTGCTGCTCAGCCGGCAGTCGCCATTGCCCGTGCTGCGCGGCGTGTCCTGGAGCGTGCTGCCGCTGGTGGGTGGGCTCTTTGTCATGGTGGAGGCGCTGGTCAAGACCGGCGTGATCGCGCAGCTCAGCGCGCTGCTGCATGAAGCAGTCGCGCAATCCGTCCCGCAAGCCGCCTGGAGCGTCGGCATCGCGACCGCAATCGCGACCAACATCGCCAACAATTTGCCCGTGGGCCTCGTCGCTGGCTCGGTCGCGGCCAGCGATCATCTGCCCGCCCCGGTCGTCAGTGCCATCCTGATCGGCGTCGACCTCGGCCCCAATCTGTCGGTGACGGGCTCGCTCGCCACCATCCTCTGGCTGGTCGCGCTCCGGCGGGAGAAGATCGAGGTCGGCGCCTGGCCGTTCCTCAAGCTCGGCCTGCTGGTGACGCCGCCCGCCTTGATCGCGGCACTGGCGGCGGCCATCAGGTAACGCAGGCTCCGACCTTCGAAATTAAGCGCAAGCTATTTGCGGTGCGTCAATGCCGGCAGCGACGCTGCGGCTAGAATTCCATTGTCGCGCAAATCAGATCGAGAGCGCGCGGCAAGGAAGGTTCATCATGCAGATCCAATCGAAAGCGTTGCCGCAGAGCTCCTTTCTGCGTCGCGCGATCCGGAGCCTCACCGCAGCAAGCGAGAGCGGTGTCGAGACGGCCCATCCCCTGCTGGTCGTCTCCGCAGTGGTGTTGTTCACACTGTTCGTCATCGTGGAGGTCGACCTCCACTCCGCCCAGCTTCAGGCGCTCGGCCTGCTCGGCCATGGGATGGGCATCGATCCGGTCTTCCTGAGCCCGTAGTCGCCTGCCCCAGCGTTCCGAAATCAGTCCCGATCGCGGCGACGACGCCGCGACCGGGAAGCGCATCGTCAGTCGTTCTCGTAGCCGTAGACTTCCGGCAGGATGAAGATCGCGGCGAGCAATCCGATCAGCGGGAAGATCGCGACCATCAGCGTGGCATTCGCCTGCCCGATCGCGGCGAACACCGTCGGGAACAGGAAAATCGCCAGGAACGACGGCAGCTTCACGAACATGTAGGCGAATCCGCTGGCGGTGCCGCGATATTTCGGCTTGGCGACCATGGTCGGGATCGTCATGCAGTTCGACGCGTCCCAGTAGTGGCCCCACAGCATCGCGGCGGCCGCGAACGGCAGCAGGATCTTGTTATCGGTGTAGAGCGCGAAGGCCGCGACTAATAGCGAGGCGAACACGATCGAGAAGCCGGCGATCGCGATGCCGCGGTGGCCGATCTTCGGCGTCAGCAGCGGCCCGACCCAGCCGGACAAAGCGGCGAAGGAAAACAGCGCCATCGTCACCAGGTTGATGCCGAGCACGCTCGACACGCCGACCATCACGAACAGCACCGGCAAATAGAACGCGAAGGTGGAGAACTCGCTCGCCTGGGTGAAACAGGCGATCCAGCCATACAGCGTGGCGCGCCAGCGAATCGGGTCCTTCTTGAGGTCGGCGAGGAACGCACGGGTGCTGGTTTTGGGAACCACCACGTCATGATTCGGCAGCATGTCGAGATTGTCGTTGAACATCTCGCGCGCGACCTGCTTGGCCTCGCGGTAACGTCCCTTCTGCACCAGCCACACCGCCGTCTCCGGCACGTCGTGGCGCATCAGTAGGATGATCAGTGCCGGCACCGCGCCGAGGCCGAGCGTGACCCGCCACAGCATCTCGTGCTGCATGTCGATCAAGAGGAAGATCACGATGACGCCGATGGTCAGGACCTCGCCGACCGCGAACATGAATTGCCAGCGGTTGCCCATGACCTCGCGCTCGCCCTTGGCCATGGATTCCATGATGTAGGTGTAGCCGGTCGAGATGTCCGAGCCGAGCGGGATGCCGAGCAGGAATCGGATCACGATGAGCCAGGTGACGTCAGGCACAAAGGCCTGCGCCAGCGCCAGCACGATGAACATCACCATCGTCACCAGGAACATGACGCGGCGGCCGATCTTGTCGGACAGCCAGCCGCCCAGCAGCGCACCGATCAGGGCACCGCCCTGCGTGCCCGCCGCGGCAAGGCCCAGCATCAGCGCCGTGGGATTGTACTGCTCCTTGATGAAGATCAGCACGAAGGCGATCGAATAGAGGTCCCAGGCTTCGACCAGGATCGAGGCCATCATCAGCCAGCCGACCTTGTTGCCCTTGGGACTGTAGTTCGTGATGAGGTAGCGGACCGCGGCTTCGCTCGCGGTCGGTTGTGGCATCGCCATCGTTGTCATGCTTGGTCCTCTTTTCAAAACTCGCTACGTGCCGAGCAGCGGCTCGATGCTGCAATCGAGCAGGCGCGGATCGATCCCCGCTTCCATGCCGGTGAATATCTCGCCCATGTAGTCGATCAGCGCATCGCTCGCCTTCACAGCGTCATCGACGCGGCGGCTGGCCACCGCGGCGAGAATGGCGAGATGACAATCGATCGTGCCCGACAGATCGGCCTGCCCCGGCATGAAGCGGTGGTGGATGTAGCCGATGCGCCGGTACAGCGTGTGCAGCGGCCGCAGCGTGTGCACCAGGAACGGCTCGCCGGCGGCTTCCAGCACCAGCGCGTCGATGCGGCGGTCGATGCTGTTGAATTCGTCGAGGGTCAGGCTGGCGCGGCGCTCGCGCAGGAGACGTTCGATATGCAGCGCCTGATTGCGATGCGAGAGGCTGGCGCGATCGGCCGCAAGGCGGATCACGAACCGCTCCATGTCGCGGCGCAAGGCCAGCAGCATGCGTTCGCGTGCAAGGTCGATCGGGGCAATGTGCAGGCCGTGGCGCGGACGGATGATGATGAGCGTATCGGCGGAGAGACGATTGACGGCGTGGTGCACCGGCGTGCGCCCGAAGCCGGTGATCTGCTGCAATTCCAGCATGGTCATGAACTGACCGGGCTTGAGCTCGCAATGAACGAGGAGCTCCTCGATCCTCTGATAGGCCAGCTCGAAGAAGTTGAGACGATTGCGCCGGGAGGGCCTGCCCTCGCCGTCATCGTCGCTTCTCACCACTTCGAGCGCGCGCTTGCGCCGTGCCATGTTGTCCTCCCTGCCACCCTGCTCGCGCTGCCGAGCGGCGGCTTATTTGTGATATCCTTAAAACATGTTGTGATATATTACAAGCGGGCGTATGACTGCCTACCGGGATCGCCGGTTTTGACCGGCATAGACACGAACAACAAGACGGGCGCGAGGCGCCTTATCATGGGAGGACTGTTGCAGTGAAGATCACTTCGATCGAGACCCTGCGCACCGAGGAATTCTCCAACGTCATCTGGGTGCGAATCCACACCGACACCGGCGTGATCGGGCTCGGCGAGACCTTCTACGGCGCGGGCGCGGTCGAGGCGCAGATCCACGACACTTTTACCGGCCGCCTGCTCGGCCGCAATCCCCTGCACATCGAAGCCATCCACCGCGACATGCTGAACCTGCCGATGGCGCAGTCCTCCACCGGCGTGGAATATCGCGCGGCGTCCGCGATCGACATCGCGCTGTGGGACCTGTTCGGCAAGGTTTGCAATCAGCCGGTGCACCAGATGCTCGGCGGCCTCTGCCGCGACAAGCAGCGCATCTACAACACCTGCGCTGGCACGCAATATGTCCGCTCGACCAATATCAGCCCGGTCGCGAACTGGAATCTCGGGGCGTCCAAGGGCCCCTATGAAGACCTTGATGGCTTCATGAATCACGCCGATGCACTGGCCGAGAGCCTGCTGGAAAGCGGCATCTCCGCGATGAAGATCTGGCCGTTCGATCCGGCGGCGCAGGAGAACAAGGGCCTTTACATCACCGCCGCGCAGATGAAGCAGGCGATCGAGCCGTTCGAGAAGATCCGCAAAGCGGTCGGCGACAAGATGGAGATCATGGTCGAGCTCCACTCGCTGTGGAATCTGCCGACCGCCAAGCAGATCGCCCGTGCGCTCGAGCCTTACAAGCCGACCTGGTACGAAGACCCGATCCGGATGAACTCGCCGCAGGCGCTGGCCGAATATGCCCGCTCGACCGACGTCTGGGTCTGCGCCAGCGAGACGCTGGGCTCGCGCTTTCCCTACAAGGACATGCTCGACCGCGACGCCATGCACGTGGTGATGGCGGATCTGTGCTGGACCGGCGGCCTCACCGAGGGCCGCAAGATCGCGGCGATGGCCGACACCTATCACCGGCCCTTCGCGCCGCACGATTGCATCGGCCCGATCGGCTTCATCGCCGCCATCCACATGTCGTTCAGCCAGCCCAACACCCTGATCCAGGAATCGGTGCGCGCCTTCTACAAGGGCTGGTACAATGAGCTCGTCACCACCATGCCCGTGATCAAGGACGGTTTTGTTTATCCGATGGAGGGACCCGGTCTCGGCGTCGACCTTCTGCCCGCCGTATTCGAGCGCTCAGATCTCACCGTGCGCCGCTCCAACGTCTAAGGACTTTCTGACATGAGCACCTCTCTTTTCGATCTCTCCGGGCGCACGGCGCTCGTGACCGGCTCCTCCCGCGGCCTCGGCCGCGCCATCGCGGAAGGCATGGCCAAGGCCGGCGCGAAGATCATCGTCAACGGCGTCGATCCCAAGCGAGTCGAGCAGGCTGTCGCCGAGTTTCGGGCCGCCGGGCATCAGGCCGAGGGCGCAGCCTTCAACGTCACCGACGAGCCCGCAATCGTCGCGGCGTTCAACGACTTCGACAAGAAGAACATCGCGGTCGACATCGTCGTCAACAATGCCGGCATCCAGCACCGCAAGCCGCTGGTGGAGTTCACCACCGACGAATGGCGCAAGGTGATCGAGACCAACCTCACCAGCGCCTTCGTGATCGGCCGCGAGGCCGCCAAGCGCATGATCCCGCGCAAGCACGGCAAGATCATCAATATCGGCTCGCTCGGCAGCGAGCTCGCCCGGCCCACCATCGCGCCCTACACCGCGGCCAAGGGCGGCATCAAGAATCTCACCCGCTCGATGGCGGTGGAATGGGCCCAGCACGGCATCCAGGCCAACGCGATCGGCCCCGGCTACATGCTGACCGACATGAACGAGGCGCTGGTCAACAACACCGATTTCAACAATTGGCTGATGGGCCGCATCCCCTCCAAGCGCTGGGGCAGGCCGGACGAGCTGGTCGGTGCCGCGATCTTCCTGGCGTCGGACGCCTCGACCTATGTCAACGGCCAGATCATCTATGTCGATGGCGGCATGATCGCCGCGATGTGATCCGCGAACCAGGAGCAAGCCATGCGCGCTGTCGTCATCCACGCCCCGAAGGATCTGCGGATCGACACTTACCCGGATCCGGCCCCCGGCCCGGGCGAAGTCCGCGTCAAGATCGCCAATGGCGGCATCTGCGGCTCCGACTTGCATTACTACCATCACGGCGGCTTCGGCGTGGTGCGCATCCAGCAGCCGATGGCGCTAGGCCATGAGATCGCCGGCGTGGTCGCGGCCGTCGGTGACGGCGTCACCGACGTGAAACCGGGCACGCGCGTTGCGGTCAATCCGAGCAGGCCGTGCGGCCAGTGCCTGCATTGCCAGGAAGGCATGCGCAACCAGTGCCTCGACATGCGCTTCCTCGGCAGTGCGATGCGCTTCCCTCATGTGCAAGGCGGCTTCCGCGAGTTCATCACGGTCGATGCCACGCAGGCGGTGCCGATCGCGGACAAGCTCTCGCTGGCGGAAGCCGCGGTCGCAGAGCCGCTCGCGGTGTGCCTGCATGCCGGCAAGCAGGCCGGCCCCCTGCTCGGCAAGCGCGTGCTGATCACGGGTTGCGGCCCGATCGGCGCGTTGATGATCCTGGTGTCGCGCTTCGGCGGCGCCGCCGAGATCGTGGTGACCGACGTGGCCGAGGCGCCGCTCGCGGTCGCCAGGAAACTCGGCGCGACGCACGCCATCAATGTCGCAGCCAATGCCAGCGCGCTCGATCCCTGGCGCGCCGGCAAAGGCGTGTTCGACACGCTGTTCGAAGCCTCCGGCAATCAGGCGGCGCTGCGCACCGCGCTCGACGTGCTCCGTCCCGGCGCAACGCTGGTGCAACTCGGCCTCGGCGGCGAGATGACGCTGCCGATCAATTCCATCGTCGCCAAGGAATTGCAGCTCCGCGGCACCTTCCGCTTCGATCCCGAGTTCGAGCTGGCGGTGCGCCTGATGGGCGAAGGCCTGATCGACGTGAAGCCGCTGATCACGGCCACCATGCCGTTCGAGAACGCGGTCGCCGCGTTCGAGCTCGCCAGCGACCGCTCGCAGTCGATGAAGGTGCAGCTTACTTTCTGAGCATGATCCGGAAAAGTGTGCAGCGGTTTTCCGAAAAGATCATGCTCAAACAAAGATCTAAAGGGCGATGAGTCTCATCGCTCTTTAGCTGCGCCGGCGGCCTGCTGGCTCTCGATCAGCCGGTCGCTGACCAGCCGCACCGCGCCCCGTTTCCAGGAATAGTCCGCGCCGAGGCGCAGGCCGCTGTCGCCGCGCGCCAGCACCGCGCCGGTGCGGGCGTCGCGCAGCTGGAAGCCGAGCGTGTATTCGGTGCGGCTGACCCGCCGCACCACGCCGATCAGCGATTGATCCGCGCCGAGCTCTTTTGCAATCGCGGCCTCGCAGCCGCCGCAGTCGCGTAACGCGCGCGCCTTCGCCGCCTCGCCGCTCGCGCTGCCGACGTCGACGATGCGATAGCGGCCGGACTGGCCGAGCACGTCACGCACGCCGCCGGTGGTCTCGGCGAGGTACGATGCGTCTGAACCGGCCAAGGTGCCCCCCGATGCGGCCGTCATGTCCTCCAGCTCGAAATCGAACACCGCAAGCGCGACCGGCGCGGGCGTGCCGAGCGCCGCAATGACCTCGCGGGCGAGGAACGCCTCGGCACGGTCCCAGGCCTCGTCGTTGTCGCCGCGGAATGTGTAGAGCTTCTCGAACAGGACCTTCTTGGCCGCGGTATCGATCACGGCGACCCGCGCCCATTGCACCAGCGTGCTCGCCTTCTGGACGCCGCCGACGACCTTGAATTTTGCATCGGCTTGCCCGGCGGGCGCAAGCTGGTAGCGCTTGTCGGCCCCGACATCCCGCCGCAGCGCGGCCATGAACGCGCCCAGCTGCTTCTCGTGGGCGGCGGTCTGGTCGACCGGCTCGCCGGACGTATCCAGATACTGGAAGTCCTCAATCGACACGCCGGCCGGTGCTGCGGCGGCCGCCTCGGTGCCCGCGCCGGCAGGCCGGACACCCACAAGGATAGCGAGGAGAAAAGCAGGAACGATCAACCGGGAGAGGTGCATGAGCGTGGCCTCGCAGATGGAGCGGTTGGCAAATCTCGGCGGCAGCCTGACACCCTGCAACGGGGGCCGTCCCGGTGAGCGCCGGGAAAATTTCACGTCGTTGCACTGCGGTAACGCGTGGCGCTTTGCGCGGCTGGCGTTCTGCCGTTTAATGCGGCGGCGACAAGCCTGTTCGCGCTAGGTGCTGCCCGATGTGGAACCGCCCGAGATTCGATCTCAAGGTCCGTCTGACGTTGCGCGTGGCCGCCATAACGGCCGCCTGCTTCGCCGCAATCTCCGCCTATTTCCTGATCGCGGCCGACCGCGCGGTGCACGCGCGCATCGACGGCATCGCCGCGATCGTCGCGAAGTCGCTGGAGCTCCAGCAAGGCAAGATCCAGTGGGTGGCCGGCCCGCGCGACTTTCCCAACCTTGATCCCGTCGCGGCCTATGTCATGACGCCCGGCCTGTGTCTTGCTTTCCGTGGCCCGAGCGGCGAGATGCTGCAGCGATTCTGCAGCGGTGCGCCTGCCCCGGCGAGCCCGTCGCCGCAGGTCTTCGCGGCCTTCTATCGCAGCCTGTTCGACCCCGGCCGCGAAGCGGCACGGCCCGTGATCGTGCGCGGCGCCAAGCTCGGCGAGACCGTGGTCTCGGTCGATCCGGCCGTGCAGACGGCGGAAGCCTGGCACGAGGCCGGCCGCCTGATGATTGCGTTTGCGATCGCGCTTCCGCTGCTGTGCTTGCTGGTCTACGCCGCGCTGGCGCGCGCGCTGCGCCCGACCCGCCTGATCCGCACCGGCCTCGAGCGGATCGCCGCCAACGACCTCTCGGCGCGGCTGCCGCCGTTCGATCTGGCCGAACTCTCCGCGATCCGCGACGGCTTCAACCATCTCGCCGAAAGCCTCGACAATGCGCTCGCCGAGCGCAGCGAGCTGACGCGCAAGCTGATCGCGCTGCAGGACGACGAGCGCCGCCATCTGGCGCGCGAGCTGCACGACGAGTTCGGCCAGTCGCTGGCCGCGATCCGCGCCCTCGCCTCCTCCGCCCGCCAGACCGCCGCGCAGGACTGCCCCGCTTTGCTCGGCGAATGCGACGGTATTTCGCGGACCGCGACCAGCATGATGGAGACGCTGCGCGGCGCGCTGTTCCGGCTGCGTCCGCCCGACGTCGAGGAGCTCGGGCTGGTTGCGAGCCTGGAAGGCCTCGTCGCGGGCTGGAACGGACGCAGCCGCGGCGAGACGCGCTTTTCGATCCATTTCGACGGCGCGGTCGAGACTCTGCCCGCCGCGATCAGCGCCAACCTCTACCGCATCGTGCAGGAGGCGCTCACCAACGCCGCCAAGCACGCCGGCGCCACCAAGGTGGACCTGCATTTGACGATGGCGGCAGACGAGATCGCGCTTGCCATCGACGACGACGGCCGGCCGAACGACGCGTCGGTCAAATCCGGCATGGGCCTGCTCGGCATGCGCGAGCGCGTTGCGGCCTTGCGCGGCCGGATGAGCTTCGAAGTCGGTGCCAACGGCGGCTCGGCGCTGCGCGTCGTCATTCCGCTCACCGCCGCCGATCGGCAGGTGCTGGAGCATGCGGCATGAGCGCGGCCGATGCCTCCATCCTGCTGGTCGACGACCATTCGGTGGTCCGCGAGGGTTATCGCTCCGTGCTCCAGAAGCAGCCGGGCCTGCGCGTCATCGCCGAGGCTGCTGACGGCGCGGAGGCCTACCGGCTGTACAAATCCGAGGCGCCTGACCTCGTCATCATGGATCTGAGCATGCCCGGCATCGGCGGCATCGAGGCCGTGAGGCGGATCAGGCAATGGGACAAGGGCGCAAGGATCCTCATCTTCACCATGCATCAGAATGCGGGCTTCGCCGTGCAGGCGATCCGCGCCGGCGCCAGAGGTTACGTCACCAAGACCAGCCCGCCGGAAACGCTGGTGCGGGCCGTGATGGACGTGCTCGCCGGCAAGATCGCCATCAGCCCCGACATCGACCACGAGTTGGCGCTGAGCCGGCTCGGCGGCGAAAGCTCGGCCGCCGACGTCCTCACCGCCCGCGAGTTCGAGGTGATGCGGCTGCTGCTCGCCGAGCGGACGACGGAGGAGATCGCCGAAACGCTGCATGTCAGCCCGAAGACGGTGGCGAACCTGCATTCCCTGATCAAGGACAAGCTCGGCGTCGGCTCCGACATCGAGCTGGTCCGCCTCGCGCTGCGCCAGGGACTGTTGACCGAGCCCGATCTCGGCGAAGCCTGAGCGTTCAGGCTACGCCGCGCGGCCACGGATCATTCGCGCGCGACCACGTGGTCCAGCCACGCGCAGTTAAGCGGCGGCACGCGGGGATCGGCGACGCGCACGCCGCGCGCCGCCGCATCGAGCCGCATGTCGCGCAGGCGCTTGCGCTGTTCTTCCGGCATATGGAGGCGCTCGTGGCCCCACAGCGACGGGCCGTCGAACGTCTCATGCGGCTGCCAGGTCTCGGGATCGATGACGCGCGCGCCCCAGCCATATTCGATGAAGAAGCCGGAAGGGGTGTTCACGTAGAACGAGGTCATGTGGTCGTTGGTGTGCCGGCCCAGCGTGTAGGCAACGCGGCCTTCGTCGAGCTGCGCGAGATCGTAGCCTTGTCCGACATCGTCGAGGCTGCCGAGCTCGACCATGAAATGATGCATCGCCTTGCGCCCCGAGCCGACCATCGCGAAGCTGTGGTGGCGACCGTTGACGTGGAAGAAGTACAGCCCGTACGGCTTCAGTCCGAAATCCGAGACGTGGAAGCCGAGCACGTCGCGGTAGAACGGCAGCAGGGGCTCGACATCCTCCACATTGAGCACGACGTGCCCCATGCCGAGCGCGCCGGTACGGAAGCCCGAAATCGGCCGGCCTGGCCTGAAGGGCTCGGACGCAAGCTCCGGCTTGCAAAAAGCTTCCAGCCGGTTGCCGGCGGGATCGGCGAACGAAATCAGCTCGGCGACATGCCGCTCGTCAGCGAGCGCGCGCGAGCCGCGCGTCACCTTGACGCCGTGGCTTTCGAGCCGTCCCGCCAATTGATCCAGCTCTGCCGTGGACGGAACTTCCCATCCCATCACCGCAAGGCCGGCATCGCTGCTGCCGTCCACGATCAGCCGCTGCTTGCGGTCGTCCATGCGGAAGGCGCACATCTTGCCGCCGCGATCGACCCGCTGCATGCCGAGCAGACCTGTCGCCATCCGGCCCCACTGGTCGAGCTGCGAGGAATTGATTGCGATATAGCCGAGCGCGGTGATTTCCATCGAATTCCTCCCGAAGGCATCGCGTGTGCCGCAATGCGGCGAACTTGATACCGGCCGCGCACGATCTTAACGTGGCGTTCCGCAATCGCTTCGCGTTCGCAACAATAATCGCGAGACCGCGCGCCACAAGGGAGGAAATGCGAAGTGTCCAAGGAGCGGACGGGGACGGCAGCCCCCCGGCAGTCGGAAGGCGTCCGCGCCTTCAAGCGCGGGCTCGACGTGCTGCGAGAGGTCAATCGCTCAGGCGGCATCCGTGCCGGCGACGTGGCCCGCGCGCTCGACCTGCCCCGCCCCACCGTCTATCGCCTGCTCGAGACTCTGGAGGAACTCGGCTATATCGCCCGCAGTGCCAGCGACGACCGTTTTCGCGTCACCCGCCGCGCGCTGAGCCTCGGCGACGGCTATGATCCCGGCGTGGTGATCTGCCAGGCGGCGGCGCCCTATCTCGCCGAGCTCAGCAAGGATCTGGTCTGGCCGGTCGATCTCTCCACTTACGAGAACGCGGCGATGGTGGTGCAGGAGACCACCCATTCCCGCAGCCCGCTCTCGATCGACCGCGGCATGATCGGCAAGCGCCTGCCGATGCTGCGGACGTCCGCGGGCCGCGCCTATCTCGCCGCCTGCCCGGCCCGCGAGCGCGACCTCATCGTCAGTCATCTGCGCCGCATCGACGAGGCCGACGACCGCCCCTTTCTCGACGAAGCCCGCCTCGATCGCATGATTGCCGAGACGTCCGCGCGGGGTTACGCGATTCGTAGCGAGGGCGAGTATAATCCCAAGACGGCTTCGATCGCCGTTCCCATCGTGCGGGGCGGCGTCGTGTTCGGCTGTATCTCCATCATCTGGATTCGCTCGGCGCTGGGGATCGACGAGGCGATTGCGCAGTTTGCAGCGCGGCTTCAGGAGACGGCCGCGGCCATCCCGGTTGAGGACTAGGCGGATCCGTCCGCTGGGCGGACACTTGGCGCGGCGGCGTTGAATGGGCGGCATGGCTTGGGGAAGAGATAGCCCCATGCAAAATAAATCCGTCCCCGAAGAGTTCGATGTCGTGATCGTCGGCCGTGGTCCGGTCGGCGCCACGCTCGCCAATTTGCTCGGCCTGTGCGGCGTTCGCACGCTGGTGCTGGAGCGCGAGGCGCGGACCTATCATTTGCCGCGCGCCGTGCATTTCGACGACGAATGCATGCGCGTGTTCCAGACCATCGGTTTAGCCGACGCGATCCTGCCGCAGACAATCCTCAGCCCCGGCATGCTGTTTCTGGACGCCAACGGCAAGATGCTGCTGGACTGGTCGCGCCCGCAGACATTGACCCCGATGGGGTGGCATCTCAGCTATCGCTTCCACCAGCCCGATCTGGAGGACGTGCTGATCGGCGGTCTTGCCCGCTTTCCCAACGTCACCTTGCGCAACCGCTGCGATGTGTTCGCGCTCGATCAGGACGAGCATGGCGTGCGCGTCCGCTACGAAGACCTCTCGAACGGAACACTTACCGAAGTCCGCGCAGGCTATGTGATCGGCTGCGACGGCGCCCGCTCGCTGGTCCGCCGCTTCATCGGCTCCGGCATGGACGATCTCGGCTTCCACGAGCGCTGGCTGGTGATCGACCTGCTGCTCAAGCGCGCGCGCGACGATCTCGGCGATTACAGCCTCCAGCATTGCGATCCCAGGCGTCCCGCGACCTATGTGCGCGGCACCGGCACGCGGCGGCGCTGGGAGATCACGGTTCTCCTGGACGAGGATTCCAAGGAGATCGCGCAACCGGCAAAGACCTGGGAGCTGCTGTCGCGCTGGATCACGCCTGATGATGCCGAACTCGAACGCGCCGCGGTCTACACGTTCCATTCGGTCATCGCACAACAATGGCGCAGCGGCCGATTGCTGCTCGCGGGCGATTCCGCACACCAGACCCCGCCCTTCCTCGGCCAAGGCATGTGCGCCGGAATCCGCGATGCCGCAAACCTCGCCTGGAAGCTCGCCGCAATCATCCAGGGCGCCGCCGCACCCGATCTGCTCGACACCTATCAGAGCGAACGCCAGCCGCATGTGCGCGAATTCATCGAGCTCGCCATCCGTCTCGGCGGCGTGATCAACACCAAGGCGATCAAAGCGGGCCTTGCCGCCGGCCAAGCCCGAGAGAATGCGCCGGTGAAGCTCGAGGTGAAAAAGCCCCTGCTCGGCCCCGGGCTCGCGCTCGGCGAGCTGCCCTTGGCCGGACATCTCGCGCCGCAGTTCGAGCTACGGGACGGCCGCCGCGGCGACGACCGGATCGGTTACGGCCACGTGCTCCTCGTCGAGAGTGCGACCACGCACTCATCGCGTCTTTCGCAAGCCGGAATCCAAATCCTGACCAGCGACGATGCCGCGGGCATCGGACCTTGGCTTCGCCAGCACGGCATCATCGCCGCACTGGTCCGCCCGGACCGTTACGTGCGCGGCACCGCCCGTAACGAAACCGAACTCGACCGGGTCGTCGCCGCCCTCACGCCTCCAACCCATGTGCCGTCCGCGGCCTGACCCAACACGTTTCAAGGATATCTCATGAAGCTGCTTTCTTTCATCGCCGACGGCCGCGCCTCTTTCGGCGCCGTCAAGGACAACGGAATCGTCGATCTCGGCGCGCGTATGGCGCCCTGCACCACGCTGCGGCAGTTGCTCGAAGCGGATCGCCTCGCCGAGGCGGCAAAGCTGGTCGCGTCCACGGCGCCCGATCATCCGCTCGACAAGATCAGCTTCGCCGCCGTGATCCCCGATCCCGGCAAGATCATCTGCGTCGGCCTGAACTACCGCGATCACGTCGCCGAAACCGGTCGCACCGTCACCGAGAAGCCGGCGCTGTTCGTCCGCTTTCCCTGCAGCCAGGTCGGTCATCTCCAGCCGATCGTGAAGCCGAAAGTGAGTGACGATTTCGACTATGAAGGCGAGCTCGCGCTGGTCATCGGCAAGGAAGGCCGGCACATCCCGGCTGGCCGCGCGCTCGATCACATCGCCGGCTATTCCTGTTACAATGAAGGCAGCATCCGCGACTGGCAGCGCCACACCAGCCAGTTCCTCTCCGGCAAGACCTTTGCCGAGAGCGGCAGTTTCGGCCCGTGGCTGGTGACGGCGGACGAAATTCCGGATCCGTCGAAGCTCGCCTTGCAGACGCGCCTCAACGGCACCGTCGTGCAGGACACCACCACCGACCTCCTGATCACAGGCATCCCCGAGCTGATCGCCTACACATCCACCATCTGTCCGCTCGTCCCCGGCGACGTCATCGTCACGGGCACGCCGGGCGGGGTCGGCGCCAAGCGGACGCCGCCGCTGTGGATGCGCCCCGGCGACACCGTCGAGGTCGAGATCTCAGGCATCGGAACCTTGCGCAACACGGTCATCGCCGAACCGGCCTGACCACGTCTTCAAACAATCAAAAACGACAAAGTCAGGAAACGCCATGGCCAACCTCCGCACGACATCCGCCGCCATCCTGCTGGTCACGCTGGCGCTCGCGGGCCCGCCTGCGCGCGCCGAGATCAAGGGCGATGCGATCCGCATCGGCGTGCTTACCGACATGAACGGCGTATTCGCCACTGCGATGGGTCCGGGCTCGGTCGAGGCGGCGCGGATGGCCGCGGAGGAGTTCGGCGGCAAGATCAACGGCAAGCCGATCGAGATCCTGCAGGCCGATCACCAGAACAAACCGGATCTCGCGGCTTCGCTCGCCCGCAAATGGTTCAGCGACGGCGTCCAGGCGATCGCCGACGGCGGCAGCTCCGGCGCCGCCCTCGCGGTGCAGGAGCTCGTGCGCGGCAACGGCAGGATCTTCCTCGTCTCCGGCGCCGGCGCCAATCAACTGACCGACGAGGCGTGCGCGCCGACCAGCGTGCAATGGACCCAGGATGCCTATTCCACCGCGACCGCCGTGGTCTCCGGCATCATGCAGACCAGCAAGGAGCCATGGTTCTTCATCACCGGCGACTATGCTTTCGGCCATTCGATCGAAGCGACCGCACGCGCCCGTATCGGTGAGCTCGGCGGCAAGGTCGCCGGCAGCGTCAAGGCGCAGCTCGGCACCCCCGACTACTCGTCGTTCCTGCTGCAGGCGCAGTCCTCGGGCGCCAAGATCCTCGCCATCAACGTCGCCGGCGACAACGCCACCGCAATCAAGCAGGCCGAGGAATTCGGCCTCGCCGACCAGGGCATCAAGATCGTGCCGATGTCGTTCCAGAACGTCGATATCGCGGCTGTCGGGCTGAAGGCGACCCGTGGCGACCTCATCGTCACCTCGTTCTTCGAGGACGTCTCGCCCGCCGCCCGGAAATTCTCCGACGCCTTCTATGCGCGCCGCAAGGCCATGCCCTCGCAGATTCAGGCCGGCGTCTATTCCGCCGTGCGTCACTATCTGCAGGCGATCAAGGACACAGATACCGACGACAGCGCCGCCGTGATGGCGAAGATGAAGGCAACGCCGGTGTCGGATGCCTACACCCCCAACGGCCGCATCCGAGAAGACCAGCGCATGGTGCATGATCTTTATCTGGTGCAGGTCAAGACGCCCGAGGAATCCAAAGGACCCTGGGATTTCGTCAAGCTGGTCGCGACGATCCCGCCCGATCAGGCCTTCCGTCCGCTCGACCGCAGCAAGTGCAGCCTGGTCGGCAAGTAACCGCTCAGGCCAAATACCGCGCCAGATAGCCTTCCATCGCATAGAGCGCGCAGAGGGCAAGGCTCGACCACACCGCGGCGCTGAAATACAGGAACATCCAGGTCAGCTCGCCCTTCCAATGGGCGATGTCGTGGGTCACCACCCAGCGCGTCGAGACGTCGTGCAGGCCTTCGAGGAAGCCCAGGAACCTGCCGCCCTCGGCGTGCCCGGCCCGCCAGCGGCTGAGATACATCGGCACGTCGACGGTGACGAGGAAGGCGAGGAAGCAGGCGATGCCGACGATGCCTGACATCAGCGCCCAGCGCACCGGGCCCTGGAATTCCGGCATCAGGCGGCACAGCGCGATGCCGGCGAGGAAGAAGGTCACCGCCCACAGCGAGTTCTCGATCGCGTTGTAAAGGAAGTTGGTCGTCACCACCGCGTACCAGGAGAAACACTCCGCGATGATGATGATCGGCACGATCACGAGCGCGATGTTCACCGCGGTCTCGGCGCCCGTCATCTTTCCGAACTGATGCAGGATGATGGCCCATTGCGCGACGAAGCAGAGCTCGGCCACGGTCGCAACCGTGCGGCCGACGACGACGCTCGAGAGCCAGGTGTCGAACAGGCAGATGCGCTGCACGTCGGCGCGCGGCAGGAACGAGCGGAACGCGCAGCCGAACACATAGCCGGCGCACAGCAGCAGCATCAGCCCGATGTCCGAGCCGCCGCTGAGGCTGCCCGCAGGCGTCGGGTAGAATTCGCGGTACAGCATGAACCACACCAGGATATTGGCGCCGCTCACGAGCGTGAGGGATCCCCACCACCACGCGAGGGGATTTGACCGCGCCTGCCACTGCAACATGAACCGCTCCGCAAAATTATCGATCTGACATGTCGTCGTAATAATCCTGTCACAACACGACATGCAATCACGACAAAAATCTGTGTGTGCTGCGCGGTCCGGCGCGTCCTTCAACGAAAACCCCGACGCGATATCGGTGTCCACATATCGGACAATTTTGCCATTTTTGCCGAATCTATTGGACAGAAGCAATTTCGCCGTCTGATATTCGGGGATGACCCCGAGAGATTCATCCAAACCGCGTCATCCGCTCTCCTCCGCCGCCGCAGTGCTGGCGGAGAGTGTCGACGACGCCGCCTTCGCCACGACGCTGGCAAAGGGACTAGTCGTGCTCGAGGCGTTCAAGGCCGGGAGCACGCTGCTGGGCAACATGGAGCTGTCGGCGCTGACCGGCATTCCGCGGCCGACGGTGGCGCGGCTGACGCACACGCTGGCCGAGCTTGGCTACCTCCGCTACGACGCCGAGCGGGCCAAGTACCGCGTCGCTGCGCGGGCACTGCGGATCGCGCATCCTCTGCTGGCCGGAATGCAATTCCGCCAGATGGCGCGGCCCATGATGCAGGAGCTGGCGCTCAGCGTCCGCGGCACGGTCTCGATCGGCCTGCTCGACGCGACGTCGATGATCTATGTCGAGACCGCGCGCTCCGGCGATGTCGGGCCGCACGCGCCCGACATCGGCATGCCGATTCCCGTGGTGATGACCGCCATGGGCCGCGCCGCGGCGGCGACCCTGCCACCAGCCGATGCAGACCGGCTCGAACGGAACATCGGTGCTGAAGACCCCGAGCTTTGGTCGGCCTTCCGCGACAGATACCGGGCCGGGATCGCGCAATGCAAAAGCCGCGGCTTCTGCACCTGCTGGGGCGAGTACATGGCCTCCATCCATGCCGTCGCCGCGCCGCTGTTTCACGCGAGCGAGTCGAGGCAGTCGTTCTCGATCAATTGCGGCATCCCCGCCTTCCGGCTCCAGCCGGGCCAGCTGGAAGGCGAGATCGGCCCGCGCATCGCGGCGCTCGCCGACAGCATCCGCGCCATCGTCGGACAGGCCGAGCTCGCGCCGCCGCGCAAGACCAAGAAAATCACAAGCGCCGGAAAATGACATGGCTGGACCGCTCGAGGGACTGAAGGTTCTCGACATCGCGACGATCATTGCAGCGCCCTTCGCCGCCACGCTGCTGGCCGACTACGGCGCCGAGGTCCTCAAGATCGAGATGCCCGGACACGGCGACGGCGTAAGGTCGTTTCCGCCGTTCAAGGACGGCAAGCCACTATGGTGGAAAGCCGCCAATCGCAACAAGAAGTTTGCCACGCTCGATCTGCGCACTGGGGAAGGACTTGCGCTGTTCAAGCAGCTGCTTCCGCGCTTCGACGTGCTGATCGAGAATTTCCGTCCGGGAACGCTGGATCGATGGGGCTTGCCTAGGAGGTGCTGTGGTCGATCCAGCCGCGCCTCGTGATCCTGCGCGCCACCGCCTTCGGGCAGGATGGCCCTTATCGCGAGCGACCTGGCTTCGCCCGTATCTTCGAGGCCATGGGCGGGCTCACCTACATCACGGGCGAGAGCGATGGCGAGCCGACCCATCCGGGATACCCGATCGGGGATTCGATCGGCGGCCTGTTCGGCGCCGTCGGCGTGCTGGCGGCGCTGTGGAAACGGGCGCGCGATCCCGATGCGCCCGGCGAGGAGATCGATCTTTCGCTGACTGAGGCGACCTTCCGCCTGCTCGACGTCCTCGCCATCGAGCACGATCAGCTCGGCACCGTTCGCAGCCGGATCGGCAATTCCAACGGCTATTCGGCGCCGGCCGCCGTGTTTTGCACCAGCGACGATCATTGGGTGACGCTCGCAGGCTCGACCAACGCGCTGTTTGCGGCGAACTGCCGGGCGATCGAGCGGCCCGACCTGATCACCGATCCGCGCTTTGCCAGCAACGACCGGCGCGTCAGGCACGCCGCCGAGCTCAACGACATCTTCGCCGGCTGGTGTGCCACCCATCCCCTTGAGGAGGTCCTCGCGCGATTCAATGCCGCGCAGGGAACGCTCGCCCCGATCTATTCGATCGACCAGATCGCCGACGACCCGCAAGTGAAGGCGCGCGAGGTGATCACCCGCGTTGCCGACAAGGATTTCGGCACGGTCGCCATGACCAATGTCGTGCCGCGCTTCACCAATGACCCCGCGCGATTGCGTCACGCCGCCGGCGACGTCGGCGAGGACAATGACGAGGTGTTTCGCAATTGGCTCGGCCTTTCGGACCAGGAGATCGAAAGGCTCACCGCGCGAAAGGTGATCTGAAATTAACAAGAAGACCAACAACAAAAAGGGAGGAAGACAACAGTGACATCATTCACGGTCACACGCCGAACCCTGCTGGGCACGCTTGCAGGCGGGCTCGCCGCCGGCTCAGGCCTGACGGCACAGGCCGAGGATGCATGGCCCTCGCGCATGGTGCGGCTGATCTCGCCCTATGGGCCCGGCGGCTCCAACGACATCTCGTTGCGATTGCTCGCCGAAGAGTTCGGCCGCAGTCTCCGTCAGCAGTTCATCGTCGAGAACAAGCCGGGTGCCGGCACCCGCATTGCCAACGACATGGTCGCCCATGCCCCGGGCGACGGCTACACCCTTCTCTACGTCGCGGCCCCCTACGCGACCACCGAGGCGCTGTTCGGCAAGCTGACCTACGACCGCAAGGACCTGCAGCCGGTCGCGATGGTCGTGGTCGCGCCGCTGTTTCTCATCATCAGCGCCGATGCGCAGTTCAAGACGCTCCCCGAACTGATCGCCTACGGCAAATCGAAACCGGATGGGCTGACCTTCGCCTCTCCCGGCGCCGGCTCGCAGCCGCACCTCGCCGGAGAGCTGCTGTTTCGCGACGCCGGCGTCAAGGGCCTGAACATTCCGTTCCGGGGCGATGCCGCCTCCTACACCGAGCTGCTCGCCGGCCGCGTCGATGCCACACTGACGGCGCTGCCGACCGCCCTGCCCTACATCCAGAGCGGCAAGTTCACCGTGCTCGGCGTCGCGTCGGCCGAGCGCAGCGCGCTCTACCCGCAGGCGCCGACACTGCGCGAGCAGGGTTTTCCCAACGTGGCTGCCGCCGGCTGGTACGGCTTCATGGCGCCCGCCACGACGCCGCGCGCGATCGTCGACAAGTTCCAGGGCGAGGTCCTGCGCGCGCTCGCCGAGCCGGCGATCAAGGACAAGCTAACCGCCCAGGGCCTCGAAGTGCGCGCCGGCACTGCGGCCGAGTTCGGCCAGTTCATCGACGCCGAGACGCAGAAATGGACCAAGCTGATCCGCGACGCCGGTCTCAAGGGCGAATGACCATCGGGAAGGACCGGACATGACAAGCACTCTGCTCAAACACATCGCGGCGTCCGCACTGCTTCTCGCGCTGTCGAGCGCGGCGGCGCAGGCGCAGAAGAAATACGATTCGGGCGCGTCCGACACGGCGATCAAGGTCGGCCAGACCGTGCCGCTCAGCGGCCCGGCTTCGGCCTATGCCGTGATCGGCAAGACCCAGGCCGCCTATATGAAGATGATCAACGACCAGGGCGGCGTGAACGGCCGCAAGGTCGAGCTGATCCAGTATGACGATGCCTATTCGCCGCCGAAGACCGTGGAGCAGACCCGCAGGCTGGTCGAAAGCGACGAGGTGCTGCTGACGTTCCAGATCATCGGCACCGCGCCGAACGTCGCCGTGCAGAAATATCTCAACGCCAAGAAAATCCCTCAGCTGTTTGCCGCGACCGGCGCCGCGCGCTTCACCGATCCCAAGAACTTTCCCTGGACCATGGGATTCAATCCCTCCTACCTGGTTGAGGGCCGCATCTACGCGCAATATTTGCTGAAGAACCACCCGAACGCGAAGATCGGCGTGCTCTACCAGAACGACGACCTCGGCAAGGATTATCTCGCCGGCCTCAAGGCCGGTCTCGGCGACAAGGCGAAGATGATCGTGGCCGAGACGTCCTACGAGATCACCGAGCCGACGATCGACTCGCAGATCCTGCGGCTGAAGGATGCCGGCGCCGACGTGCTGTTCAGCGCCACCACGCCGAAACAGGCGGCACAGGCGATCAAGAAGGTCGCCGAGATCGGCTGGAAGCCGCTGCACATCATCGACATCAACGCCTCCTCGCTCAGCGCCGTGCTGAAGCCGGCGGGGCTGGACAATTCCAAGGGTGTCGTCAGCGTCGGTTACGTCAAGGATGCCGCCGATCCCGAATGGAAGGACGATCCCGGCATGAAGCGCTACCTCGCCTTCATGGCAAAATACTATCCCGACGGCGACAAGGATTCGAACCTGAACGTCTATGGGTACATCACCGCGCAGCTGCTGGTTCAGGTGCTGAAACAATGCGGCGACGACCTCACTCGCGACAACGTGATGCGGCAGGCCGCCAGCCTCAAGAACGTCGAGCTCGACCTGACGCTGCCGGGGATCTCGGTCACGACCACGCCGACCGACTATCGCGTCAACAAGCAGTTCCAGATGGTGCAGTTCGATGGCCAGCGCTGGCAGAAGCTCGGCGACATCGTGACGGACGAAGCGAAAGAGTGAGGTTGTGAGAGACGCGGTGGCGGCGCTCATTGTCCTCCCGCGAGCCGCCCGCCGCTGCGGATGACATCGTCGCGTTGATCGACATGGCGCTGATATTCGGAGATCGCGCGATTGGCCATCCGGATCCGGTTCGTGTGCCCCTCCTCGACCATCATGGTGATGCGCTGCGCCAGAAACACGCAGGCCGCGAACTCATCGCCGATGGCGCCCGTCCGCGTGAGAAAGTTCCAGGCGATCTCATAGGCCTGCTCGGCGGCGGGGTTGCGGTAGTCGCTGAAGATAATGTGCGTCATCACCGGCAAAGCCGCAGGGCAGCGATCGTTCCTGTGGTCCCTTCCGACGTCCCCCAATCATGGGCTGCATTGAGTCCCCGATGGTGTTCCGGTCCCCGGAACGAAATGCACTTCCGCTGGCAGACACGTTTCGACGCTGGGTCGCAGGCCTCCAGTTCGATGCACCCGCAACGCCTCGCGCAGGAACGGTTGGCCGCGCGCGTGATTGGTCCGGCATGAACCTCAGGGAGACACAACATGCGTAAGACAATGCTGACGATCTTCACAGCTGCAATGCTCGCCGGCGCTTCCGTCGGCGCAGCATTCGCTCAAGGTGCTGGTGGCGGCGCAGGCGGCGGAGCTGGTGCCGGTGCGGGAGCCGGTGGCGCGGGGGCCGGTGGTGCGGGCGCAGGTGCTGGTGCAGGCGGTAGCGGCGCTGCCGGAGGAAGCGGAAGCGCTGGACACGGTTCCGGCGGCGGCAGTGGTGACACCACCCATACGCAACGCGGCGGACAGGGCGCGTCCAGCGCTCCAGGCATGCGCAACGAGAACACCCCACCGACGAGCGGCACCGCACCGCGGCGCTAGCGCATGATCCGGAAAAGTGTGCGGCGGTTTTTCGAAGAGACCATGCTCAAACGATAAATAGAGCGCGATGGCGATTTATCCTGATCTCATCGCGCTTCAGTCGCCTCGTTGATCGCCCTCTTCGGAAACCGATCCTTCGAGATGTACGAAAGCGGTCCCCGCGAATCCTTCGCCGGGACCGCTTTGTCTTCACCGCTTCATGCCCGCCACATAGGCCGCGAGCTTGTCGAGAGTCTGGTAGCCGTATTCGACGGCGCCGAAGCCGATCATGCCATCGCGCTGCGCGCTGCTCGAGGCCAGCTGGCGCATCATCAGCACGGTCTTGCCATTGCTCTGCTCGGCAAAGGTGACGGTGAAGCGGAACATGCCGGGATCCTCGTCCTGGTCGACGCCGTGGTCCATCTCCATCAGCTGCGGCCGCTCGATGCGGCGGAAGCGCATGCGGTTCGGATAGACCGTGCCGTCGGGGCCGATCATGTTGAAGCGCCAGACGCCGCCGACGCGTACGTCGATCTCGAAGGTCTCGACCTTGAATCCCTTCGGCCCGAACCATTGCGGCAGATGCTTCGGGTCGGACCACGCCTCGAACACCAGATCGCGCGGCGCGTCGATCACGCGCGACATCACGATCTCACGGTCGAGCGACCATTGCGACAGAGCGGGATTGGCAGAATTCGTCATCACTCAGAACCTTTCCGTTTGGTTGTTCGGGACGGCCGCTTGGCAGCCGCCCGCTCCTTCTCTTTCTTGAGCTTCATCACGTAGGCTTCGAACCGGTCGAGCCGAGCCTCCCAGATTGCGCGCTGCTGCTGGAACCAGTCCTCCGCACCGAGCAGCGCATCCGGGCTGAGACGGCAAGTGCGCACGCGGCCGGATTTCTCCGACAGCACGAGCCCGCTCGTCTCCAGCACATGGATGTGTTTCATGAAGCTCGGCAGCGCCATGGCGAAAGGATCGGCGAGCTCCCCGACGGAGGCCTCACCGGCGCACAGCCGCATCACGATCGCCCGTCTGGTGGGATCGGCGAGCGCTGCGAAAACCTGGTCGAGGCGGGGCGATTGGTTAGCCATGAAGCTAACTATAGGCGACCCGTGCATCGGCGTCAACAATTGTTAGCCCACAAGCTAAGTAATTTGATCGCAGGCCGCGCAACGGAACCTGAAACGCGCAATTGTGAATTGGGCCGCCGGGCGCTTCCCGCTAAATGAGACCGGGGGCACCATTGCATCGTTCGTCAGGGCACGTGCCGCCTTTTGTCACATCATCATCGTTCACCAGGCGGGCGCTCGCCCGGGCCGCGCTTGTTCCCCTCGCGATCGCGCTTTCCCCGCGCCGCGCCTCCGCGGATTCCGACATGATCGCGCAGATGCGCGACATCGTCGCAAACGAGCTGGCGCCGACCGTAGCGCCGGGCCATGCGGGCGGCCTCGCCGCCGCCCTCTATGCCGGACGGCATGTCGAATTCTTCGACTACGGTCTTGCCGATGACGCCACCAAGCGGAAGGTGACGCCGGACACGCTGTTCAACCTCGCGTCTTTAAGAAAGCCGTTCGAGGCGACGCTGGTCGCACTCGGCACGCTCCGCGGCGAGCTGCGGCTCGATGACCGCGTCCCTAAATATCTTCCCGAGCTCGACGGCGATTACATCCGCCGCGTCAGCGTCGGCGATCTCGTCACGCACACCTCGGGGCTGTTGCTGCCGACCGACCATCCGCCCTGGCCGAACGATCAGTTCACGCGCGAGCAGTTCATCGCCATGCTGAACGCCTTCGCGCCGGCGCCCGGCGTCGCACCCGGCCGACAGCGCATCTACACCCATGCCGGCTACGTGCTGCTTCAGCTCGTGCTCGAGCGCTGCTACGGCACGCCGATCGGCGCGTTGATCCAGCACCGCATTCTCCGCCCCCTCGCCATGGACGCCAGCTTCATCCCCGAGCGCGGCGCGGACAGTCGCGCCGTCATGGACGGGGCCTGGATGCGGCGCGTGGTCCAGGGCTATTCCGACCAGGGCACGGCGATCGGCCCAATCGGCGACCAGCAGAGCTATTTTGATTTTCCCGGCACCGGCCAGATGTTCTCTTCCGCCCGGGATCTTGCCACCTTCGCGGCAGCCTGCGTCGACGGCCGGTCGATCGATCCACAATTGCGCGAGGCGCTGCGGATGACGCAGCGTGAAGTCTTCCGCATCGACGACAAGTTCGGACAGGGCATGGCCTGGGAGACCGTGCGTCTGCCGGGCGTCACCGTCATCGACAAGCCCGGCGGCCTCAACAATGCGTCCGGCTATATCGGGCTCGTGCCGGCGCGGCGGATCGCCATCGTCCTGCTCGCCAACCGCGGCGAATATCCGCACGAGATCGCGCGCTACAAGATCCTGCCCGCGCTGGCGCATCTGCTGCCATCGCACGCAGGCTGAGCTTTAAAACAGAAAGCCCCGGCCAGGCCGGGGCTTTCCACGCCAGGATCGGAACGGGATGCTCAGTATCTGGCGACGACCGGTCCGCCGAACTTGTAGTTCACGCCGACGCGCACGATGTTGGACTTGAGATCCACCGAATGGGTGAAGGTCTGGGCCGGCAACGCCACACCGACGTTGAAATTGTTGCTGGTCATGCTGCTGCGGCCGAGATCGACGTAAAGATATTCGGCCTTCAGCGACCAGCCGTTGCCCACGGCGTATTCGCCGCCGACGCCTGCTGTCCAGCCGACGCGGGTGTCGCGGATCGCTCCGGACTCGGTCGCGCCAGCAAAGGTGTCGGTGAAGCTGAAATTGCCCCTCACCTCGGCGATGGCGGCGCCGCCGGTGGCGTAAATCAGCCAGCTCGGCGTCGCGAGGAAGCCAATGCGGCCGCGAATGGTGGCGAGCCAATCGGCCGAGACCGACGAATTGACGGTGAAGGTGGTCGGCGCGCAGCAGGGATACACGGCCGTGCTGCTCGCGCTGCCCTTGAAGCCGAAATAGTTGATGTCACCCTCGAGGCCGAGCACGGCGTTGTTGACCTGCCAGTTATAGCCGGCGGTGAAGCCGCCGGTCACACCGGAGCTGTTGATGTGTTGGGCGCCGACCGTCCCGATGGCGGTCACGCTCGAATCCGCGAAATAGGCGGCCACCGGAAACAGCGTGGTGGTGGCGGGGTTCGCGCTGCCCCACTGCCCGCCGACATTGCCGCCGACGTAGAAGCCGGTCCAGTTATAGACTGGCGCCATCACCGGCGCCTTGGTGTAATGCGCCGCGAGATCGGCCGCCTGAACGGATGCGGTGCCCAGGATGACCGAGACAACCGAGGCAGCCGCCAGCAAAAACTTGTTCATTCCAGTCTCCTTGCCCCACGCGATTGACCTCGCGTTTCGAATGCGCGCAGGTAAAAGCCAACCGGCGCAGTTAGGGCATAGGGCGGGCGCCGCTGCTCGTCTTGGGCTGCGGCGCAGTTCGCAAGGACTGTGACGTAGTGTGCGCCTCAGATCGTGCGAACAGATGACGAGTGTGACCGAGGAGCCACGCCTCATCCATCATCAGCGGCGCGCGACGCACCGCCCGTGTCGCGTCACGACAAGACCGCCAAAGGCGCGATTCGAGACCGTGCGCTTCAGACCGAGCGCGTCAGCCCGCCATCGACGCGGATGTTCTGGCCGGTGATGTAGGCCGCGCCGTCGGAGGCCAGGAACGAGACCGTCGCGGCGATCTCCTCGACCTTGCCGTAGCGCTTCATCGGCACGCTGTCGCGGCGCGCATCCAGCTGCGGCAGGCTGTCGATCCAGCCCGGCAGGACATTGTTCATGCGGATGTTGTCGGCCGCATGGGTATCGGTGAAGATCTTGGTGAAGGCGGCAAGGCCCGCGCGGAACACCGCCGAGGTCGGGAACATGGCGCTGGGCTCGAAGGCCCAGGCGGTCGAGATGTTGATGATGGCGCCACCCTTCTGCGCCTGCATGATCGGCGTCACCAGCCGCGTCGGGCGGATCACGTTCAAGAGATACGTGTCGAGGCCGGTGTGCCACTGATCGTCGGTAATCTCCGTGATCGGCGCCCGCGGCCCGTGCCCGGCGCTGTTGACGAGCACGTCGATGCGTCCCCACTTCGTCATGGCGCCGTCAACGAGGCGCTTCAGATCGTCATTCTCCTTGTTGGAGCCGGTGACGCCGAGCCCGCCGAGCTCGGCCGCCAGCGCCTCGCCCTTGCCGGAGGACGACAGGATCGCGACGCGAAACCCGTCCGCCGCCAGCCGCCGCGCAGCCCCTGCCCCCATGCCGCTGCCGCCGGCGGTAACGAGCGCAACCTTCTCTGCTGCCATGACCGATCATCCCTTCAGTTGAGGCGAGCCGCAGGCTCGGCCTATCATGAGGCCTTCTACAGCCAGACCTGTCGGCAGGTCCATGGTCGAAGGCATCCGTCATGAGCAACCCGAGAAGTGATTTGCTGATCCGCAATCTGCGCCCCGAGGAGATCTCCCTTGCCATCGACTGGGCCGCGGCCGAGGGCTGGAATCCGGGCCATCGCGATGCCGCCTGCTTTGCGGTTCCCGACGCGCAAGGTTTCTTCGTCGGCGAGATCGATGGCGAGCCGGTGGCGACCGTCTCCTGCGTCAATTACGATGATCGCTTCGCCTTCCTCGGCTTCTACATCGTGCGCGATAGCTTTCGCGGCGCGGGCCATGGCCTGCGCATCTGGAATGCGGCGATCGCGCATGCGGGCGCGCGCGTGATCGGGCTCGACGGCGTCGTGGCGCAGCAGGACAATTACAGGAAGTCCGGTTTCCAGCTGGGCTACGCCAATATCCGCTATGGCGGCATCGTCGCCGCGCGCTCGAGGCCGCCCACTGAGGTCGTTGCGCTCGACACGATTCCTTTTGCGCTCGTGGAAGCGGACGATGCCACCGTCTTCCCGGCCCGGCGCAGCGCCTTCCTGCGCGCCTGGATCGATACATCAGGCCATGTCGGCCGCGCCCTCGTGCGCGACGGCAAGCTCGCCGCATGGGGCGTGATCCGGCCCTGCCGGACCGGCTGCAAGATCGGCCCGCTGGTCGCCGACGATCGCGCGGCGGCGGAGGCGATCGTGCAGGCTTTGCTTGCGAGCGCCGATGTCGGCGAAATCTTCCTCGACGTCCCCGCCGTCAATCGCGAGGCGATCGCGCTTGCGGAAGCACTCGGGCTCAAGCCGGTGTTCGAGACGGCGCGGATGTACACGGGAGCGATCCCGCCGCTGCGCATCGACCGCGTCTTTGGCGTGACCAGCTTCGAGCTGGGCTAGCGCATGTACTCATAGAGGCAACGTCGGCTGCTGACGGCCAAGCGGAAAGCATCTGCTCGGCTTGAGCTTTACTGGTTTTGACCCATTTGAGACATCAAACCGGCTTGCTTTCCTCTGAAGTTTCGTCAATATCGGCCGCATGACTGTCGTCGTGATCGCGCTCGCGAACTTGTGGTGGCGCTCCACTTAGGAGCGGCACGGCTTTGTCATTCACTCAACCGTCGCCGCCGTTCATCGGCTTGCGAGGTTGCTTCATCAAAAGTCCGATTGAATGGCGGCTCCTAATTTGGAGAACCGCGATGCAAGATTCGTCAGCCACCCTCCCTGTTATCCTGACCGGCGACAGAACAACCGGACCGTTGCACCTAGGGCACTACGTCGGTTCGTTGAAGAACCGCGTCGCCCTGCAGACAACGCACCGGCAGTACCTGCTGCTGGCCGACACCCAGGCACTCACCGACAACGCGCACAATCCCGGTCGGGTGCGTGACAATGTCATTGAGATTGCGACAGACTACCTCGCCGTTGGCATCGACCCGAACCAGAGCACGATCTGCCTTCAATCGCATCTTCCGGCATTGGCCGATTTGACCCTGCTGTACATGAACTATGTCACGGTGGCGCGGCTTGAGCGCAACCCAACCATCAAGGACGAAATTCAGGCGCGAGGTTTCGGCAGGGATATTCCTGCAGGCTTTCTCTGCTATCCCGTCGCCCAAGCCGCAGACATTACCGGCTTCAAAGCGACGATTGTCCCGGTTGGAGAAGATCAAGCTCCATTGGTCGAGCAAACCAATGAAGTTATTCGTCGCATCAATCGTCAAGCTAGAGTTGACGTGTTGCCAGAAGCCCATGCGCTTATTCCTTACGTCGGGCGTCTTCCCGGTATCGACGGCAAAGCCAAAATGAGCAAGTCGCAGGGCAATACCATTCGGCTATCAGCGACGGCCGAGGAAATACGGGAGGCTGTCAGGCGTATGTTCACTGATCCAAACCATCTTAAGGCGTCCGATCCGGGTTGCGTCGAAGGCAACGTCGTCTTTACGTATCTGGATGCGTTCGACGAAGATCACATGACGGTTGAGGATTTGAAGGCACGCTATATCCGCGGCGGCTTGGGGGACAGCATTGTCAAGAAACGACTGGATGACGTTCTGCAGGCGCTTATCGCGCCAATCCGAGACCGTCGCCGCGCACTCGCTCGCGATCCCTGCTATGTGCTGCAAGTAGTTAAGCAGGGCACTGCGCGGGCGAGGGAGATAACTGATGCTACTTTGCGCGATGTTCGCGCGGCGCTTGGTCTATTCACACTGAATTAGTGGGAGGGGGGCCAAGCGGAGCTTGTATCTGGATTTGGCCCCTAGCTGCACTTGATGGATGTCCGCCACTCCGCCGCTGTCGAGGCTCGAGCAGACATCGATGCGCTGGTCCTCGCCAAGCATGAGTACACGCCCTGGCTGGACGGACTACGACGTTCAGTAGCAGCGCGTGATGTTGACGGTGTGCTCGCTGCCGCCGCGGCCGGGCACCGTCACCTGCTCGGTCGGGCAGCTCGGCACATAGGGCCGGTCGGACGGCACGACGTTCGGCGGGAAGCGATGCGACCAGTCCCAGGGGACATCATAGGTGTAGGTGTAGCGCACGTCGGTGGAGACCGGCTGCCCGGCGTCGCCGAAGGGCTGGCTGTAGCCGGCGCCGTCGTAGAAGAACCCGCCGCCGCCCGGCCAATAGACGAACGGGTTATTGCGCCGGTGGAACCGGGCTCCCGGCCCCATCGGGGCACGCGCCATCGCGCCGGAAGGCGCAGCGGTCACCCCATGCGGCGCGGCGCCGCCGGGTCTGGCAAAACTGTCGCTGGGGCTAAGGAGCAGCGCGGCTGCGCTAAGCGAGGCGAATAGCGCCCCAAGTGATCTGCCATGGGATCTGGACATCATGATACGCACCAACTCGTTTGGCTTAAGCGATAGCTCCCCGCAGCTACGCTAGGCCCGCCCGTCGCCCGCCCGCAAACGTATAATTAATTATTGGTTAAGACACGGGATTAACCGGGGAACAGGTGCGGCAAGACGCCCGGGATTCCCGGTTGATTTCAGGCACTTCGTTCCGCGGCCCGCGCTTCATAACCAGTTGATCGGAGTTGATCGCTTCCACCGAACGCGTCCCGGAACGCTCCCGCAGTGCAACCGTTGGCCCCCGACACAAGCAAGGAGCATCTCCAATGCAGAACAAGTCAAAACTCCTCTGCCTGATCACGGCATCACTCGTCGCCGGCACTGCGGCTGCCTCGGCGCAGGGCTACGATTGGAACGGATCGCGCATGGGTTGGGACCGCACGGCCCCCGCCTACGAACCGGTCCAGCCGCGCGCGTATTATCCTGATGTCGGGGGGCCCTATGGTGCGCTCAACGGCACCAACCATCCGACCCCGAGCTCGACACAGGGCGACGTCGGCCCTGACGGCAACAACAACGGCACGTTGACCGGCGGCTATCGCTGGTAAGGTCCACACTCACGGCGAGGCCCGCCGTTCTTTCGCGGACGGTGGGCCTTCGTGCGTCAGCGGCCCTGCTGCTTGCGCAGCCAATCGAGCATGTCCTGTATGTTTTCCTGCGCGTTGCCGGTGCCCTGTGTCACGATCGCGGTGTTACCGCCGCTGCGCCGGTACACCGTCGTGCGCCCCGGCTCCTTCTCGATCTTGACGTCGGCCTGAGCGGGATCGCCGCTCTGCGTGATCACCGAGGTGCCGTTCTCGTCCTGGACCACTGTGGTGTGACCGTCGGCAGCGCCGGCCGGCGCCATCGCGATCACGCTCATGAGTCCTATTCCGGATGCGAGCAGGAGCAATCTCATGTCACACCTCCATCATCGGCTGAACTGAAAGATCGCCAGCCAGTTGAAACGCCCGAACTGCCTTACCGCTCCCGTATTCATGTCTCCGATCTGGAGCAGGAGCGCGTTGGTGGAATTGCCGATCTGGGTGATCTCGGCGGTGTTGCTCGCACCGGATTGACCGATGATCGCATTGGTGGTGCCGCCCACCTGGATCACATTGGCATAGTTGCGCGTGCCGTTCTGGATGATGGTCGCATCCACCGTCCCGGTGCCGCCGATCTGGATCACCCGCGCGATATTGATGCGGCTGTTCTCTTCGATCGTCACGGGCTGAACATCGTTGCCGAACTGCACGACCGTTTCGATGCTCACGTTCCGGTTGGTCACGCTGCGCTGGACCGACCCGGCGCTCGCCTGCGTCGCCGTGCCGATGGCGGCGAGCATCGCCGCCAGCGCCAACACGTGCCTCAAGATCTGTCCGCATCGCATCGCGCTTCCCCGTTCGTTCCTGGCACCGGCGCGTTCGCTCGCGCCTTACGGGCCGGTCTGGACGATCGTCGAGGCGTTGATCGTGCCGAATTGCGCCACCGTGCCCGCATTCATCGTGCCGAGCTGCGATATCAGGCTCGTCGCCGACTGGCCGGTCTGACCGACGAAGGCAAGATTGTTCGTTCCGGCCTGCCCGATCGATGCGGAATTCGTTCCGCCGAATTGCAGGACGCCCGTGGCATTGTTGGTGCCGGTCTGCGTCACTGTCGCGCTGGTGCTGCCGCCGATCATGAACACGCCCGCCATGTTGAGCTGACTGTTCTGGTTCAGCACCACCGGCGGCCCGCCGACAGAGACGATGGTCTTGACGTCGGCGGTCTGGGCACCGGCTGATCCGGTGCCCGCCGAGCACAGGGCGAGCAAGACGGCGCCCGCGCGTCCCAAATGATGTTTCATGACATGCCTCGTCGCTTCGGGTCGGCTCACGGAGCCTGCTGGATGATCGTCGAGCCGTTCAGGATTCCGAGCTGACCAACTCCGGCCGTGTTGTTCGCACCGATCTGGCCGATCAGGCTCGAATTGGAGCCGCCGACCTGGCCGGCCAGCGCGGTGTTGGATGCCGTCGCGGTCGTGCCGCCCTGCCCGATCACCGAATTGTTGACGGTCAGGAGCGAGCCCGTCTGCAGGGTGGTCGCCGTATTGGTGGCGCCGAACTGCATCGTGGTCGCGTTGTTGTTGGTGCCGCCGCTCTGCGAAATGAACGAAGTGTTGGTCGTGCCGAACTGCAGCACGCTGGCGGTATTGCCGGCGTTTGCGTCGGCGGCCGTCAGCGCACCGAGCGCCACGAAAGTTGCAATGAAATAGGTGATCCGCATGTCATTTCCTCCGCGACAATGGGCGGGCCATCGCAATTGATCGGCCGGCCGGATTGCGGTGCATTCGAGAATGGCGCGGACGCAACCGCAACTGGCTGCGTCCGGCCAAACGGGGCTGTGTGTCAGTGCGCCGTCTGCGAGACGGTGCTGCCGTTGACGCCGAACACGCTGAGCTGGCCGACGCCGGCGGAGTTGTTCTGCAGCGCGGGGGGCCCGAACGAGTTCTGGGTGATCGCGCTGGTGTTGTTGCCGAACGCCACCTGGCCGGTGGTCGCCGAGTTCTGCACGCCGACCTGGTTCACCGTGCTGCCGTTGTTGAGCGAGGCAGCGCCGGTCCCCTGCATCGTGGACGCAGTGTTCACGATGCCGAGCTGGCTGGTCGTCGAGCTGTCATTGGTGAGGCCGTTCTGCGTGACGGACGAGCCGTTCACGACGCCGACTTGCACCGTGGTCGAGGTGTTGGCGGCCTGTGCCGCGGAGGACAGGGCGAACAATGCAACGGAAGCAAAAAACAATTTACGCATGGAGTATCCCTTTCTGGCCAAGTTGTCTGACTGAATTTGGATGCCGTCTTGGAGGAGGCCGACATCGTAGGGATACTGTGAACCGATCGTGGCCAGCGCGACAGACTGCAGTTCATGCTAATCGGTACGGACTAGACATTGCGCGAGATGTCGGCACGTCGAAGCGCCGAAATAGCTGCTATCCCGTGCCGGCGCGAATCGTCTCGGCTTCGCGCCCCATGCTGTCGATCAGCCGCACCACTTCGATCGGCGTGCGCAGCTCCAGCTTTCGCATCATCCTGGCGCGATGGACCTTCGCCGTCACTTCGCTCACGCCGAGCCTGGCCGCGATCTGCTTGGCAATCAGCCCTTCGGCCATCAGCAGCATGATCTCGCGCTCTCTCGCCGTCAGCGTCTCGACGCGCTGGCGGGCTTCACGCACCACATCCTCGCGTTCCAGCCGCCTGCGGTCGCGCTCGATGCCGTGCCTGATCGCATCGAGGATCTCCTGCTCGCGAAACGGTTTTGGCAGAAACTCGACCGCGCCGCGCTTCATGGCCTCGACCGAGACGCGGACGTCGGAATGGCCGCTGATGAAGACGATCGGAATGGGCACGCCCGTCTCGGCGAGTCGTCGCTGAAGCTCGAGGCCGGTCGGTGACGTCCCGGGAAAGCGGACGTCGAGCACGAGGCACGACGGCCCGGGCGAAATACTCTCCGCGAGAAACTCTTCCGTCGAGGCGAACAATTTTACCTGGTGTCCGGTCTCCTCGCAGAGATTTCCGATCGCGGTTCGAATCTGAATCTCGTCGTCAACGACATAAACGGTGGCTTGACCTGAATTCATTGCAGCAAACTCCCCGGCTTGTGACTCGATGGGCGAGCAACGAGCCGTCCATTCTTCTTGCAAGCTAACAAGGTGCTTGGATGAATCTGCGGGGATCGAACAATCAGCGTCCGTCCACCGGTTCGACGTCTTAGGGCCAATGCACGCCGGAAGCGAGTGAAGGCGTTCACACTTCGGGCTTCTTGATTGCAGGGATCTCGCCGCGCCACAGGCGGCATCACGGCGAGGCGCGCTATCGCGAATATGACGATCCGGTATCGTGGCCGCAGCGTCGCCAACTGCGTCATGGCATTGCTACCCATGTGCCGGCTTGAACGCCCGCCACCGGCACTTTGGCCGGATCATACGGGACGTTCAGTCAGCTTATCGAGTTCGATACCGCGCGCATCTTATCGATACGACGGGTATGCATTTCCGGCAAATCACGAAACGTCGCACCCGCGGACTTTACTTCTGGATCATGTTGCGCGCCCGACCGTCGCCCCGACGAGAACGACATACTGACGATCGATACTACCTTAGATAATTTACAACCATAGCGAGCTTGCCATTTTTTCCCGCAACGAAGCCATTTCAACCAGGCGGGTTTTGATATGCGATTTGTGCCAGCAATTGCCTTGCTCGGAACTGCATGCGGCCTCGCTGCGATCTACGCCGCAGGGCCAGCCGCCATCGCCGGCGCCGGGAGCGCGGCAGACACGGCGGCGCACGCCTTGGAATCGACCAGGCGCCTGCTCGTGCCCGCCGGACGCGAAGCTCCGACATTCGGGTCCGAGTCGCCCGTGTTCCGCTACGCCTCGATTCAGCGCGGCAGCATCGAGCAGACCGTCACGGTCACTGGTGCCCTGCAGCCGGTGAAGACGATCGAGGTCGGTTCCCAGCTGTCCGGGCAGCTCGCCCGGGTCTATGTCGATTTCAACGACACCGTCAGCAAGGATCAGCCGCTCGCCTTGATCGATCCGCGCAGCTTTGCGGCCAAGGTCGACGAAGCCAGGGCCGCCCTTGCCGTCTCCAATTCGCTGGTCGACATCGCCAGAGCCAAGTTCGATCGCGCCCGGATCGATCTGCAAAATGCGAGGGGCAGCCGGGACGTGCTCGTCGCCAAGCTCGAAAGCGCGCAGGCGGTGAAGTCCTCGGCGCAGAAGACCTTGCAACGGAAACTGGCGCTGCAATCGCAAAACGTGGTGGCGACCACGGCGGTCGACGATGCGCAGACCGAGTTCACCGCACGCCTCGCCCAGGAGCGCGAGGCCGAGGTCCTGATGTCCCTCAACTCCTATTCGGTTGAGGGGGCACAGGCCGACGTCCGCCGGATCGAGGCGGAGCTGCAACAGGCGCGCATGGCAGTGCCGGAGAAAGCGGCCGTTCTCGCCGCGGCCCAGGCCGATCTCGACCGCACCGTGATCCGCTCGCCGATCGACGGCGTCGTCGTCGGCAGGTTCGTCAACGAGGGCCAGACGCTCGCGGTCGGGCTGGAATCGCGCACCACCTTCGTGGTCGCCCACCGCCTCGAGGACATGGAGATTCATGCGCAGGTCGACGAAGCCGATATCGGCCGCATTGCGCCCGGCCAGCGCGCGCATTTCACCGTGGATGCCTACCCCGACCGCCGCTTCGAGGCAGTGGTGCGGCAGGTGCGCAAGGCGCCGCAGACCCAGCAGCACGTCGTCACCTACACCGTGGTCCTGGCAACCTCCAATCTCGACGGCGCGCTGCTGCCGGGAATGACGGCCCTGGTGAAGATCGTGATCGAGCGGCAGGACGACGTTCTGAAAGTGCCGCTCGCCGCACTGCGCTTCCAACCCTCCGGCACGCGGCAGGATCCAGCTGCACGCAGCGGGGTGTGGGTGCGCACCGCAAGCGGCTCGCTCCAGCGCATCGCGGTGACGGTCGGCGTGGCCGGCACCGAACAAGTCGCCCTCAAGAGCGGAGATCTCGACGAGGGCAGCCAGGTTGCCGTCGGCCAGGCCATCCGTCCCGCGGGCATGGAATTTCTCGGAATCAGGTTCGGATCATGACCGCCTCCCCGCCGCTCATCAGCCTCCAGTCGGTCGGCAGGACCTATCGCACCGACGGCGTGGCGGTCACCGCCGTCCGCAATGTCAGCTTCGACATCGCGCAAGGCGAGATCGTCGCCGTGATGGGTCCGTCCGGCTCCGGCAAGTCGACGCTGATGAACATGATCGGGCTGCTCGACCTGCCGAGCGAGGGGGCGGTCTATCTCGAAGGGGCCGATGTCGCCGATCTCTCGGAGGATCGCCGGTCGTCCTTGCGCGCCCGCAGCATCGGCTTCGTGTTCCAGTCCTACAATCTGCTCGCGCGTCACGATGCGATCGAGAACGTCGCGCTGCCGCTGGTCTATTGCGGCGTCGGCCGCAGGGAACGCCTGGCGCGCGCGGAAGCGAGCCTTCAGGCCGTCGGCATGCTGCACCGGGCCCATCATTTTCCGCGGCAGCTCTCCGGCGGCGAGCAGCAGCGCATCGCGATCGCGCGCGCCCTGATCGCCTCCCCGCTGATCGTGCTTGCCGACGAGCCGACCGGCGCGCTCGACAGCCGCACCGGCGCCGAGATCCTGGCGCTGTTCGCCGCGCTCAACCGGACCGGCCAGACCATCGTGATGATCACGCATGATCCCGGCATCGCGGCGCAGTGCCGCCGCACGATCCACCTGCATGACGGCGAGCTCGTCGCTGACGAGACGCCGGCGCCGGCCCTGCCGAAACGGAGCGCTGCGCCATGACGATGCTCCAGGGATTCCAGATCGCCCTGCACGCACTCAGGCTCAATCCGCTGCGCAGCTTCCTGACCATGCTCGGCATCGTGATCGGCGTCGCCTCCATCGTGACGGTGTTTGCGATCGGTTCCGGCGCGCAGCTGCGTCTGCAGGAACAGATCCGCTCGATCGGCGCCAACGTGCTGATGATCACCCCCGGCGCGGTCTACCAGGGCGGCGTGCGCCTCAAGGACGGCAGCAAGCTGACGATGACGGAGAGTGACGTGCAGGCCATCCTCGAGCAGATTCCGGAAGTCCAGGCCGCGGCCGGCTCGATTGCCGGAACGGCGCAAGTCATCCACGAGGGCAAGAACTGGAATACGACGATCAACGGCACGACGACGGGGCACTTCATGGTGCGCGACTGGCAGCTCGCGACCGGCCGCTATTTTTCCGGCACCGAGGAGGCCGGAGCAGGCAAAGTCGTGATCCTCGGCAGCACGGTCGCACGCGAGCTGTTCGCTCCCGGCGACGACCCCATCGGTGCGCAGATCCGGATCATGAAGGTCCCGTTAGAGGTGGTCGGCGTTCTCGATCGCAAGGGACCCGCGCAGGACGACGTCGCCTTCGTGCCGCTCGCCACCGCCAAGCTGCGTTTTCTCGGCAGTGCCAGCAACATCAACCGGGATTCGGTCGCCTACATCATCGCCAAGGTGGCCGGCGACGGACAGATGGCGGGGGCGCGATCGGAGATCGAGAACCTGCTGCGGCAGCGCCACCGTGTCCCCGCCGGCCAGGAAGACGATTTCAAGGTCCAGGATCCGGCCGCCGCCATGGAAGCGCAGCAGGGTGCGATCCGCACCGTCGCGCTCCTGCTCGTCGCCATCGCCTCGGTCTCGCTGCTCGTCGGCGGTATCAGCATCATGAATGTCATGATCGTGTCCGTCACCGAGCGCACGCGGGAGATCGGCATCCGCCGCGCGCTGGGCGGGCGGATGCGCGACATCCGTCTGCAGTTCCTCTGCGAGGCGCTCGTGCTCTGCCTGCTCGGCGGAGCCATCGGCGTCGCCGGCGGCGTCACGCTCTCGATGACGGTCGCCCGCATGGCAGGATGGGTCACCTCGATCGACGGGCAGGCGATCGGCCTTGCCCTCGCCTTCTCGATCGCGACCGGCCTTATCTTCGGTTTTTATCCCGCGCACAAGGCGTCCAAGCTCAGCCCGATCGAGGCGCTCAAGACGGAGTGACAACATGCTGGGAGTGGCCACATCAACCCGCAGTCCAGGGAGCAGCCAGCCATGAGCCGAGATCCGCAGGACTCGATTACACCGACGCCGCGCGAGCGCGAGCTGATGATGTTGATCGCACGGGGGATGCAGAACAAGAATATCGCCTACGAGCTCAAGATCTCAGAGAATACGGTGCGGGCGCATATCGGCAACATCATGCGCAAATACCGGCTTTCGAACCGAACGCAGATCGCGATCGTGTTTACCCTGCACGCAGCGCCATCCTCGCTACGCCGCGATCTTGGCAGGGTCGACTGCCCTCCGACGGCGACAAAGCCCGCGCAAGCCCCTGCACCAAGGGTGCAGACCGCGACGGATTGAACGTCCCGGCCACAATCCATTGCGTTGCCCGACGGGCAAAACACGCGAGCCCTGGGTCAACGCGTTGTGGCAAAAATATTCCACTTTACCGAAATTCGGAAATCGCGTATGTGTCGCTGCATCCCGGCCCAACGAAGAGGGGCGTATCGCGATCGTCACGAACGCGGGCCGGGTGGCGGTGGACGTGGGTCACATCGGCGCTGAGGGTTTTGCAGGGCGGGCAACCGTGAGCAAGACCGTCGCGCACACGACCGGTGGGATCCGCGTACGGCAAAATCGTGTGGTCCTGGCGCCCGGGGTCTGTGCGCCAAGTCTTGCGGTGATGTGGCGGTCCAACCGGGCACGCGCATCAGTCATCCACAAGGCGACGGGGGCAATAGTGCAACGCTCCCCGGGGAGAGTACGACATAAGCCGTAAAGCCACTGCGCAGGGAAGGCCGGGATGCTCCGGTTGCCCTGTTATCCGCTATGCATGAAGCACACGCAATCTGCTCTTCGCATGGCGGTCGATGGAGCCAACCGGCTCCCGGCCTTCCCTGCGCCCTCTTTCAAATGAGGGTGAAGAGATGAAGCAAAGCTCGGGCGAGATCAGCCGCGAGGATGCGAAACTGCGCCGCGCTGTCTGCATGTCGAAAGCGAATAAGGAATGCTGCCACAAGCTCTATCCATCACCGTCACCCTGAGGTGCGCGCACTGCGACGCGGCAGCGACGCAGTGCAAGCCTCGAAGGGGCGACGGCCCGGCTGCACCAGCTCGGCCGTTTATCCTTCGAGGCTCCGCATGCGATGCGCTCGCATCGCACGCCTCGCACCTCAGGATGACGGGATGGATACTGTCAGTGGGGAGAGATTGTGGATGGCTTGACTTCGCGCTCCGGCGGACAAGCCGCTCGCAATGACGATGTTGATGCAGCTCTGCGCCAAACTCCGCTCTCGTGCCCCGGACGCTGCGCAGCGCCACTTCGGCGGTGCGCTGCAGAGCCGGGGCCCATGTGGCTGCGAACCGCGCGGCCCTCTGGGTCCCGGCTCTGCGCAGCAGCGTAAGAACGCTGCAGCGCGTCCGGGACACGAGACTGACAAGTCCCTCCCCCCAACCCCTCTTGCATCGGCGACAGGCCTTGTAACAAAACCGTCACGCAGCGAAACTAAACGAACCGGGGGCCGCGGGTTGCGGCCGAGCCGCCTCGCAGGGAGATTTCGATGCGCCGTTCACTGGTGTTGCTGTCCGCCGGACTGACAGTGCTATCCACCGGATTTGCGTCTGCCCAGAACAACACGCCCCGCAATCTGATCCTGTTCATTCCGGACGGTCTGCGCGCGCTGAAGGTCAACCCCGACACGGCGCCCGCCATGGCCGAAATCCGCGACAAGGGCGTCAATTTCAAGAATCCGCACTCGCTATTCCCGACCTTCACCATGGCCAACGGCTCGGCGATGTCGACCGGTCACTATCTCGGCGATACCGGGGTGTTTTCCAATACGATCTGGACCAACTACACGTCCGTCCCGGCCGGCGACACCGTGGTCCCCTTCATCGAGAACGACGCCGTGCTCGGTGACATCGACGAGCATTTTAAGGGCGACTACCTCAACGAGGAGACCATCCTGAAGCTCGCCCGCGACAAGGGCCTCAGCACCGCCGCGATCGGCAAGGTCGGCCCGACCTATCAGTTCGACCACACCGACAAGCCCGAGAAGGCCGGCCTGCATTCGGTCGTGTTCGACGACGCCACCGGCGGCAAGAACGGGGTCGCGCTGTCGGACGAGGTAAAGGAAGCTCTGACCAAGGCCGGCCTGCCCACCACCACGCCGCCGCGCGGTGACAATTCCAAGGCGGGCGATGCCAAGACGCCCGGCACGACCGTCGCCAACGTCGCGCAGCAGGCCTATTTCGCCGACGTCGCCACCAAGGTGGTGCTGCCGATGTTCAAGGCGCGCAACAAGCCGTTCGTGCTGGTGTTCTGGTCGCGCGACCCCGATGGCAGCCAGCACAATACCGGCGACAGCCTCAACCAGATCATGCCCGGCATCAACGGCCCGACGTCGATGGCCGGCATCAAGAATGCCGACACCAACCTCGCCCAGCTCCGCAAGGCGCTGGACGAGCTCGGGCTTACGGCCTCGACCAACATCATTGTCTCCGCCGACCACGGCTTCTCGACCATCTCCAAGGAAAGCAAGACCAGCCCCTCGGCCAAGGTCAGCTATGACGACACGCCGAAGGATTTCCTGCCGATGGGCTTCCTAGCGCTCGACCTCGCCAAGGCGCTCGACCTGCCGCTGTTCGATCCCAACGACAAGAACGCGAAGATCGAGGGCAACAAGCATCCCAAGGCCGGCAACGGCGTGCTCGGCAAGGATCCGGAAAAGCCCGACCTCGTCGTCGCCACCAATGGCGGCTCGGACCTCGTCTATCTCCCGAACAAGGACAAGAAGCTGGCGGCCAAGGCCATCAAGGCGCTGCTCGCGCAGGACTACGTGTCCGGCCTGTTCGTCGAGGACTCGCTCGGCCGCTTCCCCGGCACCCTGCCGCTGTCGAGCATCAATCTGCGCGGCAAGGCGGCGACGCCGACGCCGTCGATCGTCGTCAACTTCCGCTCCTATGCCAGCGATTGCGGCGAGGCGCCGACCAACTGCTCGGTGCAGGTCGCCGACACCGTGCTGCGCCAGGGCCAGGGCATGCATGGCAGCTTCAGCCGCGGCGACACCATGAACTTCATGGCGGCGATCGGCCCGGACTTCAAAGCCGGCTTCGTCGACGAGCTGCCGGTCAGCAATGCCGACGTCGGCATGACGGCCGCCCGGCTGATGGGCCTAAGCGCGACACAGAAAGGAGAGCTGGCCGGCCGCGTGATGTCGGAAGCCATGCCCAACGGCACCGTACCGAAGGCTTATGCCGGCACGATGAAGTCCAAGCCCGCGGAGGGCGGCCTGACCACCGTGCTGAACTTCCAGCGCGTCGGCAGCCAGCGCTATTTCGACGCCGCCGGCTTCCCGGGCCGCACGCTCGGCCTCGAGCCGGACGGCGGCAAACAAAAAACGGCGGGGAAATAACCCCGCCGTTCAAATGCTCCTCGTCAGAGGCGCGAAATCTTACATGCCGATGTCGAAAACGTTCGGCAATTGGCCCGCCAGGGGCAGCGCGGTGGCGCCGAGGAAGGTCGCCACCATCGCCATCAGGCGGCGGTTGTTGTGGCGCTTACCGCGCATCTGGCCGGCGATCCACTCCAGCATCTCGCTGTTGACCTTGGAGGCATAGGACGGGGCCCAGCTCTCGATCTCGGCATCGGCCGACAGCGCGACGCTGCGCGGCGGCACTTTCAGGCCCGAGGCGCTTGCAGCATAGTGTGCCACCGCCTTGGCGAGCAAATCATCGAAGCGGCCGCCATCGGTGCGTTCAGTCGCGGCCTCGTTGATCTCGAACAGGACCTCGGCCTCAGCGCGGCTGACCGGCTGGTCGTTGACGGCGGTGGCGGTGAGGATGCGCGTGCACCAGGCGGTGTCATCGGCATCAAGCGAGCGGGAGAAATGGACCCGGCCCTTGGTGGTCGGGCCTTCGCCCGTGATCACGCCGTCGCGCACGATGGAGAGTGCATGGGCCGCGGTATCGCGGCAGGACGGTTCAAGGGACGGCGACTCAGCAGAGTTAGGCGCAGCGGCAGACATAGTTCACTTCCAGATTTCTTCTGATCGGCCAGCATTTTCATGCCGGCGTAAAGGGGTGGTTAACGATTCGATACGGGGATCGCGACTTTTCTAGATGGTTGCCAATTGGTCGCTGTCAGGACCGTTTTGGTTCTAGACGCGCCGGGCGGGCGTGATGGAAGTCATAAAAGGCATTATCGGGGCGAGCGAGACCGTGTGACCCCGGGTGGAGCTGTTTCGCCGCAGGTGCGGGTGTAACAATAAGTTGCTAGAAAATCGGCCCTTCAAGGAAGGAATTCACATTTTACTTTAACCGGTTCAGTTGGCGTTCACTTGGCGTTGTAAGACCCCTATAATGAGGGGAACGGCCACAGACAAATTCTCCAGTATATTCAATGTGATGAGGTAGAACCATGACACTCCCGATCGGCACCACCGCACCCGACTTCGAAGCCGAGACCACCGAAGGGAAGATCAAGTTCCACGACTGGATCGGCAACAACTGGGCGCTCTTGTTCTCGCACCCCAAGGACTTCACGCCGGTTTGCACGACCGAGCTCGGCGCGCTCGCCAAGCTGAAGCCGGAATTCGACAAGCGCGGCGTCAAGCTGATGGGCCTCTCGGTCGATCCGGTCGACCGCCATGCCAAATGGTCGGAAGACATCAAGGAGACGCAAGGCGCGGCCCCGAACTATCCGATGATCGGCGACACCGATTACAACGTCTCGAAGCTCTACGGCATGCTGCCGGCCGCGATCTCAGGCGATCCCCTCACCCGCACCGCCGCCGACAACCAGACCGTCCGCAACGTCTTCATCGTCGGGCCGGACAAGAAGATCAAGCTGGTGCTGGTCTATCCGATGACGACGGGCCGGAACTTCCAGGAGATCCTGCGCGTGATCGACTCGCTGCAGCTTACCGCCAAGCATCGCGTCGCGACGCCGGCCGACTGGAACCAGGGCGAGGACGTGATCATCGCAGGCTCGGTCTCCAATGACGAGGCCAAGACGATCTACCCGCAGGGCTGGAAGGAGCCGAAGCCCTACATCCGCATCGTGCCGCAGCCGAAGTAACAACGAACTGTCATTCCGGGGCGGTGCGAAGCACCGAACTATGGTGCGCACTTGCGCACCTGAGGATCTCGAGATCCCGGGTCTGGTCCTTCGGACCATCCCGGGATGACGGTGCAGCCAGCGTCAGGCCGCCCGCACGCGGTCCAGAAAACCGTCGACCTCGGCCTTCAGATGCAGGCTCTCGCCGGACAGCGCCTGGGCCGAGGCGAACATCCGGCTCGAGGTCTCGCCGGTCTCGCTGGCGCCCTTGGCGGCGTGGCGGACATTGACGGCGACATCGGCCGTGCCCGAGACCGCGGCGCGAACGCTTGCCACGATGTTGTGGGTCGCGCTTTTCTGCTGCTCGACCGCCGCCGAGATCGAGCCGGCGATGCCGCTGATGCGCTCGATGGTCTGGCCGATCGCCTTGATGGCGGCGACCGATTCCTCGGTCGCAAGCTGCATGCTGGCGATCTGGTTCGAGATTTCGTCGGTCGCCTTGGCGGTCTGGCCGGCCAGCGTCTTGACCTCCTGGGCCACCACCGCGAAGCCGCGACCGGCATCGCCCGCGCGCGCGGCCTCGATGGTGGCGTTCAGCGCCAACAAATTGGTCTGCTCGGCGATCGAGGTGATCAGCTTGACGACATCGCCGATGCGGGCGCCCGCCTCGGAGAGCTGCGCGATGCGCTGATCGGTCGCCTCGGCCTGCTGCACCGCCTCGGCGGAAATCTGGTTGGACTCCTGCACGCGGCGGGTGATCTCGGAGATCGATTGAGACAGCTCGTCCGAGGCCGACGCCGCCGAACGCACGTGCTCGGAGGCGTTTTCGGACGCGCCTGCCGACTGCGCCGACAGGTCGGCCGTGGAGCGCGCGACATCGGTCAGCTGCCGCGCGGCGCGCTCGAACTCGCCTGACGACGCCAGCACCTTGTCGAGGATGCCGCCGACGCTGCCGCGGAACTCCTCGACGAAGCTGCGCAGGTCTGATTTGCGCTGCTCGGCCGCCGCAGCCGTGGCGGCCGCCTGCTCGCTGCGCATGCGCGCCCGCTCCAGCGAATTGCTCCTGAACACTGCGACGGTGCGGGCGATCTCGCCGATCTCGTCGGCGCGATCCTCGCATTCGATCGCAACGTCGCTCTGGCCGTTGGCAAGCGCGGTGAGCGAGTGCGTGACCGAGGTGAGCGGCCGGGTGATGCGGCGGACGACCAGCAGGGTCAGGACCAGCACCAGAAGCGCGGCGAGGCCCGCGGCCGCTGCCATGCTCTCGATCGCCTGGGCCAGCATGCTCTCGTACTGGATCATGGGGATGCCGACGTAGAGAATGCCGACGACCTTGCCGGCCGCGTCCGCGATCGGGAAATAGGCGGTCATGAACGATTTGCCGAACAGCGTGGCCGGCCCCTTATAGGCCTCGCCACGGCGCAGCGGCGCCTGCCCCGGATGATCGGCGGCAAGCTGGGTGCCGACGGCCCGGTCGCCGTTTTCCTTTTTCACATTGGTGGAACGTCGCACGAACTGCCCGCTCGCATCGTCGAACACGAACAGGGTCGCATTGCCGCCGACATAGGACACCGCGCGATCGACGATGGCGTGGTCCTTGAACTCGGGCATCTTGGGGATCTCGGCGCGCGCCACCGTGCCATCCTTCATCGTAATCTTGGCGGCCGGAACGGTCTCGGTAAAGGCCAGCGCCAGCGTACGGAGGTTGACCTCGATGTCGCGCAACGCGCGATCGTTGAAGGCGGATGTCAGCGACCAATAGCCGACGCCGACCACGAGCGCGGTGTTCACGCCGATCAGCAGCACGGCACATAGAACGGCCTTCGTGCCGAGCTTGAACTGCGGCAAGAACTTCAGAATCTTGGACATGAATGGAACAACCCCCGTAATTCCTGCATAATGGTGCAGTCGGCTTACGGCCGCATTAACGACAGTTCACACCGCCGCGCGCGGCATGGTTTCCAAATCGTAAACGAGGACGCCCCTGACCACGCCGAGCGCGCCTGTCATCGTCTGGTTTCGCGATGACCTTCGTCTGTCCGACCATCCCGCCCTCCATGCTGCCGCGACAACCGGTGCGCCGGTGGTCTGCCTCTATGTGCTCGACGACGCTGTCGGGCGCCCGCCGGGCAGCGCAGCACGCTGGTGGCTGGCGCAGTCGTTGCGGGCGCTTGGCGCCGAGATTGCCACGCGCGGCGGATCGCTGATCCTGCGCAGGGGACCGGCGGCCAAGGTCGTCGCAGAATTGGCCCGCGAAAGCGGTGCCCGCGCCGTCTACTGGAATGGAATTGCGCAGGCGCCGCATCAGGCGGTTGAGCGGCAGCTCGAAGCCGCACTGGCAAAGCTTGGCATCGACTCGCAAAGCTTCCCCGGCGATCTCCTCGTCCCACCCTCGGCGATCCGCAACAAGGAGGGCCGGGGCTTGCGCGTGTTCACGCCGTTCTGGCGGCGCGTGCTGTCGCTCGGCGATCCACCCAAGCCCTTGCCTGCGCCGAAGCAGCTGCGCCCTGGTCCAAAGATCGCCAGCGATCGGCTTGAAAGCTGGCAGCTCGAGCCGACCAGCCCGGATTGGGCGGGCGGCCTGCGCGAGACATGGACCCCGGGCGAAGCCTCCGCGCGGGCACGCCTGCGCGACTTCCTCAAGCACACCGCGCGCCGCTATGTCGGCGATCGCGACCGGCCGGATCGGGACGGCACCTCAAGCCTGTCACCGCATCTGCGCTTCGGCGAACTCAGCCCGCGCCAGGTCTGGCACGCGGCGCGCTTCGCCGCGGATGAAGATCCGGCGCTCGGGCCGGGCATCGACAAATTCCTGAGCGAGCTCGGCTGGCGCGAATTCTGCCGTCACCTGCTCCACGATCATCCGGACCTCGCGAGCGAAAACCTGCAGACGAACTTCGACGGCTTCCCCTGGAAACGCGATCCCAAGGCGCTCGCCGCCTGGCGGCGCGGCCGCACCGGCTATCCGATCGTCGATGCCGGTCTGCGCGAGCTCTGGCACACCGGGGTGATGCACAACCGGGTCCGGATGGTGGTGGCGTCGTTCCTGGTCAAGCACCTCTTGATCGACTGGCGCGAGGGCGAAGCCTGGTTCTGGGACACGCTGGTCGACGCGGATGCCGGCAGCAATCCCGCCAACTGGCAATGGGTCGCCGGCTGCGGCGCCGACGCGGCGCCCTATTTCCGCGTGTTCAATCCGCAGCTCCAGGGCGAGAAGTTCGATCCGGATGGAACCTACGTTCGGCGCTGGGTGCCGGAGTTGAAGGACATGCCGACCAAGCTGATCCACCGGCCCTGGCAGGCGACGCCAATCGAGCTTGCGAGCGCGGGCATCACGCTCGGCAAGACCTATCCGCAGCCGCTCGTCGATCATGCCAAGGGACGCGAGCGTGCGCTCGCCGCCTACGCAAAGATCCGCAAAGGTTGAGCGCTGCTTTGACACAATTTCGAAACCCGCTATCGTCATCACTCCAATCAAACCGCGGGGGACGCAATGGACGACGACAAGCCGATCACCGAACAGGCGATGGAGACGATCACCACAGCCGTGGAAGCGACCAAGGACGCGGCGGTCACCGCCGTCAAGAAGGTCAGGAAAGCCGCCAAGAAGGTCGCGAAGAAAGTAGCGCCGAAGAAGGCCTCCAAGAAGAAGGCCAAGAAAGCCTCGAAGAAGAGTTCGAAGAAGGCTGCAAAGAAGTCGTCGAAGAAGGCGGCCAAGAAAACTGCAAAGAAGGCCGCGAAGAAGACCGCCAAGACAACGGCCAAGAAAGCCACCAAGTCGAAAAAGAAGGCTCGGAAGGCCAAGCGCTGATCGGGGCGCTCGAGCAGGTCTCCGGGTGCGTGCGCGCCCGGAGACAAGCCCGGGATACCCTACCCCCGCGGCCTGGATGCGCGCCGGCCCGGGTGATGCTCTCCCTTCGGATCACGGAATTCGCTGCGATGACCGCGGCGGTCCTCGGCCTTGAAGCGCCGCCGCTTTTCCGGTGAGCCGAACTGCTTGATCAGCCGCCTGCCATTGACCTTCTTGATGACGTAGCCACCCTCGGTCATCGAGAATGGCGCCTTGAGCGATCCCATATGGTCGAATTTGGTGCCACGGGGATGCTCGAAGGGCTCGAACCAGGACGGATAGACGAAGTTCGACATCGGGAAGCCGTTGACGAGAAAAGAGTCCTCCTCCACGGCGTCGCAGACCTCATAGGCATATTGGGTGTGACGGGTCTTGTCGGCCCACAGATTGGCCATGGGATCCAGCACCATCTCGAACAGCTCGTGCGATGCCGCCAGGCTGACGGGCTCGTCGCCCAGCGCCTTGACGAAGATCTTCGAGATCGGCTGCCCCCGATGCGTCAGCTCGTGCCGTCCGAGGAAGTTCTTGTGGGTGGCGTCGTCAAAATAGACGAGCTGCCAGTCCGTCGGCTTCGGCTTGTGGGTGACGTCGAGATCGATGGGGTAGCCCCAGACGGGGAGGAAATGCTGGTCGTAGCATTTCTGGAGCGCGGCTGTGAGCTTGGCCATCATCCGGTCGCTCATCATCTCCTCCGCGTAGTTGATGCAGGCAATCCGGACCGGCATCAACGATCTGCCGAGCAGCGCGCGCCTCGCCTTCTTCATGAAAATCACCGTGTAATGTGAAGCTGAAATGCGTTCAGCCTAACATGAACCTGCCGCGCACGTCAGGGATGTATCCCGACGCCCGCTCCATCCGCCTAGAAGCGCCGGTTGACGACGAACACGGCGGCCGCGCACATCCCCATGCCGGCAATCGCCAGCGCGTCGAGCTTCTCGCCGAACAGCAGATAGGCCATCAGCGCGGTCACGGCGGGCACCAGATAGAACAGGCTCGCGACCGAGGTCGCCGCGGCGTGGCGGATCAGCCAGTACAACAGCCCGATCGATCCGATCGAGAGCGCCACCGCGAGCCAGCCGAGCGCGAGCACGAACTCCCGCGTCCAGTGCACCACGCGGTCTTCGAACAGGAAGGCCCCGATCGCGAAGAAGATGGTGACGGACACATATTGCACGAGATTGCCGGCGCGCCAGTCGATCTGGTTGCAGTAGCGGCGCTGGTAGAGCGTGCCGAGGGTGATGCTGATCAGGGAGACGACCGAGGCAAGCCAGCCAAGCCCGGCTTCACCGGTCATGGGACGGTTGTGCAGGATCAGCACCACGCCGCCGAGGCCGAGCACGAGCCCGGCCCATTGCACCGGCGTCACCTTCTCGCCGAGCCAGCGGTTGGCGATGGTCGAGGTCAGGATCGGCTGCAGGCCCGGAATCAGCGCGGAGAGCCCGGCGGGGATCGAATGCGCGATCGCGATCGCGGTGCCGCCGAGATAGAAACCGTGGACGAGAATGCCGGCGACTGCGCTATGCGCGATGCCGGTGCGATCAGGCCATTTCGGCCGCGCGATCGCCACGATCATCGCCATCAGGCCGACCACGATCGCCATGCGGATGGCGAGATAGGTCAAGGGATCGGCATTGTTGACGACGTATTTGGTGCCGATGAATCCGGTGCTCCAGAGCAGGACGAACAGGATCGGCGCGGCGCGGGCGGTCAGGGCTTCTTGATTATGATTCATTGCCGCCCTCATTGCCCCAGCGGGGGCTATGCGGCAATGCGAATTTCGTGCGGACGATGCTGCGCTGCGACGGACGATTGCGGCTCAGCTCAGCCGCTCACCATTCTTCCGGACAGGGGTCGATGATCTTCCAGAGCTCGACGCCGTTCTTGATCTTTTTCATGTCGGTGGTGAGCCCGCCATTGCGGCGGATCCAGTCCTTCACCTTGTCGGGGTAGTAAGACATCAGGTCGGACGTGCCCTCGGAGCTGGTGACCTTGATGCCGAAGGTGAAGGCCTTGTCGTAATAGGCCTGGTGGAAACCGAGGCTTGCCCGCGGCGTCACGCAGATCTTGTTCATCGGCACGATGCCGAGCACCAGCGTGCAGGCCGAGTTGCAGATGCCGTCGATGATGACGCGCTCGCCCTTCTCGCGGACGCGCTTGTACTTGGTCTTGTATTCCTCGACATAGCCGCCGTGGTCGCGGGTGATATGCAGCTCTGCCCGCGCCGGCGTGGCGGCGGCGATGGAGAGCAACAGCAGGCTCAGAAGCGTGATGCGCATGGCGGCGTGACGGCGAAAGCCTTCAGGAATGGACCGGCCTCGCAGGACCCGCGAAATGAGCCCCTAGGCCGGCAACAGGATTCTTAACCGAATAGTCTTTGGTCATACTTGTGTGGGGAATTCGTTAAGCATCCCGAAAAGGCCAAAAATGGGCAGCCTTCGGCCGCATGTCCGGCAATTCTGTCACACCCACCCGGGAATCTGAGGGATCAGCCCCGATTTCCGGGCGCCGGACGGGTGCCCTGGAGGTCCGAAGTGGCTATAGATGGCCGACCACTTCGCGCGGGTTCCGGAGAATCGAGATGAGCAAGTTGACGCTTGTAGCCGCGGTTGCTGCCCTGTCGGCCGCAATCCTAGCCCCTGGCCTCGCGGAGGCGCGGGGTCATCACCGGCACTACCGCCATTACGCCAATCCGCTGCCCTACCCGATCAGCTATCTGCACAATTACGGCCCCGGCATCACCCCCGGCACTTTCGCCTTTTACGACGGCCCGTCGACCAACCATTGCTACCAGAGCGCGGCCGCCTATGTCGGCCAGGACCGCCGCCGGCACCCCTGCTACTGAGGGGCGCTGGCGCGGCCTCTGCGGGCGCCTCTATTTGGCGGCGCCCGACAGCAGCAATTGCCTCTCGATCTCGTAGACCGGCAGCTTGACGAGGTCCTTGCCGACCTCGGCCCGCAGCGCCTTGCGCATAATGTCCGAATAATCGGCGCGGATCATCCCGAGCGCGCGCGGTGAGGCTACCATGGTCAGGGCCGTGGTCTCGCCAGAGCTGACAGCCGCATCGAGCCGGCCGGCAAGGCTGCGCAGGAAGGCGCGCTCGGCCTCATCGTGCCAATCGGTCTGCTCGGCCGAGCTGCGCACGCCGCCGGCAGCGGCATGCAGGCGGCCCGGCGCGTCGCTCCCTTGCGCGCTGGTCAGGGGATTGGGCTGCTCGTGCACCTCCCTGGTGTGAAGGTTCGGAAACATCTCGTCGCCGAGGTTTTCCAGAATGAGCGCCTTGCGCCCATCGCACACGACCAGCCAACCACCCTTGTCTAATCTCATCTTGTCCATTGCACAGCTCCAAGCAACCTGTGAGCCCGCCCTTCGAATTCGTCGAAGGCTGGCCACGCGACAAGACTACGAACGAAGCCCCGACGGCGAATTGCGCAGGATCAAGAGCCGCATCGATGTCCTGCGGGGCCATCGCAGCGCGGGCCGCAGCATTGGTCACTCGCGCGAACCTGGGATAGTCTGGCGGGGTCGAGGTCAGCCTGCGGCGGACCGGCTGAAGATTTGTTCATCAGCATTACATTTCGGTTCCGCCACAATTTGATCAGAACAACTTCGATATCCTGGATCGCGTCAGCGGAGGAAGACATCATGAATCTCAAGATCGGCCTCGTCGCCGCAGCCCTGTTCGGCGCCATGTTCGGTGCTTTGGCGGCATCGCCGGCGGCGTCTGCCATGCCCATCGCGCCCGCGCCTGCAACGCCGCAGGCCTCCGGCATCGAGCAGGTCCGCATGGTCTGCGACGCCTGGGGGCGCTGCTTTTGGCGTCCGAACTACTATGGGTATTACGGGCCCCGGCCGTATTACGGCCCCCGGTATTATGGGCCGCGCTATTACGGTTACGGTCCACGCTATTATGGCCCACGCTATCGCCGCTGGTGACATCTGGAGGGGCCCTCGGGGCCCCTTCGCTTTTGCGAGATCATTCCTTGCGCCGTCATCGCCGGCTTGGAGCGATTCCGAAACTGATCCAGATCAAAGATGAAATCGGCCCGCACCGTCATTCTACGGCGATGGCGGACTTGATCGTTTTCCGATGCCCCCAGACGGGCATGAACGTACAGACGGATCTTGAGAAGCAGCTGAGGCAGGAGAGACGGAGCTTTGCATCCTTCGCATGTCCCGCCTGCACACGGCTGCATTTCATCGACCTCGCCTCCGGCCAGCCGATGAGCCGGGAACGTTGACGATGGCATTGATCCGACGGAGGTCATGGCATGACGTCCGCAATACTACGGCCTGAAATTCGGTTTACTGAAACGCGATGTTTCGCCATTGATGACGGTGTATCGACGTTCATTTGATTGTCACATTTCAGCAGCCGGCCAGACCCATGTTGTTCGACGCCCTCGCTCCGTCCTCCGCCCTTCAACTGATCGGCTTTGCCGACGTCGATGCGTTTCGGCCGATCGAGACGATGGAGGACGCCAGAAGCATTCCGCTCGACATTCCGAACTTCGCCGCGGCCCGCGCCGCCGTCTCCCTGCCGGCGTGCCGCATCATCATGATGAGATCGTTCGCGCGCATCCTCGACACCGCCTATCGGATGCCGGGCGGAATGGTGATCCTGTCCATGACCGACGACCTCCAGGTCAACTTCAAGGGCTTGGATCTCGACGCGCGCTTCTTCGTGACGCTCCGCGGCAACGATGAATGCCACTTCGTCGAGCCTCAGACCAATCATCATGCAATGATTATCTTCTCCCCCGAGCTGAGAGACCGGGGCTGGTTCGATCAGGCCGACGATTTGCGGGCTCATGTCGCGAACCGGCCCGCCCTGCTGCACACGCGGCAGCTCCTGCTCGACATCCTGCGAACCGCCTCAATGCAGCCGCTCCTGTTCGAGACCACCGAGGCGGCGGCCCATCTGCAGGAGGGCCTGCTGCTCGCACTCGACGATCTGTTTCAGATCGATTCGATGTCGGATCGGAGCGCCTCGGTCCAGGGCGAGCGTTCGATCAAGCTTGTAGAGCGGATCGACGATTACCTCGCAGCCCATCCGACCGTACCGATCTATACCGCCGATCTCGCCGGCGAGTTCGGCGTCTCGATCCGCACCCTCGGCGGCGCAGTCAGCAAGGTGCGTGGCATGAGCCTGCACCAGTACATTCGCCTCAAGCGGCTGTGGGCGACCCGCGCCCGCCTGCTCAAGGGCGGCGGCGCCACCGTCGCCATATGTGCGCGCGCGCAGGGCTTCCATCACATGGGCGAGTTTGCCGCGGCTTACCGCGCGACGTTCCACGAGGCGCCCTCCGACACGCTGGCCCGCGGACGGCAAGGCGGCGTCTCGTCATTCTGACCGACGCGGCAAGCCCTCGCGAGGCTGCGCGGCATCAGCGCCGTTCTGGAACATATCTGGAACGCCAACGAGATGATTGGCGCGCTCGGAAGGATTCGAACCTCCGACCCTCGGAATCGAAATCCGATGCTCTATCCAGCTGAGCTACGAGCGCCCTGGCCCGGACACGGGGCCAAAAACCGAGACTTGCCAGACCGGCAGCTGACGAGCCAGCACACCGGACGGCGGTTCGGATGGGTTCGAATTAGCAGAGAGGCCGACCAATAAAAAGCCCTCCCCGCCTCGTTTCGAGACGGATCGAAGGCGCTCTCACCAAGTGGTGTTGAAGAGCCCGAAATGCGGCTGCTGAGCGACCAGCATCATCGGCCGTCCCTGCTGCGGCGCCGGATGCGTCCTGGCGACCTTGCGCTTGGGCTGAACCGGAGCCTTGACGGCGGTATCAGTCTTCAGCGGCGGCGTGAACTGGGCGAAGGTCTCGCGCACCCGCGCCTTGGCTGACTGCTCGGCCAAGGCCGCCGACTGGGCCTCCTGCACGGGCGGCTGGGGAGCCACAACCGCGGCGGTCTTCACAGCCGGCGCGGCAATCGTCGGCTGGCTGGTGTCGAGCACGACGCGCTCAGGCAGGTGCCGATCGGACCGGATTCGGATCAGGGGCTGATCGTTGCTTACGGTCGCAACGGCTTGCGCCACGGGCGCCGCCGGGAAAGCGAAATTCACCGCGAACAACAGTGCAAGCAAAGCTCCACCGACAAAGGTGAAATATCGAAAGATGGGCATTGGCCGCGCTCCGCCCCCCGCATCCCCGCGTGGGCTCTCCGCCTCAACAGGCGATCTCTTATTTGGTTCCTGGCCCGGCCCTTCGGTTCAAATGGCGATGCGAGGTTTTTTCGCCAAGGACCAATGAGGGTAACTTTTCCGCTACCGGAACATTCCGCCGTTAAGCACGGCGTGCTGCAACCAGCGAGCATTTCGCCTGATCGGCATTCACGTTGATGAAGCCCACGGGGATATGCGCAAAGGTCTTGCGGCTCTTCATGCTGACCGGATCCGCCAGCACGCGGCTGCGGTTGGTGAGATGACTGCCGTCGCGCCGCGCAAACGCGCAGACGATCTCGACATCCTTTACGGCATAGTCATTGTCGTTTCGCAGCGTGAACGTCACCAGGGCTCTCGAGCCAAGGCCGCCGCGGCGCCAGGTCTGCGATGAAATCCTGAGACGACCGAGGTCTGCCATCGCCGGTGCCTGGGCTTCCGAGACCGGCGACAACGCTGCGGCCGCATCGGCCGAAGGAGCCGCCTCGACGGCCGCCAGCTCCGCCTTCACCGGCTCAGCACTGTTTCCCTTGGACAGAGGCAGCAGCATCCAGACGCCGCAGCCGACAATGATGGCCGCGATCAGCCACAGAAGGCTGCGGCCAAATGAGACGCTCGCAATTGTCACGGCCCGCGCCACTCGTTCGCCGGTCCCGGCAAAGCGCCTCAATCCGATCCGGTCGAGCCTGGCGTTCATGGTTGCATCACCGATCGCGGCCAAAGCCCATTCAACGACGGACCCCGCCACTGCTTACCTTAAATCCGGAACAGGAACTAAGGTTCCCGCGCAGTTGCGAATCGGCAAGGACGGTGGCGATCACCGCCCGCCGCCGCTAACATGCGCTGCAACATCGCCGAAGGCCCGTTGGGAGAATTGAAATGCCAGTCGTCACTTGGGATCACGTCCATCTGCGCAGCCCCGATCCGGAGGCCACGGCGGCCTGGCTGCGGGACATCCTCGGTGGCGAGGTCGTGCATGCGCCGGGACGGATCGACGTGAATCTGGGCGGCGCCAGGATCTTCATCGCGCCGCTCGAGGGCGACAACGCCGTCAACGCGCCGCCTCCGCACCCGCATCAGGGTCTCGACCATTTTGGCCTGACGGTGAAGGACATCGACGCCGTTGCGGCCGAGATCAAGGCCAAGGGCGTCACGTTCACGCGCGAGCCGACCACGATCCGGCCCGGCGTGCGCATCTGCTTCATCCGCGGCCCCGAAGGCATCTCCATCGAGCTGCTCGAGCGCGACAAGAAATATACCTGATCCGGCGCGCGCATCACCAGACGCGACACGCCGCCGGCGCGGTTACGTCATGCTGCCGGGCATGAAGCAGCGAATGCTGACGCCCATGTAGCCGTAGATCGGCCATACCATGGTGCGCCCTACCCGGTTGGGCTCGGAGATCAGGGCTTCCTCGGGAACGTCGACCCAGACGAGTTCCTGCGGCTGCCCTTCGAGCCCGGAGCCATAGCGCGGGAGGCGGACACGATAGTGCCCGTCCTTGCTGTCCCAGTCGGTGTCCGCGAGCGCCGAACCGTCGGCATCGGAGCAGCACGGCCCCTTGCCGCTGCGCAGGCCATCGAACCAGGCCTTCAGATCGGCATTGGTGTTGACGAACTGGCCGCGGTCGCGCGCGTGCCCGAAGGGGGCTGCGAGTGCAACCAGGACCAGGGCGCCTGCCAGCCGCGTCACGCTTCGCCAGCGTGTTGCGCTGCTGGAACGCCGTCGTTCGCTTTTGCAATTGGTGGGACGCGCACTGTACAGACGCGGCTCATCGCCGCCGGAATCGATCCAGTTGCTCATCGTCTTGCTCCAGCACCCCGCGGCCAGTGCAACAATGGTTATGCATTTCGCGGGCCAACCCTGATTCGCAGGCGGCCGGCCTCGCCTCATCATCAGACCGTCATGACGGCGTCACGCACAAGCCGGGACAACTACGGCTCGCGGCGGCAACTTCCCGTGGTCGGCCGGCAAACTGCCGCGTTGCGCGAGAGGATGCGCTTTGGCATAAAAGCGGGACCGGTTACGCCATTGGGCGATGGCGGCCGGCCTGCGGGACGTTATGAAAAACGGTCTCTACTCGATTCACGTGACCCTGCTCGATGGTCGAGCCGGCAAGGGCAGCGGCGTGATCCTTTTTCGCGACGGCAAGATCCTTGGCGGCGACGCCTACCTCTATTACACCGGCAGCTACGTGGTGAAGGACGACACCACCTTCAAAGGTGAGGTGCTGGTGCAACGACACACCTCGCCGCGCGGCGACGACAATCCGCTGTTCGGCGGTCCTGCTCCCGTGGGTATCGGCGTCAGCGGGACCTACACGGACACGCGCGCGGAAATGACGGGCACGGCGCTGGTCGGCAAGGCCAGCCTGATTTTCGGCGCAACGCTGCACAAGCTTGCTGAAGCTGATTAGGAGCATGATCCGGAAAAGTGTGCTGCGGTTTTCCGAAAAGATCATGCTCAAACAATAGAAGCTACTCGGCAGCCTGCTCCAGCGGCGCCGTGCGCGGCAGGATGATCTGGATGCGGGTGCCGCTGCCAGGTTCGGAATCGAGATCGAGCCGCCCGCCGAGCCGGTTGGTGACGATGCTGTAGACAATGTGCAGTCCAAGACCGGTGCCGCCCTGGTCGCGCCGCGTCGTGAAGAACGGATCGAAGGCGCGGCGACGGACGTCGAGCGACATGCCGCAGCCATTGTCGGAGAAGATGATCTCGACATTGTCCTTGCCGGACTCGCGCACCTGGATGTCGATCGTCCCGGGCCGGCCGTCCGGGAAGGCGTGCGCCACCGAATTGAGAAACAGATTGGTCAGCACCTGGCCGTATGGGCCCGGATAGCTGTTCATGGTCAGATCCGGCTGGCACTCGACGTTGAGCGTCAGATTGTGCTTGCGCAGGCCCGGCCTCAGACTCATCACCACCTGCTCGGTGAGGTCGCCGAGATCGAAGCTGCGCTGGTCCGAATAGTTGCGGTCGGCGGCGACCTGCTTGAACGACTGGATCAGCTCGGCTGCGCGGTTGAGATTGGAGACGAGCTGCGAAGATGCGTCGCGGCTGGTGCTGAGGAAGTCGTTGAGCGTGGAGCGGCGCAGCTCGCCCCGCTCGACCTCGGCGGTGAACATCGCGGTCTTGCGCTCCAGCGCGGAGGCGACCGTGAGGCTGATGCCGACGGGATTGTTGACCTCGTGGGCGACGCCGGCGACGAGGCGCCCGAGCGCGGCGAGCTTCTCGGCCTCGATCAGCGAGGCCTGGGTCTCGCGCAGGTTGCGCAGCGCGGTCTCGGCGGACTCCTTGGCTTTGCGCATCTCCTGCTCGCCACGCTTGCGCTCGCCGATGTCGAGCGCGACGGTGACGATCCGCTCGATCTCGCCCTCGGCATCGAGCAGCGGCAGCTTGTTGACCAGCCATTGCCGCATGTTGCCGGAGGCGTCCTTGTATTCCTCCTCGTAGAAGCCGAGGCCTTTTCGAAGCTTGAGCACCCGCTTGTCGCTCTCGTCGGACTTGGCCGCGCCATAGCGCGACATCAGGTCGGCCGTGGTGCGGCCGAGCGCGTCGCCGGGTTCGATGCCGAAGATGCCGGCCATGTAGCGGTTCATCAGCACATAGCGCAGGTCGCGATCCTTGACGTTGATCACCGCGGGCACGGTGTCGATGACCTGCTGGAGCAGGCGCCGGCCTTCGGCGATGGCGTCTTCCGCCCGCTTCTGGTCGGTGATGTCGCGCAGCGTGCCCTCGTAGCGGACGATGTTGCCCGCTTCATCGCGCACACCGGTGGCGCTGTCGGAGAGCCACAGGATGTTGCCGCTGCGCTGGCGCACCTGGTACTCGAACTCGCGCACCATGCCGTCGCGCGCCATCAGCCGCTGGTATTCGACGCGTGCCTCGGGATGGACGTAGATGGTGTGGGCGATGTCGTTGATGCTGTCGATGAGGTGCTGCGGGCTGTCATAGCCCATCATCCGCGCCAGTGCCGGATTGGCGTTGAGCAGATCGCCGGAGGGCGTCGTGACGTAGATGCCGTCGACCGATCCCTCGAACAGTTTCCGGTAGCTCTCTTCGGCGAGCCGCTGCTCGGTGAGAGCGCGCACCGCCGCCTCCCGCGCCGTGTCGGCCTCCTCCAGCGCGCGGCGGAACACTTCGGCTGCGCGGGCGATGTCGCCGATCTCGTTGTCGAGGTCGGCGGACGGGATCGAGGTGTCCTTCCGGCCCGCCGCAAGCGCGCGGATCGAGCGGGCGATCTGGGCGAGCGGACGCACCGTCCTACGCACGACGAACAAGGCAGCGCCGATGCCGATCAGCACGCCGATGGTGCCGAGCACGATGCTCTGCCATCGCGCTTCCGTCAGCGTCCGGGCAAAGTCACGCGACAGCACGTGGCCGCGCCGATCACTGACCTCGCGCAGCAATTCGGTGACACGACCGATCAGCCGGCCCTCGGTTCCCAACACCTCGCGGTCGATGTCGGCGATCTGCCGCTCGCGGACGGCCACGGCCATGATGGCCTCGGCGTAATCGTTGACCGCCGATTTCAGCTTGGCATCGGCAATGTTCAGTCCCCGCATGTTCTGCGCGGCCTGCTCCGCCGCTGACGGGTTGCGCGCGAGAAGCCCGAGCGCGATCCGGCTCTGCGCCTCCGACAGGCGCGAGGCCAGCTCACGGTCGGCGGTGCCGGAGACGGCCACATCGAACTGTTCGCGCAGCGGCGGCAGGCCGGCGAGCAGCTGGGCGCGGCGGTCGATCAGGGTCGAGATCCGCTCGAGGCCGGTCCGATAGGTCGCGAGCCGCTCGGTCACCCCGTCGATCATGTCCTGCTGCTCGGGGGCGAGCTCGATGCGGGTCTTCTTCAGGATGTCGCTGAGGGTCGAGGCCGCCTCGCCGACCTGCTTGAACTGGATGCCGGCGCCGGGATCGGTGACGAAGTCGCGCGCGGCGAGCCGCAGCTCATTCATGCGGCGATCGATGTCCTCGGCGAGGTCGCCGACGCTCTGGAGCCGCTGCAGCTCGGCGAAGGTCGTATCGATGTGCCGGATCGCGATCACGCTCGCGGTCGACGTGACGATGATCACCGCCAGCACCAACAGGAAGCTGCCGAAAGTGAGCTGGCCGATGGAGAGCGAGAATGTTCGCTTTTTCTCAGGGGTCGGCGTCAATTCGGCGGACATTGGGCTTTGAGGGACCGGGATATTTGGAGGCCCAATATACGACGTATTGCGGCCCCGGGGAAACATGCCTCGGGCCGCCGTTTATCCTTAATATTGGCCTCGGAGCCCCCTTGCCCGATCTATGACGGTTTGACGCTTGCCTGCCGCCGGGCCGGGATCGTCATGGCGGCGACGCCGAGGACGACGCAGGCAAGCCCGATCCAGGCGGTCCGGCTCAGGCTCTCGCCGAGCAAGGCGACGCTGATGGCGACGCCAATGGGCACCCGCAGATAGGCCTGCGCGGTGGTGCCGACCGAGCCCAGGGTCTGGATCAGGCGGAAATAGATCGCAAACGCCGCCGCCGTCGAGAACAATGCGAGCGCGAGGAGCGCCACAACCGAGCTGGGCGACGGCGACAGCGTCCAGGGCTGCTCGACCACGAGCGAGGCCGGGATCAGGACCGCCGCCCCGGCCAGCAGCGAGCCGGCTGCGGGCGCCATTGGGTCGAGGCCTTTGAAGCTGCGGCCGAAGATCGCGGCGCAGGCGTAGCAGATGGTGGCGGCGACGATAGCCGCCTCCGCGAGGAGACCGCTGCCGATGTCGTGGAAGGCATCGACGCCGACGATCAGCAGGATGCCGGCCATGCCGGCGATGACGCCGAACAGCTTTCGCGGGCTCGTCGCCTCGTGGCGGGTGACGACCGCCGTGAGCAGGAAGGTGAAGACCGGGCCGGCCGAGTTGAGGATGGTGGCGAGCGCGGCATCGACATGGCGCTCGCCCCAGGCGATCAGCGTCCAGGGGATGACGCTGTTGAGCACGGCCTGGAAGGCGAAGCGCTGCCAGGTCGCTGCGTCCGTGGGCATCCTGATGCCGCGCGCCCACATCACGGCGAGCAACAGGAGGCCTGCGATCGTGGTCCGCGCCGCGATCAAGGTAATCGGGGGAATGGTGGCGACGCCGAGCTTGATGAAGGTGTAGGAGCCGCCCCACAGCGTTGCGAGCGCGACCAGGAGCGCCAGCTCGACGGCGATGTTGGTATCCTGCCGGCTGTCCATTTCGCGCGGTCCGTCCCGTTGTCAGGACGGAACCTAGCGCGTCTGCGATCGCAGATAGTTCGTTACGTGTCGAAGTGTATTAGCCCACCGCCCCGACCTCGAACACCTCGCCGTCATAGCCAGCCTCGCGGGGAATGCGCAGCTGGCGGCCGGTTTCGGTCTTGGTCATGACAGGCATCACCGTGATGATCGACATGCCGCGGGCATGGTCGAGCGCGTCTTTCACGCTGCCCTGTTTCGCAAGGCGAATCAGATTGCGCGTGGTCGGGAACGGCAGCTTGAAGCGGCCGCTCTCGCCGCCCTCCACCGCCTCGCGCGGCGAGACCCAGATCGAATCGGTCGACTCCCTTCCGTCATGGGCGCCGAGCTGATCGGGTGGCGCCGCCGCAAGGAAGAACCAGGTATCGAAGCGCTTGGGCATGCCCTCCGGCGTGATCCAGTGCGCGTAAGGCACCAGCGTGTCGAGCGCGAGCTGAAGGTCGTTGTCGACCAGGATGCTCAGGAAGCTGACCTTGTGCTCGTTGAGCGCGACGCGGTGCTTGTCGGCGATCTCGCCGGCACGCCTGGCATCGACAGGCGCGCCCGTCCCCTTCGACCGCGCCAGCAGGATGCCGCTCTCCTCAAAGGTCTCGCGGATCGCAGCGATGCGAAAACCGCGATCCGCCTCGCTGAGGCCTTCACCGCCCGAATACAGGTCGGAGCGCGCAACGATCTCGTTGTCGCCGGCATCGACGCTGCCGCCGGGAAACACCAGCGCGCCCGAGTTGAACTCGATCTGATGATGGCGGACCATCATGAAGACTTCGATTTCGCCACGGCCCTTGCTATCGGCCTTGGCGCCATCACGGAGCAGGAGGATCGTCGACGCCGGGCGTGATGCTGATGTCTCGGTCATCCAACTAACCTGCGGCGCTGGATTGCGGGCCGAGATTGGCGCGCTTGTCGACACGGGCGACTCGCGACAGCAGGTACTCGACCTCGGCCTTCGCCGTCGCCGTGATGGACGCGCCGGGCTTGCGCTGGGCGCTGGAGGCGATGACGCCGCGCTTCTGCAGCACGTGTTTGCGGATGGTCAGGCCGACGCCGGGCTGCTGCTCGTAGCGGATCAGCGGCAGATGGGCGTCGAACAGGTCATGCGCGGCATCGCGCTTGCCGGCCTTGGAGAGGTTGACGACGTCGATCAGAAGCTCCGGGAAGGCGTAGCCGGTCATGGCGCCGTCGGCGCCGCGCTCCATCTCGAAGTCCAGGAACGTGCCGCCATTGCCGCACAGAATCGAGAGCGGACGGAGCGAGCCGTCCTTCTGGAAGCCGCGAAGCGTCGTGATCTTCTCCAGGCCCGGCCAATCCTCGTGCTTGAGCATCACGCAGTTCGAATTGTCCATGACGATCTTGCGGATCACGGCGGGGGTGAACACCACCGAGAGCGTCAGCGGATAGTCCTGGAGCACCCAGGGAACATCCGGCCCGATCGCTTCCGCCGCCTGCTTGAAATAGCCGACGATCTGGTCGTCGGTCCGAAGCGACGGCGGCGGGGCGATCATGACGCCGGCCGCACCCGCGTCCATCGAGGCCTTCGCCAGCGAGCGCATGGTGGCAAAGCCCGGCGCGGAGACGCCGACGATCACCTGCATCTTCTTGGCGCGCTTGACGAAGCGCACCGCCACCTGCTCCGCCTCGGCCGCGTCCAGCTTCGGCGCCTCGCCGAGGATGCCCAGCACCGTGACGCCGTCGCAGCCAACCTCCTCGTAGAAATCGGTCAGGCGGTCGATCGAGCGCTCGTCGATCCGGCCGTCGTCGTGGAACGGCGTCGGCGCGATTGCGAAAGTGCCCTTGGCGTCGGCGGTCAGTTTCATTTAGTCCTCGTCTCTGTTCGTCATTCCGGGGCGGCTCGCAGAGCCGAACTCTGGTGCGCAATTGCGCACCTGAGAATCTCGAGGTTCCGGGTGCGATGCTTTGCATCGCCCCGGAACGACAACAACAGCCTAAAACCGCCGCGCACCCATCTTGATCTGCTCCTCGGAGAAGAAGATCTCCTTGGCGTGATCGGCGATGTCCTGGGCCTTCCAGCCCGTGTGCGGCGGTTTCCAGCCTTCCATTTCCATCATCCGCATCTCGCGCACGCCGCGGGGCCCGGACACACCCAGCACCTTGCCGGTCTGGTCGCCCGACAAGTCGCTGACCATGTATAGCACGGCCGGCGCGATGCCGTCCGGCCCCAGCGCCGCGGAGGGGTTCTCCTTATAGCGGGGCAGGTCTGCGGTCATGCGGGTCAGGGCGCCCGGGGCCAGCGTCCAGATCCGGATGTTGTACTTGCGGCCCTCGATCGCCAGCACGTTGGACAGGCCCCAGATGCCGCCCTTGGCCGCGCCGTAATTGGTCTGGCCGAAATTGCCGATCAGGCCCGAGGTCGAGGCGGTGTTGACGATGACGCCGCCGCCATTTTCCCGCATCCAGCGAAACACCGGCATGGTGCAACAAAAGGTACCCTTCAGATGCACCTTGATGACCTTGTCCCAGTCGGCTTCGGAAGCCTTGTGAAAGGTCTGGTCGCGCAGGATTCCGGCATTGTTGACCAGGATGTCGGCGCGACCGAAATGCTTGATGGCGTCGTCGAACACCGACTGGCCGCCCTCCATGGTGGAGATGTCGGCGCCGTTGGCGATCGCCTTGCCGCCTTCGGCCTTGATCGCGTCCACCACGAGTTGCGCCATCGACTTGTCGGCGCCGGAGCCGTCACGGGGACCGCCGAGGTCATTGACGACGACCGAGGCCCCTTCCCGCGCAAACAGCTTCGCGTAGGCCTCACCGAGCCCGCCGCCCGCGCCGGTGATCAGCGCGACCTTGCCGTCGAGTAGTCCCATGGTGGCTTCTCCCTGTTTTGTTTTTCTTCGCCTCTTCCCGCGTGCGGGGAGAGGCCTGAAATCGAGCGCAGCTTGATTTCAGGGTGAGGGGGAGCCTCCGCGAGCTCAACTGTCACTGTCCCCGGGGAAACTCCCCCTCACCCCACCCTCTCCCCGCAAGCGGGGCGATGGAGTGAAGCACCAGTGTCCGCCTAACCCAGTACCGTCTTGCCGTTCTTGATCACGGTGACACCGCGCGACTTCACCTTGGCTTCGAACGAGATCACGTTGCCGTCCTTCCAGAGGTCCATGGTCACGGTCTCGCCGGGATAGACCGGCGAGGAGAACCGCGCGACGTGCTGGCGGAAGGCGCTCGCGTCGTAGTCGGCGTAGGTCTGCAGCACGCCGCGGCAGGTGATGCCGTAGGTGCACATGCCGTGCAGGATCGGACGCGGAAAGCCGGCCTTCTTGGCGAACTCGGGATCGCTATGCAGCGGGTTGCGGTCGCCGCAGAGGCGATAGACCAGCGCCTGGTCGGGGCGCGTGGTGATGTCGATGGTCTTGTCGGGTGCGCGTGACGGGATCTTGTGCGGATCGGGCTGGGTCAGGCTCGGCCCGCCAAAGCCGCCGTCGCCGCGGGCGAAGCGCGAGGCGACGAGGGTCGCGAGCTTCTCGCCCTTCTCGTTCTTCAGCACGGTCTGGTGCGCGATGACGACGCCCTTGTCCTTGCCCTTGTCGTAGACTTCGACGACGGAAGAGTCGGCCGTGATGTGCGCGGCGACCGGCAGCGGCTGGTGGAAGGTGATGTCGCGCTCGCCATCGACCACCATGACGCGGTTGAGGTTCATCTCGCCGGGACCCGCGCCCCACGCCGCGACGGACGCGAATGTCGGCACCACCTTGAGCGGCCGCGGCGTCAGCGTGCCCTCGTTGACGAAGGCGAGCTCATTCTCGTCCATCGGATCGGCGCCGAGCCCGATGCCGTAGGCGTAGAGCATCACCTCGCGATCGGTGTAGGCGTATTTCTGGCCGAGGTTTTTCAGTCCTTTGAGCTCTTCGTATCTGGCGGACATGTTGTTTGTCTTCCTCCCGAGTTTCTTATCCGCAGGCGGCGATGCCCGTGAATGTGCCCTCTCCCCTTGTGGGAGAGGGCAGCACCGCTCTTGCAACAAAGTCACTTGGGTGAGGGGTTGGCTCCGCATTGACACTTCTCGTGCGGAGAGAGACCCCTCACCCGGCAGCCTTCGGCTGCCACCCTCGCCCACAAGGGGAGAGGGTTACATCTTGCTTCGTGTCAGGCAGGCGTGAAGAACGGCAGTGGCGCGCCATCCGTCGGCTTAAACACCACTTTCACCTTCTGGCCGATCTTGAGCTTCTCCAGATCGCAGTCGACGAAATTGGTCTGCACCGACGGCCCCTCCTTCAGCGTGACGTAGCCGATGGCGTAGGGGCCGGTCGGCGACTTCCGCATCAGGCTCCAGGTGTAGATCGTCCCCTCGCCCGAGGCTTCCTCCCACACCGTCTTGTCGGAGTAGCAGAACGGGCAGATCGAGCGCGGGAAATAGTGCGCTTCGCCGCACGCCGTGCAGCGCTTGATCATGAACTTGCCCTGCTTCGCCGCATCCCAGAACGCGGCGGTCTCGGGGTTCGTGACCGGTGCCGGATATTTCTTCGTCTCGCTCATCACACGCGCTCCAGAATGGCCGTCGAGGCGGCGTGGCGAACTCCCAAAAGGCCGCCGGTGCCGTGAGCGATGGCGAGATCGCAATTCTTGACCTGCACCTTCGGATGCGCCTCGCCGCGCAGCTGCCGCACGGCCTCGATGATCTTGGTCATGCCGCCGCGGTTGACCGGATGGTTGCTGCAGAGGCCGCCGCCGTCGGTGTTGAATGGCAGCTTGCCGACGCCCGAGATCAGATTGCCGTCGGCGACGAACTTGCCGCCCTCGCCTTTCTTGCAGAAGCCGAGATCCTCGAGCTGCATCAGCACCGTGATGGTGAAGCTGTCATAGATCGAGGCGTATTTGATGTCCTTCGGCGTGATGCCGGCTTCCGCGAACGCACGCGGGCCGGACCAGATGCCGGCGGAGTAAGTGAGATCGAGATCCTTGCCGCCGCGCGGGCCCTTCATCGCCTCGCCATGGCCGATCAGCTTGACCAGTGGCTTCTTCAGGCTCCTGGCGATCTCCGGCGTCGTCACGATCAGCGCGCCGCCGCCGTCGGAGACGACGCAGCAATCCATACGATGCAGCGGATCGGAGATCATCGGCGAGTTCAGGACATCCTCGACGGTGACGACGTCCTTGAGCATCGCATGCGGATTGTATTGCGCGTGATGCGAGGCCGCGACCTTGATCCAGGCGAGCTGCTCTGAAGTTGTGCCATAGTCGTGCATATGGCGCATGGCACACATGCCATAGGCATTGTGCGTGGTCGCCCCGTAAGCGGATTCGAAATCGACCTCGGCACCGGCCGCACGCGGCGGCATCACACCGGTGCGGGGCTTGCCGGCGAGCGTGATCAGCGCAATCGAGCACTTGCCCGCCGCGATCGCCTCGGCGGCATGGCCGAGATGGATGATGTAGGAACAGCCGCCGGTCTCGGTGGAGTCAACGTGGCGGAGCTTCTTGGTGTTCAGGCCGAGATAGTCGACCATCGGCCAGGCGCCGCCGGGCGCATCGCCCGCGCAGAAATAGCCGTCGACATCGTCCTTGCTGATCCCGGCATCCTCGATCGCGCCCTTGGCGACCTCGGCGTGGAGCTGGGCGGTGGATTTGTCCGGCGCATGCCGGGTCGGGTGTTCGTAGATCCCGGCAATGTAGGCCTTGCCCTTGATGGTCAAACTTCAGGTCTCCGCTGGCGTTTCTTAATTGCCCCGTTTTTCTGAACCGCACTGGGCAGATTGGCAAGCGCGGAAATATTCCGCCCCGCGAGAGGGCAGCGGGTCGGCGCAACTCCCAATCCCGTCATCCTGAGGTGCGAGTGATGGGGCGCAGCGTGCCCCATCAGGAGCCTCGAAGGATGCACGGCCAAGCTATCTCGACGCCCGCTGAGCGACAGCCGGGCCGTCGCCCTTCGAGGCTCGCCGAAGAGGCGAGCGCCTCAGGGTGACGGTCTAGATGACCGGCTCGCTCTCACATCGCAGACACACCCCCGCATCCTCGCGGCCCATCTCGCCCGAGCTTTGCTTCCGTCTCGCTCCCTCCTTGAACAGAGGGCGCAGGGAAGACCGGGTGCCGGCTGGGCACCCACGGTCCGCTGTGCGCGATTGCGCGAAGAACAGATGCACAGCGGCATACAGGTGCGGCCAAACATCCGGCCTTCCCTGCGCAGTGGCTTTACGGCTTATGTCGTGCTCTCCCCGGGGAGCGATGCACTATTGCCCCCGTCGCCTTGAAATTACTCGCAAGACTTGACGCCAGCCTGCGGGCGTCAGGACCACACGATTTTGCCGTACGCGAGACCGCGCCCGTCGTGCACGAGACAATCGCCCGCGCCACGCAGCCCGCGTCCACCGCCGCTCACCCCGCGTTTCGTGACGATCGCGATACGCCCCTCTTGAGGGATGAGGTGGCGGACCGATACGACAATTCCGAATTTCGGTAAAGTGGAATGTTTTTGCGCGCGGGGATTGACTCGTCTCTTGGATGTTTCGCCCGGCGGTAACACAAGGGGTGGTGTCGTAGGGTGGGCAAAGCGACTTGTCCGCCGTAGCTCGGAGAGCGAAGGCGGAAGCGTGCCCACGTCTTTTGCGCAATCATGGCGAGGTCGTGGGCACGGCGCTTCGCGCCTTTGCCCACCCTACGGGACCTTGCGCCGTCCCAACCAGTTGCCTTCCGTCAGGTGGGGCTGTGCGGCACGGGCCTCAGCGGTTGCCTCCGCAGCCCTGGGAAAATGCCCGTCGCGATCGGGGTACGCGACTTGCAGGCATTCGAACTCATCATTGCCGTAGAACCATCTGCTCCATCCGAGATGCGAGCGGTAGAGCTGCAACGACACCGGAAGGAGCACGGCGGCGACATTCTCAAACAGCGCATCCGTGGGCTCGCCGACCAGCGGTCGCCGTCCTGCGTCGAGTTCGTGGTAGATCGTCCAGAACGTATCCTGGGCGGTCTGCTGTCCCATTGAAAACACGATCATCTCCGGAAACCTGAACTTCAGCCAGAATCCGGTCGTGTAGGCGAAGCCCGGTCCTTCGCCATCGGAGAAGACATGCGTGCCAAACCAGCCGTGATTGCGAACTTTCTCGACGAAGTTCTGCTCGTGCTTATCGAGCCGATCGGGAGGCGCATCAAGAGCTGTGAACGTTGCTCGCTCGTCCGATACGAGGGGTGAAAGACAGACTCTTCGCTACGAGGCGGTGCTCGGGCGCGCGCGATAACGGAACGCGGTCAGCCCGGCGAACATCAGGCCGAGGACGAGAAAAACAGCGCCTCCCTTCACGCCAAAACTGTCCTGGTGTTGGCGCTCGGCCGCGTCGTCGACGATCAGGGGCCGCGCATCAGGTCTGCCCGAGAGATAGCGGATCCTGATCTGTCTGACGGTCTGGACGCCGTTGCGCGTGATCTGCCGCCAGAACGCCGGGCTGATATGGGTCGGTCCGTAGGCCTGCTGTCGTCCGCTCTTGTCGGTCCACGCCAGCGTCACGAGATAGCTCGGGGCCTCACCGGCCTTGTTCACCTCACCGTAGGCGCGGGTCACATCGGCGGTGGCGTCATCGCCATGGGCGAGGATCTCATTCAACGTGCTTTGCTCAATGTAGGAGTTCACCAGCATGTAGCCGCCGAATGGAAGCATCACAGCAGTCAGGGTCCCGAGGATGTAAGGAAAGGGACGCCTTGCTCCGGCGGCGATCGTCGCACTCCCCGGTCCGCCTCGACGCGCCGACCATGTCTGCCATCCGATCACGAGCATCAGGAGCACGGCGCAAACGCCTGCTCCCGCCGCCATGAACCTGGACGTGGACCGGATATGGTTCAGATGGTCGTCGAGATCTTCGACAATGACCGGAAGCGATGCATCGTCGTCAACAGCCTGAATGGGAATCGTCAGGAGCTTGAGCTGGTTGCCAACCATGATCCGCGCCGCATAGGCAGCACTGACCGCAATGCCCGTGCGCTCGCGCTGGACGCCATCCCTGCCGGTCCACTGCAATCCGATCGACAGATTTTCGTCGACATAGCGCGGCCAGCCGCCGTCAAACACGAACGGAAACCGCGGCGAGACGACTTTGGCCGAAATGATCTTTCCGGTGGTGCCATAGCCATCGCGCATGACACGTTCGATGGCATGCTGATTCCAGAACATCCCCAACGCCGCCAAAACACCGACGGCCAGAAACAGGATCAACACAGTGCGCAATGACATCGATCATCGCCCGCATAGCGCAGGGCCGCATCGCCCGGCGCGCCTCACTATCGCAAGTTGCTGATATCGCGGCGCCACAACTCTTGTCAAACGGATGAATTGTCGTCCGCTGGCGTAGGGCGGATTAGCCGATGGCGTAATCCGCCGTATTGATCGCCACGGCAATAGGTGTGGCGGATTTACGCTTCGCTAATCCGCCCTACGAGACCGCCCTACTCCGCCGCGATCTGCCTTGGCGCGGGCGGCGGGTTGGCCAAGTCCGCGGCGAGTTGGGCGTAGCGGGCCTTGGCGTCCGCGACCGCTTTCTCCTTCACCGGGCCGTAGCCGCGGATGCGGTCGGGCAGCGACAGCAGTTCCACCGCGGTGTCGATCGTCACCGGCGACAACAGGCCGAGCACGGTGGCGACGTCCTTCTCGTAGCCGGCGATCAGGTCGCGTTCGAGCTTGCGGTCGGCGCTGCGGCCGAAGATATCGAGCGGCGTGCCGCGCAGGAATTTGAGTTTCGCCAGCACGCCGAAGACGTTCAGCATCCAGGGGCCGAAGGCGCGCTTCTTCGGGCGTCCCAGCGCGTCGAGGCCACCGCCGAGGATCGGCGGCGCCAGGTTGAAGCTGAATTTGAAGTCGCCCTCGAATTGATCGCGGAGCTGCTGGGCGAAGGCCCCGTCGGTGTAGAGGCGCGCGACTTCGTATTCGTCCTTGTAGGCCAAGAGCTTGGCGTAGTTCACCGCAACCGCGCGCGGCAGCGCATCGCCATAACCGCCCTTCACTGCGGCATCGCGCACCTGGTCGATCAGCTTGCGGTAGCGCTTGGCGAGACGGCTGTTCTGATAGGCAGCGAGGTGCTTGGCGCGGTGCTCGATGACCTCGTCGAGGCTCATGGCGTCCAGCGTCTTGGGCGCAGCCACCTGGTCCGTACCCTTCAGCATGTTGGCAAGACGTGCGGGATCGGCGACCGCGAGCCGGCCGAGGCGGAAGGCTTCCTTGTTCATCTTGATCGAGACGCCGTTGACCTCGATCGCCTGTTCGATCGACTCCGCCGACAGCGGGAACAAGCCCTTCTGATAGGCGTAGCCCATCATCATCATGTTGGTGGCGATGCTGTCGCCGAGCAGCTGCTCGGCCGGCTTGGTGAAATCGAAGAACACCGAGTCCTTGTGCAGCGCGGTCTCCAAGAGCCCGTTCAGCTTGCGGGTCTGGAAGTTGAAGTCGCGGTTGAGGACGAAATCGGCGGTGGGGATGACGTGGCTGTTGATGATGCCGCGCGTCCGGGTGGAGTCGCAGAGCGAGATCGTGTCCTTGGCGACCGCGACCACCTCATCGGCGGCGAGCACGAGATCGGCCGTGCCGGTGACGATGCGCGAGCAGGTCACTTCCGCGGGGTGATCCGACAGGCGGACATGGCTGAGCACCGCCCCGCCCTTCTGTGCAAGGCCGGACATGTCGAGGATCATCGAGGCCTTGCCCTCGATATGGGCGGCCATGCCGAGCAGCGCGCCGATGGTGAGAACGCCGGTGCCGCCGACGCCGCCGACCGCGATGTTATAGGGCTTGTCGAGCGTCGGGCGCGAGGCCGGCTCGGGCAGCGCGCCGATATCGGCAAGCTCAGCCGGCGCACGGTGGCGCGGCTTGCCGCCGTCCACGGTGACGAAGGACGGGCAAAAGCCCTTGAGGCAGGAATAATCCTTGTTGCAGGACGACTGGTTGATGGCGCGCTTGCGACCGAACTCGGTCTCCAGCGGCTCGACCGAGATACAATTCGACTGCACCGAGCAATCGCCGCAGCCTTCGCAGACCGCGGGGTTGATCATGACGCGGCGCGCCGGATCTTCCATCAGGCCGCGCTTGCGGCGGCGGCGCTTTTCGGCGGCGCACGTCTGCACGAACACGATAGCCGATGTGCCCTTGTGTTCCCGGCACATCTTCATGACGTTTTGCAGCTCGTCGCGATGATAGAGCTTCACGCCCGGCGCGATGGTGCTGGCCGGATAGGCGTCGGGCGCCTCCGAGACAAGATAGATCTCGCGGATGCCTTCGGCGTGGAGCTGATGGGTGATCTGCTGCGGCGAGAGATCGCCGTCATGGCGCTGGCCGCCGGTCATGGCCACCGCGTCGTTGTAGAGGATCTTATAGGTGATGTTGGTCTTGGATGCCACCGCCTGGCGGATGGCGAGAAGGCCCGAGTGGAAATAGGTGCCGTCGCCGAGATTGGCGAAAATGTGGTTCTCGTTGGTGAAGGGTGCGATGCCGACCCACGGCACGCCCTCGCCGCCCATATGCGTAAAGGTCTCGGTCGAGCGGTCCATCCACAGCGCCATGAAATGGCAGCCGATGCCGGCGAGCGCGCGGCTGCCTTCGGGGACCTTCGTCGAGGTGTTGTGGGGACAGCCGGAGCAGAAATACGGAGTGCGGGAGACAGGGGCGACCGCTTGCATCTGGGTGGCCTGACGGCCGTTGAACCAGTCGGCCTTGGCGCGGAGCATCGAAGCAATCTCAGGATTGAGATTAAGTCGAAGCAGACGCTCGGTAAGCGAGGTCGCAAGCGAGGCGACGCTGAGCTCGGCGGCGAAGGTCAAAAAGCGCTTGTCGTGCTCGTCCATCTTGCCGACGATGCGCGGGCGCACGTCGTCGCGCCAGTTGAACAACACCTGCTTGACCTGGTTCTCGACGATCTCGCGGCGCTCCTCGACGATGAAGATCTCCTCCAGGCCGACGGCGAATTCATGCACGCCTTCCGGCTCCAGCGGCCAGGGCATGCCGATCTTGTAGAGGCGAAGGCCGATCTTGGCGGCGACCTCTTCGGTGACGCCGAGCTCGCGCAGCGCCTGACGGACGTCCTCATAGCTTTTGCCTGACGCCATGATGCCGAAGCGGGCGTTCGGCGAATCCATGGTGACGCGGTTGACCTTGTTGGCGCGCGCAAAGGCGATCGCGGCAAAGCCCTTGTAGTCCTGCAAGCGCCGATCCTGCTCGAAGCGATCGTCGGGCCAGCGCAGGTTGAGTCCGCCTTGCGGCATCTCGAAATCGGTCGGGATGATGAACGGCTTCATCTCGTCGGTGAGGTCGATCTCGGCGGTGGTCTCCACCGTCTCCGTGATCACCTTCATGCCGACCCAGCAGCCGGAATAGCGCGACATCGCGATGCCGAGCAGGCCCATCTCGATCATCTCGTGGATGCTCGAGGGATAGAGATACGGCATCAAGGCCGACATGAAGGCATGGTCGGACTGATGCGGGACCGTCGAGGATTTTGCGCCGTGGTCGTCACCGGCGAGACAGAGCACGCCGCCGTTCTTGGCCGAGCCTGCGGCATTGCCGTGGCGGAACACGTCGCCGCAGCGATCGACGCCGGGGCCCTTGCCGTACCAGATGCCGACCACCCCGTCATATTTCGCGCCGGGCGAGAGGTTAAGCTGCTGCGAGCCCCAGACGGCGGTGGCCGCCAGATCCTCGTTCACGCCGGGCTGGAACTTGATGTTGTATTGTTCGAGATGCTTGCGGGCGGCAAAGAGCTGCTGGTCGTAGCCGCCGAGCGGCGAGCCGCGATAGCCGGAGATGAAGCCCGCGGTGTTGAGGCCGCTGGCGCGGTCACGCCGGATCTGGGCCATGGGCAGGCGGACCAGGGCCTGGATGCCCGTGGTGAAGACGTGTCCGGTTTCCTGGGTGTATTTTTGATCGAGACTGATCGGACCCTGGTTGATTCCCATGTTGTCCTCTTTATCGCCCTGTTTCAGGTCTTTCCGACTTAAGCCGTTGCCTTCCCGTTGTTTTTAGCTAGGGCGCGCCGACCAATCTCGCCACTCTATGTCGGATATTTCACGATCCGCATCACAAATCTGGACCAAATGGAGCCCTGGGTAAAAATCGCAATTTCGTGGCCTGAAACACGTTGGGCATTTTCAATTTGTGTCACCATACCCCCACTGTGGCGAAATGAACTGATGCCCCTGTCGTGCCAGATGCGGGCGATTGGTCGCAGGAGAGACTTTCGATGCGGACGATTCTGGCTGGCGCGGCTGTTGTCGGCTTGGCGTTGTGCAGTGCGGTTGCAAGCGCAGCCGGCGCCGCCGAGCCGTCGCCGGAGCTGATCGCCTACGGCAAGACGCTGGTCGAGGCCGGCGACTGCGCAGGCTGCCACACCGCCGATCCGGCAAAACCGTTCGCGGGCGGCAAGCGCATCGACACGCCGTTCGGCGCGATCTATGCGCCGAACCTGACCCCGGACCGCGACACCGGGATCGGCGCCTGGAAAGATGCCGATTTCACCCGCGCATTGCGCACCGGCGTCGCGCCCGACGGCTCGAACTACTATCCGGCGTTCCCTTATCCCTACTTCACGAAGATGACGAAGGACGACACGCTGGCGATCCGCGCCTATCTCGGCACGCTTGCGCCCGTCGTCAACCGCAACAAGCCGCCGGAGCTGCGCTGGCCGTTCGGCTATCGCGGCCTGATGCGGGTCTGGAACGCGATGTATTTCAAGCCCGGCCTGTACGAGCCGGACCAGAGCCAGAGCGCGGCGTGGAACAGAGGTGGCTATCTCGTCACCGGGCTCGGTCATTGCGGGGCCTGCCACACGCCGAAGAACTATTTTGGCGCGGACAAACAGGCGCAGGCGCTCTCGGGCAACGAGGTCGGCGGCTGGTACGCGCCAAGGCTCGACGGCGCCTCCCGCACAGGCCTGAAGTCGTGGAGCGAGGCGGACATCGCCGAATATCTGCAGAGCGGGCGCAATGCCAGGAGCCATGCCGGCGGGCTGATGGCGGAGGTGGTCGTCAACTCAACGGCGAAGATGAGCGATGCCGATGTGCGCGCGATCGCGGTGTACCTGAAGAGCCTGCCGCCGTCGCGGCGCGAGACCATCGTGACGCCGCCTGATGATGCCGAGATGAAGGCGGGCCAGGCGGTCTACGCCAAGCTCTGCATCGCATGCCATGAAGCCGACGGCTCGGGTGCGCCGCGGATCTATCCGCCGCTGCCCGGCAATGCGCTGCTGCAATCGATCAATCCATCCTCCACCTTGCGCATCATCCTCGACGGCGCCCACACCGTGACTACCCCGCGCGCGCCCAACACCGGCGAGATGCCGCCCTATGCCAAGCTGTCCAATGAGGAGATCGCTGCGGTGACGAACTACATCCGCAACGCCTGGGGCAATGCGGCCCCACTGGTGACGCCGGCGCAGGTCGCGAAGGCAAGGAAGCAGGGGCGAATGGGGAGTAGCGAATAGCCAGATCTATCCGCTATTCGCCATTCGCGCGCGCGGCGCTCACCTCTCCTCATCCCCGGTGAACACGAATTTCGGCATCTCCCATTTGTAGCGAACCGCGAGCAGGCGGAAGCTGAGACCGAGCACGAAGGTCAGGATGGTCCAGAGCTCGGCATTGAGGTTGAGGCCGAAGGCGGTGGCGTAGAACAGTCCCGTCACGACCGAAACGCTGGCGTAGAGTTCGGATCGGAACAGCAGCGGCACGTCGTTGCAGAGCACGTCGCGCAACACGCCGCCGGCGCAGCCCGTCACCATGCCCGACACGATCACGATCGGCAGCGAGGCATCCATCTGCCAGCCGACGTTGCAGCCGATCATGGTGAAGACGACGAGGCCGATGGCATCGAGCACGATGAACGCGAGGTGCAGCCGATGCACCAGCCGCGCGATCAGGATCGTGAGCAGCGCCGCGCCACCCGGCAGCGCGAGGTAGATTGGGCTCGCCACCCACACCAGCGGGTAGTGACCGAGAAACAGGTCACGCAGCGTGCCGCCGCCGAGAGCGGTCACGCAGGCCAGAAGACAAACGCCGACATAGTCCATGCTGCGCCGGCCGGCGGCGAGTGCCGCCGTCATGCCCTCTGCCGTGATGGCGACGAGTCCCAGAAGATGCAGCACGCTATCCGTCGGCGGCAGGCTCCACATCGGCTTGTTCCCTTCGTCGCGGCCATGGAACCCGCGTCCAGTTCCCAGCCAGACAGGTTCCCGATTCCCGCCGGGAGGGCAACATCCGACGAAAGCATAAAACGGGCGGAACAGAAGCTCGCATCCCCGGGTTGTCACGGCGCAATCAACCAGGAGATTGAATCGATGGCTGACGACCGTTTTCCCAACGATCCGTACCGCCCGAACCTCGCCGACGATGAGTATCTTCGCGCGGCGCGCCGGGATGCCGACCTTCAGGCCGACCCCGAGCTTGGCGAAGGCCCCGCTTCCAGCGGCAAGGTTGCGTTGTTCGCCGTTGCGATTGCGCTGGTGCTGGGTGCCGTGTTCTACGGCCTGAACAATACCACCACTAGCAACCAGGCCAGCAACGCACCGGCCTCGCAGACGGCACAGACGCAGCCCACCAATCCGGCCGCGCCTCCCGGCATGCGCGACGTGACGCCACCGCGCAACAACGCCGAGCCGGGCGTGACCACGGGTGCGGCGCCGAGCAAGCCGGCCCCGGATACGCAGAAGCCGTCTGACGGCGCGAAGTAACACTTAGCAATAGCGCGTGTAAGCGGCGGGACTCAAAAAGTCCCGCCGCTTTTCGTTTCCTGGGCTGATCGTCGCCTTTAGCTGAACATCTTGTTCAGCTCGCCGCCGGAATAACCGCTGCCGAGCTCGGTGAACGTACCCTTCTCCGCCATCTCCTTTGCCGCACGCATGAAGCCGCCCCAGGCGGCGCGGGCGAGCGAGCCGCCGACGCTGATCCGGCGCACGCCGAGATCTTCGGCCTGCTGCAACGACAGGCCGGATGCGCCGATCAAGAGATTGAACGGCTTTGGTGCGACAGCCTTCACTACAGCAGAGATGTCCTCGCGGGTCTTCAGGCCCGGCGCATAGAGGCAGTCGGCGCCGGCATCGGCGTAAGCGGTGAGCCGGTCGATAACGAGCTTCAAGTCGGTCACGCCCCACAAATAGGCTTCGCAGCGGCCGACCAGCAGCGTGCCGCTGTCGCCGATCGCCTTGCGCGAGGCCTTGATGCGCTCGACCGCGAGTGCGCGATCGTAGAGCGGCCTGTCCTTGTCGCCGGTGGAATCCTCGATCGACAGGCCGGCAACGCCGGTGCGCACGCAGCGCTCGACATTGTCCGCGACCCTCTCAGGCTCGACCGCGAAGCCGCCCTCGAAATCGGCGTTGACGGGGATGTCGACGGCCGAGCTCAATGCTGCCAGGTGCTGACAGACATCCTCGACGCTGACGTGGTTGTCGGCCTTGCCGATGGTCCAGGCAAAGCCCGCGCTCGACGACGCAATCGCCTTGAAACCGAGATGCTGCAATGCCTTGGCGCTGCCGTTATCGACCGGATTGGGCAGGATGAAGCAGCCGCTTTCGTGCATCTTCTTGAAGGTCGCGCGCTTGTCCGCGGTCGTGACGTGCATGTTTCTTCTCCCTTGTTGGCCGCGCAGACATAGGCGTGCCGACACGGCAGCGCCAGTGCGCACCCGGCAGCGCTAGTGCGCGTCGTGCACCGCCCGGCTGTCCTTGGGCGCCTGCTCGCGATCATTCATGCCGTAGTCCCTGACGACGCTGGCGATGCGCAGGTGATAATCGGCAAAGATCTGCGCCCGGCCCTTCGCCTGGGTGCGGCGGTGCTCCATCGTGTTGCGCCAGGCCTGCACCGCCGCCTCGTCGCGCCAGAACGACACCGAAAGGATCTTGCCCTTCTCGGTCAGGCTCTCGAAGCGCTCGACCGAGATGAAGCCGTCGATGGTTTGCAGGATCGGCCTCAGATCGGCTGCGAGGTCAAAATAGTCCTGGCGGTGTTCCGGCTTCGGCCAGACCTCGAAGATCACGGCGATCATGGGCATCTCCTGCTGCTATCGGGCCTACAATACCACCTTGCGCAGGAAGGTGCGCTCTTCAGCGAGGATGAATTTGTGTTCCTCGGCGAAATGGAAATTCGCCATGCCCTCCGCATCCTGCCGCAACCGCGCGCGATAGGCCTCGTATGCGGCCAGACTCTCGAAGCTGATCAGCCCGAAGGCGATGTTGTTGGTGCCCTCATGCGGCATGAAATAGCCGATCAGGTCACCGCCGCATTTCGGGATGATGGTGAGCCAGCGCTTCGAATATTCCTCGAACTGCGCGCGCTTGAACGGGTCGATCTGGTAGCGGATGAAGACGGTGACGGACATGATGGCTCCTGTTTCTTCCGTCACTGCGAGCGCGGTCTCGTAGGGTGGGCAAAGGCGCGTCAGCGCCGTGCCCACCATTTCTCCGTAATAGCAACAGAACGTGGGCACGCTTACGCTTTGCCCACCCTACGCCTTCTCGCAATGACGACGTAGTGAGAACCTACGCCCTTGCCCGACCACAATGCTTCGGCTACCATCGAAGCATGAAATCAGGACCCGACATCGCCCTGGTCGCTTCGCTGGTCGGCGATCCCGCGCGCGCCAACATGCTCACCGCGCTGATGAACGGCCGCGCGCTCACGGCGAGCGAGCTGGCGCAGGAGGCCGGCATCACGCCGCAGACTGCGAGCTCGCATCTGGCCAAGCTCGAGGCCGGCGGGCTGGTCGAGCCGGAGAAGCAGGGCCGCCACCGCTACTATCGCCTCACCGACGACGACGTCGCCAGCGTGCTAGAGGGCCTTGCAGGCCTTGCCGCGCGCACCGGCCACATGCGCGTGCGCACCGGGCCGAAGGATCCCGCCTTGCGGCGCGCGCGGATCTGCTACGACCACCTCGCCGGCGATCTCGGCGTGCAGATGCTCGATTCCCTGCGCGAGCGGCATCTGGTCAAGCAGAAGAAGCAGGACATCGAGCTGACGGCCGAGGGCGAACGCTTTCTCGCCAGGCATCTGCAGATCTCGCCCGGCATGCTCACCCATCCACGTCGCCCGGTGTGCAAAGCCTGCCTCGACTGGAGCGAACGGCGCCATCATCTCGCCGGCACGCTCGGGGCCGCCATGATGCAGCGCTTCGCCGAGCTGAAATGGGCGGCTCGCGATGCCACGCCCGGCAGTCGTGTCGTCAACTTCACCCGCACCGGCGAGAAGCAGTTTGCCGCGCTGTTCGGCGACGGGAAGGACTGATCACGCGCCGCCACACCGGCAACGCGCGCCTCAAATGCCCCCGGCCCCGGCGTCATGGAGGATTGCTGCCGGGCCGGACGCCGACGCCTATGTCTGCCGCGCCAAGCCGCATGCCGGGAACGTTCATGCCGCATTCAGGTCATGATTGGCAGGTTTGGATCGCGCCGTGCCGGCATGTTGCAAAATTAACATGTCGAATCGTGTCTTTTGATTCATTGTGCGCCGCAAGCGCCAAGCTCCCAAAGACTTGCTCCAAAGACCTGCCTCCAAAGACTTGCCCCCAAAGACTTGCCCCAAGGACGAGAAGGAAGATCACATGAAATACCTGTTCGCCGCCGCCATGCTCGCCAGCGCGGTTGTCGGTTTCAGCGAGGCCGCCAGCGCCGCGCAGGGTTGCGGCCCGGGTTGGTATCGTGGCGCCTACGGCGGTTGCCGCCCGATGCGCGGCGCGGTCGTCGTGCGCCCCGCCCCGGTGGTGGTCGCTCCGCCAGTCGTCGTCGTGCCGCGCGCGCGTGTGTGCCCCTATGGCTTCCGCTGGTACGCCGGCCGCTGCCGCCCGTTCTGATCTCTTTGCATCGCAAAGATGGCCGCGCAGATTCAGCCTGCGCGGCCATTTTCGTTTTCAGGCTTGTTCGTTTTCAGGCTTGCCGCCGACTAATCGTCCGCCGTGGAGTTTGAGCGGCCAGAAACGAAACGGGGACCGCGGCTGCGATCCCCGTCTAAATTCGCGGCTTGCCGCGGCTCACCAGTGGCGGCGGTGCCAGCGCCGGCGACGCCAGCCCCAATGACGGTGACCCCAGCCCCGGTGGCGGCCATGCCAGTGAACCTGTTCCGGCGTCAGCTTGGCGGCTTCCTCGCCGGTGGTGACGGCAGGATGAGCGTCGGGGTTGTCTTGCGGCATGCGCGCGGGATCGCCGACCGGCTGCGGCGACAACGGCGCGGCCTGCGCGGTCGCGGCGAAGGCGGCGGCGCCCGCCGTCACTCCCAATGCAAGTTTCAAAAAGTTCCGGCGCTCCATGACATGTCCTCTAGGCTACCTGGCAAGTGATGCAGAGGGAGTGTCGCGGTCACGACATGAACCAAGGCTGAATCCCGTGTTCAGATTCAGAAATGAAGTGAGATGGAGAATTCGTAGCCTGGATGGACCTCGCTACTTCGCAAACTCCTGCGCCAGCACCAGCGTCTCGCGTGAACGCTTGACGTCGGGCCAGTCGCGGTTGAAATCGGCGACGAGCTGGTTGAGCGCATCGCCCTTCAGCATCGCCGCGAGCTTGGCCTCGTCATCGAACTGATACATCGCCTGATGCAGCGAGGGATCGTCCAGGCTCCAGAATCGCCAGGCTTTGCTCACGCCGAATGCCTTCACCGCGTCGGGCACATGTTCCGTCTCGTACCATCGGTCGAAAGCGGCGCGCTTGCCGGGATCGGTGACGATGGCGCGAACGACGAAGAAGGCAGCGGGCATCGGATTTCCTCCTGTTGTTTGGCGCGAACCTAGCCGGATAAGTCGCCGCCGACAAAAAGAGTTGGCGCGGGTGTCGGAACGGACGCCCTTTGTTTCGAACCAGGACACGGAGACAGCAAATGGCCGACCTCACCCTGACCACCTTCAATTGGGTTCCCGAACCGCCGCGAGGATTCGTGCGCGACCTTCGCGTGCGCTGGGCGCTCGAAGAGGCCGCGCTGCCCTATCGCGTCGCAAGCGCCCCGTTCGACGATCGCGGCGCCGCACATTTCGCGCATCAGCCTTTCGGCCAGGTGCCCTGGCTGACCGACGGCGACCTCTCGATCTTCGAGACCGGCGCGATCCTGCTGCATCTCGGCAGGCTCAGCGAGAAGCTGATGCCATCCGATCCGCGCGGTCGCACTGAAGCGACGGAATGGGTGTTCGCGGCGCTCAATTCGGTGGAGATGGCCAGCCTGCCCTGGGGAATGTCGAAGTTCATGGGACATCCGACCGACACGGCGGCGTGGAAATTCGTGGACGACTTCCTCAAGCTTCGGCTGAAGCATCTCGAGCCGGTGCTGGCCGGCCGCGAATGGCTGGCCGGCTCCTTCTCCGTCGCCGACATCCTGATGTCGGACGTGCTGCGCGTCGTCGATGGTTTCGACGGGCTGGCGGACAGTCCCGCCTGCCGCGCCTACGTCGCGCGTGCCACAGCCCGCCCGGCGTTCGCCAAGGCCCACGCCGACCAGATGGCGCATTTCGCTGCGGCGGATAAAGCGCGCTCGTAATTCGTAGGGCGGATTAGGCGAAGCCGTAATCCGCCAACGCCTGCACCCGGCGATAAAGACATTGGCGGATTACGCTGTCGCTAATCCGCCCTACACCTCATACCAGCTTCAGCGGTGCATCAGCCACGACGCGCAGGTCGATGCTGCCAATCAACGCCGCACGTCGCGCCTCCGCAGCGCTGATAGCATCGTCCGTCTGCCGCAACGTGCTGACGTTCGAGCCCAGCGACACGATCCCGCCAAGTACCAACGCGATCGATCCGAGGGCTGCGGTCTGACCGAAGCCGAACACGCCGAGGATTGTCACCAACAGCAGCGCCGCCCCGCCCCCGATCGCGATCTTGGAGGCAAGGATGTACTTCCGGCACCGCTCCGCGATCTCGGCGAGCCGCTCGATGCGATCTTCAATATCGGAGATTTCGTCGGTCGGATCGTCTTCGGTCATTGTTGAGCAAGCTCGAGTGCTAAATCAAGTCTACGACGACCCACTTTACCAATAGTCCTGCGATACACCTCAACACTGCTTTTCTCGAAGACGATCTCGCTGCTGCTCACGTCGCGAGGAAGCTCAATATGAACAACAGCGCCCCCATCAACAAGCACGTCGTACAGCTCCTCTGTTTGTTCTGGAATGTAACGTACAATGTAGAAGTTCCGAGTGATCGACTGCAGACGGAGCCGAAGCAAGGATACCAACCTTCGTGAGGCCGGCGCCGAGAGCAGGTGCTCGCGACCCGCTTCCAGCTCCCCGATCATTTGCTTTTCGGACCGACGGCGCGGCGTCACTGCGCTTCCCTGCTTCCGACCAGTAGCCCCCGCATGAGCGGGGCACACCCGGGCTACGGTCATCTCACAACGGCAAATTGTCGTGCTTCTTCGCCGGCGCTTCCACCTTCTTGTCCTTCAGCATCGCCAGCGCCCGTGCGATGCGCTTGCGGGTCGAATGCGGCATGATGACGTCGTCAATGTAGCCGCGTTCGGCGGCAATGAAGGGTGACAGGAAGCGGTCTTCGTATTCCTTGGTGCGCGCGGTGATCTTGTCGGGGTCGCCGATGTCGGAGCGGAAGATGATCTCGACCGCGCCCTTGGCGCCCATCACCGCGATCTGGGCGGTCGGCCAGGCGTAGTTCATGTCGGCGCCGATCTCCTTGGAGGCCATGACGTCGAAGGCGCCGCCATAGGCCTTGCGGGTGATGATGGTGACGAGCGGCACGGTGCATTGCGAATAGGCGAACAGTAGCTTTGCGCCGTGCTTGATCAGGCCGCCATATTCCTGCGCGGTGCCCGGCAGGAAGCCCGGCACGTCGACGAAGGTGACGATCGGGATGTTGAAGGCGTCGCAGAAGCGGACGAAGCGCGCGGCTTTCCGCGATGCGTCGCTGTCGAGCACGCCGGCCAGCACCATCGGCTGGTTGGCGACGAAGCCGACGGTACGGCCCGCGATGCGGCCGAAGCCCGTGACGATGTTCTTGGCGAACATGTCCGCGATCTCGAAGAAGTCGCCCTCATCCACGACCTTCAGGATCAATTCCTTCATGTCGTAGGGCTTGTTCGGATTGTCCGGGATCAGCGTGTCGAGCGACATGTCGACACGACCGATGTCGTCGAAGCTCGGCCATTCCGGCACGCCGTCACTGTTGTTGGACGGCAGGAAGTCGATCAGGCGGCGCATCTGCAGAAGCGTCTCGACGTCGTTCTCGAAGGCGCCGTCGGCAATCGAGGAGCGCGTCGCGTGCACCGAGGCACCGCCGAGCTCTTCGGCGGTGACGACCTCGTTGGTGACGGTCTTCACGACGTCAGGACCGGTCACGAACATGTAGCTGGTGTTCTTCACCATGAAGATGAAGTCGGTCATCGCAGGCGAATAGACGTCGCCGCCGGCACAAGGGCCCATGATGACGGAGATCTGCGGGATCACGCCGGAGGCGAGCACGTTGCGGCGGAACACGTAGGAATAGCCGGCGAGCGCGGCGACACCCTCCTGGATGCGGGCGCCGCCCGCGTCATAAAGGCCGATGATGGGCGCCCGCGCCTTCATCGCCATGTCCTGGAGTTTTGTGATCTTCAGCGCGTGCGTTTCCGAGAGCGAGCCGCCGAACACCGTAAAATCCTTGGCGAACACGAACGTCTTGCGGCCGTTGACGGTGCCCCACCCCGTGACGACGCCGTCGCCGGGCACCTTGTTCTTCTCCATGCCGAACTCGGTGGAGCGGTGCTCGACGAACATGTCGAACTCCTCGAACGATCCCTTGTCGAGCAACAGCTCGATACGCTCACGCGCGGTCAGCTTGCCGCGGGCGTGCTGCGCCTCGATGCGCTTCTCCCCGCCGCCGAGCTTTGCGCCGGCGCGACGATCTTCAAGGGCGTCCAGGATGTGTTTCATTTGCTCCCGCCAGTTCTTAAGTGATGCGGGGTTCTAACACGGCATTTTGCGGACCGGAAAGCGCCTTTCCGCGCCGCAGGGCTGCCCTGTCCGGGCTAAAAGCGTGAGAGATTACAAAGTTTTGCCCGGGAGGCGAGCATGGACGAGAGAATGGCCGAGACTGGTGCGGCGACGGGCGGCGTCAACATCCTGCTGCGGCTGGAGGGCCTCACCCTGTTTATCGGGATGGTGATGCTTTACTGGGCCTGGGACGGCTCCTGGCTGGTCTTTGCCCTGCTCTTCTTCGTCCCCGATCTCAGCTTCCTGGCATACCTGTCCGACGCCAAATTCGGCGCGCTGATCTACAACGCCGCCCACAGCTACATGGCGCCGGTGTCGCTGCTGACGCTGGGCTTCGGCCTCGGCTCGCCGCTCACCTTGTCCATCGCCTTGATCTGGCTCGCCCATATCGGCATCGACCGCGCGCTCGGCTATGGCCTGAAATATTCCGCCGGGTTCGGCTTCACCCATCTGGGCCGGATCGGGCGGCAAAAGGACGCCTGACGCGCACGAATTTGGTCGCCCGGCCCGGTTGACCGGGCCTGCCGATTCAGGCTTGCTTCGCGCTCGCGATCAGGCGCCGAATGTTGCGTGAGCTCAGTTGGTACGGCGGCGGTCATTACGCCTTGGCTCGAGCATCACGCATGCATCACTGAGATGTCCGCGACGGTCGTCCCCCTGCCGCCGAACTCGTCGTCCCAAACCATCGACTTCCTGCGGCGGATGGCCAGCATGGTGTCGGGGCGGAACGGCGAGATGCTGCTGCGCGCCGCAAGCCTGATCGAGTCGCTGGCGCAGCGGGCCATGTCGGCCGAGCGGCTCTATCATGAGCAGTTGGATGCGAGCACGCGTAACGCCGAGCTGCGCGAGGCCGCCGATCTCGCCTCCGATGCCATGGTCGGCCAGATCGAGGTGCTGCGGGCGCAGCTTGCCGAGGTCACCGCAGCAGCCGCCGCCGAGCGCGCCGCCTTCGATGCCGAGCGCGGCAAGCTGATCGGCGTGATGCAGAATGCCGAGAGCCATATCGGCAAGCTCACGACCGAGCTGGACAGCTTGCGTGCCTCCGTCGACAGCTTCAACGCGACCGCGGTCTCCGTGCCGATCGAGGTGCTGCGGCTGGCGCGGACGCAGTTCGATTTCCTCTCCGCCGGGTTTGCCCGCAAGGGCGACGTGATCTCGCAGGCGATGAGCGAGATCGGCGGCTTTGCGATCGACCAGGCGCTGACGGCGAAGAAGAGCGACACCGCCTGAGGCGGTCGCCCCTGCCTACGTCGAGCTCAACCCGCATGTCGGCGGCAATCCGAAGACGGCTGCCGAGTCGCGCAAGGCGGTGGAGGAGTTTTTGCAGGTGTTGTTCAAGTTGGGGTGAGAGGCATCTCGGCCTGCACCGGTGCCGTAGGGTGGGCAAAGCGTAGCGTGCCCACGAATCGTCGCTTACGGCATAAAGATCGTGGGCACGGCGCTACGCGCCTTTGCCCACCCTACGGCGGCTGCGCTCGACGAGAACGATTGCACCACTCACAGGCTAGATCGCGCCGATCTCGGTAAGGCAGGCTTGCGTCAGTGTCATGCGCTCGCTGACGAGTCGCGGCTCCTTGCAATCCATGTTGAGCGCGAACACCGTGTGCGTCTCGCCCTTCTCGGCCCAGCCCACCATCCAGCCGAGCGATGGCTCGCCGCGCTCGGCGCCCAGCAGGCCGGATTTGGCGCGAATGACGCTGTCGCCGACCTTGGTCACCGGCAGGATGTCGGCGACCAGATCCTGGCTGCGCTTGCTGACCGGCAACGCGCGGCGCCGCAGCCGGTCGACGAAATCGATCTGCTCGACCGGGTCGATGCGCAAATTCCCGGTGAGCCAGAACTGGTCGATGCCGCCGCCGATGTCGCGATTGCCGTAGTCGAACTCGTCGACATATCTCTGCATGCGCTCCTGCCCGATCCGGCGCGCAATCTCCTGATAGACCGGCACTGCGCTGACCGCGATCGCGCTACGCAGCGTGTGATCCTTGTTCCAGGCCTCGATCGGACGCTTCACGCCATCCCAGGCAAACACGTCCTTGTCGGGGTGAGTGACGACGCCCGTCTCCAGCGCGATCAGCGAGTTCGGAATCTTGAAGGTCGAGGCCGGCAGCTTGCCCTCGCCGGAGCGCTCCTTGTCGCTGGCGACGACCAGATAGTCCTCCACCTTGTAGCCGACGAAGGTGCCTGATGTGCCGACGTCGGTGAAGCGCTTTGCGAGGCTATCGCGGATCTCGTTGCGCGGCGGCGCGACATGGGCGAGCGCGCGCGATGGCAGGATGGCAGATGCGGCGAGAAGGCCGAGAGTGGAGCGGCGGGTGAGCAAGATCGATGTCCGTCAAGCGATGAAAGTGATCGCGACCATGCCGCCGCTCCATGGTGAAACGATGACAGATCATGCTCTACCGCCCCCGGCCCGACAGCCGCAGCACGAACACCAGCACTTCGGCGACGGCCTTGTAAAGGTCCGGCGGGATCTCCTCGCCGAGCTCGACCTTGGACAGCGCGCCGGCCAAAACCTCGTTCTCCTCGATCGGGATGTCGTGAGCCCTGGCGATCTCGACGATCTTCTCGCCGATCGTGCCCTTGCCCTTGGCGACGACCACGGGCGCGTTGGTACCCTTTTCGTAATGCAGCGCGATGGCGAGCTTGGATGGGTCGCTCATGTCGCCCGATCCAGGAAGTGGCCGGCGCGGGCCGCTGCCGGCTGCGGCGGCGTGCCCTCGCGGACCAGAATGTCGCCGGGCCTGAGCTCGGCCCGCGTCAGCGCCTGATTGAGCTCGCCGATGCCAGCGCGCAGCTGCTGCACCGTCGCCGGCCGCTCCGCCCACATCCGCACGAAAGTCATGTCGCCGTTCAGCGTGATCAGCGCGTGCACAGGGCCGGCCGGCTCGACGTTAAGCGAGAAGCGCGCGCGCCAGGCGCGCTTGGCGGCATCGGCGGATTCGCCAGCGCCATCGCGCGAAATCTCGAACTGTGCCATCGCGGTGCCCTGCGGCGTTGCAAAGGGAATCTCGAAATTCCACTGCGGCATTGCCGGGTCGATGCGGTGGCCACTGGCGTTGGTGCGATCCGGGAGCGAAGCGACCTGCAACAATGTCTGCCGCGCGATGGCGGCATCGGTGTCGTCGAGCAGGCGATGCACGGTTGCGGACAGCGGCGTGTCCGGCACGAGCGAGGGCGAGGCAATCGCCTGCGGCGAGGGCAATGCACCACGGAACGGCGGTGGCGTCGCACGTGCGGCTGCTTCGAAGATGTGGCCGTCGGGCACGGCTTTGTTCGAGCCGGGCACGTTGCCGGTCAGGCGCGGCAGGTTTTTCGTGACCTCCTGCAGGAGGCTCGCGGCAAGCCCCGCGGACATGGTGCGCGGCATCGCGGCTTGCTGAGCGTTGCCGGCAACGTCCGCCAGCACCGCGGCCGCGAGATTGGCACTGCGCAATGTCTGCGCGATCTCGGGGCCGGAAGCGGACGCGGACTGCGCGGCCTCACCTGCGGCCTGAGCAGGCGCAGTGGCGACCTGCGGTGTCCCTGTCGTCGCAGCGGGAGTTGCAGCGCCCTGTGGCGCGGCGGTTTCGAGCGTGGTCAGCGTCTGGCGCAGCACCAGCAGCGCCGCCTTCAGGTCGGGCGTCGTGCCGGCGGGCGGCCTCGCGCCCGCGGCCAGCGAAGCCTCGAAAAACAAGCCGGATTTCTGGAACGCGGTTTCGACATCGGCGCCATCGAGCCCGGGACTGAGCGGCGTCTGCTGCGCCAGCACGTCCAGCACGGCCTGCTTCAAGCCCGCAGGCAGATCGCTGCCGGTGACGACGGATGCCAGATTGGCGAACAGTGGCGCCTGGCTGCCTTGTTTTGTGGCGGCCTCGGCCGAGGCCGCGGTGACGGCGACCTGCTCCAATGGCGTCAGCGTGTTGCGTGTCGCGGCTGCGGATGGCGCCAGCGGCGGGCTTTCCACGAGCGAAGCCGCACGCGGCGTCAGCGTGATCTGATCGGCAGTGGCCTCGCCTGCCCCGTTCATCACGGCGAGCCTGATCGTGCCGTCGTTCTGCGAGACCGCCAGCTGGAGATTCTGCCCCGGCGTCAGCGCCACCTCCGACATCACGTCCATCGAAAGGTTGGCGATCGCGATCCGCACCAGATTGTTGGCCATCACGCTGACGACCCTGGCATCGACGACGCTGCCGGCCTGCAGCACGAGGTCGGGCGTCGTCGCATCAGCAACGGGGCTGGCGGCACTGACGGGGAGGATGGAAGTGACCGGCGTCGGCATCTCAGGGGCCCATGGAGCGCTGGCCACACCCTAAGGCCACCGTCGTAAACCTCTCGTTAAGGACCTTCGGCTGCGGACGCCTTTGCCGCCGCCAGAACCGCCACGGCGGCCTCGAAATCCCTGAGACGGGTGGCCCGGCGGCTGGCGGCCTCCTCGTCCGCGCCCCATTGGTCGATGTTCCAGTCCTCATCGACATGGGCGGCGGCCCAGACCTGGCCGGCGTCGCGCACGCCATGAGCCAGCGCCAGCGCCAGCAGCGCCGAGCCGGTCAGGGTCGTCACCACGTGGAGTGCGGCGACCGACCAGGCGTCGCCCGGCAGCGCGGCGCGCGCGGCCTCGACCGCCTCGTCGGGCTGCTTCACATGCATGACGCCCTCGGACAGGATGAAATGCGCGCCCAGCGTCTCCGCGGCCCAGAACAGCACGGGATCCCAATGCGCGGCCTCGCGGGCGACCAGCCCTTCGGGATGGCCGGCACGATAGAACAGCAAGTCGGACTCGAAATATTTCGCGAGGTCGTCGCTGACCAGTTCGACGCGGTCGACAACGCCCTCGACCACGCTGTTGGCGATCCGCGTCAGCGGCATGGTCATGGGGTCGATGCTCTCGCCCTGAGCCGCCCATTCCGCGGCCACGGCATCGGCGAGCGCGCGCGACGGAATCACCACCTGGCGGCCGGAGGGCGTGCGGATCGGCTTGCCGTCGAGCGTGATGGCGAAACCGCCTTCGGCTTCGGTCGCGCTCGCCTCCTTGTAGAAGCGCTTGCGCTGCGGCGGGCGCGCGGACGCGCGCGCCGATTCCCGCGGGTCAGGCGGGGGTTGCCCTGCTGCTTCTTCGAACAATTCGCGCATCGTTTTTTCGGTCCCTGTCGTCGGTCAGATTATCTGTCTCGTCATGGCTTCGCCACGACCATGAGTGCTGCTAGTTCGCGCAAGCGCGTGAGTAAGTGCCGCGATCGGCTGGGCCCAGTCCCGCAGCTGCGGCGGCGTCGAGGCACTTTGTGACGCGATCGCTGAACGAGTTACGCGGAAGCGGCTGGTAGTTGTAGCGCGGCGGCGCGTCGACTTGCGGAACCTGCGGCACCTCGATCTTCGGCGGCGGTGGCGGCTGAGGCAGCGGTGGGGCGAGCCGTGAAGCGTCCGGCAGCACGTATTGCGCGTGGGCGGCCTGCCCCACACATAGCGCGGCCAACAGCACAAGATAGATCGAGAGCCGTGTCATGGAGGATATGTCGTGGGTCTACCACCCCCGTTCAACCCGGCTATTCTTCAGGCGCGTTCTCGATTGGATCAAACCGGCTTGCATCCAGCCCGAGCAGATTCCACGACTGCTGCATGTGCGGCGGCAATGGCGCGGTGGCGTCGATCACGCCGCCGCGCGGATGCGGAATGACGATGCGGCGCGCCAGCAGATGCAGCCGGTTTTGCAGGCCGCCCGGCAGCTGCCAGTTCTCGATGTTGAAATATTTGGAATCGCCGACGATGGGATGGCCGATATGCTCCATGTGGGCGCGCAGCTGATGGGTGCGTCCCGTCACCGGCTTCAGCGACACCCAGGTCAGCTTGTTGCCGGCGGTCTCGACCACCGCGTAATATGTCACCGCGTGGCTGGCGCCCTCGTCGCCATGCTGGGCGATGCGCATGATGGTGTCGTCCTCGCTCTCCTCCTTGGCGAGGAAGGTCGAGATGCGGCCCTGCTTCGGCTTCGGCAGGCCCGGCACCAGCGCCCAATAGACTTTTCGCGCCGAACGTGAGCGGAACGCGCCGGTCAGATGCGAAGCGGCAAACCGCGTCTTGGCGACCAGCAGACAGCCTGACGTCTCCCGGTCGATACGATGCACCAGGCGTGGCTTCTGGCCCTTGGAATCGCGCATCACCTCCAGCATCTGGTCGATGTGCCGCGTCATGCCCGAGCCGCCCTGCACGGCAAGGCCGGCCGGCTTGTTCAGGACGAGGACGTCGTCGTCCTCAAAGATCGTCATCTCCTTCAGCGCCTTGAGGGTCTTCTGGGCAGCTTCCGAGAGCTCGCCGACGCCCTTCGGCGTGTCGAGCTTGAGCGGCGGAATGCGGACGCTCTGGCCCTCCTCCAGGCGGTCCTTGCTGTCGACGCGCTTGCCGTCGACGCGCAGCTCGCCTTTGCGGACGACACGCTGGATGTGGGAGAACGACAGGCCGGGAAAGCGCGCCTCGAGGAAACGATCGACGCGCATGTTGTTCTCGTCGGCGGTCACCTTGACGGTCTGCACCTTGGTCGGCAGCAGCGCCTCGACGGGCTTTTCGGGCGCGGCCCTTTCCAGCTCGGCTTTCGGCGCGCGCCGCTCGGCGCGCTCGCCGGCAAAGCGCGGCGGCTTGCTGCCGCCGGGCTTGCCACCCGGCCGCGGTCCAGCCTTAGACGCGCTACGCGCCTTGAACGGGCGGGATTCCTTGCGCTCGTCGCGCGAGCGGGGCTTTGGATCGGTTCTTTTGATGCGGCGGCTCATGGTTGCCTGCGTACCCCAAAAGCCGGGTCCCGTCACGGCGAAATGGCCGTTTTTAGCGCGGGCCGCCCCGCTCCTTCCTCAGCTTGGCCCAATAATCCAGCCGCTTCCTGATCTCCCGCTCGAAGCCGCGCTCGGGCGGGTCGTAGAACGTTTGGCGGCCCAGGGCTTCCGGGAAGTAGTCCTGCCCGGAGAAGGCGTCGGGGGCGTCGTGGTCGTATTCGTAAGATGCGCCGTAGCCTTCGGACTTCATCAGCTTGGTCGGCGAATTGAGGATGTGCTTTGGCGGCAGCAGCGAGCCGGCCTGCTTGGCGACCTGCATCGCCGTGCCGAAGGCGGTGTAGACCGCATTCGATTTCGGCGCGGTGGCGAGATAGACGACGGCCTGCGCGATTGCGAGCTCGCCTTCGGGATGGCCGAGGAAATCGAACGCGTCCTTGGCCGCATTGGCGATGACGAGCGCTTGCGGATCGGCAAGGCCGATGTCCTCCACCGCCATCCGCACGACGCGGCGGGCCAGGAACAGCGGGTCCTCACCGGCATCGAGCATGCGCGCGAGGTAATACAGCGCGGCGTCGGGATCGGAGCCGCGCACCGACTTATGCAGCGCCGAGATCAAATTGTAATGGCCGTCGGCCGATTTGTCGTAGATCGGCGCGCGGCGCTGCAAAATCTCCTGCAACTGCGCGGCATTGAAGATCTCGTCCGCCCGCGCCGAACGCCAGGCCTCTTCGGCGAGCGTCAGCGAGGCGCGGCCATCGCCATCGGCCATGCGCACCAGCACCGCGCGCGCTTCCGCATCGAGCGGCAGCTTGCGACCTTCGACCTCCTCGGCATGCGCAAACAGTTTTTCGATCGCGGCGGCATCGAGCGAGCGAAACACCAAGACGCGCGCACGAGAGAGCAACGCCGCGTTGAGCTCGAAGGACGGATTCTCCGTGGTGGCGCCGACCATCACCACGGTGCCGTCTTCCATCACGGGCAGAAACGAATCCTGCTGGGCGCGGTTGAAGCGATGCACCTCGTCGACGAACAGCAGCGTGCCCTTGCCCATCTCGCGGCGGGCGCGCGCGGCGTCGAAAGCTTTCTTCAGGTCGGCGACGCCGGAGAACACCGCGGAGATCTGCTCGAAATGCAGGTCGGTCGCATCCGCCAGCAGCCGCGCCACCGTGGTCTTGCCGGTGCCGGGCGGGCCCCAGAACACCAGCGATCCCAGCGTGCGCGTCTCCAGCATGCGCGTCAGCGCCCCGTCGGGACCGAGGATGTGGTCCTGGCCCACGACCTCCGACAGCGCGCGCGGGCGCAACCGGTCCGGCAGCGGATGCGGAGCGTCGTGGTCGAGCCCCGCCGCGGCAAAGAGCGTTGGCGTTTGTGGTCGCTTCGGACTCATCCGCCCAGCGTGACGTTGATCTGCTGGCCGCCGCGCACCAGCGTGATACGCCAGATCCGCGGGCGCTCTCCGGCCGCCTTTTCGAGGTCGCCGGTCCTGCTGATCTTCTGGTTGTTGACCGCCAGAATGATATCGCCCTTCTGGAAGCCGACATTTGCGGCCGCACTGTCGCCGCCGAGATCGGTGATCACGACACCCTCGGTGTCGGCGTCAAGATGTAGCTCGTCGGCGACCGCCGGCGTGATGGTCGAGACCTTCGCGCCCTGGAACGGCGAACGCGCGGTGACGACGAGCTCGTTACGTCCCGTATCGGGCGCGGTCTCCAGCGCCACCGTCAGCTTGAGCGGCTTGCCGCTGCGCTGCACGTCGATCTGCGCGCTGCCGCCGAGCGGACGAGTGGCGAAGCGATAGTCGAAGGCGTTGGGATCATCCACGGTCTGGCCATCGATCCCAGTGATGAGATCGGAGGACTTCAGGCCGGCCTTCGCGGCGGGGCCGTTCGACACCACGCTCGCGACCAGCGCGCCGGTCGGCGAACGCAGGCCGAGGCTCTCGGCGATCTCGGGCGTCACCGCCTGCAATTTTGCCCCGAGCCAGGGACGCTTCACCGCCTTGCCGCCGCTCTTGGCGGAGGCGACGACGACACGCACCATGTTGGCAGGGATCGCGAAACCGATGCCTTGCGAGCCGCCGGAGCGCGAATAGATCGCGGTGTTGATGCCCGCGAGCTTGCCGGCCATGTCGACCAGCGCGCCGCCGGAATTACCGGGATTGATCGCCGCATCGGTCTGGATGAAGAACTGATAGTCGGTGATGCCGACCTGCGTGCGCGCCAGCGCCGAGATGATGCCGTGAGTCACGGTCTGGCCGACGCCGAAGGGATTGCCGATCGCGAGCACGACGTCGCCGACCAGCAATTCGTCGGAATTGGTGAAATCGAGGGTCGGGAATTTCTCCTTGGTGTCCTTCAGGCGCAGCACGGCAAGATCGGTGCGCGTATCTTTCAGCAGGATCTCCGCCTCGAACTCGCGCTTGTCCGACAGCGACACCTTCACCTGGTCCGCGCCCTCGATGACGTGGACGTTGGTGACGACGAGGCCGGACGCATCGACGATGACGCCGGAGCCGAGCGAGCGCTGCATCTGCTCGGGCTGTTGGCCCGGCACGCCGAAGAAGCGGCGGAAGATCGGATCGTCCAGCAGCGGGTTGCGGTTCTGCACCACCTTGGCGGCATAGACGTTGACCACGGCCGGCTGCACCCGCTGCACGATCGGCGCATAGGACAGCCGCAGCTCGGCCGGCGATGACGGGACCCGACGGTCCTGCGCAGCAGCCGGGTTGAAGTGGGCGGAAAAGCCTATGCACAATGCCGTGACGACGGCGGTCCGGATCGATCGAAACATTCCTACCTCTTGGAAAAGACGCCGGAATATAGGCGCGTTCGTCCCCCAATAGAAGGGCGCCGGGCGGCAATATTCGGCCTCGGTCTGACGTCTACGGCCTGCAAGCCAAGCGTGCGGAACGGCGATTTGTCTTGCCTCGTGGATTGGCATGACACGCATCATCTTGCATCCTTGCTCGCGGTGGATTCGGTTGCGGCGAATTTACATCACCGGGAACCAGGCAACCGATGCGCGTCGTCGCGGGGCAGTCATCAATCGTTCCTAGCCTCACCGCCTACGACTTGGGGAATTGGTCAAACCATGGAGTCATGACGTGAGCAGGACAAGGATTGCAGCCACGGCGATTGGCCTCGCCGGAGCGTTGGCGGCCTCGCAGGCCCAGGCCCAATCAGCAAGCAGCAGCGAGCAGGAGATCGCGCTGCTCAAGCAGCAGCTGAAGATGCTGGAGCAGAAGCTCGACAAGCTCCAGAGCCAGACCGCGGCGAACACGGCGGCCGCGGCAAAAGCCAAAGCCGAAGCAAAGGCAGAGGCCAAGGCCGAAGCGCGGTCGGAGGCGAAGGTCGCCGTGGCCAACGCGAACGCGGCGATCCCGGTCAAGGGCCCGGCACCGGCATCCGGCGTCGTCGTGACCATGCCGAACAACCGGCCGACCATCTGCACCGCGGACCAGGCCAATTGCGTCGCCATCACCAGCCGCCTGCACTGGGATGTCGGCGGCTATGACTATCGTCCCAACACGGCAGCGACCGTGCCGCAGAAGCTCGACAGCGGCCAGAACGTCCGCCGCGCGCGCATCGGCGTCACCGGCAAATTCTTCAACGACTGGAACTTCGCGCTGGTCTACGATTTCGGCGGCACGTCCGACGGTTTTGGCGGCACGGCCCCTGGATCACTGCCGGGCGGCGGCCTCTCCGGCGTCGAGAACGCCTATCTCAGCTACACCGGCTTGAAGCCATTCGGCGGCAAGATGGCGATCGAAGCCGGCATCATGGACCTGCCCTACACGCTCGATGAGGCCACGAGCTCCAACGACATCATGTTCATGGAGCGCGCCTCGGCCGGCATCATCGCGACCAATATCGCCGCCGGCGACTTCCGCTCCGCGGCCGGTACGCGGTGGTACAACGACCAGCTCTGGATCGGCGGCTACGTCACGGGGCCATCGACCGGCGCGATCCACTCGGCTTCCAGCGCGGCACCGGCAGGCACGAGCGAGCAATACGGCGCTGTGGCGCGCATTGCCGGCAACCCGATCAGCGGCAAGGACTATTCGGTGCATATCGGCGCCGACGCCCAGTGGCTGATCCAGCCGCCGCGCAATCTCATTGCCAATACGCAGACCGTCACGCTCAGCGATCGTCCGGAATTGCGTCTCGACCCCACCACGCTGATCTCGACCGGCGCGATCGCCAATGCCTCGGGTGCGCAGGTCTACAGCATCGAAGCCGCGGCGACCTACGGCCCGCTCATCGTTCAAGGCGAGTACTTCTGGTACAATGTCGACCGGACCGCCAACACCGGCGTGCCGCTGGTCGGCGCACCCAGCCTGAAATTCCAGGGCGGCTACGCGCAGGCCGGCTACGTGTTGACGGGGGAAGGCCGCAGCTACAACGCGGCGAACGCGGCCTATAGCGGCGTCAAGCCGGCGCATCCGTTCTCGCTCGACGGCGGCGGCTGGGGTGCGTGGGAGATCGCGGGGCGCTTCTCGACGATCGACCTCAACAATCAGTTGGGCACGGCGACCGGCATCGCCGGCGGACGGCAGACCGTCTATACGCTGGCGCTCAACTGGTACGTCAACGGCAACGTCCGCTTCATGCTCGACTATCTGCACGGCACGGTGTCGAGGCAAGCCTCGCCGATCTCAACCGCAGATGTCGGCTCGAAGTTCGATGCGGTCGCGATGCGCACGCAGTTCGCGTTCTAAACTCGCTGTCGTCCCGGGGCGCGCGCAAGCGCGAACCCGGGACCCATAACCACAGGGAGTAGTTTGGCGAAGTCTCAGAGTTGGCCGCTCGCGCTACAACTTCTTCCTGGGGTTATGGATCCCCGCGTTCGCGGGGATGACACCGAGAGTGAGGCGCCAGCTTTACGACCAACTCACGCCGCGCGCTTCGGCTTCTTCACGACCGTCGGCGCCGGTGCGCAGGACAGGCGCTGCTGGTGGCTCTCGCCCCAGGCCTTCAGGATGTCGATCACCGGTTTGAGGCTCTCGCCGAGCTCGGAGAGGCAATATTCGACGCGCGGCGGCACCTCGGCATAGACCTTGCGGATGACAAGCTTGTCCTCCTCCAGCGCGCGCAGCTGCTTTGTCAGCATGCGCTGGGTGATGCCGGGCATCCGGCGGCGCAGTTCGCCGAAACGCTGGGTGCCGCTCTGCAGATGGTAGAGGATCACGCCCTTCCACTTGCCGTCGATCAGATCCAGCGTCGCCTCGACCGAGCAGCCCGGGCGACGGGCAAAATCGCGCCGTTTCATGCGTATTTTCCCAATAGTATCCAAACAGGGACTATATCCCCGAATTTACAGTACTTGCCAAATTGGAGCCAGCGCGACAGTTAGCAGGTCAGGCGCGCCCATGCCAAGCTGCGCCCCATCTGATGGAGACAAGCCATGAAGGCCGTCGGCTACAAGAAATCGCTCCCGATCGAGGATCAGGATGCGCTGATCGATTTCGAGACCGCAAAACCCGAGCCCAAAGGGCGCGACATCCGCGTCGCGGTGAAGGCGATCTCGGCCAATCCGGTCGATTACAAGGTACGCAAGCGCGCAGCGCCGCCCGAGGGCGAGACCAAGATCCTGGGCTACGACGCGGCCGGCGTGGTCGACGCCGTCGGGCCTGAAGTCACGCTGTTCAACCCGGGCGACGAGGTGTTTTACGCCGGCTCGATCCTGCGCCAGGGCACCAATTCCGAATTCCACTTGGTCGACGAACGCATCGTCGGCAACAAGCCGAAGAGCCTGTCGTTCGCGCAAGCCGCTGCCCTTCCCCTCACCTCCATCACCGCGTGGGAATTGCTGTTCGATCGGCTCGGCGCGGTGCCCGGGAAGAGCGTCGATCCGCGCACGCTGCTGATCACGGGCGGCGCCGGCGGCGTCGGCTCGATCCTGATCCAGCTCGCGCGCCGCCTCACCGGCCTCACGGTGCTCGCCACCGCGACGCGGCCGGACTCGCAGAAATGGTGCCTCGATCTCGGCGCGCATGCGGTGATCGACCACGGCAAGCCGATGAAGGAGCAGATCGAAAAATTGAAGCTGCCGCCGGTCGCGCTGGTGGCGAGCCTCACCTTCACCGATCAGCATTACAAGGCGATCGCCGAGTTCATGGCCCCGCAGGGCCGGTTCGGCCTGATCGACGACCCCCCTGAATTCACCATGAGCACGTTCAAGGGCAAAGCGATCTCGGTGCACTGGGAATCGATGTTCACGCGCTCCTCGTTCCAGACATCAGACATGATCGCGCAGCATCATTTGCTGAACGACGTCGCCGACCTCGTCGACAAAGGCGTGCTACGCACCACGCTCGACCAGACTTTTGGCACGATCAACGCCGCCAACCTCAAGCGCGCGCATGCGCTGCTTGAGAGCGGCAAGTCGCGCGGCAAGATCGTGCTGGAGGGATGGTAGGCGAAGGCCTCGTAGGGTGGGCAAAGGCGCACTTGCGCCGTGCCCACCAACGCTCAACGAGGACAGGAGTGGTGGGCACGCTTCCGCCTTCGCTCTTCGAGCTACGGCGGACAAGTCGCATTGCCCACCCTACCGCTCCTACGCTTCCGCCGCGCCCTCGACGAACAGCAGCCGCCGCTCCAGCGCCGTCTGCCGCAGCTTCAGCGCCTCGGCATATTCCGGCGAGGCGTACCATTCCTTCAGCCGCGCCATCGACGCGAATTCGACGATGACGATGGCCTTCGCTGGAAGGTTGCCTTCGGCAAGCTCGGCCTTGCCACCGCGGACGAGATAACGCCCGCCATACTGCGCGATCGTCTCTGCGGCGAGCACACGATAGGCTTCGAACCCGTCGGGATCGCGCATCTCGACTTCGGAAATCACATAGGCTGTCATGCGCGGCTCAGGCGATGGTGTTGACGATGCCGCCCTCGGCCCGCAGCGCCGCACCGTTGGTCGCGGACGCCTGCTTCGACGCAACATAGACCACCATGTTGGCGATCTCGTCGACGCTGGCGAAGCGTTGCAGCAGCGAGCTCGGGCGATGCTGCTTGACGAAATTGGCCGCAGCCTCGTCGACCGACTGGCCGTTCTGCTTGGCGAGATCCTTCACAAAGGTCTCGACGCCCTCCGACATGGTCGGGCCCGGCAGCACGGAATTGATGGTGACGCCGGTGCCGCGGGTGAGCTGCGCCAGACCGCGCGCGACCGAGAGCTGGGCCGTCTTGGTCATGCCGTAGTGGATCATCTCGACGGGAATGTTGAGCCCGGACTCCGATGAGATGAAGACGATGCGGCCCCAATTGCGCTTGAGCATGCCCTTCAGGTAGGCCCGCGACAGCCGCACGCCGCTCATGACGTTGACCTCGAAGAAACGACTCCAGTCCTCGTCCGGAATCTCGAAGAAATCCTTGGGCTCGAAGATGCCGGCATTGTTGATGAGGATGTCGACCTCGGGCAGCGCCGCAACGAGCGACTTGCAGCCCGCTGCGGTCGAGACGTCGGCAGCGATACCGCGCACCTTCGCGCCCGTCCCTTCCAGCTTGCGCACGGCGGCATCGACCTTGTCCTGGCCGCGCCCATTGATCACGACACTGGCGCCGGAGGCTGCTAGGCCTCTGGCGATGGCGTGGCCGATGCCGGCAGTCGAGCCGGTCACGAGGGCGGTCTTTCCGGAAAGGTCGATCTTCATGTCTCATCTCCATCGATGTCGGTGGAGATATCGGGCGCTCGACATGAGATCGCAATTGGCGCTCACTCACGCGTGAGAAGGACACGGGCTCGTCGCCACGGCGAAACCCGGGACTACGAGACGAGCACCGATAAGGTATCGGCGACGGCCAACAAAAAAAGCGGCGCCCGAAGGCGCCGCTCTCTGAATTCAATACCGATCGGCTTACGCCGCCTCGGCTTCCTTTTCCTGCACCGGACCGGAATCCTGGCCCTTGGCATCGACGTCGCGATCGACGAACTCGATCACGGCCATCGCGGCATTGTCGCCGTAGCGGAAGCCGGCCTTGATGATGCGGGTGTAGCCGCCCTGGCGGTCCTTGTAGCGAGGCGCCAGCACGTCGAACAGCTTCTTGACCTGGTCCTTGTCGCGCATCTCGGAGATGGCCTGGCGGCGCATGGCCAGCCCGCCCTTCTTGCCGAGGGTGACGAGCTTCTCGACGATCGGGCGCAATTCCTTCGCCTTCGGCAGCGTGGTGACGATCTGCTCGTGCTTGATCAGCGCGGCGCACATGTTGGCGAACATCGCGCGGCGATGCTCGGCAGTGCGATTGAGCTTCCGATGAACCTTGCCGTGACGCATTTGACTATTCCTTACGTAAAAACTGCCGCGACGGTTCGTCGGACATGTTGCTCAGGTGGGCTGCCTGCGTTCGCCCTAGGTCGCGAATAGCGAATAGCGAATGGCGAATGGATGATCTTCCCTATTCGCTATTCGCCACTCCCAACTCGCTCAGTAGTGATCCTCGAAGCGCTTGGCGAGCTCGTCGATGTTCTCCGGCGGCCAGCCCGGCACTTCCATGCCGAGATGCAGACCCATCTGGGCCAGCACTTCCTTGATCTCGTTCAGCGACTTGCGGCCGAAGTTCGGAGTGCGGAGCATTTCCGCCTCGCTCTTCTGCACGAGGTCGCCGATGTAGACGATGTTGTCGTTCTTCAAGCAGTTGGCCGAACGCACCGACAGCTCGAGCTCGTCCACCTTCTTGAGGAAGGCCGGGTTGAAGGCGAGGTCCGGGATGATCTCCTGGGCGACTTCCTTGCGCGGCTCTTCGAAGTTGACGAACACGTTGAGCTGATCCTGCAGGATGCGCGCGGCGTAAGCCACGGAATCATCCGGCGAGATCGCGCCGTTGGTCTCGATCGTCATGGTCAGCTTGTCGTAGTCGAGGATCTGGCCCTCACGGGTGTTCTCGACCTTGTAGGAGACCTTGCGGACCGGCGAGTACAGGCTGTCGACCGGGATCAGGCCGATCGGCGCGTCCTCGGGGCGGTTGCGCTCGGCGGGCACGTAGCCCTTGCCGGTGGCGACCGTGAACTCCATGCGGATCTCGGCGCCCTCGTCGAGCGTGCAGATCTGCAGATCCGGGTTCAGCACCACGACGTCGCCGACGGTCTGGATGTCGCCGGCGGTGACGACGCCCGGGCCCTGCTTCTTCACGACCATGCGCTTGGGGCCTTCGCCCTGCATCTTGATCGAGATGTCCTTGATGTTGAGCACGATGTCGGTGACGTCCTCACGAACGCCAGCGATCGAGGAGAACTCGTGCAGCACGCCGTCGATGTGCACCGACTGCACCGCCGCGCCCTGGAGCGAGGAGAGCAGGATGCGACGCAGCGCGTTGCCGAGCGTCTGGCCGAAGCCGCGCTCGAGCGGCTCGGCGACGATGGTCGCGAAACGGTTCGAATCGCTGCCGGGCGTGACCTGGAGCTTGTTCGGTCGAATCAGTTCTTGCCAATTTTTCTGGATCGTCACTGTTTCACCCATACAGGCCAGTCAATTTGAGAGCTCAAATACTGGCGTTGGAGAAAGGCCGCGGATCATTCCCGCGGCTTCTTAGAAAAGTCATTGCGGGCGCCAATGCGCCCGCAACTCGGGATCAAACGCGCCGACGCTTGCGGGGACGGCAACCGTTATGCGGGATCGTGGTCACGTCGCGGATCGAGGTGACGGTAAAGCCTGCGGCCTGAAGCGCGCGGAGTGCCGACTCGCGGCCCGAACCGGGACCTGCGACTTCGACTTCCAGCGTGCGCATGCCGTGCTCCTGCGCCTTCTTGGACACGTCCTCGGCAGCAACCTGCGCGGCGTACGGGGTCGACTTGCGCGAGCCCTTGAAGCCCATCGTGCCGGCGGAAGACCAGGCAATCGTGTTGCCCTGCGCGTCGGTGATGGTGATGGTCGTGTTGTTGAACGACGAGTTCACGTGCGCGACGCCGGAGGCGATGTTCTTGCGCTCACGACGACGAACGCGGGTGGCTTCCTTGCCCATAGAGTACCTTTCCTGAAGATCTCAAACGCCGCCGTAATGCCAGCGGCTACACCTGTGGAACGAAAGGCGCGTGGCGAACGGGTCATCCCTGTTCGCCACACGCCGCGATTGGATTCGAAAACTTACTTCTTCTTGCCGGCGATGGCCTTGGCCGGACCCTTGCGCGTGCGCGCATTGGTGTGGGTACGCTGGCCGCGCACCGGCAGGCCGCGACGATGACGCAGGCCGCGATAGCAGCCGAGGTCCATCAGACGCTTGATGTTGATGCCGACCTCACGACGCAGATCGCCCTCGACGAGATAGTCGCGGTCGATCACTTCGCGGATCTGGAGCACTTCGGCGTCGCTCAGCTGATTGACGCGACGATCCACGGGGATCTTCACCTTCTCCAGGATCTCACCGGCGATCTTCTGGCCGATGCCATGGATGTACTGGAGCGCGATCAGCACGCGCTTGTTGGTCGGGATGTTCACGCCGGCAATACGGGCCACGGCCTTCTCTCCTGTTGCCGATCCCTCGTCAGGAATCGGTCTTTAAGTGCTTGGTTTCTCGGGCAGGTGTTCACAAACGCGAACACGACGCCCACCCCTGGTCTTCCTGGGGCCCGGCATCGTTTGAAACTATCCGACTTGGATGCGGGGCTTATTAGGGGATTCCAGGGGCTTTCGTCAACCGCCGCTAGCGCTTAGCTCGCTTTTTCGTGACCTTTTTTGCGGCCTTTCTGGCACCCTTTTTGACAGCTTTCTTGGCGGTCTTTTGGGCTGCCTTTTTCGTCGCTTTCTTGACGGTCTTCCCAGCGGCCTTCTTGCCGGCTTTCTTGGCCGTCTTCTTGGGACCCCTCACCGCCGTCTTGGCGGCCTTTTTGGCCGATTTGGCGGGTTTTTTGGTCGTTTTGGCCGGTTTTTGGGCTGTTTTCCTGGCCGTCTTGCTCGCCTTGGCCTTCTTGGCCGGGCCCGCCTTGGCTGCGCTTTTGGCGTGGGTCTTGGGCTCGACCGCCCCCAGCGCCAGGAGCTGGCGATGGATGGCGCGGGTGACCTCGTCGATGGCCATCATACCGTCGATGGTCGAGAGCTTCCGCCGCTCGGAATAGTAGTGAATCAGCGGTTCCGTCTGGTTGCGGTAATTGGCTAACCGCTTGGTCAGAACCTCCGGGGTGTCGTCGAGTCGGACCTCCTCCCCGCGCTCACGCATCTGGGCGACGCGGGTCTCGACACGGTTCAGGAGCGCGCTCTCGTTGACGCGGAGCTCGATCACGGCGTCGAGCTTGAGGTGCTTGTGCTTGAGCAACTCGTCCAGCGCCTCGGCCTGCGGCACGGTGCGCGGGAAACCGTCGAGGATGAAGCCGTTGCGGGCATCCGGCTGGTCGATCCGATCCGAGATGATTCCGACCACGACCTCGTCGGGCACGAGAGCACCGCTGGCCATGATCTCCTTGGCCTTCAGCCCGACTGGCGTACCGGCCGCAACCGCGGCACGCAGCATCTCGCCGGTCGAGAGCTGGACGATGCCATAACGCTGCACCAAGAGCTGCGCCTGGGTCCCCTTGCCCGACCCCGGCGGTCCCAGAAGTATAATTCTCATCGGCGTACGCCCCCCGGATTGGTGAGCGATACCTCGCGCACCTGTGTTTGAAGATCGAGAATAGTGCAAACCACAATCAGCGCCGCACCACCACCCATTTTATAAACTAGCGCATTCCCGTAGGCCAAGAACACCTCGGGAATCAACGAAAGCGCAGTCAGGTAGCTGGCGCCGATCACGGTGGTCAGCGACACCACGCGGTCGAGATAGCTAGCTGTTGCCTCGCCCGGCGTGACGCCGGGAATCACGCCGCCCTGCCGGGCAAGCGATTCGGCGGCATGATCGGGATCGATGACAAAGGCCGTGTAGACGAAGGCGAGCGCGAATACCGCGATCGATCCGAAAACGATGTGAGCCTTCTCGCCGAAGTGAAGATGCGCGCTGATGGTTTCGACCCAGGATCCGTCATCGGCACCGAAGATGAAGCCGGCAAAAATCACTGGCAGCGAGATCGCCCAGGGCGCGACGGTCGCGGGCAACAGGTAACCGGCGCTGTTGATCTTGAGCGGCAGCACCGCCGAACGCGAAGGCAGCGAGCGCTCCCCGACGCGGCGCGCGGCAAACTGCACCGGAAGGTTACGCCGCGCGCGCTCGACGAAGACGATCAGCGCGACCACCACGATCAGGAAGACCGCGTTGCTCGCCAGAACATTGCCGGAGATCGCTCCTCGTCGCAGCTGGGTGAGGAGGGTCGCAACATCGGACGGCAGCGAAGCCACGATGCTGACGGTTAGGACGAGCGCGAGGCCATTGCCGATTCCGCGACGCGTGATCTGCTCACTGAGCCAGATCAGAACGAACACGCCGCCGACGAGCGAGACCGTGGCGCTCAAGACGAACCAGTCGCCGGGATGGACGACAAGTCCCGGCATTTGCCGCATGGTCGAGGCGATGCCAAAGGCCTGAAACGTAGCAAGGAGCAGCGTCAGGATCAGGGTGATACGCGCCAGCTTGCGCCGACCGGCCTCGCCCGATCGTTCGAGCGCCCTCAGCCTTCGCCACACCACAGCGACGAGCTGAACAAGAATTGCGGCAGTCAGATAAGGAAACAGGGACAGCGAGAAGATCGAAAGCGGGGCGATCTTGTTTGCCGCGAACCCGCCATGCACCGCGACACCCGCGACCGGAATCTGGGTGCCGAGCCTGAAGAGGAGCAGCGCGCCGATCGTGAAAGCGATTCGGCGCGCGAGCTCCCTGCTCATCTACGGCGGCCGCGCAGCTTCGACTTGCGGATCAGGCCTTCATACTGGTGCGCCAGCAGATAGCCCTGAACCTGCGCCACCGTGTCCATGGTGACGCTGACCACGATCAGCAGTGAGGTACCGCCGAAGTAGAACGGCACCGAGGCGTAGGAGATCAGGATCTCCGGGATCAAGCAGACGATCGCGAGATAAATCGCACCAAGCACGGTGATACGCGAGAGCACGTAGTCGATATATTCCGCAGTGCGCTCGCCGGGACGGATGCCCGGAATGAAACCGCCGTGCTTCTTCAGATTGTCCGCGGTCTCGGTCGGGTTGAACACGATCGCGGTGTAGAAGAAGGCGAAGAACACGATCAGCGCCAGGTACATGATCAGGAAGAGCGGACGACCGTGGCCGAGCTGGGTCGTAATCCACTGGAACCATTCCGGCCCGCTGCCCGCGTTGAAGTTCGCAACCGTCGTCGGCAGCAGCAGCAGCGAGGACGCAAAGATCGGCGGGATCACGCCTGAGGTGTTGAGCTTGAGCGGCAGATGCGAGGACTGGCCCTCGAACATCTTGTTGCCGACCTGGCGCTTCGGATACTGGATCAGGAGACGGCGCTGCGCCCGCTCCATGAACACGATGAAGGCAATCACGGCGACCGCCATGATGATGACGACCAGGATCAGGCCGGTCGACATCGCGCCCTGACGGCCGAGCTCGAGCATGTTGGCGAGCGCGGCGGGCAGCTCGGCGACGATACCGGCGAGAATGATCAGCGAGATGCCGTTGCCGATGCCGCGCGAGGTGATCTGCTCGCCCAGCCACATCAGGAACATGGTGCCGCCGGTCAGCGTGATCGCGGTGGACAGGCGGAAGAACAGGCCGGGGTCGCTGACGACGTTGCCGGCGCCCTCTAGGCCTACCGCGATGCCGTAGGACTGGAACGCGGCCAGGATCACCGTGAGATAGCGGGTGTACTGGTTCAGCAGCTTGCGGCCGGACTCGCCTTCCTTCTTCAGCGCCTCGAGTTGCGGCGAGACGGTGGTGAGGAGCTGGATGATGATCGAGGCCGAGATATACGGCATGATGTTCAGCGCGAAGATCGCCATGCGGTGGATGCCGCCGCCGGCGAACATGTTGAACATGCCGAGGATGCCGCCCGCCTGCGAGCGGAACACCTGCTCCCAGATATTGGGATCGATGCCGGGGAGCGGGATGTAGGTCCCGAGCCGATAAACGAGCAGCGCACCCAGGGTGAACCAGATGCGCTTCTTCAGTTCGTCAGCCTTGGCAAACGCACCGAAATTGAGATTGGCTGCCAGTTGTTCCGCTGCAGAGGCCATCTTGGACTTTCTCCCGCCGCCTATTGCGCCGTCATGCCCGCGGCCGGGCTACATTATACCGGACACCGGACATTATCTGGGGCTCGGCTTCGATAAGTCCACGTCCCGCACGCGTAAAGGCCCGCTAGCCGCGGGCCAATGACGCAGTTGTTACGCCGCCTCGCCTTCTTCCTTGGCAGGGGCGAGGATCTTCACCGAGCCGCCGGCCTTCTCGACCGCGGCGATCGCGGTCTTGGTGGCGCCGTGGACTTCGATGTTGAGCTTGGACTTGAGCTCGCCACGGCCGAGCAGCCGCAGGCCGGCCTTGGCGCGGCGCAGCACGCCGCCCTTCACCAGGGCCTCGACGTTCACGACGCTGCCGGCGTCGATCTTCTTGGCGTCGACCGCTTCCTGGAGCCGGTCGAGATTGATCTCGGCGAACTCGACACGGAAGATGTTGTTGAAGCCGCGCTTGGGCAGACGGCGATGCATCGGCATCTGGCCGCCTTCGAAACCCTTGATGCGCACGCCGGAACGCGCGGTCTGACCCTTGCCGCCGCGGCCGGATTGCTTGCCCTTGCCCGAACCGATGCCACGGCCGACGCGCATGCGCTTCTTGCGCGAGCCGGCGTTGTCGGCGATATCGCTGAGCTTCATCGCCCTTCTCCTTATTTACTTCTCGTCGACGATGCGGACGAGATGGTGAACCTTCTCGATCATGCCACGGACCGCCGGGGTGTCCTGCAGTTCGCTGGTGCGACCGATCTTGTTGAGCTTGAGCCCGATCAGCGTCGAGCGCTGCGAGTGATGGCGGCGGATCGCGCTGCCGGTCTGCTCGAGCTTGATCGTCTTGCTGGCCTTGGCCATGGGAGTCTACTCCAGAGCTTCCGTTAGTCGGCGGCCGCCTCGGCATCACCACCGATACGGCGGGACTGCAGAGTGGACACCTTGATGTTGCGGCGGGCTGCGACCGAACGCGGCGAATCCTGATGCTTCAGCGCGTCGAAGGTCGCGCGAACCATGTTGTAGGGGTTCGACGAGCCGATCGACTTGGCGACCACGTCCTGGACGCCGAGCGTCTCGAACACGGCACGCATCGGGCCGCCGGCGATGATGCCGGTACCGGCGGGAGCTGCACGCAGGTAGACACGGCCCGCGCCATGACGGCCGGCGATGTCGTGATGGAGCGTGCGGCCCTCGCGCAGCGAGACGCGGGTCAGGTTGCGCTTGGCGGACTCGGTGGCCTTGCGGATCGCTTCCGGCACTTCGCGCGCCTTGCCGTGACCGAAGCCGGCGCGGCCCTTCTGGTCGCCGATCACGACCAGCGCTGCGAAACCGAAGCGCTTGCCGCCCTTGACGACCTTGGCCACGCGGTTGATGTGGACGAGCTTGTCGACGAACTCGCTGTCGCGCTCCTCGCGCTCCCTGCGTTCACGTCCGCCGCCGCCGCGTTGATCGCGTCCACCACGTTGTTCGCGTTCTGCCATTTTTCCAATCCTTCAGAGGCTTGCGCCTCAATCCTCAAATTCTGTTAGAAGCTCAGCCCGCTCTCACGCGCCGCGTCGGCAAGAGCCTTGACGCGCCCGTGGTAGAGGTAGCTGCCGCGATCGAACACGACTTCCTTGACGCCCTTCTCGGCGGCGCGCTCGGCCAGCAGCTTGCCGACCGCCTTCGCTGCATCGATGTCGGCGCCGGTCTTGCCGCCGTCGCGCATCGACTTCTCGAGCGACGAGGCAGAGGCCAGCGTCTCGCCCTTGAGGTCGTCGATGACCTGGGCGTAGATGTGCTTGGACGAGCGGAACACCGACAGACGCGGACGACCACCACCGGAGCGGCGCAGCTTCAGCCGCACACTCCGCTTGCGCCGGGCATTGGTAACCTTGGCTTTGGACATGACCGGCTCCGTTACTTCTTCTTGCCTTCCTTGCGGAAGATGAATTCGCCAACATACTTCACGCCCTTGCCCTTGTAGGGCTCCGGCGGGCGATAACCGCGGATCTCGGCCGCAACCTGGCCGACGCGCTGGATGTCGCTGCCCGCCACCGTGATCTCGGTCGGCTTCGGCACGGTGATCGTGATCCCCTCGGGGATCGTGTAGATCACGTCGTGGCTGTAGCCGAGCGCGAGCTGCAGGTTCTTGCCCTGCATCGCGGCGCGGTAACCGACGCCGGTGATCTCGAGCTTCTTCTCGAAGCCCTTGGTGACGCCTTCGACCAGATTCGCGACCTGGGCGCGAGCGGTACCATAGAGCGCGCGCGCGCGATTGGTCTCGAGCCGCGGCTTGACCTTGATCTGGCCGCTCTCGAGCTTCACCTCGACGTCGTCATGAACGACGAACTGAAGCTGGCCCTTCGGCCCCTTCATCTTGACGGTCTGCCCATCGACGGTCGCGGTAACACCCGACGGCACCGCCACAGGCCTTTTGCCAACACGTGACATGGATCAAAAATCCTTCTCAGAACACCGTGAAGAGGACTTCACCGCCCACATTCGCGTCGCGCGCGCTGTGGTCGGCCATGATCCCCTTCGGCGTCGACAACACCGAAATGCCGAGCCCGTTGTTGACCCGCGGCAGGTTCTTCACCGAGGCGTAGACGCGACGCCCGGGCTTGGAAACACGTTCGATCTCGCGGATGACGGGCTCGCCGTCGAAATACTTCAGCTCGATCTCGATCTCGCTGCGGCCCGAGGAATGCTCGAGCGTGGCGTAACCGCGGATGTAGCCCTCGGACTTGAGGACCTCGAGCACGTTCTCGCGCATCTTCGAGCCAGGCGTGGAGACCTTGGTCTTGGAGCGCATCTGCGCGTTGCGGATACGGGTGATCAGATCGCTGATTGGATCGTGCGTAGACATCTAAACGACCCTCCTTACCAGCTGGACTTCACGAGGCCCGGGACCATGCCCTTGGAGCCAAGTTCGCGCAGCGCGATACGGGACAGCTTGCTCTTGCGGTAGTTCGAGCGCGGGCGACCCGACAGCTCGCAACGCAGGCGGATGCGGGTTGCCGACGAGTTGCGCGGCATTTCCGCCAGCTTCAACGTCGCAGCGAAACGCTCCTCCATCGGCAGCTTCTTGTCGGCGATGATCGCCTTGAACCGCTCGCGCTTGGCGGCGGCGTTCTTCACCATCCGCTTGCGCCGGTTGTTCTTCTCGACTGAACTCTTCTTTGCCATGCTTGGCTCCTGGGTATCCGCGTTTGAGAGGCTTTAGGTCAGCGTCTCACTGCCGGAACGGGAAATTGAAAGCGGTCAACAAGGCCCTCGCCTCTTCGTCGGTCTTGGCCGTGGTGCAGACGGTGATGTCCATGCCGCGGGCTTCCGTGACCTTGTCGAAGTCGATCTCGGGGAAAATGATGTGCTCCTTGATGCCGAGCGAGTAGTTGCCGCGGCCGTCGAAGCTCTTCGGGTTCAGGCCGCGGAAGTCGCGGACGCGCGGCAGCGCGACCGTCACCAGGCGATCGATGAACTCGTACATGTGGGCCTTGCGCAGCGTGACCTTGCAGCCGATCGGCTGGTTTTCACGCAGCTTGAAGGTCGCGATCGCGATACGCGAATAGGTCACGATGGCCTTCTGGCCTGCGATCTGGGTCAGCTCGGCAGCGGCGGTCTCGGCCTTCTTGCGATCGTTGACGGAATCGCCAACGCCCATGTTCAGCACGACCTTGTCCAGACGCGGAACCTGCATGACGTTCTCATAACCGAACTTCTCGGTCATGGCCGTGCGGATCTTCGCATCGTATTCCGCGCGCAGGCGCGGCGTGTAAGCGGCCTCAGCCATCGATCTCAGCTCCCGAGCTCTTGGCGATGCGGACCTTCTTGCCGTCCGCCAGAATCTTGAATCCGACGCGGGTCGGCTTTCCGTCCTTGCCGACATACGCGATGTTGGACAGTTGGATCGGCGACTCCTTCGAGATGATGCCGCCCTCCTGGGCCTGCGTCTGCTTCTGGTGACGCTTGACCATGTTGATGCCGCGCACCAGCGCCGTGCCGGCGTCGGGACGCACTTCGAACACTTCGCCGGTACGGCCCTTGTCGCGGCCGGTCAGCACGACGACCTTGTCGCCCTTGCGGATCTTGGCAGCCATCACAGCACCTCCGGCGCGAGCGAGATGATCTTCATGTGGTTCTTCGCGCGCAGCTCGCGCGGCACGGGCCCGAAGATACGGGTGCCGACCGGCTCGGACTGGTTGTTGATCAGAACGGCGGCGTTGCGGTCGAAGCGGATGACCGAACCGTCGGCGCGGCGGATGTCCTTGCGGACGCGCACCACGACGGCCTTCATCACGTCGCCCTTCTTCACCTTGCCACGCGGAATTGCTTCCTTGATCGAAACGACGATGATGTCGCCGATCGTGGCGTAGCGGCGCTTGGAGCCCCCGAGCACCTTGATACACATGACACGGCGTGCGCCAGAATTGTCGGCCACGTCGAGGTTGGTCTGCATCTGAATCATTGATGCACCTCGTCCTCTTCTCTTTGCGCCAGCCCAGCCGGCGCTCAACATTTCCCTGAAGTCAGTCGGCTAAAGCCAACAGATCAGGCGCTTTTCTTGTGTTCGCCCCGGATCACGACCCAGCGCTTCAACTTCGAAATCGGCTTCGATTCCTCGATCCACACCATGTCGCCCGGCTTGAACTCGTTGCTCTCGTCGTGCGCGTGGTAGTTCTTCGAACGGCGGATCGTCTTCTTGTAGATCGGGTGCGTGAAGCGGCGATCAACGCGCACCACGATGGTCTTGGCTTGCTTGTCGCTGACGACCACGCCCTGCAAAGTACGTTTCGGCATCTTCGTAAGCCTCTTACTTCTTCTTCGCGCGCGTCTGCGCGGCGACGGTCTTGATCCGGGCGATGTCACGGCGGGCCTCGCGCAGGCGCGAGGTGTTCTCGAGCTGCCCGGTGGCGCGCTGGAAGCGCAGGTTGAAGCGCTCCTTCTTCAGGTTCAGGACGGCATCGTCCTGCTGGTCGGGGCTCATCGCGCGGATGTCTTCGATCTTCATCTGGGCCATGGCCATTACTCCGCAATGCGCTCGACGAAGCGCGTCTTGATCGGCAGCTTGGCGGCCGCCAGGGTCAGCGCCTCACGCGCCGTCTGGGTGTTGACGCCGTCGATCTCGAACAGCACCCGGCCCGGCTTCACGCGCGCGACCCACAATTCCGGCGAACCCTTGCCGGAGCCCATGCGGACTTCGGCCGGCTTCTTCGACACCGGAACGTCGGGGAACACGCGGATCCAGACGCGGCCGGCGCGCTTCATGTGGCGGGTCAGCGCGCGGCGAGCGGCTTCGATCTGGCGCGCGGTGACCCGCTCAGGCTCGGTCGCCTTCAGGCCGAACTGGCCGAACGCCAACGTCGCGCCCGAAGACGCAACGCCGTGGATGCGGCCCTTATGCGCCTTCCGGAACTTCGTTTTCTTAGGTTGCATCATGGCTTTAAGCCCTCAAATTCCTGTGCGGCTTTAGGCTGCAGCCGTATCGCGGCGCTGACGGCCACCACGATCACCACTGCCACCCGTCTCGCCTTCGGCCATTCTCTTGTCCTGGGCCATCGGATCGTGCTCGAGGATCTCGCCCTTGAAGATCCAGACCTTGACGCCGCAGGTGCCGAAGGTCGTGAACGCGGTCGCAACGCCGTAGTCGATGTCGGCGCGCAGCGTGTGCAGCGGCACGCGACCTTCGCGGTACCACTCCATGCGCGCGATTTCCGCACCGCCCAGACGTCCCGAGCAGTTGATGCGGATGCCTTCCGCGCCGAGACGCATCGCCGACTGAACGGCGCGCTTCATGGCACGGCGGAACGCCACGCGGCGCTCGAGCTGCTGCGCGATCGACTCGGCCACCAGCGTCGCATCGAGCTCCGGCTTGCGGATTTCGACGATGTTGATGACGACGTCGGACGAAGTGATGTCCGCGACCTTCTTGCGCAGCTTGTCGATGTCCGCGCCCTTCTTGCCGATCACCACGCCCGGACGAGCCGAGTGGATGGTGACGCGGCACTTCTTGTGCGGACGCTCGATCACGATGCGGGCGACGGCCGCCTGCTTGAGCTCCTTGTGCAGGATCTCACGGATCTTGACGTCTTCGTGCAGCAGCTTGCCGTATTCCTGCTTGCCGGCGAACCAGCGGGAATCCCAGGTGCGGTTGATGCCGAGACGCAGACCGATCGGATTGATCTTTTGACCCATCGTGTTCTCCTGCGCCCTTAAGCGGCTGCTTCGGCTTCGACCTGACGAACGATGATCGTCAGCTGCGAAAATGGTTTGTAGACACGGCCCGAGCGGCCACGGCCACGGGCGGCGAAGCGCTTCATCACGAGGCCATTGCCGACGAAGGCCTGCGCCACGACGAGATCGTCCACGTCGAGATCGTGATTGTTCTCGGCATTGGCGATAGCCGATTCCAGGCACTTCTTCACGTCGACCGCGATCCGCTTGCGCGAAAACTGCAGATCGGCGAGCGCAGCAGCTGCCTTCCGGCCGCGAATGAGCTGGGCGACCAGGTTGAGCTTCTGCGGGCTCACCCGCAGCATCCGGGCGACCGCCTTGGCCTCGTTTTCGGCGAGGCTCCGTTCGCGCTTAGGTTTGCTCATCGTTTAATCCTCAAGCCTTCTTGGCTTTCTTGTCGCCGGAGTGGCCATGGAAGGTCCGGGTCGGCGAGAACTCGCCGAACTTGTGACCGACCATTTCCTCGTTGACGGCCACCGGCACGTGCTTCTGACCGTTGTAGACGCCGAAGGTCAGGCCGACGAACTGCGGCAGGATCGTCGAGCGACGGCTCCAGATCTTGATGACGTCGTGACGGCCGGACGCGCGGGCGGCATCTGCCTTCTTGAGCAGAGAACCCTCGACGAACGGGCCTTTCCAGACTGAACGAACCATGTCCGGCGTTCCTTACTTCTTCCGCTTGTGGCGGCTTAGGAGAATGAATTTGTTGGTCGACTTGTTGGTGCGGGTCTTCTTGCCCTTGGTCGGCTTGCCCCACGGGGTGACCGGGTGGCGGCCGCCCGAGGTACGACCTTCACCACCGCCGTGCGGATGGTCGATCGGGTTCATCGAAACACCGCGGTTGTGCGGCTTGCGGCCCAGCCAACGGTTGCGACCGGCCTTGCCGATCGAGGTGTTCATGTGATCCGGGTTCGACACCGCGCCGATCGTGCCGCGGCAACGGCCGTGCACCAGGCGCTGCTCGCCCGAGTTCAGGCGGATGATCACGTAGTCCTGATCGCGGCCGACGAGCTGGGCGTAGGTGCCGGCCGAACGGGCGAGCTGGCCGCCCTTCCCGATCTTGACCTCGATGTTGTGGATGATCGTGCCGACCGGCATGTTGCCGAGCGGCATGACATTGCCCGGCTTCACGTCGACGTAGTTGCCCGCGATGATGGTGTCACCGACGGCCAGGCGCTGCGGCGCCAGGATGTAGGCCTGCTCGCCGTCCTGATACTTGATCAGCGCGATGAAGCCGGTGCGGTTCGGATCGTACTCGAGACGCTCGACCGTCGCGGGGACGTCGATCTTCTCGCGCTTGAAATCCACGGTGCGCAGCGTCTTCTTATGGCCACCGCCACGGAAACGCACGGTGATGCGACCGGTGTTGTTGCGGCCGCCCGAGGAGTGCTTGCCCTCGGTGAGCGCCTTGACCGGCTTGCCCTTGTAGAGGGCCGAACGATCGACCATGACCAGCTGGCGCTGGCCCGGCGTCGTAGGATTGAATGTCTTCAGTGCCATCGTCGTACGACCTTACAGACCGGTGGTGACGTCGATCCGGTGGCCCTCTTCGAGGGTCACGATCGCGCGCTTGGTGTTCGACTGCGAGCCGAGATTGCCGCGGAAGATCTTGGTCTTGCCCTTGCGGACCAGCGTGTTGACGCTCTTGACCTTGACGTCGAACAGCTTCTCGATCGCTTCCTTGATCTGCGGCTTGGTCGCCTTGGCGGCCACCTTGAACAGCACCTTGTTGTGCTCCGAGGCGATCGTTGCCTTTTCAGTCACGACCGGCGACAGGATCACGTCGTAGTGGCGAGCCTCGATGTTCTTCGTCATTTGAAGCGCGCCTCCAGCGCATCGATGGCGGCCTTGGTCAGAACGAGCTTCTGACGGCGCAGGATGTCGTAGACGTTGATGCCCTGGATCGGCAGCACGTCCATGTTCGGGATGTTGCGAGCCGCAGCGGCGAAGCCGTTGTTGAGCTCGGCGCCGTCGATGATCAGCGCGTTGGTCAGACCCAGGCCCGAGAAGTGACCGAGCAGCGCCTTAGTCTTGGCGGCTTCCAGCGCGGCCTTCTCGATCACGACGAGATCGCCGTCCTTGGCCTTGGCCGAGAGCGCATGCTTCAGCGCCAGCGCACGGACCTTCTTCGGCAGGTCGGTGGCGTGCGAACGCACCACCGGACCGAAGGCACGGCCACCGCCGCGGAACTGCGGCACGCGGGCCGAGCCGTGACGAGCACCGCCGGTGCCCTTCTGCTTGTACATCTTCTTGCCGGTGCGCCAGATCTCGGCGCGGCCCTTGGCCTTGTGCGTGCCAGCCTGACGCTTGTTGAGCTGCCACTGCACGCAACGCGCAATGATGTCCTGGCGCGGCTCGAGGCCGAAAATGGTGTCGGACAGCTGGACCGAGCCGGCTTCCTTACCTTCGAGGGTGGTGACCTTCAATTCCATCTCACGCACCCTCCTGCTGGGCCGCAGCCTCGGCTTCGCCACCGGCAACCTTGAACTTGCCGGGCTTCGGAGCTTCCTTCGGCAGCGGCTTCTTGACGGCGTCGCGCACGCGGATCCAGCCGCCCTTGGAGCCGGGAACGGCGCCTTCGACGAGGATCAGGCCGCGCTCGACATCGAGCTGAACGACGCGAAGGTTGAGCGTGGTGATGCGGTCGACACCCATGTGGCCGGGCATCTTCTTGTTCTTCCAGGTCTTGCCGGGGTCCTGACGGCCACCGGTCGAACCGATCGAGCGGTGCGAGACCGAGACGCCGTGGGTGGCGCGCAGACCGCCGAAGTTCCAGCGCTTCATGCCGCCGGCGAAGCCCTTACCGACCGAGGTGCCGGTGACGTCGACGAACTGGCCGACAACGAAGTGGTCGGCCAGGATCTCGGCGCCGACCGGGATCATGGCATCCGCGGTGACGCGGAATTCCTCGACCCGGCGCTTCGGCTCGACCTTGGCGACCGCGAACTGGCCGCGCTCCGCCTTGGGCATGTAAACGGTCTTGCGGGCACCAGAACCAAGCTGGAGCGCCACGTAACCGTTCTTCTCTTCGGTACGGTGGCCCACGACCTGGCAATTGCCGAGCTTCAGCACGGTCACGGGGATATGTTCGCCGGCCTCAGTAAAGACCCGCGTCATCCCGACCTTTTGTGCGATCACTCCGGAGCGCATCGGCTTGCTTCCTGTTCTTTCTGTCCGCTTTAAGCGAACGGGATCCAAAAATCTTAGAGCTTGATCTCGACGTCGACACCGGCGGCCAGGTCGAGCTTCATCAAAGCATCGACGGTCTGCGGGGTCGGATCGACGATGTCGAGCAGGCGCTTGTGAGTGCGCATCTCGAACTGCTCGCGGCTCTTCTTGTCGACGTGGGGCGAACGGTTGACGGTGAACTTCTCGATGCGGGTGGGCAGCGGAATGGGTCCGCGGACCTGCGCGCCGGTGCGCTTCGCCGTGTTCACGATCTCGCGGGTCGACGTATCGAGGATACGATGGTCGAACGCCTTGAGACGGATACGAATGTTTTGGCCGTTCATTGCCGTGCTTTCTTTAGTGAGTGGCGAGTAGCGAGTAGCGAATAGAAATCCCTATTCGCCACTCACCATTCCCTATTCGCTTGTTACTCGATGATCGAGGCGACGACGCCGGCGCCGACGGTGCGGCCACCTTCGCGGATCGCGAAGCGGAGCTTCTCTTCCATCGCGATCGGCACGATCAGGTGCACTTCCATCGCGATGTTGTCGCCCGGCATCACCATCTCGGTGCCTTCCGGCAGGTGCACGACACCGGTCACGTCGGTGGTGCGGAAGTAGAACTGCGGACGGTAGTTGGTGAAGAACGGGGTGTGGCGACCGCCCTCTTCCTTGGTGAGGATGTAAGCCTCAGCCTTGAACTTGGTGTGCGGCTTGACCGAACCCGGCTTGCACAGCACCTGGCCGCGCTCGACGTCTTCGCGCTTGGTGCCGCGGAGCAGCGCACCGATGTTGTCGCCAGCCTGGCCCTGATCGAGCAGCTTGCGGAACATTTCGACGCCGGTGACGGTCGTCTTCTGGGTCGCACGGAGACCGACGATCTCGATTTCCTCGCCGACCTTGACGATGCCGCGCTCGACACGGCCGGTCACGACGGTGCCGCGGCCCGAGATCGAGAACACGTCTTCAACCGGCATCAGGAACGGCTGGTCGATCGGACGCTCCGGCTGCGGGATGTACTCGTCGACGTTCTTCATCAGCTCGAGGATGGCGTCGTGGCCGAGCTTCTTGTCGGAATCTTCGAGAGCGGCCAGCGCCGAACCCTTGATGATCGGGATCTTGTCGCCCGGGAAGTCGTACTTCGAGAGCAGCTCGCGGACTTCGAGCTCGACGAGCTCGAGCAGTTCCGGATCGTCGACCATGTCGCACTTGTTGAGGAACACGACCAGCGCGGGCACGCCGACCTGGCGGGCGAGCAGGATGTGCTCGCGGGTCTGCGGCATCGGGCCGTCAGCGGCGGACACGACCAGGATCGCACCGTCCATCTGGGCGGCGCCGGTGATCATGTTCTTGACGTAGTCGGCGTGGCCGGGGCAGTCGACGTGGGCGTAGTGGCGGTTCGGCGTCTCGTACTCGACGTGCGCGGTCGAGATGGTGATGCCGCGCGCCTTCTCTTCCGGCGCCTTGTCGATCTGGTCGTACGCGGTGAACGTCGCACCGCCGGCTTCGGCGAGAACCTTGGTGATCGCCGCGGTCAGCGACGTCTTGCCATGGTCGACGTGACCGATGGTGCCGATGTTGCAGTGCGGCTTGTTACGTTCAAACTTTGCTTTGGCCATTTGACTCTCCGTTCAATCGTCAGTTCGTGACCGACGACAATCAGGCAAACTTCTTCTGGACTTCTGCCGACACGTTGGCCGGCGCTTCTGCGTAGTGGTCGAACTGCATGGTGAAGGTTGCGCGACCCTGGCTCATCGAGCGCAGGTTATTCACGTAACCGAACATGTTCATGAGCGGCACCATCGCATTGATGACGTTGGCGTTGCCGCGCATGTCCTGACCCTGGATCTGACCGCGCCGCGAATTCAGGTCGCCGATGACCGAGCCGGTGTAGTCTTCCGGGGTCACCACTTCGACCTTCATGATCGGCTCGAGCAGGACGGACTTGCCCTTCTGCAAGGCTTCGCGGAACGCCGCGCGCGATGCGATTTCGAAGGCGAGCGCCGACGAGTCGACGTCGTGATACTTGCCGTCGACGAGCTGAACCTTGACGTCGACCACGGGGAAGCCCGCGACGACACCAGAGCTCATCACGCTGTTGAGGCCCTTTTCGACGCCGGGGATGTATTCCTTCGGAACCGCACCACCGACGATCTTGGACTCGAACTCGTAGCCCTTGCCGGGCTCGTTCGGCTCCACCACGATCGACACTTCCGCGAACTGACCGGTACCGCCGGTCTGCTTCTTGTGGGTGTACTTGACCTCGGCCTTCTTGGTGACGCGCTCACGGAACGCAACCTGGGGCGCGCCGATGTTGGCGTCGACCTTGTAGGTGCGCTTGAGGATGTCGACCTTGATGTCGAGATGGAGTTCGCCCATGCCCTTGAGGATGGTCTGGCCAGACTCCTGGTCGGTCGACACGCGGAAGGACGGATCCTCGGCAGCGAGCTTGGCCAGCGCCACGCCCAGCTTTTCCTGGTCGGCCTTGGACTTCGGCTCGATCGCGATCTCGATGACCGGCTCGGGGAATTCCATCTTCTCGAGGATCACCTGCTTGTCGGGATCGCACAGCGTGTCACCGGTGCGCGCTTCCTTCAGGCCGGCCAGCGCGACGATGTCGCCGGCATAGGCTTCCTTGATGTCTTCGCGGTTGTTCGCATGCATCAAGAGCATGCGCCCGATACGCTCCTTCTTCTCGCGGGTCGAGTTCACGACGCCGGTGCCGCTCTGCAGAACGCCGGAGTAGATGCGGCAGAAGGTGATGGTGCCGACGAACGGGTCGTCCATGATCTTGAACGCGAGCAGCGCGAGCGGCTCCTTGTCGTCCGCCTTGCGCACGACTTCGTTGCCGCGATCGTCGGTGCCCTTGATCGCGGGCACGTCGATCGGCGACGGCAGATAGTCGACGACGGCGTCGAGCAGCGGCTGCACGCCCTTGTTCTTGAAGGCCGAGCCGCACAGCACGGGATAGAACGCACCGGTCAGAACCGCCTTGCGGATCAGCCGCTTCAGCGTCTCTTCGTCCGGCTCCTTGCCGTCGAGATAGGCGGCCATGGCGTCGTCGTCGAGCTCGACGGCGGCTTCCACCATCTTCTCGCGGTATTCCTTGGCCTGCTCGACCAGATCTTCCGGAATGTCGACATAATCGAACTTCGCGCCGAGCGATTCATCGTTCCAGATGATGCCCTGCATCTTCACGAGGTCGACGAGACCCTTGAAGTTGTTCTCGGCGCCGATCGGAAGCTGGATCGCGATCGGCTTGGCGCCGAGGCGGTCGACGATGTCGGCCAGGCACTTGAAGAAGTCGGCGCCGGTCTTGTCCATCTTGTTGGCGAAGACGATGCGCGGAACCTTGTACTTGTCGCCCTGGCGCCAGACGGTCTCGGTCTGGGGCTCAACGCCCTGGTTCGAGTCGAGCACGCAGACGGCGCCGTCGAGCACGCGCAGCGAACGCTCGACTTCGATGGTGAAGTCGACGTGGCCGGGGGTGTCGATGATGTTCAGGCGCTTGCCGGCCCAGAATGCAGTGGTCGCAGCCGAGGTGATGGTGATGCCACGCTCCTGCTCCTGCTCCATCCAGTCCATCGTCGCGGCACCTTCGTGCACTTCGCCGATCTTGTGGCTCTTGCCGGTGTAATAGAGGATGCGCTCGGTGGTCGTGGTCTTGCCGGCATCGATATGCGCCATGATACCGAAGTTGCGGTAATTCTCTATGGCATGAACGCGGGGCATAGGGTGTTCCTTAGATTCCGTGTGTCGCCGTTACCAGCGATAGTGCGAGAAGGCGCGGTTGGCTTCCGCCATCCGGTGCACGTCTTCGCGCTTCTTGACGGCATTCCCGCGGTTGTTCGAGGCGTCCAGAAGCTCGGCCGAGAGCCGCTCGGTCATGGTCTTCTCGTTGCGATCACGCGCAGCGGAGATCAGCCAGCGGATGCCCAGCGCCTGACGGCGGGTCGAACGAACTTCGACCGGAACCTGGTAGGTCGCGCCGCCGACGCGGCGGGAGCGCACTTCGATCGTCGGCATGACGTTCTCGAGCGCCTGCTCGAACACGCCGAGCGGGTTCTGCTTGGTCTTGGTTTCGATGATACCGAACGCACCGTAGACGATGCCTTCGGCGACCGACTTCTTGCCGGCGTACATCACCGAGTTCATGAACTTCGTGACGATGATGTTCCCGAACTTCGGATCGGGAAGGACTTCGCGCTTTTCCGCTGAGTGGCGACGAGACATGGACCTGGTTCCCGCTTACTTCGGACGCTTCGCGCCGTACTTCGAACGACGCTGCTTACGGTTCTTGACGCCCTGGGTATCCAGAACGCCGCGGAGGATGTGGTAGCGCACGCCGGGCAAGTCCTTGACGCGACCGCCGCGGATCATGACCACCGAGTGCTCCTGAAGGTTATGGCCCTCACCGGGGATGTAGCCGATCACCTCGAAGCCATTGGTCAGGCGCACCTTGGCGACCTTACGAAGCGCCGAGTTCGGCTTCTTCGGGGTCGTGGTGTAGACGCGGGTGCAAACACCACGCTTCTGCGGCGACTGCTGCAGCGCCGGCACCTTCTTGCGCGACTTCTGCACTTCACGCGGTTGAGCGATCAGCTGGTTGATCGTCGGCATCCTGGCCTTACCCTTTGTTCTGTCGCAGACCCTTTTCGGATCCGCTGTCTTGCCGCAGCCCGTCGCCGGGACTGCAAATTCTTTCGAGCTACCTACCCGACGAGGTCGCCTTCCGCGGAACAATCCGCACAAAGCGAAATCGCGCCAACCGCCCCATCAACGGGCGGAAAGCGCTTCGACGCCACAGAGGACCGCAGTATTGAGGCCGGTCAGCATAAAGCCGCGGCCCGCGCACTGAGGTCATGCATCCGAATTCGATCTCAAGAGAATAAGCTCAAGAGAACTAGAATCGCACTGGCATTGCCTAGCTATGAGCGACAGCGTTTGAGCGGCATTCGTCGAGGTTGGTGCCCGCCTTGAGCGATCCCTTGTGGCTCTAGTCCTTGGGGATCTAACGGGTGGCCCGTTCCGACGCTGGCGATGCTCACCGCCTGTCGTTAAGTGAGGCGCTTTCTATAAGTGAGAATCGATCAAGTCAAGGCGAAACGACAGCCACGAACCGCTTCAGGAGCCTGTCAAAATCGCTGTTTGCCGCCCTCGCCGCACCACTCCGATATGGGACCGCAGCCTTCATTTCGCCAGCCTCGCGGCTATTTATATCCGGGCAAAAAGTACTTTTGTGTCGCGCAGCACGGCCTTTTTTACGCGGGAGCCGCAAATCGACCCGCTTCAGCAGCAATCGGCGGCGGGGACGTCACCAAAATCGGCGGAGGTTGCCCGGCGCGACCAACGCCCGGGATATCGGCCGCGAGGCTTCCGACGGTCCTGACCTATCCGCATGTGAGCTATCCGACCGGGCTTTTTCTGACCGAAGAGCGCATCGTCACGTCGGGAATCAAGCGCACACCGATGGCCGCATAGAATCGGTGCGAGCTCGGTCATTCCTCCTCGTCGTCCTCGTCCTCATCATCCTCGAGGTCGTCTTCGTCCTCATCGTCGCTGCCGTCATCGGCGTGAGCCGCCGCGCCGTGCGGCTGGTGGATCTGGTCGTTCCAGAGCTTGCGATAGGTCCCGTTCTTGGCGAGCAGCTGGGCATGCGAGCCGCGCTCGATCGCCCTGCCCCCCGAGATCACGATGATCTCGTCCATCTCCACCACCGAGGTCAGGCGGTGGGTCGACCAGATCATGGTGCGCCCCTTGGCGACCTTGAGCAGCGTGCGGTTGATCGCGGCTTCCGTGGTCTGGTCCAGCGCCGAGGTGGCTTCGTCCAGCAGCAGCACCGAGGGGTTGCGGATGACCGCGCGCGCGATCGCGATGCGCTGGCGCTGGCCGCCCGACAGGGTGTCGCCGCGTTCACCGACCGGCGTGTCGTATCGCTGCGGCAGGCTCATGATATAGCGGTGGATCTCGGCCTTCTTGGCCGCCTCCTCCACCTCCTCGTCGGTCGCGCCCTCCTTGCCGAGCCGGATGTTCTCGCGGATCGACATGTTGAACAGCATGTTCTCCTGGAACACCACCGCCATGCTCCGGCGCAGCGAATCCAGCGTCACCTTGCGGACGTCGACACCGTCGATGGTGACGCGGCCCTCGTCGGGCACGTAAAGCCGCAGGATCAAATTGAGCAACGTGCTCTTGCCGGAGCCGCTCGGGCCGACGATCGCGATGCGCTTGCCCGCATTGAGCTTGAGGCTGAGATTGTCCAGCACCGGCGTCTGGCTGCCCTCGTACTGGAAGGTGACGTGATCGAAGGTGATGTCGTTGGTGATGCGCGGCAGGTCGGGTGCGCCGGGGCGGTCGGCAGCGCGGGTCGGCTCGTCCAGCAGCTCCTGCATGTGCCGGATCGCGGCGGCCGAGGAGATCGATACCGGGATGAAATGCATGACATGAGCGATGTTGTAGGAGACCTCCCAGAACGCGCTCTCGAAGGTGACGAAGGTGCCGATGGTGATCTGGCCCTTGGTGGCGAGATAGGCGCCGATCGCGAGCACCACGAGGTGCAGCATCAGCACCGAGATGGTGACCGTCCGCTCCACCATGGTCGACAGGAACGCAGCTGAGGCGATCTTGTTGCGCGTCTCGTCGTTGCGGAAGGTGAAGAAACCGAACATCTTGCGCTGCAGGCTGAACGCCTTGATCACGGCCTGCGCCGCCACGTTCTCCTGCACCATGCCGAGCAGCGCGCTTTCGTTGAGCTTCTGCTCGTAATTGGCCTGCACCGCCTTCGGCGTCAGGATCCGTGGGCCGATCAGTGTGATCGGGAACACGAGCAGCGCGACCGCCGCGAGCTGCCAGTTCAGGAACACCATTAGGATGATGCCGGCAACCAATTCCAGAAAGGGCAGCGCGGCACTGTTGGCAAACGTCTTGACCGAGCCTTCGAAGGCCGAGAGGTCGACGGAAAAGCGCGACAGGATCTCGCCGCGCTTGGTGCGGCCGAAATAGGCCGCCGGCAGGTCCTGAACGTGCTCGAACAAGCGCTTGCGGACGTCGGAGATGATGCAGGCCGCCAATCGCGCGTCCCAGCGCTCGTACCAGACCGCGACGATCGAGGTAAAGATGCCGGCCACGGCGAGCACGCCGAGGATCTTGTACAGCGCCTGGAAATCCTCCTCGCCGAGCGCGTCGTCGATCAGGAACTTCAGGCTGAGCGGCATGATGACGTTGAACAGCGTCTCGACGCAGACGCCGAACGCCACGAAGGACAGCATCCGCTTGTAGTTCGCCAGGAACGGCTTGACGAACCCGACGATGGTCGCGAGCGCGCCGGCGGCCTCGCGCGCGGTGAAGACGACGAGGTCCTCGTCCTCATCGTCATCGTCGAGCTCCAGCTCGTCGTCCGCCTCGTCTTCGGCGTCCTCGTCGTCTTCGAGGTCCGGCTTGGCAGCCGAGGCGAGCTTGTCATCGAGCTCGGCCGCCTCTTCGGCGGCGAGCTTCTGTTTGTCGGGCGAAAGAGGCTTGGATGCCATGAAACCAACCGATGCTGACGGCCGGCATGACCGCAGAGAAAGCAGAACATAGCGGAAAGCCGCTATTGAACCGATTCTATGCGATCAGGATGAATTCGGCAAAACAATTGGCGAATTCGACGCGCGCCCCGCGGCTAGTCCTCGTCTTCGTCCTCGACCTTGTCGAAGAAGGAATAGCGCAGACTGTCGGCGTCGGCGTACCACTGCCCCGGCCCCTTGTTGGCGGCGAGCGTCGCCTCCCAGAGCGCATCGGTGCAGTCCTTGCGGTGCATCGAGAGGTCGAAACCATTGCCGAAGAACAGTTCGGACCATTCCCACCACGTGCCGAGTTTCTTGACCCCGCGCAGGAGGTCGTAGCGGTCGATCAGCGCCGGCGCCATGTCCGAGGTAATCGAGCCGAACACGAGGCCGGTCTTGACCACGCGGTTCAGTTCCTTGATCGCGCGGACCACCTGCTTCGGGGAAACGTGGCAGAGGCTGGTCTCGAACACGAAGTCGAACGCGCCGTCCTTGAACGGCATGTCGGTGATCGAGCCGAGCTTGTTGTACTTCTTCAGCGCCTTCGGCGTCCTGGCGTGGATGGCGCGGTTGCTCTCGATGCCGAAGGCATCGATGCCGCGCTCGCGTAGCGCGCCGACCAATTCGCCGCTGGCCGAGCCCGCGACGAGCAGCTTGGCGCCCTTGGTCTTGCCCCAGACGATGCCGAGCAGCCGTGTGAGGTAATCGGGATCGGTGAAGTGGCGCCACGCCTCATGATAGGGGCCGAGGCCGCGATAGTTCTCGAAATAGTCGCGGTCGATCTTGTCGGAGAGCGGCTTGTCGTCCTGCGCGCGCTCGCGGCGCAGGCGCATCATCTCGGTCAGGATGATGTCGGTCGCCGCATCCGAGGAGTCGAGCAGGCCGTTCAGGGTCGAGTCGAACAGATAATCGCCGACCACCACGATGCCGGGATGCTCCTTCGGCTCGGGCCGGTGATTGGTCATGACGTCGCGCACCGGCAGGCCGCCGGGAATCGCGTTCACCGACGACAACCAGCGGTGGATCTTGCCTTCCATGAAATGCAGGCGCGCATCGCCGAGCGAGGCCGGCAGCGATTTCAGCGCGGCATCGATCAGCTCCTGGTCCGACAGATTGGCGAAGGCCAGCGCGTCGGAGCCGGGAATCAGCCAGTTCAGCACGCCGTGCTTGCCGACGTCGTGGCGCGCACCCTCGTTGTAGACGCAGCAGCCGCCGAAGGCTTCCGACATGAACCAGGCGCCTGGAATCTTCTCGCCCCAGAACGGCGTGTCGAACAGGATCGAGACGCGCAGGTAATGCGCGGGACGGTCGAAGTAAGAGACGTGCTTGACCATCGACTTGCGGAGCTGTTCGCCTTCCCACCCCATGGTGGCGAGCCAGGAATGCGGCAGGCAGACCAGCACGAGATCGAAGTCGCGCGTCTCCGGTCCCTTGCCGTTCATCATCTTGAGCTGGTAGCGCCCGGTCGGCGCCTTGCCGACGGTGAGCACGCGGTGATTGAGCTGGATGTCGGCGTTCACCTCCGACTGCAGGCACTCGATCAGCTGCTCGTTGCCGTTCTGGATGGAATAGAGGCCGATATAGCCGTCGACATCCATCAGATAGTTCTTGAGCGCGTTGAGGCCGTTGGTGTTGTGGCTTTCGGTCGCGATGTCGGAGCGCGCCATCACCTTGAAGAAGCGCTTTGCGGTTTCGTCCTCGACCTCCTCGTCGAGCACCTGCTCGGCGGTCTTGTAGGCCCAGGGGTTCTCGTTGTCGTGCGCGCCGACGCCCTCGTAATATTCGATCGGCGACATCGCCTCGGCACAGCGCTTGCGGAACGCCTCGATCGCCGCGGCGGTCTTGGCGCCATACTTGCGGCGCATGCCCGGCACGTCGTCGAGAAGCTCGCCGCCGAACTGCACCTGCTCGGCATCCATCGGGATCGTCTGCAGCCCGAAATGCTGGATCAGCTCGCGCAGCGGATCCGGCCCGGTCATCGAGTAGTCGTAGATCTCGGCAACGCCGGCCTCGTACATCGCAGGTGCGGAATCGAACTTGCGGGTGACGATCTTGCCGCCGAGCCGATCGGAGGCCTCGTAGATGGTGACGCGACAGAGATCGCCAAGCTTGCGCTTCAGATACCAAGCGCTCATCAGCCCGCCGGGGCCGCCGCCTACGATTGCGAGATCAAGCATGTGAGTTCCGTGGTCTCCGGCCCGCCCCCTTCACGGGACCACCGGTCTAAACTCTCCTAGCAGAAGCGCTTTTGCGGCTGAAGGAAAGATGAACAAAGGTTGATCCCGCATCGCAACAGACAAGCAAAGCAACAAAAAGGCCGGCTTTCGCCGGCCTTTTCATTGTCCTCGGCAGTCCTACGGATGAACGATCATTCCGCGGGCGGCAGCGCAGGAAGCTCCGCTTCCGGCGCGGGCGACACGACCGCCGCCTGCTTCTCGCGCTCGTCCAGGATCAGCTTGTCGCGCTTCATGGCGACTTCGCGAATCTTGGCCATGGAGGCGCCGGTGCCTGCCGGAATCAGCCGGCCGACGATGACGTTCTCCTTAAGGCCTTCGAGCGGATCGACCTTGCCGTTGACCGCCGCTTCCGTGAGGACGCGGGTGGTCTCCTGGAACGAGGCCGCCGAGAAGAACGAACGGGTCTGGAGGCTCGCCTTGGTGATGCCGAGCAGAACCGGCGTCCCCGTGGCGGGCTTCTTGCCCTCTTCCTTGGCCTTCTCGTTCAGCGCGTCGAACTCGATCTTGTCGACCTGCTCGCCCGAGATCATGTCCGTATCGCCCTGGTCGGTGACTTCCACCTTCTGGAGCATCTGACGGACAATCACTTCGATGTGCTTGTCGTTGATGAGCACGCCCTGGAGCCGGTAGACCTCCTGGATCTCGTTGACCAGATAGGCCGCGAGTTCCTCGATGCCCTTGACCGCCAGGATGTCGTGCGGCGCCGGGTTGCCTTCCACGATGAAGTCGCCCTTTTCGACGACGTCGCCGTCCTGAAGGTGGATGTGCTTGCCCTTCGGGATCAGGTACTCGCGCGGCTCGTCGGTCTTGTCCATCGGCTCGATCGAGATGCGACGCTTGTTCTTGTAGTCGCGCCCGAACCGGATGGTGCCCGCGATTTCGGCGATGATCGCCGCATCCTTCGGACGCCGTGCCTCGAACAGTTCCGCCACCCGCGGCAGACCGCCGGTGATGTCACGCGTCTTGGCGCTTTCGGTCGAGACGCGGGCGAGGATGTCGCCCGGATTGACCTTGGCGCCGACGTCGACCGAGAGAATGGCGTCGACCGACAGCATGTAGCGGGCATCGCCGCCACGGGCGAGCTTGAGCACCTTGCCGTCCTTGCCCTTGACCACGATGGCCGGACGCAGGTCCGCACCGCCGCGGGTCGAGCGCCAGTCGATGACCACGCGCTTGGCGATACCGGTGGCTTCGTCGAGCGTTTCCGAGATCGACTGCCCCTCGACCAGATCCTCGAAGCCGATGGTACCTTCGACCTCGGTGAGGAGCGGACGGGTGTAGGGATCCCACTCGACGACGCGCTGGCCGCGCTTGACCATATCGCCTTCGTCGACATGCAGGCGCGAGCCGTACTGGACACGGTGCGTCGCACGCTCGGTGCCGTCGGCATCGACGATCGCCACCACCATGTTGCGCACCATCGCGACCAGGTGACCTTCGCTGTTGCGGGCGATGGCCTTGTTCCTGATCACGATCTTGCCGTCGAAATTGGCTTCGACGAACGACTGCTCGTTGAGCTGCGCCGCACCACCGATGTGGAACGTACGCATCGTGAGCTGGGTGCCCGGCTCGCCGATCGACTGCGCCGCGATGACGCCGACCGCTTCGCCGTGGTTGACCGGCGTGCCGCGGGCGAGGTCGCGGCCGTAGCACTTGCCGCAGATGCCGTTGACGAGTTCGCAGGTCAGTGCCGAGCGGATCTTCACCTCCTGCACACCACCCTGCTGGATGGCGTCCAGATGGCTTTCTTCCATCAGCGTATCGCGCTTGATGATCACCTTGCCCGAGCTGTCACGGATGTCTTCGCAGGCCGTGCGTCCGAGGATGCGCGAACCGAGCGAAGCAACCACGGTGCCGGCATCGACGATGGCGCGCATCTTGATGCCGAGCTTGGTGCCGCAGTCGCTCTGCGTGATGATGCAGTCCTGCGCGACGTCGACGAGACGACGGGTCAGGTAGCCCGAGTTCGCGGTCTTCAACGCGGTGTCCGCGAGACCCTTGCGGGCGCCGTGGGTCGAGTTGAAGTACTCGAGCACCGAGAGGCCTTCCTTGAAGTTCGAGATGATCGGCGTCTCGATGATCTCGCCCGACGGCTTGGCCATCAGGCCGCGCATGCCGGCGAGCTGGCGCATCTGGGCCGGCGAACCGCGGGCACCGGAGTGAGCCATCATGTAGATCGAGTTGATGTCGGCATCGGCTCCGGCCGCCGTCTTCTTGGTGGCGGAGATCTCCTTCATCATCGCCTTGGCGATTTCTTCCGTGGCCTTCGACCAGGCGTCGACGACCTTGTTGTACTTCTCGCCGTGGGTGATCAGACCGTCGTTGTACTGCTGCTCGAAATCCTTCGCCAGCGTACGGGTGGTGTCGACGATCTTCCACTTGGAGTTCGGCACGACCATGTCGTCCTTGCCGAACGAGATGCCGGCCTTGAACGCGTTATAGAAGCCGAGCGCCATGATCCGGTCGCAGAAGATCACCGTCTCCTTCTGGCCGCAGTGGCGGTAGACCTGGTCGATGACGCCCGAGATCTCGCGCTTGGTCATCAGCTTGTTGATGATCTCGTAGGGGACGCGCGGGTTCTTCGGCAGCAAATTGCCGAGCATGACGCGGCCGGCGGTGGTCTCGATCCAGCGCTTCGAGATCTTGCCGGTCTCGTCGACGCCTTCCCACCGGTACTTGATCTTGGTGTGGAGGTGGATGACCTTCGCATGCAACGCGTGCTCGAGCTCGGCCATCTCGCCGAACACCTTGCCCTCGCCGGGCAGGCCTTCGCGCATGATCGAGACGTAGTACAGACCGAGCACGATGTCCTGCGACGGCACGATGATCGGCTGTCCGTTCGCCGGATGCAGGATGTTGTTGGTCGACATCATCAGGACGCGCGCTTCCAGCTGCGCTTCGAGCGACAGCGGGACGTGCACGGCCATCTGGTCGCCGTCGAAGTCGGCGTTGAACGCGGAGCAGACCAGCGGGTGAAGCTGGATCGCCTTGCCCTCGATCAGCACGGGCTCGAACGCCTGGATGCCGAGACGATGCAGCGTCGGTGCGCGGTTGAGCAGCACCGGATGCTCGCGAATGACCTCATCCAGGATGTCCCAGACCTCGGGCCGCTCCTTCTCGACCAGCTTCTTGGCCTGCTTCACCGTGGTGGACAGGCCCTTGGCGTCGAGCCGCGAATAGATGAACGGCTTGAACAGCTCGAGCGCCATCTTCTTCGGCAGGCCGCACTGATGCAGGCGCAGCTCGGGACCGACCACGATCACCGAACGGCCCGAATAGTCGACGCGCTTGCCGAGCAGGTTCTGGCGGAAGCGGCCCTGCTTGCCCTTGAGCATGTCGGCGAGCGACTTCAGCGGGCGCTTGTTGGCGCCCGTGATGACGCGGCCGCGGCGGCCGTTGTCGAACAGCGCATCGACCGCTTCCTGAAGCATGCGCTTCTCGTTGCGGATGATGATGTCGGGCGCGCGCAGCTCCATCAGCCGCTTCAAGCGGTTGTTGCGGTTGATGACGCGGCGGTAGAGGTCGTTGAGGTCCGAGGTCGCGAAGCGGCCGCCGTCGAGCGGCACCAGCGGACGCAAGTCCGGCGGGATCACCGGGACCACGGTCATGATCATCCATTCCGGCTTGTTGCCGGAGTGGCGGAACGCTTCCACGATCTTCAGGCGCTTGGCGAGCTTCTTGTGCTTGATGTCGGAGTCGGTCTCCTGCATCTCGAGGCGCAAGGTCGCCTCGAGCTTCTCGAGGTCCATGCCCTTGAGCAGCTCGCGGATCGCTTCCGCGCCGATCATGGCGGTGAAGCTGTCCTGGCCGTACTCGTCCTGCGCCTTCAGATACTCGTCTTCCGACAGCAGTTGGCGGTCCTTCAGCGCGGTGAGGCCCGGCTCGAGCACGACGTAGTATTCGAAGTAGAGGATCCGCTCGAGATCCTTCAGCGTCATGTCCAGCAGGAGGCCGATGCGCGAGGGCAGCGACTTCAGGAACCAGATGTGGGCGACGGGCGCTGCGAGCTCGATATGGCCCATGCGTTCGCGCCGGACGCGCGACAGCGTGACCTCGACCGAGCACTTCTCGCAGATGATGCCCTTGTACTTCATGCGCTTGTACTTGCCGCACAAGCACTCGTAATCCTTGATCGGCCCGAAGATGCGGGCGCAGAACAGGCCGTCGCGCTCGGGCTTGAAGGTGCGGTAGTTGATGGTCTCCGGCTTCTTGATCTCGCCGTAGGACCAGGACAGAATCTTCTCTGGAGACGCGATCGAGATCCGGATCTGGTCGAAGACCTGAGCCGGCGTCGTCGGGTTGAAGAGATTCATAATTTCTTGGTTCATCGTCTTCTCCTCGCGTGCCGGTCGCCTCCGGCCGCAAATTCGAAAATCACTCAAGCAGGGCGCCCTGCCCTCAAGGCCTCGGACGGGGCGCCGGTGCCCGGCCGCGAAGGCCGGGCATGACAGGTCGAATTACTCGGCCGCTTCCGACGTCGGTGCCGGTCCCATCTTGGAGTTGTGCAGGTCGACGTTGAGGCCGAGCGAGCGCATTTCCTTGACCAGCACGTTGAACGATTCCGGAATACCGGCCTCGAACGTGTCGTCGCCGCGCACGATCGCCTCGTACACCTTGGTACGGCCGGCGACGTCGTCCGACTTCACCGTCAGCATCTCCTGGAGCGTGTACGCCGCGCCGTAAGCCTCGAGCGCCCACACCTCCATTTCGCCGAAGCGCTGGCCGCCGAACTGCGCCTTGCCGCCCAGCGGCTGCTGGGTGACGAGCGAGTACGGACCGATCGAACGCGCATGGATCTTGTCGTCGACCAGATGGTGCAGCTTGAGCATGTAGATGTAGCCCACCGTCACCTTGCGATCGAAGGCATCGCCGGTGCGGCCGTCATAGACGGTCGACTGACCCGACGCGTCCAGGCCGGCAAGCTTCAGCATCTCCTCGATGTCGGCTTCCTTGGCGCCGTCGAACACCGGCGTCGCGATCGGCACGCCGCGGCTGAGATTGTGGCCGAGCTCGATCAGTTCGTTGTCGTTGAGCGACTTGATCGTCTCGTCCTCGCCGTAGACCTTCTTCAAGGTTTCCTTCAGCGGCTTGATGTCCTGCTTCGACAGGTAAGCATCGACCGTCTGGCCGATACGCTTGCCGAGGCCGGCGCAGGCCCAGCCGAGATGGGTCTCGAGGATCTGTCCGACGTTCATGCGCGAAGGCACGCCGAGCGGGTTGAGCACGATGTCGGCGTGCGTACCGTCTTCGAGGAACGGCATGTCCTCGATCGGCACGATCTTCGACACCACGCCCTTGTTGCCGTGGCGGCCGGCCATCTTGTCGCCGGGCTGGATCTTGCGCTTCACCGCGACGAAGACCTTGACCATCTTCATCACGCCGGGCGGCAATTCGTCACCGCGCTGAAGCTTCTCGACCTTGTCGAGGAAGCGCTGTTCAAGCCCCTTCTTCGACTCGTCGTACTGCTTCCGCATGGCCTCGATCTCGGCCATCAGCTTGTCGTTCGGCGAGGCGAACAGCCACCACTGCGACTTCGGGTACTCCTCGAGCACCGCACGGGTGATCTTGGTGTCCTTCTTGAAGCCCTTCGGGCCGGCAATGCCCTGCCGTCCCTCGAGGAGCTCGGCAAGACGGTTGTAGACGTTGCGGTCCAGGATCGCCTGCTCGTCGTCGCGGTCCTTGGCCAGACGCTCGATCTCTTCCCGCTCGATCGCCAGCGCACGCTCGTCCTTGTCGACGCCGTGACGGTTGAACACGCGCACTTCCACGATCGTGCCCTGCACGCCCGGGGGAACGCGCAGCGAGGTATCGCGAACGTCGGAAGCCTTTTCGCCGAAGATCGCGCGCAGCAGCTTCTCTTCCGGCGTCATCGGGCTCTCGCCCTTCGGCGTGATCTTGCCGACCAGGATGTCGCCGGCGCGGACTTCCGCACCGATGTAGACGATACCGGCTTCGTCGAGGTTCTTCAGCGCTTCTTCCGAGACGTTCGGAATGTCGCGGGTGATTTCCTCGGGTCCGAGCTTGGTGTCGCGAGCCATCACCTCGAACTCTTCGATATGAATCGAGGTGAACACGTCTTCCTTCACGATCCGCTCGGAGAGCAGGATCGAGTCTTCGAAGTTGTAGCCGTTCCACGGCATGAACGCGACGAGCACGTTCCGGCCGAGCGCGAGCTCACCGAGATCGGTCGACGGACCGTCGGCGATGATGTCGCCCTTCTTGACGATGTCGCCGACCTTCACCAGCGGACGCTGGTTGATGCAGGTCGACTGGTTCGAGCGCTGGTACTTCATCAGGCGGTAGATATCGACGCCCGACTTGGTCGGGTCGAGATCTTCCGTGGCGCGGATGACGACGCGGGTGGCGTCGATCTGGTCGATCACGCCCGAACGGCGGGCCGCGATCGCAGCACCCGAGTCACGCGCAACCACGCCTTCCATGCCGGTGCCGACGAACGGGGCCTCGGCGCGAACCAGCGGCACAGCCTGACGCTGCATGTTCGAGCCCATCAGCGCGCGGTTGGCGTCGTCGTTCTCGAGGAATGGGATCAGCGCCGCGGCCACCGAAACCAGCTGCTTAGGCGACACGTCCATGTAGTCGACCTTGTCAGGCGTCACCGGCAAGACTTCGCCGGCGTGACGGCAGACCACGAGGTCTTCGGTGAAGCGGCCCTTCGGGTCGAGCGGCACGTTGGCCTGCGCGACCGTGTAGCGGCCCTCTTCCATCGCCGAGAGGTACACGACCTCGTCGGTGACGCGGCCGTCCTTGACCTTGCGATACGGCGTCTCGACGAAGCCGTACTTGTTCACGCGCGCGAAGGTCGCGAGCGAGTTGATCAGGCCGATGTTCGGACCTTCCGGCGTCTCGATCGGGCAGATGCGGCCGTAATGCGTCGGATGCACGTCGCGCACCTCGAAGCCGGCGCGCTCGCGGGTCAGACCGCCCGGTCCAAGCGCCGACAGGCGACGCTTGTGGGTGATCTCCGACAGCGGGTTGGTCTGGTCCATGAACTGCGAGAGCTGCGAGGAGCCGAAGAACTCGCGCACGGCGGCAGCCGCCGGCTTCGCGTTGATCAGGTCCTGCGGCATGACCGTGTCGATGTCGACCGAGGACATGCGCTCCTTGATCGCGCGCTCCATGCGCAGGAGGCCGATGCGGTACTGGTTCTCCATGAGCTCGCCGACCGAGCGCACGCGGCGGTTGCCGAGATGGTCGATGTCGTCGATCTCGCCCTTGCCGTCGCGCAGGTCCACCAGCGTCTTGATGACGGAGAGGATGTCCTCCTTGCGCAGCGTGCGCTGGGTGTCGGGCGCATCGAGGTCGAGGCGCATGTTCATCTTGACACGGCCGACCGCGGAGAGGTCGTAGCGCTCGGCGTCGAAGAACAGCGACTGGAACATGGCCTGCGCCGAATCCAGCGTCGGCGGCTCGCCCGGACGCATCACGCGGTAGATGTCGAACAGCGCGTCTTCACGCGTCATGTTCTTGTCGGCCGAGAGCGTGTTGCGGATGTAGGCGCCGACATTGACGTGGTCGATGTCGAGCAGCGGCAATTCCTTGTAGCCGTGCTCGTTGAGCACCTTCATCGACTTGTCGGTGATTTCCTCACCGGCTTCCGCGTGGATCTCACCGGTCTTCGGGTTGACGAGGTCCTCGGCGATGTAGTTGCCGACCAGCTCCTCATCGGCCATGCGCAGCGCCTTCAGCCCCTTCTCCTGGAGCTGGCGGGCGGCGCGGACGGTGAGCTTCTTGCCGGCCTCGAGCACGACCTTGCCGGTGTCGGCATCGATCAGGTCGTTGATGGTCGAGTAGCCGCGGAAACGGTTGGCGTCGAACGGAACGCGCCAGCCTTCCTTGGTCCGCTTGTAGAGGATCTTCTTGTAGAACGTGGACAGGATCGCCTCGCCGTCGAGGCCGAGGGCGAACATCAGCGACGTCACCGGAATCTTGCGGCGACGGTCGATACGCGCATAGACGATGTCCTTGGCGTCGAACTCGATGTCGAGCCAGGAGCCGCGATACGGGATCACGCGAGCAGCGAACAGCAGCTTCCCCGAGGAATGGGTCTTGCCCTTGTCGTGATCGAAGAACACGCCGGGCGAGCGGTGCATCTGCGAAACGATGACGCGCTCGGTGCCGTTGACGATGAAGGTGCCGTTCATCGTCATGAGCGGGATATCGCCCATGTAGACGTCCTGCTCCTTGATGTCCTTCACCGACTTCGCGCCGGTTTCCTCGTCGATATCGAACACGATGAGGCGCAGCGTCACCTTGAGGGGAGCCGCGAAGGTCATGCCGCGCTGGCGGCACTCGTCGACGTCATATTTCGGCTGCTCGAACTCGTAGCGGACGAATTCCAGCATCGAGGTGCCCGAGAAATCGGAGATCGGAAACACCGAGCGGAACACCGCCTGCAGACCCTCGTCGAGACGGCCACCCTGGGGTTCATCGACCATCAGGAACTGGTCATAGGACGCCTTCTGAACCTCGATGAGGTTCGGCATCTCGGCGACTTCCTTGATGTGTCCGAAGAACTTGCGAACGCGTTTGCGACCGGTGAATGTCTGCTGCGCCATCGTGGCCTCTCATTTTCGTCGCCCGCTCTGGGCGAACCGTCCGGGACGCGGCTGCCACCGCTCCCCGGGTTGAATTTTTCGAACCCGTTTTGGGGGCCGGAGACTCAGCTTCAGGCGAGAATGTCCTGAATCTGTTCTTCAGACCTTCAAAACGCAAAACGACGCGCGGGGCGCTGGTGCGCGCCCGCCCGTCACAACGACCGTCTTCACGGACTGCAAAAGCCCGAAATAGCCTGCTCTCCCAACGGCTTACAGGGAATCCGGCATCCCTGCCCACCGCGCTTTCGTGCTGCCGAACCGATATGGGGCGACAATAGTGGAGATTCGAGGGGCGAACCCTCAAATCCCCACACTTTTTCGTGTTCGGCCTGCGTCGGGACGTTCCGTCGCACGCCTTTTGCATCAGGCCCACCCCTTTTTGAAGGGCAAGCCAAGGTCTCGGGCCTGCTTACGCTCGCCCGAGACCTCGTCAGTAAGCGGTGCTTACTTGAGCTCGACCTTCGCGCCAGCCTTCTCGAGCTGGACCTTGATCTTGTCGGCTTCGTCCTTGTTCACGCCTTCCTTGACAGGCTTCGGCGCGCCCTCGACGAGGTCCTTTGCTTCCTTCAGGCCCAGGCCGGTGATGGCGCGGACTTCCTTGATGACCTCGATCTTCTTGTCGCCGGCGCTGGCGAGAACGACCGTGAACTCGGTCTTCTCTTCCGCCGGAGCGGCGGCAGCGCCACCACCAGCCGGGCCGGCCACGGCGACAGCCGCGGCAGCCGAAACGCCCCACTTTTCTTCGAGGAGCTTCGCCAGTTCAGCAGCTTCGAGCACGGTGAGGCTCGAGAGGTCGTCAACGATCTTCTGCAAGTCAGCCATTGTTCAGTTTCCTTACGTGTAAGTCTGGTTCGGGTTTGAGTTTTGCGAAGGGCGTCAGGCCGCTTCGCCCTTTGAGGCATGAGCCTGGATGACGCGCGCGAGCTTGCCCGCGGGCGCATTGGCGAGCTGAGCGAGTTTGGTCGCCGGGGCCACAAGCAGGCCGACGATCTTGCCGCGCAGTTCATCAAGCGACGGCAGCGAGGCAAGCGCCTTCACGCCGTCGACATTCAGGACGGTCTTCCCCATCGAGCCGCCGACGATGACGAACTTTTCGTTCGCCTTGGCGAATTCGATGGCGACCTTTGGCGCCGCTACCGGATCGTTCGAAGTGGCGATCACGGTCGGTCCCTTCAGCATGGGGCCGATGGCAACGACGTCAGTGCCTTCAAGCGCAATTTTGGCGAGACGGTTCTTCGAGACCTTCACCGCAGCGCCCGCCTGCTTCATCTGCTGGCGCAGCTTCTGCATCTGGGCGACGGTGAGGCCGGAATATTGAGCAACGACCGCGACGCTCGTGGTCTTGAAGACCTCATTGAGCTGTTCGACCGCCTCTTTTTTTGCCGCTCGTTCCACAGCAAGCTCTCTCCGGTTGGCGGTCATCGCGAAAAGCGGGACCGCCGGGTTGCACCCATCGTCCCACCCAAACCTGAACCTCGGGGCAAAACCCTTCGGACACGCCGGGCACGACGACGATTCAAAGCCTGCCCTCCGGGAGCCCTTGGGCCCACGGCGTGTCGAGGTCCGAACCAGACCCGTTCCGCAAACCAGCCCTTAAAGCTGGATGCGAAGTGAAATCCGGTCTTCACCCGTCTATGCAGGCCATGCGATTAAGCCGTTGAGAAGTCGAAACTTCCCGCGGGCGCCTGCAGTCTTGGACAGGACAAGGTCAGCCGGCGAACCGCCCGACCTCTGCCCGCACTCCACCAGCCGATGGGTTTTCTTCCTTTTCGGGCAAATCCTTGCGGACGTCCTGAAAAGGAATGATCTCCTGTCTTCGGTTTTCGGAATGCGTGCACGAACGCGCCAGCCGAAGCCGGCACGTCCGGAAGCGGTTCTTTAGCCGCTCGGAGCCTGCTTGCCAAGAGCAAAATTCACACCAGTTCCAATCCGTTGCCGCGGGTGCTTGACCCGGGCCGATAAGGACCGATTCAGGCCGATTTGACCGCATAAGGCAGCGGCTTGCCCTCGAAGAACGCCGTCAGGTTCGCCAGCACGCAGTTCTGCATGGCGACGTGCGAATCGAGGGTGTGACCGCCGATATGCGGGGCGAACACCACGTTCGGCAGCGCGGTCAGCGCGTCGGGGACGTGAGGTTCCTTCTCGAAGACGTCGAGGCCGGCCCCCGCGATGGTCTTGTCGGTCAGGGCCGCCACGAGCGCCTTCTCGTCGATCACCGAGCCGCGGGAGATGTTGACGACGTAGCCGTCGGCGCCGAGGCGCCCCAGGATGTCGGCATTGACGACGTGCTGAGTCTCGGCCCCTGCCCGGACCGCGATCATCAACACGCTGCACCAATCGGCCAGCGCCTCCAGGGTCGGGAAATATTGATAGGGCAGATCGTATTTGCTGCGGCTGAAATAGCCGACCTCACTCTCGAAGGCGGCGCAGCGCGCCGCGATCTTGCGGCCGATCTCGCCCATGCCGTAGACGCCGATGCGGCGGCCGGGCATGCCGGCCTGCGGGCGCATCATCGGCGATTGCTTCGAGGCGGCCCAATCGCCGCTGCGGACGTATTGGTCGGCCACAAGGATCCGCCGCGTCGTCGCCAGCATCAGGGTCATCGCGATATCGGCAACCGAGGCCGCATTGGCGCCGGGACTGTGGGCGACCGCGATATTGCGGCTGGCTGCCGCCTTCAGGTCGACGCCGTCATAGCCGGTGCCGTAGCAGACAATGGCGCCGAGTTTTGGAAACAGATCCATCGCCTCCGCACCGAGCGGCGAGCCGCCCGCCGTCAGCATCGCGCGGACGCTGCCGAGTTCGTCGGCCGATAGCACCTCCCCCGCGGGCTTGCCGCCGGTGTCGAGCAATTCGAAGCGCTCGGCGAAACGCGCCATCATCGACTTGGGAAAGCGCGAATAGATCAGGACCTTGTCAGCCATTGTTCTTGTTTCCGGTGAGCCGTGCCACAAACGACGAGGGGCGGAATCGGTTGCCCAATTCCGCCCCTCGCCTCATGCAATTTCCAGACTTAGCCGAGAATGGTGCCCGGCTCGACCTTCACGCCCGGGCCCATCGTCGAGGACACCGCAACGCGCTGGATGTAGGTGCCCTTGGAACCGGCCGGCTTTGCCTTGGTGACAGCGTCAGCCAGGGCCTTGATGTTCTCGACCAGCTTCTCCTCGGTGAACGAGGCCTTGCCGACGCCGGCCTGCAGGATGCCGGCCTTCTCGACACGGAACTCGACCGAGCCACCCTTGGCACCCTTCACCGCACCGGTGACGTCCATGGTCACGGTGCCGATCTTCGGGTTCGGCATCAGGCCGCGCGGGCCGAGCACCTTACCGAGACGGCCGACCAGCGGCATCATGTCGGGGGTGGCGATGCAACGGTCGAAATCGATCGAGCCGTTCTGCACCTTCTCGACCAGGTCCTCGGCGCCGACGACGTCGGCACCCGCAGCCTTGGCCTCATCGGCCTTGGCGCCGCGGGCGAACACGCCGACGCGGAGCGTACGGCCAGTGCCGTTCGGCAGGGTCACGACGCCACGGACCATCTGGTCGGCGTGACGCGGATCGACGCCGAGATTGATCGCGACCTCGATGGTCTCGTCGAACTTCGCTTTCGCGCGTTCCTTGACCATCTTGATGGCGTCCGCGAGCGGGTAAAGCTTTTCGCGGTCAACACCTTCGCGGGCTTTGTTCAAACGCTTTCCGATTGCCATGACCGCTTACCCCGCCACTTCCAGGCCCATCGAACGGGCAGAGCCCTCGACCATCTTCATGGCCGACTCGATGGAATCGCAATTGAGATCCTTCATCTTCTTCTCGGCGATCTCGCGCACCTGCGCCTTGGTCACCTTGCCGGCCTTGTCACGGCCCGGCGCCTTCGAGCCGGACTGGATCTTGGCGGCCTGCTTGAGGAAGAAGGACATCGGGGGGGTCTTCATCTCGAACGTGAACGAACGATCGGCGTAGATCGTGATCACGACGGGAATCGGGGTGTTCTTCTCTTCCTTCTGGGTCTGCGCGTTGAACGCCTTGCAGAACTCCATGATGTTGAGACCGCGCTGACCGAGCGCGGGACCGATCGGGGGCGAAGGATTCGCCGCACCGGCCGGGACCTGAAGCTTCAGGTATCCGGTCACTTTCTTTGCCATGTATCACTCCTGTTGTGCCGGCTGTCGCCGGCGGTTTCAGGTTCGTGGTCTGGGTCGGATGCGGCTGGCAACCGCCCTCTCCCTCCCACGGCCTCTCTTTGCGCGAAGCTTTTCGACTTCACGCGCTACCCGGTCAGACCTTCTCGACCTGACCGAATTCCAATTCGACCGGCGTGGCACGGCCGAAGATCGACACCGCGACCTTCACGCGCGAGCGCGCCTCGTCGATTTCCTCGACGACACCCGAGAACGAGGCGAACGGGCCATCGGCCACGCGCACGTTCTCGCCGATCTCGAACGACACCGACGCTTTCGGCCGTTCCACGCCCTCCTGCACCTGGTGCAGGATGCGCATGGCCTCGGATTCCGAGATCGGCATCGGCTTGTTTTCAGCGCCGAGGAAGCCTGTGACCTTCGGCGTGTTCTTGATCAGATGAAACGCTTCGTCGGTCAGCTTCATCTTCACCAGCACGTAGCCGGGGAAGAACTTGCGCTCGGCGTCGATCTTGCGGCCGCGGCGCACTTCGGTGACCTTCTCGGTCGGAACCAGCACCAGCTCGAACAGCTCCTCGAGCCCGCGCTGCTTGGCCTGCTCGCGGATCGATTCGGCGACCTTCTTCTCGAAGTTCGAGTAGGCGTGGACGATGTACCAGCGCTTGTCGGACAATTGAGCGGTTGCGGTTGCCATCAGTGAATGCCCAGAAGGTAAGTGATGAGGACACGGATGATCTGGTCGGCGGCGAAGAAGAAGATCGAGGCCACGGCGACCATGACGAACACCATGATGGTGGTGATCGTGGTCTCGCGGCGGGTCGGCCAGGTGACCTTGGCGGTCTCCGAGCGCACTTCCTGCAAGAACTTGAACGGGCTGACTGCCATCGTTTTGATGTCCAACGTCCGTCGACAGACGCGAATGAATTTCAGGGATCCGAACAGCCGCCGTTGGCCCAGCCCTCTGTCTCGAAGGATGAGCCGGAAACCGGGCTCGATTGTTCGGGGATTTCAAAGCCGCGCCGGAGATCCGCGTCTAACGGGCCGGCTGCGAGTGCGGGGTATCTACTGCGGATAGGACCAAAGGTCAAGATATAGAGGGCCCGACTGGACCGGCCGACCTTCCCGGGCGCTAGAGCAGAGCCCAGCCGGATCAAAGGCTTATCCACCCACCTTTCAGGGCGCAATCGCAGCGCCCGTCCGGTTCCTCCCAGACGCTCCCCCGGAGCGTCCGCCTCGGCCCTATTGCGCGGGTCAGTCTGCCCGCTCGACCATGGAAATGCCAGGCAACGGCACCACGAACTTTCCGCCTTCGGCGAAGTAGCGGGCGTGCTTGGCCCGGATCGGGTCGACATAGCGCCAGGCGAAGACGACGACGAACGCCGGCTTGCGCTCATAAAGGGCGGCAGGCGGCAGGATCGGGATGTCGTAACCCGGGCCGGCCATCACGTTCCCCTTCTTGGGATCGTCGTCGACCAGGAAGTCGATCTTTTTCTCCAGGCCGAACTGCGGCAGCAGCGTCGTGGTGCCGACCGAGACGCCGTAGCCGGCGACGAGCTGCCCGCGCGCATGAGCGGCATCAGCCATCGCGACCAGCTCGTCGCGGATCGCAGCGATCCGCTTCACATAGGGCGCATAATAGGCCGGCTGATCGACGCCCAGCCGCTCTTCCTCGGCGACGAAGCGCGCGACCTCAGCCGACGGCTTCTTGGCGCCACCGGCACGCTGCACGGTCACGCGGATCGAGCCACCCTTGGTCCAGATGTGCTGGACGTCGATCAACTCCATGCCGAGCCGGGCAAAGAAACGGATCAGCGGCTTGATGTTAAAATACGACAGATGCTCGTGATAGACGGTGTCGAGCAGGTTCTTCTCGGTGACGTCGACGCCATATTGCGTTTCGAACACGAACAATCCGTCCGGCGCGAGCACGTCGCGAACCCCGATCACCAGCGGATCGAGATTGTCGACATTGGCGATCATGTTGTTGGCGATCACGACGCTCGCCGCGCCGTGGCTATGCAGGATGCGGTGACCGATGGCATCGGTGAAGAAATCGCCGATGGTCTCGATCCCCGCCGCGGTCGCGCGCTTCGCGATGTCCACAGCGGGATCGACACCCAGCACCCGCATGCCGCGCTCTTTGAAGAAGCCGAGCAGCGATCCATCGTTGCTGCCGAGCTCGACGACCAGCGAGCCCGGCGCGACACCGAAGCGGCTGACGACGTCGTTGGCATAGCCCGCGAAGTGCTCGCGCAGGCCGAGCGAGAGCGAGGTGGTGTAGACGTAGTTGCGGTACTGGATCTCGGGATTACCGACATGGAGAATCTGGAGATGGCCGCAATCCCTGCACAGATGCAGCGCCATCGGCACCGCAGCGCGGAACACGGGATCGTCGACGCTGGCGTCCGGGACCTGGAAGTTGGGCGTGCCGATCGGCATGCCTGCCATCGGGACGACAAGCTCCTGCTTGTCCGAATGGCAGAGGCGGCAGGTATGGCGGACGTAGAACAGGTTTTTCATCGTGGAACCGAAAAATGAGATACGCGATCGGGTGAGGCAATCCCACCCCGTGAAGACCAGACCGCCAGCAACGGGCTCAAGCGAGTCATGGGTGGCTCGAGACTTCCTTGCCCAGCCCGTCGTAGCTGGGGGCTTCCTCCGCCGCCTTGGCGGCCTTGTCCGCTGAATACGATCCGCGCTCCGGACTTGCCAACCAGATCGCGCCTCCGACGAGCCCGATGATCACGCTGATGGCGCCCAGCAGCAGCGAAACCGACAGTGCTTCCTCGGAAGGGACACCCGCCAGACCGAGGCAGGCGACCATCGCCCCCTCGCGAACACCCCAGCCGCTGATCGAGATCGGGACCGCCGTCAACAGCACCACGGGCGGAATCAGGATACCGGCATCCACCACCGAGAGCTTTGCTCCGACACCGCGCGCCAGGGCGAAGCAGGCCGCCGCGGTCACGAGATGGATGAGCAACGCCGATCCGAACAGCAAAGCACGGCGTTCGGACTGCAGGAGGAGAAACCTGACCAGCGCTCCGAACCGGACAAAGCTTGCGATCGCCGGATGGGCGATGAGGCGCTTGGGCAGACGGTCGAGCGTCAACAGAACCACGGTGCCGGCGACGCCGGCCAGCGTCAGCCCGCCGATGGCCAGGATCGCGGCCTGATCGGACACGCGAGACAACAGGAACGGCAATCCGGCCACCATCAGCGCGATCAGCCCGATCAACGCCGTGAAACGGTCGGCCGCAACGCCCTTGACCGCCTCCGGCCACTGCACGCCGCGCTGGCGCAGCAGCCACATCCGCACCGCATCACCGCCGACCGAGGACGGCAACACCTGATTGAACCAGAGGCTGATCATGAGGATCCGCCAGCCCGCGAGCCAGTCCAGCGACACGCCGAGCGCGCGCATGATCAGCTCCCACCGGCCGTTGAGCACGAAGGTCTGGAAGAAAATCAACGTCAGCGCCAGGACGAACAGCAAAGGATCGACCGAGACGAGATGGCTGCGCAACCGCTGCAGATCGAGACCGCGCGCGATGTAGACCAGCACGGCAATCGACAGCAGCAGCTTTACCGAAAACAGGGCCGCCTGTTTGAACCGCGACTGCATCGGATGCCCGCCTCAGGATGCCGGATATTCCGCGCGACCGATCACGAGGTCGATCGCGGCCATCATCCAGAACTGGTGCGTGGTCTCGACGATGTTGTAGCTGCGGCTGTCGACGAAGAAATTGACGTCGCCGAGATTGCGCAGCGGATTGTCCGCGTTCATGCCCGACAGCGTGACCACGTCGAGCTTCATCGTCCGCGCCTGCGCAACCGCGTTGAGGATGTTCTTCGAGCGCCCCGACGAGCTGATCGCAACGAGGCAGTCGCCGGCGCGTGCGCTCAGCCGCACGGCGTGCGCGATCCAGTCCTCGAAGCCGTAATCGTTGGCGAGGCACGACATCATGCTCGCGTCGCTGAAGCAGAGCGCAGGCACCGACGCGTTCTTCGCCAGATCGATCGCCAGGTGCGAGGCGATGCCGGCCGAGCCGCCATTACCGATGAAGATGACGCGACCGCCCTGCTCGCGCGCGCGCAACCAGGTGGCACGGGTCGCGGAGATTGCGGCGAAAACGCCGACGTCGACTGCCGTCGCGCGATGGAGGCGTCCCACGTAATCGTCGAGGAAAGCCTTGTGATCGGGATCGACGGACTCGGCAGGCATGGGCTGGCGGCTCGATTGCAACATGACCGGGTGATACCGGCTATTACCAAGGATTGCAAAGGTATAATACTTGCAAAGTCAGCGAGCGGCTGGTAGTCGGCTTTCGGGTTTCACTCAACATTGGCGGGCCTGTTTCGCTGGGCATTCGCGTCACGGATGTTCCTCATGAAATGCATCGTTACTGGCGGCGCCGGTTTCATTGGAAGTCACCTCGTCGATCGTCTCCTCGACGACGGCCATGAGGTCATCGCGCTCGATAATTTCGTCATCGGACGGCCCGAGAATCTGGCCGCACACGCCGGTTCGAGCCAGTTGAAGGTCGTGCGGGCCGACGTCACTGACCTCGAGTCGATCAAGCCGTATTTTCACGGTATCGACTGGGTCTTCCATCTCGCGGCGCTGGCTGACATCGTTCCTTCGATCGAGTCGCCGATCCCCTATCATCGCGCCAATGTCGACGGCACGGTCAACGTTCTCGAAGCGGCGCGGCACGCCGGCGTCAAGCGCTTCGTCTACGCCGCCTCGTCGTCCTGCTACGGCATTCCCGACGTCTATCCGACGCCGGAGAGCGCCGAGATCCGGCCGATGTATCCCTACGCGCTTACCAAGAATCTCGGCGAGCAGTGCGTCATGCACTGGTGCCAGGTCTACAAGCTGCCTGCGGTCGCGCTACGCCTGTTCAACGTGTATGGGCCGCGCCATCGCACCACCGGCACCTACGGCGCCGTGTTCGGTGTGTTCATGGCGCAGAAGCTCGCCGGCAAGCCCTTCACCGTGGTCGGCGACGGCGAGCAGACGCGCGACTTCACCTTCGTCAGCGACGTCGCGGACGCCTTCGTGACCGCTGCGCGCTCCGATATCTCGCACGAGATATTCAACGTCGGCTCCGACAACACCTACAGCGTCAACAGGCTGGTCGAGCTTCTCGGCGGCGACAAGGTCCACATTCCCAAGCGACCGGGCGAGCCCGATTGCACCTACGCCGACATCACTGAGATCAAGCGGGTCCTGAACTGGACGCCGAAGGTGAAATTCGAGGACGGCGTCGCGACGATGCTGAAGTCGATGGATCAGTACAAGGACGCGCCGCTGTGGACGGTCGACAAGATCGCCGACGCCACCAAGGACTGGTTCAAATATCTCGGTGACGACGACGGCTCGCCGCAGAAGGCAAGCTCTTGAACAGGCTCGCCGGATATCGTTGCTGCGAGTCGATCATTTCAGGCCGGCCATCTGAGACCTGCCGGCGCTTTGGGTAATCCACATGGGTAATGCTGCGACAGACAAGCTGACCGGCCATCCGGCACCGCACGACAAGATCAAGACGATCGAGGAGCTGGGCGAGATTGCGCGCGCCGCGCAGGCCAAGGGCCAGACCGTCGCGCTCTGCCACGGCGTGTTCGATCTGGTGCATCTCGGCCACGTCCGGCACATCCTGGCGGCGCGCAACGAGGCCGACGTGGTCATCGTGACCATCACCGCCGATCGTTTCGTCAACAAGGGCCCGGGACGGCCGATCTTTCCGGAGAACATGCGCGCCGAGATGCTAGCCGCGCTCGGCACGGTCGACTGGGTCGGCATCAACCGCACTTCCAGCGCCGAGCCGGTCCTCGATGCCGTGCGCCCCGACACCTACGTGAAGGGCTCGGACTACGAGAATCCCGAGGATGACGTCACTGGCAAGATCGCCACCGAGCGCGAGGCCGTCGAACGTCATGGCGGACGAATCGTCTTCACGCGCGACGTGACGTTCAGCTCGTCATCCCTGCTGAACCGTTATTTCGACATCTACGATCCTCCCCTGCGCGACTACCTCCAGAAGGTGCGCGAAGGCGGCGGCGCCGAACGCCTGCTGAAGCTGATCGACAATATCCAGGACATGCACGTCGTGCTGGTCGGCGATACCATCATCGACGAATACCAGTACGTCACGGCGCTCGGGAAGGCTTCGAAGGAGAACATCGTCGCCACCCTGCTCAAGAATGGCGAGCAATTTGCCGGCGGCGTCATTGCCGCGGCCAATCACGTGGCGAGCTTCTGCAAGTCGGTGGAGATCGTCACGACGCTGGGTGGCAACGACTACCCCGAGGAGTTCATTCGCGCGCATGTCCGCCCGAATGTCACGCTGACGCCGATCCGCATTCAGGGCCGACCGACGACCCGCAAATTGCGGTACGTCGAGATGGGCTATCTGCACAAGCTCTTCGAAGTCTACACCATGGACGACACGCCGCTCGACGAGGCCGAGCGCAAGGAGATCGACCGAATCACCGCCGAGCGCGTTCGTGGCGGGGACGTGGTGATCGTCACAGATTTCGGTCACGGCATGATCGCGTCCAGCACCATCGACACGCTCATCGCGAACTCCAAGTTCCTGGCGGTCAACGCCCAGAGCAACAGCGGCAACCACGGCTATAATCTCATCACGAAATATCCGCGCGCCGACTACGTCTGCATCGACGCGCCGGAAGCGCGTCTGGCCGCGACCGACAAGTTCAGCGACATCGCGTCGGTGATCGAGAACCGCCTGCACGGCAAGATCGATTGCGACAACATGATCATCACGCACGGCTCCTTCGGCTGCTACCCCTTCTCGTCCAAGACCGGCGTCGCGCGCGTGCCCGCTTTCACCAAGACCGTCGTCGACACGGTCGGCGCCGGCGATGCCTTCCTGACGATCACGGCGCCGCTGGTGGCGGCCGGCGGCAATATCGAGGACGTCGCCTTCATCGGCAACGCGGCGGGCGCGATCAAGGTCGGCATCGTCGGTCACCGCAACTCGGTCGAAAAGGCGCCCTTGGTCAAATTCGTCACCGCGCTATTGAAGTAACGCGAGCGGGAAATCTGGAGAACGGCAGTGATTGATCAGAAATGGAACGTGATGGTCACCGGTGGCGCCGGCTATGTCGGCAGCGTGCTGGTTCCCCAGTTGCTGGCAGCGGGCCACAAGGTCAAGGTGCTCGACCTGTTCATGTATGGCGAATCCGTCTTCGACGCGGTTCGCAACAATCCGAACCTTCGCCTGATCAAGGGCGACATCCGCGATGAGGCCGCGATCAACGAGGCCCTGCGCGGCAACAATGCGGTGATCCACCTCGCCTGCATCTCCAACGACCCCTCGTTCGAGCTCGATCCTGGACTCGGCAAGTCCATCAACTACGACTGCTTCCGTCCAATGGTGCGCGCCGCGAAGAAGGCCGGCGTCAAGCGCTTCATCTATGCCTCCTCGTCGAGCGTCTACGGCATCAAGGACGAGGCCGAGGTGACCGAGGAACTGTCCTGCGAGCCGCTCACGGACTACTCCAAGTTCAAGGCGATGTGCGAGACCGATCTTGCCGAAGAGGCCGCGTCCGGCTTCGTCACCTGCACGGTCCGTCCTGCCACCGTCTGCGGCTACGCACCGCGGCAGCGCCTCGACGTCGTCGTCAACATCCTGACCAACCTCGCGGTCAACACCGGCCGCATCCGCGTGTTCGGCGGAACGCAGAAGCGGCCCAACCTGCACATCGAGGACATGTCGGCGGCCTATCTGTTCCTGCTGCAGCAGGATGATGCGAAGATCGACGGCAAGACCTACAATATCGGCTACGAGAACCACTCGCTGATGAAGATCGCCGACATCGTCAAATCGGTGGTCGGAAACAACGTCGACGTGGCCGTCGAGCCGACCGACGATCTGCGCTCCTACCACGTCTCCTCGGAGAAGATTCGCCGCGAGCTCGGATTTGCACCGACGCACACGATCGAGCAGGCCGTGTCCGGCCTCGTGGACGCCTTCAGGTCCGGCCGCCTGCCGAACTCGCTCAACGATCCCCGGTATTTCAACATCAAGATGATGCAGAACATCAGCCTGAAGTGAGCGGCGTGCGGATCGGCATCGATTTCGACAACACGATCATCTGCTACGATAAGGTCTTTGCCGCCGTCGCGCACCAGCGTGGCCTGGTGCCGGAGGGCTGGGTTGGGCTGAAGAACGATGTGCGGGATTATCTGCGGTCCCGCACGGGTGGCGAGCTCGCCTGGCAAGGCCTGCAAGGCTTCGTCTACGGCAAGGGCATTGGCGGCGCCGAGATCTATCCGGGCGTGCGGGAATTCCTCGCGGCGTGCAGACAGGCCGGCGCCAAGGTGTGCATCGTCAGCCACAAGACCAGATACGGTCATCAGGACCCCGACCATACCGACCTGCGCGAAGCCGCACGCGGCTGGCTGCGTGGCGCCGGCCTCATCGACGCTGCTGCGGCGGCGGTGGCCAGCGGCGATGTTTATTTCGAGGACACGATGGCCGCCAAGGTCGACAGGCTCGCGAGCCTGGAGCTGGACATCTTCATCGACGATCTCGTCGAGGTCTTCGAGCAGCCGCATTTCCCGAAGGGCACGCGATCGATCCTGTTCACGCGTTCGCAGTCCCCGCACCCCGAACATTGCAAGCCGATCGCGACATGGGCCGGCATCCGCGACGAGGTGTTTGCGGCATGAGCGAGCCGGACATCAGCGCAGCGGATGCGATCTCGATCGGCAGCCGCCTTGCCGGAACAACGGTCGCGGCAGCCCAGCCGGCGCGGTCCGGCGGCAACAACAGGGTGTTTCGGCTGGAGATGGCGGAAGGACCGCCCCTCGCCCTCAAGCACTATCCGTCGGACGGGCGCGATCGGCTGGGACAGGAATATGACGCGCTCACGTTCCTGTCGCGCCACGGCATCGCGTCGACGCCACGGCCGATCGCAAAGGACGCCGATGCGTTTTGCGCGCTGTATCAATGGTTCGACGGTGACGCGGCGGTGCTGCATCCCCAGGGCGACGACGCCGACCAGCTGGCCGATTTTCTGATCGAATTGCAGAAGCTGCGCGACGCCGAAGGTGCGCAGACCTTGCGGAACGCGTCAGCCAGCATCTTCTCGCCCGAGGAAGCCATCGCCCAGTACGAGCAGCGCCTCGACGGACTGAGGCGGGCCTCCGACGATCATCCGGAGCTGCGTACGTTCATCGACGGCAGCCTGGTTCCCAGCACGGCCGTCGCCATCCGAAGGCTCCGCCAGCGTTATGCGGAACTGGGGCGGGATCCCGCAGCGGACCTCTTGCCCGCGCATCGCGCATTGAGCCCGTCCGACTTCGGACTGCACAACGCGCTGCGCGGCGAAGACGGCCGCCTGCGCTTCATCGACTTCGAATATTTCGGCTGGGACGATCCGGTCAAACTGCTGTCCGATACCGCGATCCACCCCGGCAGCGATCTGCCCGCAACAGGCGCGAATCGCCTCATCGAACGGCTCACGCAAGCCTTCGCGGCTAGGGATGACGCGTTTGCGATCCGCCGTGACGTACTGTATCCTGTGTTCGGGGCGATTTGGTGCCTGATTGTCCTGAATGCTTATTTGCCCGAAAGCCGCTCCCGGCGCGCCTTGGCTGCGCAAGGTGGCGATCTGACGGTCCGCCTTGCCGGTCAGCTCGACAAAGCACGCCGGCTTCATCAAACGATTTGCCAACGTGATCCAGATCTCACCCCACGCTGAAGCCGCCCTCACCTGCACGCTGGACGAGCGCAGTCTCTATTTGCGCCGCCTGGTCCTTGGTTCTGTCCGTTCGGCCGGACGCGGCCATGTTGGTCCGGCCCTGTCGCTGATCGAAATGGTCCGCGTGCTCTACGACGACATCCTGCGGATCGATCCGAACAACCCGCGCGATCCCGAACGCGACCGCGCCATCCTCAGCAAGGGACACGGTTGTCTCGCGCTCTACGCGCTGCTCGCCGATCGCGGCTTCTTCCCGCTGTCGGAGCTCGACGGCTTTTGCGGCTCCGACAGTATCTTGGGCGGACATCCCGAATACGGCATGGTGCCCGGCGTCGAGGCATCGACCGGCGCGCTCGGGCATGGCCTGTCGATCGGCGTCGGCCTTGCGCTCGCCGCCCGCATGCGCGAGCGCAATTACCGGACCTTTGTCCTGCTCGGCGACGGCGAGATCAACGAGGGGTCGGTGTGGGAGGCCGCGATGGGCGCGGCCAAGCACGGGCTCGATAACCTGGTCGCGATGATCGACTACAACAAGCTCCAGAGCTACGGGCCCACCGACTACGTCCTGCCGCTGGAGCCACTCGCGGACAAATGGCGCAGCTTCGGCTTTGCCGTGCAGGAGCTCAACGGCCACGACGTCGGCGCCCTGCGCACTGTCCTGAAGCAGGTCCCCGCCGTTCCGGGCAAGCCCACCGCGATCATCTGCCATACCGTCAAGGGCAAGGGTCTGCCGGCCGCGGAATCCAACGCCGATTGGCATCACAAGAACAAGCTGTCCGACAGCGAGCTCGACGCCATCCGCGTCGCCGTCGGCGATTTTTGATCGGCTCCCCATGCGCAACACCGCGATGAACATGGTCCACAAGCTCGCCGCGCGCGACGAGCGTGTGCTTTACATCGGCTCCGATCCCGGCGCCGGCACGCTGCGTGCGATGAGCAAGGAGTTTCCCAAGCGCCATCTGATCGAGGGCATTTCGGAAGCGCACATCATCGGCATGTCGGCTGGCCTGGCGATGGAGGGCTTCGTGCCCTACGTCAACACCATCGCGACATTCCTCACCCGCCGCTGCTACGAGCAGGTGGCCGTCGATCTCTGCCTGCACAATCTGCCGGTGCGACTGATCGCCAATGGCGGCGGTCTGGTCTACGCGCCGCTCGGCCCCACCCACCAGGCGATCGAGGACATCGCCATCATGCGGGCGCTGCCGAACATGACGGTGGTCTGCCCGTGCGACGCCGACGAGGCCGCGCGCATGATGGACAAGACGCTCGACTGGACCGGACCGATCTACATACGGCTCGGCAAGGGCGGCGACGCCGTCGTCTCGAAGGCCGAGCACGGTTTTGAGATCGGCAAGGCCATCCTGATGCGGCCGCCGGGCGACGTCCTCATGGTGACAACCGGCATCATGCTCCAGCGCGCCATCGCCGCAGCCGACCTGCTGGCCGCGCAAGGCGTTCGCGCCGGCATCCTGCACATGCATACGGTGAAGCCGCTCGACACCGAAGCCCTGCTGCAGGCGATCCGCGGCATCAAGCTCGTGGCAACGCTGGAGGAGCACGTGCCCTCCGGCGGTCTCGGCAGCGCGGTTGCGGAGACGCTGATCGACAAGCTCGGCTCCGGCCTGCCCGCGATGCTGCGGCTGTCGCTGCCGGACCGCTTCATGCACAATTACGGCTCGCAGGACTCGCTGCTGAAGAAGCACGGCCTCGCGCCCAACGCTATCGCGACCTCGATCGAGCACGCGCTCGCGGCGTCGCGCACCTCCGCTCCTCAACTTCATTCCACCTGACGGGTCACATGTACGACGTTCGATATTCCTATCTGCTCGAGCAATTCTCCGACCCCGCTCCGATCCTGGCCGAGATCGGCCGGCTGGTTGCGACCGGTGACTTCACCCTTGGCAAGCCCGTCGCCGAATTCGAGAAGCGCTTTGCCGAACTGATCGGCGTGCGTCACGCCATCGGCGTCGGATCCGGCACCGACGCGCTCAAGCTGCCGCTCAAGGCGCTCGGCATCGGCCATGGCGACGAGGTCATCACCGCCGCCAACACCTTCATCGCCACCGTCGGTGCGATCGCGGAAACCGGCGCCACACCGGTGCTGGTCGACTGCGACGATTCCTTCTGCATGAACGTCGACCAGGTCGAAGCCGCCATTACCAGGAAGACCAAGGCGATCATGCCGGTTCAGCTGACCGGCGAGGTCACCGACATGGGCAAGCTGATGCCGATCGCCCAGCGCCATAACCTCCCCGTCGTCGAGGACGCCTGCCAGGGCATCCTGTCGGAGTTTGCGGGCAAGCGCTCCGGCACCCACGGCATCGCGGCCGGCTTCTCGCTGCATCCGCTCAAGAACCTCAACGTCTGGGGCGATGCGGGCGTCGTCGTCACCAATGACGACGGCATGAACGAGAAGCTCCGCCTGATCCGCAACCACGGCATGAAGAACCGCGACGAGATCGCAATCCTCGGCTGCAATTCGCGGCTCGATTCCTTGCAGGCCGTCGTCGGCAACTGGCTGATCGGCCAGACCAGCGAGATCACGCGGCGCCGGATCGAGAACGCGGCCTATTACGACGCGGGCCTTGCCGGCCTGCCCGGCCTGCGCGTCCCGCCGCGCCGGCCCAATGTGAAGCACGTCTACCATCTCTACATGGTGTTCGCCGAACGCCGCGACGAGCTCTATCAATACTGCCTGGACAACGGCATCGAGGCCAAGATCCATTATCCAATCCCGCTGTATCAGCAGGAAGGCCTCAAGCATCTCGGCTACGCGCCCGGCACGTTCCCGGTCACCGACCGCCACGCCAAGGAAGTCATCAGCTTCCCCGTCGACCAGCATCTGACGCGCGCACAACAGGACCGTGTCATCGAGACCGTCAGGAAGTTCTGTCATGGACGCTGACACCGGCCGCCGGCGCATCGGTTACGTCAATCTTCCCGCCCAGTTCGAGGAAGAGCGCGCCGAGATCATGCAGGCGGTCGAGGGCGTGTTTTCCCGCGGCGACTTCATCGGGGGCGCAGCGGTCGGAAAGCTCGAGGAGGAATTGTCCGCCTATCTCGGCTCGCCCCATGTCGTGACTTTGAATTCCGGCACCGACGCGCTGATCCTCGCCTTGCGGGCGCTCGACATCGGCCCCGGCGACGAGGTGATCACGCCTCCGAATTCGTTCGTGGCATCGACCGCCGCGATCATCGCGGTCGGCGCCACGCCTGTGTTTGTGGACGTGCTGCCGGACCAGAATATCGATCCCGCCGCGGTCGAAGCCGCCGTCACGTCGCGCACCAAGGCGATCATGCCGGTGCACCTGACCGGGCGCATGGCCGACATGACCCCGCTGATGGCGATCGCGGACAAGAACGCGCTCGCCGTGATCGAGGACAGCGCCCAGGCGGTCGGCTCGACCTATGACGGCCGGATGAGCGGCACCATCGGCACGTTCGGCTGCTTCTCCGCCCATCCGCTCAAGAATCTCAATGCCGCAGGCGATGCCGGCTTCCTCGTCACGGCCGACGCCGAGATGGCCGCACGCATCCGCCGCCTTCGCAATCACGGGCTCATCAACCGCAGCGACGTCCAGGAGTGGGGCATCGTATCGCGGCTCGACACGCTGCAGGCCGAGGTGCTGCGCATTCGCCTGCGTCACCTGCCCTCCGTGATCGAACGCCGGCGGCGCAACGCCGCGCAATACCGCGCCGAGCTTGCCGGACTCCCTCTGTTCATTCCGCCCTGCCGCAACATCGAGTTCAACACCTTCCACACATTCGTGGTGCAGACCGACCGCCGCAATGACTTCCAGAAATATCTGGCCGACAAGGGCATCGAGACCGCGATCCACTATCCGGTCCCGATCCATTTGCAGCCTGCCGCGGCGCATCTGGGGCAAGGCCGCGGCGCGTTCCCGGTGACCGAGCGGCAGGCGGATCAGATCCTCACGCTTCCCATCAACCAGTTCCTGTCGGCCGCCGATATCAGCTATATCTGCGCGACCGCCCGGGAGTATTTTGCATGACGGATACCGACTTCCTGCAGGCCGATGAGCAGGCGCTGGCGCAGCGCTTCATCGACAACGGCTTCGTCACAACGCCGGCCGATGATCGCGCTGGCCTCGACCGCATCCAGCGGCGCGCCGCCGAGCTGGCGGCGGACTATCTGAAGCTGCCGCACAGCAATGATCCCTATGCGATGCTGGACAGCATCCACACACGGGTGAGCGTGGACGATCTCAACGGCCTGCGGCTGCACGTCTTCAACGGCCTCAACGCCGAGCCGTGGTTCCGGCCGACCTATTTCCGCCTGGCGCGCTCGACGATCGAGACCATCGTCGGCAACGAGCTGTGCATGCAGCGCCGCGTCAATCTCAGCATCCAGATGCCCGGCGACGATTCCTCGCTACTCGCCACCCATTCCGATGTCTGGTCGGGCGACTCGCCGTTCGAGGTCGTGGTGTGGGTGCCGCTTGTGGACGTCCACCACACCAAGGCGATGTATCTGCTGCCGCCGTCGCTCAACGGCGACATGCAGGACCGGATGGCAAGCCTGCGCAGCGCCGAGGAGCTGTACAAGACGATCAAGCCGCACGCGACCTTCATCGAGATTCCCTACGGTCACGTGATGCTGTTCAACCAGACCCTGATGCACGGCAATCGCGTCAACGAAGAGCCCGGCACGCGCTGGAGCATGAACTGCCGGTTCAAGAGCATCATGTCGCCCTACGCCGACAAGCGCTTCGGCGAGTTCTTCGAGCCGATCCTGCTGCGCCCGGCGACGCGGGTCGGCATGCAATACAAGCTGCCGGGAGGCTTCCATGGCTGAGCGAGCCGGCCATCGCGGCTACATCGGCGCGCGGCCGCTGAACGGCAGCCGCACCCCGCAGCACGTCCAGAACATCGTGATCCGCGACTACGCGCGGCGGAAGAACCTGCAATTTCTGCTGAGCGCCGTCGAGCACATCATGCCCGGCAGTTACATGGTGCTCGAGGACATCCTGGACGAGTTGCCCCGCCTGAACGGCCTGATCCTCTACAGCATCTTCATGCTGCCGCCCGACGAGGCACGGCGACGGGAGATCTACGACCGCGTGCTGCGCGAGGGCTGTGATCTCCACGCCGCCGTCGAGGAGATCACGCTGTCGTCGCAGAAAGACATCCAGGCCGTCGAGGACATTCTGCTGGTCAATAAATACGCCACGATCCTGTGACGATGCCGCGGACCGGTTGGGCCCCATGAGTGAGATCAACCTGCTCCAACCGATGCACGCATCGACCAGGCGGAACTACGTTCAGCGCGTGGTTGAGCATGACAAGGCGGAATCCGCCACCGTCGCGCGGCAATGGGGACGCGACTACTGGGACGGCGACCGGCGCTACGGCTATGGCGGCTATCGTTATGACGGACGCTGGCGCCCGCTCGCCCAGACCCTGATCGATCGCTACGGCATCAAGCCCGGCATGAGCGTGCTCGACGTCGGCTGCGGCAAGGGCTATTTGCTCTACGAGTTCACCCAGCTCGTCCCCGACCTCACGATCGCCGGCATCGACATCTCCGACTACGGCATCGCCAATGCCAAGGAGGAGGTGCGGCCGCTGCTGAAGGTCGGCAGCGCCGTCGAGCTCCCCTACCCCGATCACAGCTTCGATCTCGTGGTGTCGCTCGGCGTGCTGCACAACCTGCCGCTCGAAGACGTGTTCCGTTCAGTGCGTGAGATCGAGCGGGTCGGGCGCGGCGCCTCGAAATATCTGATGGTGGAATCATTCCGCAACGAGCGCGAGAAGGCGAACCTCCTCTACTGGCAGCTCACCTGCCTGAGCTTCCACGGCCCGGAAACCTGGGCGTGGATCTACGACAAATGCGGCTATCGGGGCGACCATGGGTTCATCTTCTTCGAATGAAGCCGGCCTGCGCCGGTCGACGTCGCTACGCGCGCAGAATCCGGAAGTGTATTACTCGGACGACGCCATCGTCACGGTGGATGACGCCACGATCACGGAGCTGAAACGCATCGCCGCCGGCAACCCGCGTCTGCGCAGCCGGCTGTGCACGCACCCCGATCCCGCGTCCAGCCTGCACGAGATGCTGATCGTGCATCATCGCGAGGCCTATGTCCGGCCGCATAAGCATTTTGGCAAACCTGAATCGTTTCACGTGATCGAGGGCACTGCGCAGGTCGTGATCTTCGAGGATGACGGCCGCATTCGCGACGTACTCGAGATGGCGCCCTACGGCCAGGGCAAGCGCTGCTATTATCGGATGCCCGAAAAGGTCTTCCACTCGATCCTGATCACCTCGGAATGGCTGGTGTTTCACGAAACCACCGCCGGCCCGTTTGATCCCTCACGCACGGCATTTCCTGACTGGGCCCCCGATGGCGGCGACGCTGCCGAGGTCCAACGCTACGTCACACGGATTGGCGCGCTCGCCGCGGAGCATCTGGCGAGACAATAAATTTCGACCACACTCGCTGCTCGACGATCCCGCCGTGAATGATCGAGGACGAAACCAGACGATGAAGCCGCCTGCAAAAGCACTGGTTACCCTGGTCAAGTTCGCGGTGTCGATCGGGATCCTGGTATTGCTCTTGCGCAGCCAGGACTTGTCGTCACTGAAAGCCGATCTTCTCGCGGTCAACTTGAACATGCTCGCGCTTGCGGTGTTGCTGCTGTTCGCCCAGACCTTCGTTCTCTGCCACCGCTGGATCCTGATCCTCCGCGCCATGAGCGTCCCCCTGGGATGGCTGGCCGGCTGGCGCATTCTCATCATCAGCACCTTCTTCAATCAGGTGCTGCCCGCAGGCGGCGACGCGGTCCGGATCTGGATGCTGCGGCGGAATGGCGTGCAATGGTCGCAGACGATCGGCAGCATCGTGGCCGATCGTTTCCTGGCTCTGCTGGCGCTCGGTCTCATCGTCCTGGCGGGAATCCCGTTCCTGCTGCCTCGTGTCCACGACAACTCACTCCTTTTCGCGATCGTGACCGTTTTGGCGGCTGCATGCCTCGGCGCAATCGCCATGGCGACGCTGGACCGGTGGCCGCCACGCTTGATCGCGGCCGTGCCGGCCAGGATCGTGCAATTCGCGATGCTGGTCAGGGCTCCGTTGCTGGCGGCCGGAGGGCGGGCAATGTTGATCGTATCAGCCATTGTCGTCCACCTGATCACCGTTGCGACCTGCTATGTCCTCGCGATCGGACTGGAGGCGCCCCTCTCCGCACTTGACGCCTTCGTGCTGGTCCCGCTCGTCATCCTGTCTTCCGCGGTCCCCATCTCGATCGGAGGCTGGGGTGTGCGCGAAGGTGCGATGGTCGCTGCGCTTGGTCTTGCTGGAATCGCATCCGACAAGGCGCTCGCAATATCGGTTTTGCTGGGGCTTGGCGGCCTGATCGTCGGCCTGTTCGGCGGGCTGGTATGGCTGATCGCGCCCGAGCGCACCAGCTTCAGCCCCGACCAGGCGCGGGCCATCGCCGAACGAACTGACGCAGCGCCGGTAGCATGAGCAACCCTGTACAAGATCAAACGATGACGGTTGGCGAGGTGCGTTTGCGCGCCATCATCGAAACGTGGTGGCCCCGCATCCTCATCTTCGTGCCGGCGGCACTTTCCATCTGGTTCGTGAACCGAACCGGCACCTACCGTACCCTGCTGTTCGACGGCGGCTGGACGACTCGATTTTACGTCCTCGCCTGGATCGTCCTGACGGCGTATCTCGGCTGGCTCATCATGGCGACCGGACGCCTGGCATTCTCGCTGATCAAGCACGAGCCCACCCAGCGCGTCGATGAGTTCTTCGTCGGCGCGGCCGCGCTCATCTTGACGGGAGTTGGCCTCGGCGCTCTTTCGATCCTGTACCCGCAGATCGTTGTCGGATTTGCGGCCGTGCTGCTGCTGTGGGACAGCCGCAGCTTCGGAAAGCCGCGGAAACTCGCGGTGACCCTGCCGCTGGCCGCAACGTCGCTGATGGGCCTTTGGCTCCTGGCGACGGTGTTCCTCGATCGCGCCGTCATACCGGACGTGATTTCGACCGACGTTCAGCAGCTCTACGCCCCGTATCTTGCGGAGGTTGCGAGAAATCACAGCATCTGGCTTGCCGCCGACAATCCCATCTTCTCCGACTTCGAGATCGGCCACGGCAACGGGCTGCATCTGTTGTTGGCGACGTTCCTGCCGCCCCATGTCGCCCAGATCGTTTCGTTTCTCTACTTCGTCGGGATCGGCGCGGTCATTTTCGAGCTCGCCCGCCTCATTCTGCCGTTGCAAGCTCTCGGACGCCGCTGGGAAGACGCCGCGATTCCAATAGCCCTCGGTTTGGCGATCCTCGGGCTTGCGTGGCCCCGCACGATGCCGAGCGTCAAGGCTGGCCTCTACATCATGGAGTTCGGCAAGTACCATCTTCAGACGGCGGCATTCTTCGTCTATTTCCTGCTGGTCGTCATTCGATCGTCCCAAGCTCGCGACCGGCTTGCCGCCGGCATTTGCGGCCTTGCCGTCGCCGCCTCCTATCCGCTCTATGCAGCGTTCGTGTTCTTGATTTCGTCGCTGGGCGTATTCACCAAGGTCCTTCAGCGAGACCGATCTGGCCTCGTCACCAGCCTGTTGCTCGGATTGGGAGCGGTTGGCGGGTGCATCCTGGCCTTCTCCATCAATTATTTTTATCTCGGAATCCCAGCAACCAATCCGTACGCGCTCTTTCGAAAAATCGCATCAGTCGAGCGTTTCTCGCAGTTCGGCAGCCTGGAAATTCTTGATTTCTTCGTGCTGGCGCAGTCGCTGGAGGTCAGCGACTTCCTCAGCAAGGCGGGAGTGGTCGCCTTCATCAGGCAAGCCAAGTCCGTTCTCCTGGTTGCAACACTCATCGCGGCGACGACTTGTGCGATCTCTTTCCTCGATTCGAAGTTGTTTCCGGATCGCTCCGACTTCATGAAAAAGCGGACACTGCCCAGTGTTGCGGGACTTTTCATCGTGATCGCCTACGTCGCCAGCGTGCGGCTGCTGGACATGACGCTGAACATTCCGAGCCTGATCAGGCTATCCATTCACGTCAATGCGCTCTTCCCGCTCGCAGCCGCCGCGATCGCCTTCTGGGGGCTCGTCATCGTGCGGTGGCTGGCCCCGACCGTGTTCGTCGGGCGCTTTGCACCCAATGTCGCCGTTTTGGCGCTGCTCGCCGCCTGCGCCTGGATGACGACCTCGTATCCCTGGCAGAGCTTCAGGGACGACGGAGCCATCGCCTTTGCGGCCCGCGGGCGCTCTCTCATCGAGATGCCGCGTGTCAGCCTGAACTGGCAGCGCTGTGACGAACTGCAGCAATCGACGGGCTCCGATCGGATTCTCGCGCTGAACGGCTACCGCGCAATGGTGCCCTGCTATTTCTCGCCGCTGCTCACGCGAGGCAAGGTCATCCACACCTATCAGAGCGATGTCGCGCGCAACTTCAGCAAGATCGCACTTGGGACCGCCGATACAGCCGAAGCCACTCTTCGATCGCTCGGGGTCAAGCTGTTCTATGTTCAGAAGCAGAATTGCGATTTCTGGCTCAACGGTTTCTCCGACCTCTTTCAGAGCGCCGAGCTGGAGAAGCGGTTCGCCCTTCATAGCGAGACCCCGAACTACTGGATGCTGACGTGGAGGGATGGCGGTCAAACCTTGAGTCCCGAGGCCGAGGCCGGCATTTCTGCGCTCCGGACGAGATCGAAAGACATCTACCGGCAGGCCTACGGGATCGAGCCGTTCGAGGTGGTGAAGCACCGTCTGTCTCCCAACGGCCAACGAGCGGACGTCACGGTCCTCGGTCAGCTCATGACCTGCCACTAGGTTGTGCTTCGCACCGGTTCCGTCCATCTCGGCAAGAGGAAGGCCCGTAAACGAAGGCCACGGGGTACCAGCTCGAGGGTGTCGCCAGGCTTGTGAATAGCCCGCCCGGCGCAACTTAAGAATTGTGGCACGGCCTGCGGCGCTATATAGGCTTCAACTGCCGCGTATCGCCTGGGGCGCCGATGTTCCCGTGTTTTCCCGCAAAGAGTTAAAGCCGTGACCGACCATTGCCGCCTTTGCCATTCGACCAACCTGCGTCCGGTCATCGACCTCGGACTGATGCCGATTGCGCATCGGCTTCGGCACAGCCGAAACGAGCAGGATGAACGATATCCGTTCGAGGTGCTGGCTTGCGGCGATTGCGGCCTGCCCCAGATCGTCAAACCGATCGATCCCGACATTCTGTACCGCCAGTTCAACTACAATTTCAGCAGCTGGAAGCCGGAGCCGCATCAGGCGGACGAGCTCGACACCATCGCGAAATTCTCCAAGCACCAGTCCGTGTTCGAGATCGGATGCAACGACGGCCTGTTCATGGACAAGCTGCGCGAGCGCGGCACCAAGGTCATGGTCGGCGTCGAACCCAATCCGGTGTCGGGCAAGATCGCCCGCGAGCGCGGCATCAAGGTCTATGCCGACATGCTCAGCCCGGAGATGGCCCACGATGCTGTCGCTCAGTCCGGCAAGTTCGATCTCGTCATATCTCGCCAGGTGCTGGAGCACATCGTCGATTTCGAGAACTTCTTCGACTGCGTCAAGATCGCGCTCAGCGACGACGGGCTGCTGTTCATCGACGTGCCGGATTTCGCACCCGGCTCGGCAGTGGGCGACCTCTCCGTTCTCTGGGAGGAGCATGTCAGCTATTTCACCGAACCGACCCTGCTCACGCTGCTGGCGCGCCACGGCTTCGAGGCGGTGTCCGTCAAGAAATACAATTTCAGCGGCGGCAGCCTCGCGATCGCGGCCCGCCGTGCCAAGGGCACCGTGACGCCGCCGCCCGCGCCGTCCGGCGTCGGCGAGAAATTCGGTCAGCGCGCAAGAGAGTATGGCGCGCGTCTCCGCCCGATTCTCGCGAAGGCCCGCGCCAACGGCGCCGAGATTGCCATCTACGGCGCCGGCTGCCGCGCCTGCACCTTCACCAACGCCCACGAGCTGGCGGATCTCGTCGACCTCTCGGTCGACGACCAGAAGGAGCGCCAGGGGCTGTTCCTGCCCGGCACCGGCATTCCGATCCGCTCGCCCGAGGATCTCGCCGGCAAGTCGGGTCCGCTCGTCTGTCTCCTGGCCGTGAACGAGGAGAACGAGGCCAAGGTCAGCAGCCGGCTGCGCGAGAGCGTGAAGCGTCCGCTGCAGATCGTTTCGATCTTCGCGCCGAACGACATCTGGAGCGAGCTCGATCGTCTCGAGGCGGCCGCAGGGTCGCGGCATGGCTGAGGACAAGCTCTTCAACTATTACGAACGTCAGGATGTTCTGCCGACGTTCGGGAATTTCAAATCGTCCACCGAGCTCGAGGCCTATGCCAGCCAGCGGCGCGAGCTGTTCTCGGACAAGCTGGTGCTGCCGCCGCGGCTGTTCCGCGATGCCGATGTGCTCGAATTCGGTCCCGATTCCGGCGAGAACGCGCTGGTGTTTGCCGGTTGGGGCGCGAACATGACGCTCGCCGAGCCGAACCGGCATGCACACCCGAAGATCCAGGCCTACTTTGCACATTTCGGTCTGACCCAACGTCTCCGCGAGCTCGCACTCGCCGACGTCGAGGGCTTCAGCAGCGATCGCCGCTTCGACATCATCGATGCCGAGGGCTTCATCTACACGGTGCAGCCGAGCGAAAAATGGCTCGGCATCTTCCATCGGCTGCTCAATCCGGACGGTTACGCCGTCGTATCCTATTACGAGCGCTATGGCGGCTTCTTCGAGCTCGCGCTCAAGGCGATCCATGCGGCCGGCAAGGCATTGACCGGTCGCGCCCCGCTCGAAACCGCGAAGCTGCTTTTCGAGGCGAAGTGGGACAGCATTCCGCACACCCGCAGCTTCGAATCCTGGCTGATGGACGTGCTGGAAAATCCGTTCGTCCGGCATCGCTACTTTCTCGACGCGGCCACGTTGTGCGCGGCGGCGCATCAACAGGGGTTCGACGTTCATTCGGCATGGCCGGCCTACCGCGACAGCCTCGACATCTACTGGCACAAGAAAGTCCTGTCCGGCGATGAGAAGCTGCACCGCGCGACGCGCCATCTCGACCGCAGCCGCCTGAGCTTCCTCGGCGGACGAAAGCTCTATCTGGTCGGCAAGGCCGATGCCGTGCAGGCGATCTCGGCATCGATCGAGGCGCTCGTGCTCGACGTCGATGGTATGATCGACGATCCCTTTGGCGAGAGCCTGCCGCGCGTGATCGCGGGCCTTGCGTCGCTGCGCGAGACAATCCGGACCACAGACGTTCTCGCCGACGATGCCGCTGACATCGAAGCCATCATCGCGACGCTCGACAGCTTCCATCGCATCTTTGGCGCGATCGGGCGACGGGACGCGTCCGCAGTCACCGCCCTCACCCAGGTGGATCCGGCCTTCATCAACACGTGGGGACAGCCGGCGCATTTCCTCGTGATCCGGAAGCGCTAAAGGATCTTAGCCAGTGAAGCCAGGCATTGGCATCATCGGAACGGGCATGGTCGGCCAGATGTGCCACCTCGCCAATTTCGCTGCCAATCCCGCCTGCCGCGTCGTCGCGATCGCCGATCTCCGGCCGGACCTCGCTGCCGCCGCGGCGCAGAAGTTCGGCATCCCCCAGGTTTACGGCACGCACCGGGAGCTACTTGCGGACAGTGCGGTGTCCGCCGTCGTCGTCGTGACGAAGCGTCGTGCCACCGGCCCGATCGTCCTGGACGCGTTGAACAGCGGGCGGCACGTGCTGTCGGAAAAGCCGATGGCCTACACGACGGCCCAGGCCATTTCGCTGGTCGAAGCCGCGCGGCGGCAAAAACTCGTCTACAGCGTCGGCTACATGAAACGTCACGATGCCGGTGTGGCAAGGGCGCTGCAGGTGCTGACGCGCTTGCGCGAAGACCGGTCGCTCGGACGCATCGTCCGGGCAAAAGGCTGGTGCTTCGGCGGCGACACGGGCCGGTCGCACGACAATTTCGTGATGACCGGCGAAGCGCGACCGGACGGGATCGAACTCTGGCAGGATGGTCCCGACTGGATGCCGCGCGCGATGCGTCCCGGCTACGATAATTTTCTGAACGTCTTCAGCCATATCATCAATCTGGCGCGTTACCTGCTCGGATCGTCGCCGACGGTCGCCGAAAGCGCGATCGAGATTTCGGGAGCCGCGCGCATCACGCTCGACTTCGACGGCATCGCCTGCACGCTGGATCTCGTGAACGGCTCCGAGGGCAGCTGGCGCGAGGGGCTGACGATCGATTTCGAGCGCGGCGCGGTGACCCTGGAATTGCCGCCACCTTTCGCCGAGCAAGAGGCGGAGGTCACTATCGATCACGATGGTCAGAGCACTCGGCTGACGGGCGAAAAGAGCTGGGCATTTCGGCGCCAGGCGGACGCCTTCGTTTCCGACGTCGCCGCGCGAGGCGTCCCCTTGGCCTCCGGCGCGGATTCAGTGACCGACATCGCGCTTGCGGAGACGGTTTGGAAACAGCGGGCTAGCGGTTAGGCGCGGCATCCTTGCTTGCGCCCTCGAGCGGCAGGACACCCGCGATGGGCCCGAGCTTGATCGTCACCTGCGCAAGTTGAGCCAGGAACTCCCCAACATCGCAGCGCGCCAGGAACCGGCACGCATAGTACTTCCGCACCAAGGTCTGGTTCGGTGCGGCCACCGGGCCCGGCTGGAACGAAATCGTCGCCTGCGGCCCCGTCGGATCGAAATGATGGAATGCGCTTCCCGGAGCCGTCCGCGCCTCGTCCATTCCCCGCAGGATGTCGGGCCGCTCGGCCCGCAGTGCAAATCCGAAGAACGGCTGATTGCCCCAGGCAAGGCGCAGCATGCCGGTGACCTCGGCGAGGCCGAACGGCACATGCCGTGAGGGGTAGTCGAAAAAGCCATCATCGAGCGCATAGACCGTCGCCGCGGGCTGGGCGCGGCCGGCAAGGCTGCGCGTCAGGGCCTCCTGCTTCAGCGTTCTCGCCTGCATGAAGACGTAGTCGCTCCACAGCATGCCGATCGACATGATCAGGCCCGATCCAAATATGGCTGCAAAGGCGGTGCTGGGACTGGTCCAACGTTCGGCCAGCCGCTTGAATGCGAGAAACCCCAGCGCCGCAGGCACACCGAACATCAGCAGATGTCGGCTCTCGTAGAAATGCGTGGACGACGGCCGCAGGCCGGCGATCAGATAGGGCGACGACAATGCGAGGAACAAGACCACGGCGAGCACGAGCGGCAAGGCGATCGCAAGTCTGGACGTGGTCGGCTTCATGTCGGCGCGCAGCAGCAGCAAGACGATGCCGACGAGCACCGCCGCCAAAATGAACAGCCCCGGGACGGCGATCGCCGCGCGCAATGCGTGGGCCAGGACGTCCCTGTAGCCGGTGATGAAGAATGCCAACCATCCCTTCACCAACTCGCCGAGCGTCGGGAAATGGGCATCATAGTGCTGCGCGTACACGCCGATCCGCTTGAACCAGATATTGAGCGTGCCCCAGTAGATCAGAGGAAGCAGGATCAATTCCGGATAACCCACGGCGCAGCGCCAGGATGCGAGCCATGTGCGGCGAACCAAACCGTCCGTGGCCTTTCCGCCCTGCCATATCGCAACGAACAGACCAAGCAGCACGAAGGCATAGAGCACGATCGTCGAGTTGAGCGCGAAGCCCAGCAGGAACACGAGCGCACAGGCCACGCGAAGCAGCACGCGCCGCAGGCCGCGGGCGCTGAAAGCCAGCGTCAACAGCCATGCGCCGATGAACAGCAATCCGAAGCTGAAGACGTAGACCGCGTTCGCCTTGCCCGCCCACAGCTGATAGCCGGGATATGTCCAGACGATCAGCGCGAAACCGACTGCCTCGGCGCGGTCGAGCAGACCGAGACGCGTTGCGGTCAGGGCGAGCGATATTGCGCCGAAGACAATTCCAGCAATCGCCAGCGAGACCATCACGACAACGGGGGCGCCCGTCCAGTTCGCGAACGTGTCGTAGCTGTAAAAGATCGGATGACCGGCGCCGTTCAGCAGGAAATCGATGTTGATGAAATAGTCGGGACGCGGCTTGAGCACCAGCCAGTCGTCCATGAAGAGACCGTCGTTGAGGAGCATCGGCGCATGCGCAGCCAATAGCACCACGAGGAGGACGACTATCGCACGCAGCAATGGAGACATCTCGGACGGAGGAACGGCATCGCCGGCAGGATTCGCACGCCCACGTGACGTCCGCAAGGCGGGAGGATGGGCTCCCTTGACCGGAAAAATGCGACCTTTTATAGACTTTCGCTCTGGCTGGGCCAGAGAGGCGTCCGGGACGATTTTCCGCAATGAACATGCTCCCAGGCCCGGCGCAAGCCGCTGCGATTGGTCTCAGTGTCGCGCTGCTGTTGCTGTGCTACGCGCGCATCGCCGCCACCGGCGGATCCGGCCGCCGCTTCCGGCTAGGCTGCATCACCGTCTTGGCCCTTTACGCGATCGCCTGTCTCGCGCTTCCCGGTCAGCGCCGTTATGACGACGTGCTTGGCGGCCTGTTCCTGCTCGCGACCGCGATGATGTTTTTCTACATCCTGTTCAGCCTGCTGGCCTGGGGCTTTACGCTGACGCTGCTCACGGCACTCGTTAAAGCCGGGCGTCCCCTCACCCTGGAGCAATGGGCCGTAGCCTACATGCAGGGCGGAGATCTCGGCACCTTCACGCACAACCGCCTGAAGCTCCTGGTCGGCGCGGGGATGGTGATCACGGCCGACGGCAGGCTGGCTCCGACGGCCAAGGGGGTGGCGGTCGCGCGTCTCGTCAAATTCGTTCGTCTGTCGACGGGCCTTGGGTGAGCGGCCACGAATGTCCTTCGTTGTCGGATTTCTCGCCGCAGTGACTTTCGCCTTGTTGGCGCCTGCCTTGCAGCTCATGGCCCGCGCTCGCGGATGGTCGCTTGGCGCCGTGACCCTGCTTGCGATCGCCGCGATCCTCACCCATGGTCTCGGCGTGATGCTTGGAATCCTCGTCGTCCCGCAATTTCAGTATTGGGACGCCGCGTCGATTTTCGGTTTTTGCGTGATGGGTTACGTCTTCGCTTTTGGCGCAGTGTACAAATCCGTTTCCCTGGACATTCTGCTCAGCCTCATCGACCGGCCCGGGCGGAGGGCTCCGCTTTCGGAGATCGTCGAACGGCAGGTTCCAGATCTGTTCCAGGGACGAATTAGGAACTTGGTCGATGGCGGCCTGGTCGAACCGGTGGATTCACACTTCGCGGCGACTTCGGCGGGTCGGACTATGGCAGGCCGCGTCGGACAACTGCGCCGCGCCTTCGGTATCGGCGATACCAGCCTCTATGATTTTTCCGAATAGTTGCCGAGATCACACACATCGCCGGTTTCGTGCCGATTGTGCAGGGCATATCTGCGGGCCCCTTATTGTTCGCCTGGTTCAGATGACCTAGAGTTGCGCTAGGGTTCCACCAGTAAAGAGTGGCCGGCAACGGGCGGCATGAGATGACACCTTCCAGGGCGGCAAAACGGCTTACGATCGTCATCCCTGCACTGAATGAGCAGGACAAGATCGCCGACACCATTGACGGCGTGCTGCCGCTCGCCCGCGAACTCCTCGACGATTTCGAGATCTTCCTGATCGACGACGGCAGCACCGACGCCACCGGCGCGATCATGGACGAGTTCGCAGCCGGCGAGCGGCGCATCATCGTGCAACATAACGCCGAGCCGCGAGGCGTCGGTGCCGGCTTCGAATACGCCCTGTCGCGCGCGAAATTCGATGCCATCACGCTCATTCCCGGCGATCACGCCTTTCAGAACGAGGGTGTTGCCCGGATGTTCAAGGCGGCGGGCGCCGCCGACCTCGTCATCACCTATCGCGACAACCAGTCGGACCGCTCCGTCAACCGCTCGCTGCAGTCGCATTCGCTTCGGTTCATCCTGAACTGCCTGTTCGGCTTCTGGCTGTCCGACTATCACAGCATGATCGTCTACCCCGTGAAATGGCTGCGCCAGATCGCGGTCAAGGCCGACGGCTACGGCTATCAGATCTGCGCGTTGATCTCGCTGCTCCAGCTCGGCCTCACCTACGTCCAGGTGCCCGTGAGCCTGAACGCAGAGCTGAAGGGCTCGTCCCGTGCGCTGCGCCTGCGTACCTATTTCGAGCTCGGCGGCACCATCGTCTCGCTGCTGCGCCGCGTTCCCATCCGGGACGTCGATCTCAGCCAGATTCCTGACGACGCGGAGCGGGCCCCGGCGCGCTAGGCGCCGCCTGGCCTGCCAACCCCGGACATCAAGCGGATGGGCTCAGGCCTGGTGAGATGGGCTCGCGCGTGGCGATTCGCCCGCGGGACGCCTTGTCCCTATCCTGCCAGCACCTGACTTAAGTGATTGATTTGACTGGCAGGAGTGGCAGGGCTCGAACCTGCGACCCCCGGTTTTGGAGGCAGAAGCTAAACGCGGAAGATCAAGAGCTTATCGCTCTCCTGCGTGACAAACCCTCCCCTTCGCATCAATCAGTTAGCGGCGAATTGTCAAACCTGTTTGCCGCGTTGAGGGGGGTCCGATGACTCCCAGCGCAGCAGAGATTGCCTCGCGCATAATTGGAGCTCGCGTCTTCGTTCAAGAGGTGCGCGATCCTAGCGACGGCTCCACGACGTTCGCAGTTGTCTACGGCTCAGAAGCGCGCCGCTGGACTTCACGGCACCGCTTCGACGAAGTCGATCAAGCGAACGCTGCGGCCACTGTGCTCGCCGATTGGCTTTGCGCTGAGGTGCGCTGATGGACACCTCACGCGGATACATCGCCGTCCCCAGAGCGCTGCTGAGCGACGACAGAACCTTTGCCAACGAGCCATACACCGAGCGGGAAGCCTTCCTCAGTCTTGTGGCCGATGCCGCATGGAAGCCTCGCAAGCTTCGCCTGCGCCGCGGTGTTGTCGATCTAGACCGAGGTCAAACGCTGGCCTCAAGCCGCTACCTTGCAGAGCGTTGGCAGTGGCCGGAACCACGGGTTCGGCGCTTCCTCGACAGGCTTTCCGGCCGACGCGCAAACGACGCGCAGAACGACGCACCAAACGACGCGCAAAGTGACGCGTTGATTGACGCTCATCCAACGCCGAACGGCACAATCATAACTATTAGAAACTACGACACTTTCCAGAAAGAGGCTAAACCAGAGAAGCCACCATCCGACGCGCATTCTGACGCGCAACATGACGCACTGAACGACGCACCACCTGATTCAAAATCGACGCAAAGAGAAGAAGAAATAAATAATAATACTCCCCTGAAGGGGAGTGAGCGCGCGCGCGCGACGGCTTTGCCGGATGATTTCAGTCTCGACGATCAGACGTACAACCGCGCCTTGGAGCAGCTCGGCAGCGCTGACGCGGTGACGAGATCGCTCTCCCGCTTCCGAGATCATCACCGCAGCAAGGGGACTTTCCGTTGCGATTGGCAGGCCGCTGCGCGGCTGTGGATCGATGACGACATGAGGGGCGGTAGGCGCGCCCCAGGGCCTGCAGCCAAGCCGAGGAAGTCGCCAGACGACCACGCATGGGACCAGGTGCTCACCAGCTTCAAGAGCACGGGCAATTGGACGAAGTACGTCGACGAGTTCGGTCCAGATCCCTCCTCACCAGCCTGCCGCGTCCCTGAGCACATGCTGCTGAAGTACGGACTGGCAAAAGCAGCTGCGTGAGCATCCGACTTTTCACGTGAAACCTAAATTGAAGGAAGCAACATGGACGATCCCGAAATGAAAACTGTGTGCGACCGCTTGGTGGAGCTCGCGGCGGAAAGCATGCAGGAAGCTGGCGCTCCGCTCGCAATGATCGTCGACCGTCTGGTGACCTATGGGGTGGCACAGATGGTTGCCGTCGACGGATCCGAGATCACTGCGCGCAACTTCCACGTCATTGCGGAGAAAATCGGGGCCGGACTTTTTGCACAGGCCACAGGGGAAAACGCTCAGCAGTCGGGAGTGCGGCATTGACCCGATTCGCGGCTTGGATTAGGGCTGAATCCGGTTCGATTGAACGCGTCACCGGCTGGCCCGGGACGTATCTCGACGATCCACCTTCGAACGGACGGGCCACCACACCCGACACGAAGCGACTGAAGCGGGCAAACAGCCCTGACTTTGCGGACCAAGTGTCCGATCGCTCAGACGTGTTCGACGGTGTGACCATGCAACTCTCGAAATTGAAATCTGGACCGGCGCTGAAATACGCGTCTGGCTTGGAAATTGAGTTCAAAGCCAGCAGCGATGGCCGCATTGCTGGTCACGGATCTATTTTCAACAACATCGATAGTTACGGCGAGAAGGTGCTTCCCGGCGCCTTCGTCAAGAGCTTGTCGCAAGGGCCGTTGCCGAAGATGCTTTGGCAGCACGATCCAGACAAACCGATCGGCAAGTGGCTCACCGCGCGCGAGGATACTCAGGGCCTGTACGTCGAGGGCCTGTTAAATCTCAAGACGACCTCGGGTCGGGACGCTTACGAGCACTTGATGGCGGGTGACGTCGACGGAATGTCGATCGGCTACCGCGAGGTCAAAGCCAAGAACGACGGCAATGTGCGGGTGCTCGAGGAGTTGGCCCTGTACGAGGTCAGCGTCGTTACGTTCCCCGCCAACCGGGCGGCGACCGTCAGCGCGGTCAAATTCATAGGCTCGAAATCTGACCTGGTCGATTTCTTCCGAGAGGGCGGCATAGCGAAAGCAAAGGCCGCCCGTGCGGCCGCACTTGCATGGCCCGCCTTTTCGACAGCCTCCACCGAAGTCCACCACAAATCAGCAACCGACCTAGCCGACATGATCGATGCGGCAACGGCCAAAATCCGGAGTATTTGACCATGTCGAGCACAATCCTGAAAAAGTCGACCTTCATTAAGGGCGCTGCGGCGCACCTGCACGACAGCGCCATCAAGACGAAAAACGAGGGCAGCGGGGACGATCCCTTGCAACTCATCGCTAAGAAGTTCGGCGAGCACACCGCTCAGGTGATGGAAAAGCTTGGCGCGACGAATGACGACATGCGCGTCCTCCGCGAGCAGCTGGCAACACTGGAGCAGAAAGCGCTCGAAACCCATTACAGCGGTCGCCCTGCGGTACCGGATAGCGTCGGCAAGCAGTTCGTTGAGAGCGAGCGGGTGAAATCCTTCCTCGAAAGCAACCCGTCGTCAGGCAGGGTGGATCTGCGGCTAAAGGCAACGCTGACGACCGCCACCACCAACGCCGCTGGCTCCGTCGGTGCCATGGGAACGCCATTTCGCGATGGTGTCGTGACCACGCCTCGGCGCCGTCCAACCGTCCGAAGTCTGTTGCCGGTGATCAACATCTCATCTGGTACCGTGGAGTGGCCGTCGCAAAATGGCCGTACCGAGGGCGCGGGCATGGTAGCTGAAGGCGCTACCAAGCCATCGTCCGATGTCCAGTTCGAACTGAAGACCACGGCTGCACGCGTCATTGCTCACTGGATGAAGGCGAGCAAGCAGGTGCTCGAGGACGTGCCTCAACTCCGCGGCATCATCGATACCGAGCTCCTCGACGGCTTGGCGCTTCAGGAGGAAGTTCAGCTGTTGCTTGGCGACGGTACCGGCCAGAACCTTCTCGGTCTCATCCCGCAGGCCACCGCTTATAGCGCTCCCATCGTGGGTATGGCTGACCTGAACAGCATCGATGTCATTGCACTCGGTGCGCTGCAGGTTGCCAATGCCTACTTTGAACCCGACGGAGCTATCATCAATCCGGGCGATTGGTGGGGCATGCGCCTGCTCAAAGACAGCACCGGCAATTACATCGTCGGCAGCCCGTCCACGGATATGCCGCCCGTTCTTTGGGGGCTTCCACTGGTCGCCACGCCAGCCATGACGTCGCGCAAGTTCCTGATTGGTCAATTCCGCGCGGCGGCAACGCTCTACGATCGCTGGGATGCGCGTGTGGAGGTTGGCTACGTCAACGATGACTTTATCAAGAACCTTGTAACCGTGCTCGCCGAAGAACGCGTCGCGCTCGCGGTGAAGGCTTCTCTGGCGTTGACATATGGTGATTTCGACGTCGCGCTCGCCGTCTGACCTGGCCCGGGGGGCTTCTGAGACTTCAGAAGTCCCCGCTCGGAAACCGGCGCCCAAGTCTCACGCAAAAACGCGCAGGTTTTCAGAATCGGTAGCAAACGAATGCTCGCAGAGAAGCGCAAACGAGGTGCCCAGCCGGGGAACTTCAACGCTCTGAAGCACGGCCGACGCAGTCCCCGAAAGCGAGCGGAGCGACGGGAGGCGCGCCGGCCGGAATTCGAGGCGCGCCGTGAGCGCGAAAAAGCGTGGGCCGATGCGGCGCCACAGACCGATTACGGAGCCATCTGCGACACCATCAAGCGTCATTCTGAGCAGCCTAGCCCGCTAATTCATCCAGCTATTATGCCAACGAAGCACTGAAGGCTTTTCCCGGTGCAAAAGGCAATTCAGGAGAGTCTCTTATGAATTTTGGCTTGCTCCCCCTCGTTGCATCACCTCCCCTCATTCGAGGCCGGTTCGATCCCATCTTCGCCAATCGCGATTTTGGTGTCAGGGGAGACGGATTTTCCGACGACAGTGTGCAACTGCAGCGGTTTCTTGATGAGGGCGCCAACCGTCAGGCGATAATCGAATCCGCATCGATGGACATGGTCTACACCGGCCAGCTCTATCTCCGCGACAATTGCAAGCTGATCGGCAACGGCGCCACGCTGACGGCGCATCCGGGGTCGAATGTCGGTACAACCGGATTGCACGTCACCGATGCGACCTGGGCGGGCGTTGGTCCGACTGGCGTGCTGATCCAGGATCTGATCATCAAACCCCAGGCGGACTTACGCAGAACAAACGGTGCGCTAACCGGTACGGGACAAGCCGCCGCAATCTATTGCATCGGAACGAAGGACCTCGTTCTGCGTAAGATCAAGGTCATCAATCCTGCCGGCGATGGAATTTATATTGGCGGAAACTCCAGCACCGGGCGCTTATCGCAGCATTTCTCCGTAGAAGACTGCTATGTGGAGAATCCCGGCCGCAATTGTTACAGCCTCGTCGGGACCTATGTAGGCGGCTTCAGGAATTGCACCGCGTTCAACGCGAACTACGGCGTTGCTCATGGAAATATCAGCTACGGTTGGGATTTTGAGCCTGACAGCGCCAACACCCTGAACAGTGCAGTTGATTGCGTGTCTTGCAAAGCAATGTACAACCAAGTTGGCTTCGGCGAGAACCTGGCTCTTGGTGTCAGCTCAAATTGCAACTGGATCAGTTGCTACACCGAGGGCAACAGCATCGGTTTTTACGCTTCCGGCGCGGGCTTCGGCTGTCGCGTGATCGGCGGCCGAGTCAATGGCAACACCACGAACTATTCCACCATCTCGGAAAAGATCGCGAGTTTCCCGTAGAGCCTGCTGCCCACTGGCGCTCTTCGCGCCATTATGCACCTAGGGAAGGGCCACGCGACCTACGTTGCCACGACGCGAAGTCGATTGGGCTTCCACCTAAGCCGCGGCGACGTTCGGCGGCCTCATAAACTCTCGGGAAGCTATCCTCCCACACGTCCAGCCGCATCAGTGCGGAATCCACCATGTCCCAACTAAGCTCTTTGGGAGAGCGGTCCACGTGACGCCGTGCATAATTGAAAAACGATGTTGTGCCTGCATTGATTATCGCAGCATCAATGATCAGGTTTTCCAATTCCGTCCTGATGACAACACCGCCTGAGTATGGGCTGTTAGCCGTGACCAGAGATCTGGTTCTCGAATCGTGGATCTGAACGCGTGCAAGAATCGCCTCCATCAAATTCACGTCGGCCTCTTCGCTATATTCGATGAACTCGGAAAGCGTGCTTAAGCTTTCAGTTGGCAACGAGCGAACGAACTCCTCGCAGGCGGCGCCCTTCGGCAGGGTTTCCTCATCGCATTTTTCGAGCAGCTTCTTTAGCTCTGCCACGGACTCATGCGTGTAACGAGTGATCTCGGCGAGGGCGAGTGGCAACATTGCTCGAATTGCAGCGTGCTTCCGAGCTCGTCGTCTGAAATCTAGTTGCTCAGAGTGCGTCAGCGATCTTGTGGTGTTATGGAAGGCCAGCATTGCCGCCAGCAACGCAACGCCTGCGGCGACGAGCGTTTGCCAATTGTGAAGCCATTTGAAAAAGGCGGCCCAGCCCTCTGGTAGATAGATCAGCGGCAGCGCAACAAACAGCCAGACAAAAGCGCCTGCTAACGCAAACAGGCCTATTGGTTTCTCGGACATCGTGAGTTCAGACTACCTTGAACGTGCTGCGTCGGTCGCGGGCTCTGATCTCGCGGGCCTTGCGGAACATCTCCGCCACTAAGTCGTAGGCGTGCTCTCTGGACATGCCTTCCGCCACTTTGCTCTCGATGAACCTGTCGAGGCCAGCCAAAAGTTCACGCTCTTCAGCGGTCATCTGCTGCTGGAGAGCGTCCATTTCCTGCTTTAGTGCATCTAAGTCGTCATCCGGCATAGTTCTCATCCCAATATTGTGGGCACATCACTTCCAAGTCCAAACGACGTGCACGGCGCCTCCCAGCAGTGTTAGCACCGAAAAAAAGCCAAATGCGATGGAAAGACGTTTTGTCCTTTCAATTTCGCGGGCCTTAGCTGCTTCCGTCGGCCAGCTTGACTGATCAAAAAGCATGGCAGGTTTTGCCCAGTCGTTGTACTGACCAGCAGCCGCCGTAAAATTCAACCAAGCGCAAAAGCCAGATGCGAGCGCTGCAATCATCCCAACCACGAACCACAGAACGGCCGACAGATAGGGAGGCACTCCCGTGGCAGAAGCCCTAAATGCGAGCCCTGCAATGGCCGAGCCGTGCATTAGGAAGATTGACGAAACCAGCCACTTTCCGTAGTCCGCCTGCGCCGCGTAGGACAGCCTTCTCATCTCCAAAAGCGAATCGTAGGTGAGCTTCGCAGTCTCTTTGTATTGATCTTGTCGTTGATCGCTCAAATGCCGTTCCTTGTACGTGGATCTTTAGCATCACTAAGATTGCATGCGCAGGGCGGCCTCAAGCCGTGCCATTGAATTCCTGCGCTCCAGTCCGTAGACGCCAAGTGTGTTGGACAAAGACAACAGCGCCGCGCCGGCCTCCGAAACCTTAAGGCCGAAAATGTGAAGCATTACCCACGTTGCTAACGGCTCTGTTTTGGCGAATGCTTGAAGCTTGGCGCCGAGCTCTCGATATCCTTCTTCGGCCGAGCGCAACCGCTCGAGGTCTTCCTTTGTGGCTTCGGTGCTGAGAAAAGGGCCGGTGCCATCGGCAGATTGCGATTGAAACCGTGCCGGGACGTTTCCGAAGATGATTGCCTTGGTTCGGACCTCGATGACCAGGTCCAAGCCGCGTCGGAATGGCTTTGCAAAAAACTCAGTCAGGATCCATCCGACAAATCCTGACATCAGCCCGAATGCGATGCTTGTTAGCGTCATGATGCTCTGCGGCGGCTCCGACGATCCGCGATCAGCGATATTCTGTGGGACAAGATGGAAAACGCGATCATCTTCAACCGCTTGAATGGAGATTCGGAAAGCATGACGGCCACAGAACCGAATTCTGCCCCTCAGCTTGCCGATTTAGATTTGCGGGCACCGGAGGGAGCTGGCTGCAGCGTCGCTACTGGAGTGCAATCGTATTTGACTTCCCACTGTGGTCGCGCGAGCAAATAGGCGTCGATGACGCGGCAACTTGGTCGCCCGTTCTCGCTAAGATATTGTAACGCGGCGGCTTCAAACAGTGGCTTCGGTGGATCTGTCGGCGCTGCGCCGAAAGTAAGACCTCGGGCGAATCCTTGCCCAGCAGCCGACGACAGACTCGATGTCACCATCATCTTGCTCTGCGCGGGCTTGTCGAAGACCCGGTAGGTGTCGTCCGACATTTTGACTTCTTGCACGGGCACGCCCTGGTATTCGTTGACGATGTAATTGACCGAGGCGCAGCCAGCTAAAGCCAGACACAAACCTCCAATCGCTGCCCCTCGGCGCATGCTTGCCTCCCCCAATTGACCCAAGATAGGCTAGCGCAACCTGTGGGCGCAGGGAAGGCGCCTGCCAGAGGCAGCCGCGCCTAAGCGTCCTCGTGCCTCCATCGTCACTTGGATTAACCCTTGGGCCGTCAAGGACAAGGAAATGTCCTTTTCAGCGCCAAAAGGATCGCAAGACCGTAAGGGCTGCCGCCGATCGACGGCGCTTCGCCGACTTCGCGCCGAAGAATATCGATGATTTGGCCACCCGTAAGTGCAAGCTTTTCGGGCGGGCAGTACAGTTTCACTTTGGCAGCCGCGCTGAACCAACTCATCCCATTCTCGGTGGCTCTCACCAACCCCTCGATGGTTTGTTTTTCCTGAGCATTGGCACTGCCGTATATACGCAGCATGTCACTGCCGCTGTGTTCGGCTTTGGCCGGCTCGGCAATTAAGGCCGTTCCGAAAATGAGACACAGGCCCGAGATCTTTGAGACTAACGGCGACGTCATTTGGCTTTTGCCTTCAGCCCCAGCTCCACAAGGCGGCGGATAGCTTCAGAGCGGCCGGGCTGATCTTCTTGAGCGGATGCCCAAGCATCAACCCTGGCCATAAACTCGTCGGACAGTCGGAAGGTGCGCGCGGGGTCTCGGCCCGTCGCTGGCCGCCCGGCGCCGGGCCTCTTTCCACCAAGGAATTTTGGTATTGCCTTTTTCACATTTTGGTCATACCATTTTCAGGCTTGAAAAACAAGCGGCCTGCCGTCGTGTTGGAGCACGCCGACAGGCCTGGCCCAAACTATGAGGTAAGTCATGGCTCAGGTTGATTCAGAGAGTATCATAGCTCTGCCAGCGCGCCCGCCCGGTTCGTTCATTCCGTCCGGTCTAGCTCGACAGCAGCGGAGGCGTCGTATGGCCCTCAAAACGCTCGCGCAGCTCAGGGAGGAGGCCTCCACTGAAATCGAGCGGCTAATCGCCTTTCTGGATCAGACCGACTTCTACGTCCGGACCGAGCTCGAGATGGACGGTGACGAAGGGGTGTCAGCATGAGCAGCCCCGCCAAAATCGGCCGCAGAAGATTCCTCGGACGCGCTGCGGCGGTACTGGCCGGCACCAGCGCAGCCACCCCCGTCGCACTGACGGCTGCGCTTGCGGCGCTCACCGAGCCTGCCGAGACCGCACCGGCGAGCACGCTGGACGCCACCTTGCTGGCATTGGAGGAAAGGATATTCCAGCACAAGCAGGCCGCCGAAGCTTTTGAGCCAGAAATGGACCGACTCGACGCCATAATGAAGGAGAAGTATCGACGGCTTTACGATGAGGCCTGGGCGGCCGGTACCGTGACTGAAACACACGATCGCCGCCTCGAGCAGCTCAGCGGCATGCCTGAACACGTCGAGCAGTGCCGGCTGTGTGAGCTACAAGACGCACACTGGCGCACGGTCGACGAGCTTGTCGGTCAGATGTGGAACATCCCGGCTCAGACACCCGAGGGACGGCGATCCAAACTTTCAGTTCTGCTCGGCTGCATCTTGGGCGAGGAATGGCGTCACCCGGACGAGGATGACAGAACGAGCTACGAAGTCCTGCGGGCACGCAGCCTGCTTATCGAGCTCGTAGGGGGTGAGCCCTCAAAGCAGTTGCGCGACCAGTTCATCTAAGCTCCGCGGTCGACGAAGCCCGCCGGTCACGGACCGGCGGGTTTTCCTATGCACAGCAAAAGGTCGCGCTGGCATTGCAAATCCAATAACGTTATTGTAGAACAAATTTCATCCTTAGGAGTGATTGCAGCGATGAAGTTCGATTTGGACGATCCGCGATGGACCCAACGGCAGTTCATCGTTGCTGGGGTCGCAGACGACAAGACAATCAACAATTACATTCAGCTCGGCCACCTGAAGCCGCACAGGATACAAGGGCGCCGAATGTTCACGGCTCTTCAAGCAATTGAGGTTGGCCTGACCGCCAAGCTGGCGACTATTTGCAGTCTTCCGCCATCCACCGGTAAGCAACTTGCACGTGGCGCCATTTTGGGCGCCGACGGGGCGTGGCTTCGTGCGGATGCCGAAAGTGGGCGTGGGAAGTTGACTGGGCAGAAATGGATCGCCGCAAGTAGTCATCGCCAACAGGTTTATATCCGCAAGAATGCAAAAGGCGAAACGGTCGTCAGCAACGAAGACGAGACCGGCGAAGCCGTGGCATTGATTTTTCCCTTTCAGATATTTGCGAGGTCGATTCTTGTTGGCCTCGAAAAAAGCGCGGAGGCTGATTGATGGCCAGCGCAACTTTGCAAATCAACGTGGTGCCGAAGCGGATGCTCAGCAAGACCGAGGCCGCCCACCACTGCGGGCGCTCTGTGCGCCGCTTCGAAGCGGAATGCCCTACTCGCCCGGTGCAGTTTCCAAACGGCGATTTGAGATGGGACGTGCAGGATCTAGATGGTTGGCTCGACGGTTTGAAGGCGGGCCATGCTGACCACGAAGCGGATGCTATAGTCGAAAGGCTAGGATCGTGACACGGATCAAGGTCAAGGGCTTTAAGATCTTCAAAGATCGGCATGGCAAAGAGCGCTGCTATCACCGACGATCCGGGATCGCCATTGACCTTCGAAAATGCCCCTTAGGTTCGGCGGAATTCGTTGCTGAGGTCGCGAGGATTGGCGCCATGTTTGTGGCTGCGGCGGTGAAGCCGGGCACGTTGGGCGCCTTGATTCAGGAGTACAGAAGTCACCCAGCCTTCACCGACCTCGCTCCGCGCACGAAGTCCGATTACCAGGGGATCTTCGATTATCTCAAGCCCATCGCGGACACGCCTCTGGCCAAGTTCACGAAGCCGCTTGTGGTCCGGATCAGAGACAAAGCGGCGATCACGAAGGGCAGGAAGTTCGCTAACGACCTCAAGGCGCGGCTGTCGACGCTTTTCGGATGGGGTTCCGAACGTGGCTATTTGGCGGGTAACCCAGCCGCGGGGATCAAGGACATTCGTCGTAGAAAGGATCAGCCCGACGCAAATCGTCCATGGGCAGACGAAGAGCGGGACGCTGTGCTCTCGGCCTTGCCGGAACACATGAAGCCGGCGCTAGCGCTGATGATGTACACGGGCCTGGGTCCTAAGGATGCGCTCACGCTCCCGCGAAACTTCTACCGATCGGGGGAGATTTCCACGAATAGGTCTAAGACCGGTGAGCCGGTATTCTGGCCCTGCCCTGCGCCGCTGGCGGCCATTCTGGAGGCCGCGCCTTCCCACAACGCCATCACCCTCGTAGCGAACTCCAAGGGCCTGCCTTGGACGCTGAGCGGCTATCGGGCGTCCTGGCGTCCTATCCGGATGAAGCTCGAGAAGGCGGGCCAAGTCGGCCCGGCGCTCACGTTGTACGGCCTCCGGAAGACGGTGGCCGTCATTCTGCGGGAAATCGGCTACGACGAACGAACCATCGCGGATGCGCTTGGCCAGAAGACCGTGGAGATGGCGCGCCACTACGCGAAGGGTGCCGATCTCAGGCCAAAGATGCGCGGGGTCGTGCGGGCCTTCGAGGACGAACTGAACAAACGCAAAACGAAAACTGTCAAACCTACCGAGTGAGAGTGTCAAACCCTCTGGTCAGGCCCGATATCGAGTGTCGAAATGGATAACAAAGACATGGACTTAGCTGGCAGGAGTGGCAGGGCTCGAACCTGCGACCCCCGGTTTTGGAGACCGGTGCTCTACCAATTGAGCTACACTCCTACAGACCTCGGGTCGCCCCAAGATCAGGGCCGCTTTCAAGCACAGGCGACGGCCGGTTTGCAAGGGTGAACCGCGCCCGCTTCGCTTGTTTGTACCGGGGTTTCTGGGCCACAGTCCGTTGCCGATAATCAAAAACACACTGGGAGTACCCATGACCGCCACAGCGACCGCTCCAGCCGCCTCACAGGCCACGATCGCAGCCTCCACCCCGCCTTTGCCCGAGGCAAGGCCGGAGACGCTCGGGCTGTCGCGGCTGCGCCTGCAGGCCATGTCGGACGCCTTCAAGCGCGAGATCGACAAGGGAACGGTTCCCGGGGTCACCGTGCTGGTGGCGAGGGGCGGCCAGGTTGGCTGGTTCGAGGGGCTCGGCCGGCAGAGCCCGGCGGCCGCGGCGCCGATGACGCGGGATTCGATCTTCCGGATATTCTCGATGACCAAGCCGATCGTCTCGGTCGCCATCATGGCGCTGGTCGAGGACGGCTATCTCCTGCTCAGCGACGCCGTCGCAAAGTTCATCCCGGAATTTGCCGGCCAGCAGGTCGGCATCGTCAAGGACGGCAAGCTGGAGCTGGTGCCGCCGGCGGGGCCGATGACCGTGCAGGACCTGCTTCGCCACACCTCGGGCCTGACCTACGAGCATCAGGGCGACGGCCCCGTGCACAAGCTCTACCAGGAGTCCCGCGTCCGTAGCCGCAAGATCACCAACGCCGAGCACGCCGCCCTGGTGGCGAGCTTCCCGCTGGTTTGCCAGCCCGGCGCGGAATTCAACTACAGCCGCTCCACCGACATCCTCGGCCGCATCATCGAGGTCGTCAGCGGCAAGTCGCTCGGCACGTTCCTCACCGAACGCGTGCTCGCCCCGCTGCAGATGGCCGAGACCGGCTTCTCGACCTCGGAGGCCAATGCGGGCAGGCTCGCCGAGCCGTTCGCGGCCGATCCCTGGACCGGCGACAAGGTCGCGCTGTTCAACATGCACGAAGCACCGGTGATGGAGTCCGGCGGCGGCGGCCTGGTCTCGACCACGATGGACTATGCGCGCTTCTGCCTGATGCTGCGCAACGGCGGCACGCTCGACGGCACCAGGATCATCGGCCGCAAGACGCTGGAGCTGATGGCGTCCGATCATCTCGGGCCGCAGGTTCAGACCAACGGCACCCTGCTCTCGCCCGGCCACGGTTTCGGCCTCGGCTTCGCCGTGCGCCGCGAGGCCGGCATCGCGCCGTTCCCCGGCAGCGTCGGCCAGTATTTCTGGAGCGGCATCGCGGGGACGTTCTTCTGGATCGATCCGAAGGAGGATCTGTTCGCGGTGTTCATGAGCCAGGGGCCGGGACAGCGCGACTACACGCGAACGCTGGTGCGGGATCTGGTTTACGCGGCGGTGGAGTGAGACAGCGTCGCTTGAGTTGAATGATCAAGCGTCAAGCTCGGTGCAACCTCTCCCGCTTGCGGGGGAGGTCGGCACCAAGTGCCGGGTGGGGGCTCTCTCCTCTTGGGGGTCCTCGATTGTGGAGACACCCCTCCCCAACCCTCCCCCGCAAGCGGGAGAGGGAGCGCACCGTCACTCGCGGCCACACCGTGGCCTACAACGCTTCTCAACTAATCGTCGCGCCGCCGTCGATCACCATGGTCTGGCCGGTCATGAAGTCGCCGGCCTTGGACCCCAGGAACACCGCGGCACCGGCGATCTCGTCGGGGATGCCGATGCGCAGGAGCGGCGAGCGCGCGGTCGAGGCCTTCAGGTTCTCCGGATTGTCCCACAGCGCCTTGGCAAAATCGGTCTTGATCAGGCCGGGCGCGATGCAGTTCACGCGGATGTTGTCCTTGCCGTATTCGCAGGCGAGGTTGCGCGCGAGCTGCATGTCGGCGGCCTTGGAGATGGCGTAGGCGCCGAGGATGGTCGAGCCTTTCAACCCGCCGATCGAGGAGACGATGATGATGGAGCCGTCCTTGCGCTCGATCATCTGCGGCACCACCATCGAGATCAGCCAGTTGTTGGCGACGATGTTGTTGTCCAGGATCTTCCGGAACTGGTCGTCGGAGATGCCGGCGAGCGGACCGTAGTATGGGTTCGAAGCGGCGTTGCAGACCAGCACGTCGATCTTGCCGAAGGCGCGGTTGCTCTCGTCGACGAGGTTTTGCAAATTCTCCTTCGAGGAGATGTTGGCGGCGATCGCGACCGCGGTGCCCTTGCCGAACTTGTCGTTGATGCCCTTGGCCACCTGCTCGCAGACGTCGGCCTTGCGCGATGAGATCACGACCTTGGCGCCGTGCTCGGCCATGCGCTCGGCGATCGCAAGCCCAATGCCGCGCGTCGATCCGGTGATGACGGCGACTTTCCCCTTCATGTCGAACAAGGTCATGTTTCTCTCCCAGATTGATCTTTGTCTTCATCTCCAGATTCCGGGCTCGATGCTGCGCATCGCCCCGGAATGACAGCTCAGTCAGGCCAGCTTCTTGACTTCCGGCCCCGCCGGCTGATGCATCGCCGCGTGCTCAGCATCCGCGATCCACGGCTGCTGGTTCACCATCGGTAGCCGCCAGACCTTGCGCTCGGGAGTGGCGAAATAATCCAGCCGCGTCACCGAGCAATTGTCGATGTCGAACGACAATCCCCGCTCCGGCTGGCCGTCGAGCGCGAGCCCCAGCGCCGCCTTGATGGTGCCGCCATGCGCGACCGCGATGATGTCCTGGCCTCCCGCCTCAGCGTTGATCCGCTCGATGGTGCGGCGCGTGCGGTTGTAGAGATCCATGAAGCTCTCGCCGCCGGGCGCGGGCTCGTTGATGTCGGCAAACCAGCTCGTGCCGACGGGTCGGCTGGCGACGAACTGGGCGCGGTTCATGCCCTGCCAGCGGCCGAGATTTTGCTCGGCGAGGTCCGCTTCCCATTTCATCGATTCAGGTCTTGGGAAGCCGGCCGCCCAGATCGCTTCCGCGGTCTGGTGCGTGCGCATCAGATTGCTCGAATACCAGACCGCCGTGCGTGGCAGCACCTTGGCAACAGCGTTGAACACATAGGTATCGCTGGTGTCGCAGGCGATGTCGCTTTGTCCGTAGATGTTGCCGCCGTCATTGCGCACCGGCGCGTGACGGACCCACCACCACCGTGTCATGACCACATTGGGCTTGTCTGCGCCTGCCATCGAAACCCTTCCATCCCGTTTGATGTCGCTGTACGTCAGGTGTGAACGTGTCTCAAGACACTTTTACCGTTTGAAATCTTGTTTGAAATTCCGTCGCGCGGCAAGCGTCGCGTGAGGCACCACAGGAGAGAAACGCATGGGCCGTCTGCAAGGCAAATCCGTCATCATCACCGGCGCCGGCAGCGGCATCGGTCGCGCCGCCGCGCTGCTGTTCACCCGGGAAGGCGCCAAGCTGATCGCGGTCGATCGCACCGAGGCGGTGAAGGAGACCGTCGACGAGGTGAAGAAGGCCGGCGGCGTCGCGGAAGCCATGATCGCGGACGCGGGCTCCGAGACGGACGTCATCGCCGTGATCGACAAGGCGGTGAAGACCCACGGGCGACTCGACGTGATCTGGGCCAATGCCGGCGTCAGCGGCGGGCTCGTCCCGCTCGGCGAGCAAACCGTAGAGCATTGGCAGGAGGTCTTGCGCGTCAATCTGATCGGCCCGTTCCTCGCCGTGAAGCACGCGATGCCGCACATGGTGAAGCAGCAGTCCGGCGCGATCGTGCTGACCGCGTCCGTCGCAGGCCTCAAGGCCGGTGCCAGCGGGCATCCCTATGCCGCAAGCAAGGCCGGCGTGATCAGCCTGGTGCAGACCACGGCGTATTCGCTCACCGGCACCGGCGTGCGCATCAACGCGGTGTGCCCGGGCCTGATCGAAACAGGCATGACAAAACCGATCTTCGACCGCGCCAAGGAGCGCGGCACCCAGGACAAGATCGGCCAGCTCAATCCGCTCAAGCGCCCCGGTCAACCGCACGAGCTCGCAGCGATGGGGTTGTTTTTGGCCAGCGACGAAGCCTCGTATGTGAACGGCCAGGCGTTCCCGGTCGACGGTGGCCTCACCGCGTCGATGCCGTATACGGGCAAGCCGGTTTAACTCTCGCGTGTCCCGGACGCGCTGCAGCGTTCTTACGCTGCTGCGCAGCGTCCAGCGCACGAGAGGCGAGTTTGGCAGCTCTCTCCACATCGTCATTGCGATGCTCCAGTGCAGATCCAGCCGCCGTGCCGTAGGGTGGGCAAAGGCGCATAGCAGCGCCGTGCCCACGATCTCCTCTCCATGAGCCACAGGGCGTGGGCACGCTGTGCTTTGCCCACCCTACGAGATCGAGATCGTGGCACGTAGCTCAAACCGCAGACACACCCTCGCATCCTCGCGGCTCATCTCGCCCGAGCTTTGCTTCATCTCTTCACCCTCAATTGAAAGAGGGCGCAGGGAAGACCGGGAGCCCGCTGGCACCCGAGGTCCACTGTGCGAAACCTGCGTGAACAAGAAGCTGCACAGCGGCATACAGGTGTAGCCAGGACATCCCGGCCTTCCCTGCGCAGTGGGCTTACGGCTTATGTCGCGCTCTCCCCGGGGAGCGTTGCACTATTGCCCCCGTCGCCTTGCGGATGGCTGGCGGATGCGTCCGGTTGGACGACACCCATCACCACAAGACTTGACGCACAGACCCCGGGCGTCAGGACCACACGATTTTGCCGTACGCCAGAATCACACCGGTCGTGTGCGCGACGCCATCGCTCACGGTTCCCCGCCCTGCGAAGCTGTTCGCGCCGATGTCACCTGCGTCCACCGCCACCCGGCCCGCGTTCGTGACGATCGCGATACGCCCCTCTTCCTTGGGCCGGGTTGCCGCGACACATACGTCATTTCCGAATTTCGGTAAAGTGGAATATTTTTGTCGCCGCGCGTTGACCCAGGGCTCGCGTGTTTTGCCCGCCGGGCAGCGCAAGATCTTGTAGCCCGGATGAAGCGCAGCGTAATCCGGGAGTCCTGTCACGAAGCACGAAGGCCCCGGATTGCGCTTCGCTCCATCCGGCTACGGGTTTGTGTTGATTTGCGCAATCAGCCACCGCGTTGGTATGGTTCCTGCAAGCACTGCAGCCTCCATACTCCCTGACAGAACGAGACAATGCCAAGCTCAAGACCCGACCGTATCCGCAAACTCCTCGCCGACCTCGTCGGCTTCGACACCGTCAGCGACCGCACCAACCTGCCCCTGATTGCCCATATCGAGAGCTACCTCGCCGCGTTCGGCGTCAAGGGCGAGCGCATCACCGACGTAACAGGGCAAAAGGCCTCGCTTTGGGTCTCGATCGGCCCTGAAGATCGCCCCGGTTTCGTGCTGTCAGGCCATACCGACGTCGTGCCGGTGGCGGGCCAGGACTGGAGCCACGATCCGTTCAGGCTGGTCGAGCGCGACGGCAAGCTCTACGGCCGCGGCACCACTGACATGAAGGGTTTTGTCGCGGTGTGCCTCGCCATGGTGCCGGAGATGCTGGAGGCCAAGCTCGCAACGCCAATTCATCTGGCGATCTCCTACGACGAGGAGATCGGCTGCGTCGGCGTGCGGCCGATGCTCGGCGAGGTCGCGAAGAAACGGATCATACCGCTCGGCGCCTTCATCGGCGAGCCAACCGAGATGAAGGTCATCATCGGCCACAAGGGCAAGCACGGCGTGCGCGCAACCTTCCGCGGCCTCGCCCGCCACTCCTCGATCGCGCCCGACGGCGTCAACGCGATCGAATATGCCGCCGAGCTGATCGTTGAGATCCGCCGCCGCGCCGTGGCGCTCGCAGCCGTGCGAGCGACCGACAGCCTCTACGACGTTCCGCATTCGACGCTGCTCACCAGCATCGTGCATGGCGGCGCGGCGCTGAACATCGTGCCTGATACCTGCACGGTGGATTTCGAATGCCGCGGAATCGGCATCACCGAGTCCAGGGAGGTGACGGATGCGATCGTCGCCTGGGCCAGGGCCGAGCTCGAGCCGGCGATGAAGGCGCGGCATCCGGAGTGCGGCATCGATTTCGAAGAGATCCTCGACTATCCCGCCCTCGACACCGCCGCCGACGCCGCCATCGTCACGCTCGCCAAGAGCCTTGCAGGGCGCAACGACCACGCCAAGGTCGCCTTCGGCACCGAGGCCAGCCTGTTCGCCAGCATGGCCGACATCCCATCCGTGGTGATCGGCCCGGGCTCGATCGCGCAGGCGCATACGCCGGATGAATTCGTGGAGATGGCGGAGCTGGAGAAGTGTGCGGGGTTCGTGGAGAGACTGATCGCGCATTGTGCGAAGGCGGCGTCGTAGGTGCCGTAGGGTGCGCAAAGCGAAGCGTGCCCACCATTAGGCTGCGATCACGGGGAGATCGTTGGCACAGCGCTGCGCGCTTTTGCCCACCCTACGAGAGCTGTCAGGGGACTTGTGGCCCGCCTCCTCGTCATTGCGAGGAGCCCTTGCGACGAAGCAATCCAGGCTGCCCCGCGGAAATGGTCTGGATTGCTTCGCTACGCTCGCAATGACGGAGTGTGTGGCGAGAGTGGCGCAAGAAAAAAGCGCGGCCACACCGACCGCGCCTTCGTCGTTCCTACACCGCGCCGGCCTTCTGCGCGTATTCCCATGAGGCCTGCGACAGCGGCACGGTGCGCTTGGCTGACTCCAGCGCCTTGGCGTTGGCGGCGGTGCCGTCGCGGACGCGGCCGGCGATGCCTTGGGTGATGCCGGCGAGACGGAACAGATTGTAGGCGAAGTACCAGTTGAGATCAGGCACCGTCATCTTGGTGACGTTGCAATAGATCTGCGCAGCTTCTTCCACGCTCGGGATGTTGAGCGCCTTGAGGTCCGCGCCCTGCAGGCCCGGCATGATCCACTGCATCAACAGGTAGGTGAAGTCGGCCATGGGATCGCCGAGCGTCGACAGCTCCCAGTCCAGCACGGCCTGTACGCGCAGTTCCGTCGCGTGGAAAATCATGTTGTCGAGACGATAGTCGCCATGGACGATCGAGACGCGGGCCTGCTCCGGCACCGTCTTGGGCAGCCATTCGGCGACCTTCTCGAACTCCGGAATGTGCTGCGTCTCTGACGCGCGATACTGCTTGGTCCAGCGGTCGATCTGGCGCGCGAAATAATTGCCGGGCTTGCCGAACTCGCCGAGCCCGATCGCCGTGGGATCGTACATGTGGAGCTTCGCCAGCGTCTCGATCTTGCTGGTGAAGATCTTGCGCCGCGCATCGCCATCCTGGCTCGGCAGTGTCGGATCCCAGAACACCCGGCCCTCCTCCATCGACATGATGTAGAAGGCCGCGCCGATGACGCTGTCGTCCTGGCACAGCGCATAGGCGTGCGCGACGGGAAAGCCCTGCTTGCCGAGCGCCGCGATCACCCGATATTCGCGATCGACCGCGTGCGCCGAGGGCAGTAATTTGCCGAACGGCTTGCGGCGCATCACGTAGGAACGGTTCGGCGTGTTCAGCCGGTAGGTCGGATTGGACTGGCCGCCCCTGAACTGGAGCACGACCAGCGGCCCCTGATAGCCTTCGACGTTGTCGCGCATCCAGGCTTCGAGCCGCATCTCGTCGAAGCGATGACGCTCCTCGACCGGCTTGGTGCCCGAGAACTCTTCGTCTTTCCTGACGCCGTCAGCCACGATGACGCTCCCTCTTCAGTCCTGACCATTTCAGGTCGAGCATGATCCTAATCGGTAACCGCTGACGCACTTGCGTCAAGCGGTCACCGCATCATGCCCTGCCGTTTCTTCAGATCGGGAGCGCCTCCCGGCTCTCCCTCTTAGTGACCGGGAGAGTTTGCATACTTCCGAACCTCAAGTCTGGCAATGGCGCGATTGTGCACCTCGTCCGGACCGTCGGCGAGACGGAGCGTGCGGATGTGGGCGTAGTCCTTGGCAAGGCCCGCCTCGTCCGAGACACCGGCGCCGCCGAAAGCCTGGATCGCCTCGTCGATGATCTTCAGCGCCATGTTGGGCGCTGCGACCTTGATCATGGCGATCTCGGCCTGCGCGGTCTTGTTGCCGACCTTGTCCATCATGTCGGCGGCCTTGAGGCAGAGCAGGCGCGTCATCTCGATATTGGTGCGGGCATCGCCGATGCGCTGCTCCCACACGCTGTGCTCGACAATCTTCTTGCCGAAGGCGCTGCGCGAGGACAGGCGCTTCACCATCTTCTCAAGCGCCTCCTCGGCCTTGCCGATGGTGCGCATGCAGTGATGGATGCGGCCCGGGCCGAGCCGGCCCTGCGCGATCTCGAAGCCACGGCCTTCGCCGAGCAGGATGTTCTCTTTCGGCACCCTGACGTTCTCCAGCAACACCTGGGCATGGCCGTGCGGCGCGTCGTCGAAGCCGAACACCGGCAACATCTTCTCGACCTTGATGCCGGGCGTGTCGAGCGGAACCAGGATCTGCGACTGCTGTTGATGCTTGGCCGCCTTGAAATCGGTCTTGCCCATCAGGATCGCGATCTTGCAGCGGGGATCGCCGACGCCGGACGACCACCATTTGCGGCCATTGATGACGTAATGATCGCCATCCTTCTCGATGCGGGTTTCGATGTTGGTTGCGTCCGAGGAGGCCACCGCCGGTTCCGTCATCAGGAAGGCGGAGCGGATCTCGCCGTCCATCAGCGGGCGCAGCCATTTGCGCTTCTGCTCCTTGGAGCCGTAGCGGATGAACACTTCCATGTTGCCGGTGTCGGGCGCGGAACAGTTGAACACTTCCGAGGCCCAGGTGATGCGGCCCATCTCTTCCGACAGCAGCGCGTATTCCAGATTGGTCAGTCCCGCGCCGCGGAATTCGTCGTCCTCATGCTCGCTCGGCGGCATGAACATGTTCCAGAGGCCTTCGGCCTTCGCCTTCTTCTTGAGGTCCTCGAGGATCGGGATCACCTTCCAGCGCTCGCCGGCATGATCCTGCTGGTCATAGATCGGCACCGCCGGGCGCACGTGCTTGGCCATGAAGGACCGCACGCGGTCGAGCCATTCCTTCTGCTTGGGGGACAGATCGAAATCCATGGGACGCTCCTCGTCTCTCTTCTGCGAAGCTGTTTGCCTCGCGAGCCTGTTTTGCGCCGGACCGTCCGGCCCGCAAGCGCACAGCTTGCGGGCGCTTCGGAACCGGCTTCGCGAGTTGCGAACGAGTCCCGATTGCGATTGACATCTCCGGCCTTCAAACGATAGTTTCATACAACTGTTTGAATTGCAACTCCCTCCCCTCCGGGACATCCATGGCCAGCGATCATACGAGATCTGCCATTCTCGCCGCCGCCGAACGGCTCTACGCCGATCGCGGCTTCGGCGACGTGACGCTGCGCGACATCGTCGCGGAGGCGGGCGTCAACCTCGCGGCGGTGAACTATCATTTCGGCTCGAAGGATGAGCTGATCGCGGAATTATTCGTCACCCGCTCGATCGCCACCAACCGCGAGCGCCTGCGCGAATTGAAGGCGGCGGAAGAGCAAGGCGGCGGCCGTGCACCGATCGAGGTGATCTTGCACGCGCTGGTCGGGCCGACCTTGCGCGGCTGCCTCGGGCCTGAGAACCAGCGCTCGACCGCAGCGCGCTTCATGATCCGCGCCTCGATCGAATCCGTGCCGCCGATCCGCCGCATCAAGAACCGCGAGATCGACCATTTGCGCAAATTCGCCGGCGCGATGCGCCGTGCCCTGCCCGACCGCAGCGACGTCGATATCTACTGGGGCCTCAACTTCGCGCTCGCGATGGCGCACCACACCATCCGCGAGAGCGAGCGGCTGACAAAACTGTCGGAAGGCAAATGCGACCTCGACGACGTCGAGGACGTGGTCGCGCGCGTGGTCAGCGTGGCCACGATGGCGCTGACGGCGGGACGGGCGGAGACGAAGGCACCGGCGCGGGTCGCGGCGCGGTAGTCCCTCACATCATCGCGATGCAGTCGATCTCGACGTCGAAGGGGCCGAACCATTCCGGCGTGCAGACGAAGATCCGCGCCGGCGGATCTTCAGGGAAATAGCGTGCATAGATGGCGTTGAACGCGGCGAAATGTTTCGTCGAGGTACAGTAGACGTTGCACTTCATGACGTTGTCGAGCGAGGCACCGGCCGTCTGGAGGCACAGCTTCATCTGCTCCATGACGATCTCGCTCTGCCGCTCGATCGGCATTTGCACGATCTCGCCCGTCTCCGGGTCGAACGGCGGCAGGCCCGAGACGAAGATCATGTTGCCGGCGCGCGTCACCGGCGAGACCGGTGCGTTGCGGCGGTCGAGAAAGGTCGAGATCGGTTCGACGCGGAGCGCTTCGCGTTTCATGCAGCCACCTTCGGTTCAAGCGAGACCGACGCCGGACTACATCATCCTGCAGCCGGCATGCTTCGCTTCTAATCGAAGTGTGGTTGTCGCGACGGGTTCAGGCCCGCTGCGGCATCTCCTCGGCCTCTTCCTTGGCGAGCAGCAGCAGCATCTCGATGCCCATCTCGCCTTCCTGCGGCGAGCGGATGAACTTGATCTCCTCGGCACTCTGCCGCAGTGCGGCAACGATGGCGACGGCCTGATTGGCGGTGGCCGCCTCGGTCGCCAGAATTGCCTTCTGGTCCTTGGCCTGGAACCCGATCGTGTAGGACATCCATTTCCCTCCCGACGTTAGTGGAGAGATCGAAACAGAGTCTGGCGCGGAACGGAAGCCTGTGAGACTACGGACCGGAACTATCTGGGGATGGCGCGCAAGCCTCAGGCAAGCCCGAGCATCGCGCGCGCGTCCTCTGCGGCCGCCGCTTTGCTGCGAACCACCCTCTCCCACGAGGGAAGAGGGTAAGAGCGCACGCTGCTTCTGCTGAGTTAGATGATCCCCTGCTGCTTCAGCGTCTCGATTTTGGCCGCATCGTAGCCGAGCTTGCCGCCGAGGACCTCCTGCGTGTGCTCACCAAGCAGCGGCGGGGCGCGATATTCGGTGATGGGGGTGCCCGAAAGAGTCAGCGCGTTTCGGATCAGCGAGAGTTCCGGTTCGAACTTGTGCTCGGTCTTCACCCGCATGCCGCGCGACTGGACGTGCGGATCGGAAAACACCTGCTCGAAATTGTTGATCGGACCCGAGGGCACGCCGGCCTCCTCCAGCTTTTCCAGCCAGTAGGCCACCGGCTGCTTCAGGAACAGGCCGGCGAAGATCGCCATGATCTCCTTGCCGTGCGTGACGCGGTCGTTGTTCTTGACGAAGCGCGGATCGCTCGCAAGCTCGGGTTCGCCGAGCACGGCGCAGGTCTTCCGGAACTGGCCGTCATTGCCGACCACCAGCATCAGCTCGCCATCGGTGCAGCGGAACACGCCGGCCGGCATGCCGCCATTGCCCCAGGTGCCGCGTCGCGGCGGCGTCTTGCCGTTGACGAGATAGATCTGCAGCCAGTGCGACAACGACGCGATGACGGTGTCGAACAGGCAGACGTCGATGTGCTGGCCCTGCCCATCATTGGCGTCGCGATGGTAGAGCGCCGAGAGAATCCCGATCGAGGTGTTCATGCCGGTCATGTAGTCGACAATGGAGGGACCGACCTTCATCGGGCCCTCGCCCGGCTCGCCATCCATGTGGCCGGTGACGCTCATCAGGCCGCCCATCGCCTGCAGGATGGCGTCATAGCCGGCGCGCGGCGCGTACGGTCCGGTCTGGCCGAAGCCGGTCACCGAGCAATAGATGATGCCGGGGTTGATCGCCTTGATGGTCTCGTAGTCGAGGCCGTAGCGCTTGAGATCGCCGACCTTGTAGTTCTCCATGAAGACGTCGACGTCCTTGGCGAGCTCGCGGATGATCGCCTGGCCCTCGGGCTTGGCGATGTTGACGGTGACCGACTTCTTGTTGCGGTTGGCGCAGAGATAGAAGGAATTGTTGTTGTTGGCCTTGCCCTCGGGATCGCTGAGATAGGGCGGGCCGAAGGCGCGCGCGTCGTCGCCGGTGCCCGGCCGCTCGATCTTGATCACCTCGGCGCCGAGATCGCCCAGCATCTGGGCCGACAAAGGCCCGGCAAGCACGCGCGTGAGGTCAAGGATCTTGATGCCTGAAAGCGGCAGGGCCGACATGTCGATTTCCTCCGGGGAACTGAATCTTAGAGCTGATTTTGGCGCGGCGGCTCGGAGCGGCCGCGCTCCCCAGCGGATACACTATTTTGGCGCCTTGAGCCCTGCACTGGCGGCATACGGCTATCCGCAGCTTCGGCAGCAAGCCACTTCCTGTCGGCAGCTTTCCGCGCCGCGAATATTGCCTGATCGGCTCAGGTCACGGCTGCCGCCGCAACCCGCGGCCGCCGCCGGCCGAGCAGGACCAGGATCAATACCGTCGCGCAGGAGCAGACGAAGGTGAGACCGAGCGCGCCGCGGCTGCCGAATTGGGTGAGAAGGCCGACAAGGAGCGGCGGCGAGATCGCGGACGCCAGATTGAGCGGCAGCGCGATCATCGACATCGCCTTGGCGAACTCGGCCTGGTCGTAGAACACCAGCGGGATGGTCGCCCGCGCCACCGCCATCGCGCCGCTGCCGGCGCCATAGAGCAGGATGAAGACCGCGACCGCCCAGGTCGCGCCTTCGCTCAGCATCAGCAGCAGCATCGCGACGGGCAGCGCGGTGCCCGCGACGAGCCCGGTCGTAATCCCGTCCCATCGCCCGCCGCCGAGAAGATCGAGCCCGCGGGCGCTGACCTGGATCACGCCCAGCATCGAGCCGAACGCGAGGGCCTGCGCAGGCGTGAGCCCCTCCGCCCGCAACAGCTCGATCATGATGGCGCTGATGCCGAAATTGACGAAGGCGTTGAGCGTGATCGCGGCGACCACGAGGCCGAAAGTGCTCCTTGGAATCGCGGGCACATCGGCAGACTTGGCCGGCGTGCCGCCATCGTCCTTCGCAAGTCTCCGGCGCGGCGCCACGAATGCATAGAGCGGAAGCGACACGAGGATCAGCATGGCCGCGTAAACCAGGCACGTCCCGCGCCAGCCGAGGTGTCCGCTGAGGAACGACGTCGTCGGCCAGAAGATGCTGCTGGACAGGCCCGTCACCAGCATCAAGGCCCCGATCGCGTTCTTGGCCTGCCGTCCCGCGACCTCGTTCAGCATGATATAGGCGCCGGTCGACAGCGTGGCGCTGCCGGCGATGCCGAGGACGATCCAGGCGGCGAAATAGAGCATCGGCTCGTGCGCGAGAGACAGCAGCACGAAGCCCGGCGCGGTGACGACCGTGCCGACCATCATGACCGTCCGCGCGCCATGCCGCGCAAACGATCTGGCGAGCCACGGCGCGCACAGCCCCATCGAGACGTAGAGAACGGACGTCCCGGCGAACACCGCCGGCAGGCTCATGCCGAGATCGGCGGCGAGATCGCGCCCGACGATGGCAGGAAGCCCGATCGTGCCCCATCCGACCAGCTGCGTGATGGCGAGCACCAGCAGGACCCCGATCAGCCTGCTGTCAGATTTCAAGAACCGCATTCCAAACGTTCGCCTGCCCGGCAGGCGCCGATCACGCCTGTGAACCTCTCTTAGCCGGAGACTCAGCGCGCGGGAACGCCGGCCGCCGAATGGCAGAAGGCAGCCGGGAGCATGTCAGGAGGAGGCAGTAGCCTCTACCGCGCGATCCCGAGCAGGGATCGCGCCTCGGCGGCGGTCGCAACGCGGCGACCGTGGCGCGTGACAGCCTCGCAGGCGATGGTCACGAGCTCCGCATTGCTGGCGGCCAGGCGTGTCTTGTCGATCCTGATATTGTCCTCGAGCCCGGTCCGAACCGCGTCGGCGCCCCGCGCCAGCGCCCAGCCCATGACCTCGGCTTGGTGACGTCCGATCCCGGCCGCGGTCCAGGTCGCGTGCGGGATCAGCCGCCTGAGCTCTGCCAGCAGGATGTCGAGGACATGCTCGTCCGCCGGCATCGCGTTCTTGACGCCCATGACGAACTGCACGTGCGGACGCGGGTCGATCAGCCCCGCCTCGATCAGGCGGCGGGCACCATGGATATGAGACAGATCGAAGATCTCGATCTCCGGCCGGATGCCATTCGTCTGCATACCGGTGGCGAGGGTCTCGACCAGGGCGGCGCTATTCTCATAAACAATCGTCGGGAAGTTCACCGATCCCGTGGACAGCGAGGCCATGTCCGGCTTCAGATAGAGCGACGATCCACGCGCCGAGGGATCGCGGCCCCGCCCGCCGGTCGAGAACTGCACGATCATGCCGGGACAATGCTTCCTGATCCCCTCCTACCTTCGCAAAACGTTCGGGATCGGACGACGGCGTCTCGTCATCATTGCGAACGTGGATGTGGGCAAGCGTGGCGCCGGCCTCGAAGGCCTCCTGCGTCGACTCGATCTGTTCGGACGGCAAAATCGGCACCGCAGGATTGTCCTTCTTGCGCGGAACGGAGCCGGTGATAGCGACAGCAACGACGACGGGGTTCATCCTGCAACCTCATGATGATCGCGCTTACGCGCACCAAGTTCGATCAGGCCCTGACATAGCGCGCGGAGCCCTGCCGCCGCAAACATCAATTGTCGCGGCGGCAAGGCTTCCTTGCGTTCGCGTCAGGTCTGAACTGCGGCCACACCATTCGCGGCTTCCGCACGCTGCCGCTCGTAGTCGGCTCGGGCGATCGGAACGGCCTTGGGATTGCCGAGATCATCGATGCTGATCCGATAGGTCTCCCGGGCCGAGACGGCCGCCAGCGCCGCGATCACCGTGATGCCGAAGGCGATCGCGCCCACCGTCAAGGGAATGTTGGCCGAGCCGGGAGGCGCTACGATGGCGAACAGGGCTGGAAGCAAGGCGGTGATGGTCGTTCCGATGTTCTGCGAGATCGCCATCGCCGACACCCGTGTGCGGGTCGGAAACAGCTCCGGGTAAAAGCTCGGGAAGATCGCGTTATAGCCCTGATAGACGACGCCCCACATCAGGAGCGACAGCAGGATCGCCAGCGGCACGTTCCTGATGCTGATGGCATAGAGATAGCCAAAGGCGAGCAAGCCGGAGAGCAGCGCGCCCACGACGATCGGAGGCTTGCGCCCGACCTTGTCGGAGAGATTGCCGACGAAGGGAATGACGAACACGGCCAGCATGTTTCCGAGGACCGGGATCCACAGATAAACGTCCTTGGCAAAGCCGATGCCGTAGGCCGGCTGCACCGCGTAGGCCGCACCGAAGATGGTCGCGACAACCGGAATGACATTCATCAGCGCCATGCAGATGACCCTGAGCATGTCGGGCCAGTTCAGCTTGATGGCCTGAACGATGGGCGCCCGCGGCGTTTCTCCCCGCTCGCCCTCTCGCGCAAAGGCCGGGGTCTCGTCGACTTCGCGGCGAATGATGTAGCCCGCGACGATGACGAAGAAGCTGAGCAGGAAGGGAATCCGCCAGCCCCAGCTGTTGAAGGCGTCGGTCGGCATATAGGCCGCCAGCGGCAGGAAGACCGCAGCTGCGAGAATTTGTCCAGCCTGTACGCCCTGAAGGGCGAAGCTTGCATAGAAACCGCGTCGACCGAACGGCGCATGCTCCAGAATCATCGAGCTTGCGCCGGAGATTTCACCGGCAACGGCAAATCCCTGCACGAGGCGCAGCATGACGAGCAGGATCGGCGCCAGGATGCCGACCTGCTGATAGGTCGGCAGGATGCCCACCGCCATGGTCGAGATGCCCATCAGGAACATGCAGAGGATGAGGACGGTCTTGCGGCCATGGGTGTCGCCCCAATGTCCGAGCACGAAGGCGCCGATCGGCCGGGCCACATATCCAACGCCATAGGTCGCCAGCGATGCGACGATCGCGACCGTGGGATTGTCCGACGGGAAGAAGATTTGCGGGAAGATCAGCGACGCAGCGGTCGCATAGATGAAGAAGTCATAATATTCGAGAGCCGACCCGATCCAGCCGCTGGCAGCAGCCTTTCTGGACTGACTCATGTCGTGGATCGCGCGCGTGGTACCCATCACAAAAGCTCCTCCCGATCTGTTCGTTTGATGCGTCCCGTTGGCGGGCTTCGCTGGACAATTGGACAGCAATCCCCGGGCGCTCTGCGGAGCTCCGCGAGCGCTTGGCACTGCCGGTCGGTGTCTTGAGTGAAGAGACAGTAGGCTTTCGCCGGGCTAACACAATTACCCAGTTATGCGATAAACCTAACATGATGTTATCTGGGCTAAAGGGCCGAGCCGACCCACTCTGCACGCTGACCGACGGCTCGGCATGTCGCCGCGGAATTCATTCCGGCGGATTGAACGTCCGCACGAAATACACGGGCTCGCTGCCCTTCTTCAGGCGGTAGAGTTGCGCCGGGCGGTTCGGGCCGCGCCGCATCTTCGCGACCGGCTCGATCATGTCGGCCGACAGGATGCGGGTGCGGAAGGCGCTCTTCTCCAGCGGGCGGTCGAGCACGATCTCGTAGACGCGCTGCAAATCCGGCAGCGTGAATTCCGGCGGCATCAGATAGGCCGGCAGCGAGGTGTATTCCACCTTGTTGCGCAGGCGCTGGATCGCGGTTGCGAGGATGTCGCCGTGATCGAAGGCGAGCTTGTCCTTGAGCCTGCCCCCTCGAATTGGAAACCAGTGCGCATCGTTCGCCAGCACGCTTGCGTCCGCCGGGATCAGCGCGAAATAGGCGTGCGTCGCCGACCAGCCGCGCGGATCGCGCGTCGCGCTTCCCCAGCTTCCGAGTTGCTCCAGATAAGGGCTGGTGACCCCGGTCTTCTCCTTCAGCTTGCGGGCCGCGCAAGCCGCGAGGTCGCGGTCCTTCGTGACGTCCACGAAGCCGCCCGGCAGCGCCAAGCTGAGCGGAAACGGCTCGCCCTCGCCGGCCGGGCGCTGCATCAGCAGCACCTGAAGGCTGTCGTCGAGGATCGTAAAGATCACGACATCGACCGTGGTCAGGGGGCGCGGAAAGTCCAATTCTCCAGACTTTCCAAGGCCCTTGCCAAGGTCCTTGCTCCGCCCCTCACCTGCCATCACCAATCTCTCCTGTTCGGTCTTGACAGTAGCATAGTTAGTTGTACAGTCCAACTTACTTAGTTGCTCAGACACACTTATTGCAGCCGTTGGAGAAACACATGTTCGGCGTCAGGTTCATCAAGGCCCAGCCCACCACCTATCTGATGAAGTATCGCGCCGGCGCGATCGTCGCCGAGGGTGCTGGTCTTTCCGCGCTGTATTACGCGCCGGTGACCATGCTGGTCGCGGTGCCCATCGGCAGCCGCGACGCCTCGTTCATCTTCGAGCAGACCGCGCGCGACTTTCAGACGCTGACCGTGCAGGGCCAGGTGACTTATCGCGTCAGCGACCCGAAGAAGGCGGCCTCGATGCTCGACTTCACCCTGAAGGCTGACGGCAAGACCTATGCGAGCGACGATCCGGAAAAGCTGCCGGAACGCATCCTCGGCACGGTCGAGGTCCTCGCCCAGCAAGCGGTGAAGGAACTGACGCTGAGGGACGCGTTGCAGGCGTCCGACCGCATCGCCGACATCATCGCGGGCGGCTTGAGGGCGCGCGCCGACATCGCAGCTCTCGGCCTCGAAATCCTCGGCGTGTCGATCCGCGGCATCAAGCCGACGCCGGACACCGCGAAGGCGCTGGAGGCGCAAGCGCGCGAAGCGATCCTGAAATACGCGGACGAAGCGATCTTCGCCCGGCGCAACTTCGCCGTCGAGCAGGAACGCGCCATTCGCGAGAGCGAACTCGACACCGAGATCGCGGTCGAGCAGAAGAAGCGGTCAATTCGCGAGACCCAGATGGACGCCGAGGCGAGCGTTGCGGCAAAGCGCAATGAGCTGCGCGAGGCCGGCATGGCCGCGGACATCGTGCTGGAAGGCAAGCGCAAGGATTTCGTCGGCCTCAATGCCGAGAACACCAGGACGCTGGCCGACGCCGAGGCCTATCGCGTCGGCGCGCTGATGAAGATCTTCGAAGGCGTCGACACCCGCGTGATCCAGGCGCTTGCCGCTGCCGGCATGCAGCCGGGTCAGCTGATCGCACAAGCCTTCTCCGGCATTGCCGAGAAGGCCGAGAAGATCGGCCAGCTCAACGTCTCGCCGGACCTGCTCAGCCAATTGATGGAGAAGCCGAAGGAGGCCGCCAATGCCCGCCGCCAATGACCGAAAGGTGGTGCTGGTGACGCGCAAGACCAGGTTGGAGGACCTGATCGCGCGCCACCTGACGGCGGCGCAGGCGCGCTTCTATGTCGAACATCTCGGCGCCGACTTCTCCGACTATGAGCGCGAGCACGAGGTCTATCGTGCCCAGCGTCACACGACGCTGCAAGTGCTGGAGCAATGGGGGCGCTATCAGGTCATCGACCGCGGCTTCCTGCCGAACTTCCTCTTCGGGCCTGATGACATCGTCGTCGCGCTCGGCCAGGACGGCGTCGTCGCCAACACGATGAAATATCTCGATGACCATCCGCTGATCGGGCTCAATCCGGATCCCGCGCGCCACGACGGCATCCTCCTGCCCTTCGCGCCGCGCGACCTCGCCAAGCTCCTGCCGGAGGTCGCCACTGAGAAGCGCGACAGCCAGGCCGTGACGATGGCGGAAGCACGGCTCAACGACGGCCAGGTGCTCTACGCCGTCAATGATTTGTTCATCGGCGCACGGACGCATGTCTCCGCGATCTACGAGATTGCCGCCGGCGGGGCGACGGAACGGCAATCTTCAAGCGGACTGATCGTCTCGACCGGCCTCGGATCGACCGCCTGGTTCAAAAGCATCGTCACGGGCTCGCTGGCCATTGCCGGCAGTCTTGTTGGGCAGCCTCCCCCGCTGACCGGTTACGAGGCCCTGCCCTGGGACGCGCCAGAGCTGCGCTTCGCGGTGCGCGAGCCCTTCCCCAGCCGCCATTCGCAGACCCATCTCGTCTGCGGCCGGCTCGCCTCGGCGGACCAGTTGCGCATCCGCTCGCTGATGGCGGAAAACGGCGTCATCTTCAGCGACGGCATTGAAGCCGACCGTCTCGACTTCAACGCGGGTGCCGAGGTTGCGATCGGGATCGCCGCGCGGCGCGGACGATTGATCGTCTGATCATGTTAGGCCGCCGCGCCGCCTCACGCGGTGTGGCCGGGATCGACGTGCTTCGGCGTCTTCTTGTCGCGCTGCGGGGTCATCTTGGCCGGATCAGGCGCACCGGGCACGCCGCGGGGACCCAGCTGCTCCCGCTGGATGTCGTCCTCGGAACGGGATGGCTCGACGCCGTTCGGCTCACGCGGCTTGGTCATCGCGTCTTCCTTCTCAAGCGTTGTCCTGGACGCCGAGCGCGTTGCCTCCGGCTTCGCGGCCAGGCACGCTGACCTGGACTTCATGTCCCTCACGCAGCGCGAGGGATGCGGCGGCGACCGCCGATTCGAATGCAGCTTCCTTGGTGGCGTATGTGTTCTTGACGTCGCCGTCGTGCAGCACGCCCCATTCGTCCCTCACCGGCACGATGGCATATTGAGCAAGGCCCATTGTCCAACTCCTGGCTTTGAGTTTCAGAATTTGGCTTTCACCGTCTGTCCGATAACGCGCCGGCGGGCCTATCGTTGCGTCAACTGCGGATGCGCAGCTGTGACGCGCCACACCGTGTTGCCGCTGTCGTCTGCGATCAGCAACGCGCCTGATTTGTCGATGGCGACGCCGACGGGACGGCCACGCGCCTGGTTGTCGCTGTTCAAAAAGCCCGTCACGACGTCCTGCGCCGGTCCGCTCGGCTTGCCGTCCGTGAACGGCACGAACACGACCTTGTAGCCGTTGAGCACCTGCCTGTTCCAGCTGCCATGCTCGCCGACGAAGGCGCCGCCACGATAGGCGGCCGGCAGGCCGGAGCCGGTGTTGAAGACGAGCCCGAGCGGGGCGACATGCGAGCTCAGGGCATAATCCGGCACGATCGCCTTGGCGACGAGATCCGGTCGCTGCGGCTTGACGCGGGGATCGACGTGCTGGCCGTAATAGCTATAGGGCCAGCCGTAAAAGCCGCCGTCCTTCACCGAGGTCATGTAGTCAGGGACGAGATCGGGACCGAGTTCGTCGCGCTCGTTCACCACCGTCCACAACGCGCCGGTCTGCGGCTCGAAGCTGAGCCCGTTGGGATTGCGCAGGCCGCTTGCGAACACGCGCCAGCGGCCGCTGGCACGATCGACCTCGAGGATCGCGGCGCGGTTGTGCTCGGCCTCCATGCCGTTCTCGGTGATGTTGCTGTTGGAGCCGACGCCGGCATAGAGTTTCGAGCCGTCGGGGCTCGCGACCAGGCTCTTGGTCCAGTGATGGTTGATCGGCCCACCCGGCAGCGGCGTCAGCACCGTGCCCGGCGCGGTGATCTTGGTGTCGCCTTCCGTGTAGGGATATTTGACGATCGCATCGGCGTTGGCGACATAGAGGTCGTTGCCAACCAGCGCGATGCCGAAGGGCGAATTGAGATGGTCGAGGAAGACGCTTTGCGTCTCCGGCACGCCGTCGCCATTGCTGTCGCGCAGTAGCGTGATGCGGTTGCCCGGCCCGGTGTCGTTGCCGCCCGAGGTCGCCCAGGACTCGATGTAGCCCATGACGATCTCTTTGGGCCGCTTGATCCCGGCCCCCTTCGGCGCCTTGGATTCCGCCACCAGCACGTCACCATTGGGCAGCACGTAGATGAAACGCGGATGCTGCAGGCCGGTCGCGAAGGCCTTGACCTGCAGGCCCTCAGCCACAGCCGGCGTCTCGTTCTTCTTCCAGCCGACGATGCGCGCGATGTGGACCGGCGGCAGCAAATATTGCTGGATGTCGGGAAGTTTTGGGTTGGCGCCGATCTGCGCCTTGGGGTCGCCGCTGCCGTCGTCGCAGCCAGCCAGCAACAGCAGCGGCGAGAACACCAGCGCCCGGGCAAGCTTCGATATCATCGTGCAACTCCTACGCCGTGGCGATAGACCATGGCCCAGCCGAGCCAGCCGGTGACGGGCAGGATCAGCACCGTGATCACGGACAGAACGAGCCCGGTCGGCCACACCGAGGTCCAGGCATCGCGGGTGTGGATCAGCGCGTTGACGACGGCGAGGATCAGCGCCACGGCATTTCCGATCAGATGCGGCCATGCCGGCATCTGCGCCCGCACCAGGCGGTTGCCGAGGAAATCGGTCAGACCCGCGATCGCCGCCAGCACGCCGAAGACGACGCCAGCGAGCAGAAGCCAGGCGGAAAAATTCGCCCACATGATCTCGGCGCTGGCGACATAGGCGATGTCGGTCAAGAGCGCCCCGACGAAGCACGCGATCGGGATCGGCACCAGCATCGGATGAATCGGATGACCCGCGATCTGCGCGGTGGTTCGCACGCGCATGTCGTCTTGCACGGTCGGCCTCGTGTGATTTTCGGTCCTGCCCGACCGGCCAACTCGTGCGTCGTGCGATGGTTCCTAGGGGATCCCCGCCGCCTCGTTCCGACGCGCGCGGATAACATTCATCGCCGTAGCGATATCAGCGATCTCACGGGCTACGATGGCCTTAGATGCGCGCCAGACCCAGCTTTTCGCGGACCTCGTCATCCTCGATCACCTGATCGAGGCGCGCATTCTTGTCGGCTTCCAAATCTTCCGCGATCGTCTCGAGGGTTCGAAATGCGTCGCCAGCGCTCGCGGCCGTTTCGAGGTGAGCGATCGACTGACCGTTCACCGAGAGGTCGGCCTCGCCCCAGGGCGTAGTGTCGATCTCCAGGCGATCGCCGCCGGCCTTGGCGATGAAGTGCTGGACGGTGGATTTGGAGGTCGGCAGGGAGAGGTCCGGCGTCCAATCGATCGGCTTGTTGGTCATGTGTACGTCCCGAAGTTGCGACCAATGGATAGACCATCCGGCGCGGGGGACATTGACCTAGATCAGGCCGCGACCGGGCCGTCCTTGTTCTGCGGGCTGAGGTTAATATTCTCGATGCTTTCTTTCGGGGGTATCGAATGAAATTGATATGTCCGTGGCGGTGTGCCTGACGCTGGCATTGTGCACGACCGCTCACAGCCATCCTGTGGCGAGTTGCGCAGGCAAGTTCGTCGGCACCTGGATTCACCAAGAGCCTCGTGCGGAGCGACTGAGGTGGACCACTACTCTGGAGGCGTGGCCGCAAGGCCGCGTCTCGAAGGAATATTAGGCCGCACTCAGGAGCAGCGCGCAAATGCCGAGGACAACGGTCTGAGCCGCGGCCGCTCCGAAGGTCACGATCTTGATCGTCGTCGCCAGACGCATCAGGTTGAATTTGGTGTCACTCACGTCATGGCGCAGGAGGCTCTGCGCGATCATGGCGTCTTCCACGAAATCGCTGATGATATAGGCGGCCGGCACGATGCAGACCGCGACACAATACCACCAATTGGCCGGGTCAGGCCATGTCAGCGCCGCGGCGAGCCATAGCGAGCCAGTGACGAAAAACCCTCCGACAAGAAAAATGTAGATGACATCCAGAAGCATGATGCATCGAGCATAGGGCCTGCGGAAGGGACCATTGGTGGGCGACCGCAGCCACTGCTCAAGCGATCTCCGGGTGAGCGCCTCGCCGGTCGATGGAATAAGTCCTGGGCGCTCGAGGAAGCGAGCGCTCACATCGGCGCCGAACCTGCTCGAAATCATGGCCACGATGAACGGCCAGATGATGGCCGCCGCAGCGAACGTGATTGCGTACATCGTTCCTCCCGAAATTCGCTTAGGTGACCGATACCCTTCTCAGCGACGTGGCCGGTTCAGGGCCTTCGACGTCTGATCAGCACTTGGCTGGCAATCGCCCCGCCGAACTCCGCACATCTCGACGCGCCTGAACTCGCCGGAAAAATACGGCTCCAAACCGAGCGGCTGCGCAGCGATGATGGTGTCTTCATCGTCTCCAAACCTGCCGACGCAAACTTGTCGCAGCATCGCGGTCGTCAAACCCTTGGCGTCCCTGAAATTGGCCCGGCTGACCGTGGCGCCGCACAGATTGGCGCCGGTCAGATCTGCGTTCCTGAAATCGGCGCCTCCCAGGGAGGCATTTTCGAAGTTGACGCCGCGGAGATCGGCGTTGCGCAAATCGGTGATGAAGCAGCGATAGGTCTGCCAGACGTCCAATTTAGGAGATGCGTTGGTCTTTCTTTCCTCTTTCTTCTTCGGAGCCGGATCGGTTTCATCGAAGCCGATGCTCTCGGCGGTGAACCGCGTCTTCTCAAATTGCTTCGGTCTCTCGGATTCCTTCCACAACCATCCCGAACTAGCCGGCGAGCCTGGGACATCCCAGTCGGCCAGACTTGCGCCACCGAGATCAGCACCAAAAAGATTGGCGTATCGTAAGCTGACCCGACGCAGCTGGGCTTGCGTCATCACCGAACAAGAAAGGTCGAGCCCGCTAAGATCGAAATTGTCCAATCCGAGATTGGCCAGATTCAAGCGCCTGTCACCGGCACACAACCTGCCGCTGGGTAAACTGCGGACCCTCGATAGCACACCACCGCCGAGTTGCCGGATAGCAGCCTGAGCAGCAGGTGGGGGCTCCTCGCGGCGCTCGACGACCGGCCTTGGCCGGGTCGGATCTCCCGCGTCGCAAGTCCCGGATTCCTGCATCCGGTTGGCCTTCGTTCCATCGACGACGACGCTTTCCAGAATTGTGATAGCCTGCTGCCCGAAAGCGCCGGGGCTCTCCGAGACAAGGCTGGTGATCCGCTGCGCGGCCACCTGTGCATAGGGTTTGTCCGGGGCGTCAACCAGGCTGCGGGTCGCCTCCGCAAATTGCTGGCCCCGCTCGTGATCCAGACGAAGCCTGTAGTCTGCATTCCACTGATTGCTCGTCAACCAGAGCTGGACGGCACCGGCAATGAAGGTCGCGACGAGTCCCAGCCCGGTCAGGACCTGATAGTTCGTCTGGCGCAGGCGATCCTGAACCTCCAACTGCTTGATCTGATCGGCATCGAAGTGAAGCAGGACCTGCGCGCGCGGCGTTGCCCACCAGAACCAGAAAAACGCCCCGAGCAGGAAAATCGCAATGAAGACCAGCGGCACGATCAAGTAAAACATGACTAAGCTCCGCTCGCGGTTACCCGACTCTTTGCAGCCCTTGCCTCATCAACACCGTCGCCAGCAGGAGCGGCGTCGACATGGCATTCCAGTCCACGACGGCAACATCGCCGTTCAGCTGAACCAACTGCTGGAGGGCCGACATGAGGTTCCGCGGGGCGTATGTCGCGTCAACGCCGCCGATCCCGACGGATAGACCCAGGCGCTCGATGGCGCTGACGTGGATCGCCTCTCCGATCGGCTTGGCGTGCCGGTCGAAGCAGACGTTTCGTTCGAACGGTCTGGGCGCAACGGGTACGGGCAGATTTCCGATCGACCGGTAGACATAGGGCATGAAACGATACAGCCCCTGACGAGGTTCGTGCTGGGGCGCCGTGATACAATCAGGAGCGAGTGCTGGCGGCGGATCCAACGGGAAGTCGTCGCCGGCAATCTGGCGAACGCGCTTGATCATCCAATCCAGAGTGATGTCTTCGAGCTGATGCGGCCCGGACCGCACATATCCGCCGCCGACGTCGGCATGGGCCCCCGCGAACCACACCTGCTCCACGTTTGCCGGCCGTGCGGTGAAGGGCAATCGCCGCCAGAGAGTGGCTTCGAAAGCCTCCCGATGTTCGTCGATCGCCAGCGCCTGCAGGCTGTGCTCGCAGATCCCCGACAGACCGACGTCATGGAAGCCGTACAGGTCGCGATTTTCTTTCCAGAACGCATTCAGCGGTATCCCCAGGGCGCCCACGGTGTCGAACACGCCGAGCAACTTGACTGGAATGCTGTTCGGACCTGACGAAATCTTTCTGACGAGTATCTCGTCACAAGGGAGGCGGTTGGCCGGATGCGTGCGATAATGCGCCCACAGCCGCGACAAGGCCTTGGCGTCGAACTTATTGCGATAAATCAGACCGACGGCTGCCAGGCAGCCCACCAACGACCGGGCGGTGTATGAGCCGCGCGAGAAGCCGAAGATGAAAATCTCGTCTCCCCGGTCGTAGTGCTGGGCCAGAAAAGTGTAGGCACGGCGAACGTTTTCCGACAGGCCTGCGCCAAGGGCACCACCGCTGAACCGATCCAGAAAACCGCTGGTTCCTACCCCTCGCTCGTAGAGGATGACGTTGTCCCGGCCGCCCGGCTTGCCGCCCTTCAGGACGAATGTCTGCTGAGGCACGGCAGCGGAACTCGTGACGTCGCTCGTGGCGCGCGAATGCGCGTTGGAGAGATGCTCTGCAATTCTCTGCCTGAGGCGAACGATGTTGGTGTCGGCCCCGCCGTCATCGGCGTCGTTCCAGGTGCCGTCCAGAAGCAAGATGATCCGCTTCGCCACCCCAGCCCCCCAGCCTCATGGCACGCTCCGGCAGAACTCGATCAATCTAGCGAGATCGTGTCCCCTGCCCGCAACTTGAGGATGCTACACTTCCTCCGAGGATGTCCAGCCGGTTCGCTGTCAGCGCACAGCGAGTGCCAACGAACATTCGAAACGCGTCACTTGCAGGGGGATCGAGCAGATGCGCTCAGGGACATTCTGGCGCGGCACGTTTTGGAGCGGGTGAAGGGAATCGAACCCTCGTATTCAGCTTGGAAGGCTGCTGCTCTACCATTGAGCTACACCCGCGTTACGGGCTCCCTAACACGGCCGGGCGGCGGTCTCAACTGTTCAGGAGGTCGCTTTCCGGCCGTCCTGAGCCCTTGCGAATCGCGCCCGGTTCCTGCGGACCCGCCGCCCCTTAACAGCGGCGGCAATGCCCCCTATATTGAAATCTTCCGAAACCAACGAAAGGAGGTGATCCAGTGTCTTTTACCAAGCGCTGTCACCTCGCTGGGATCGCCCGCTAAGCTTTGAATAGGGCTTGGCATCGGGGCGCTCTCAGCCCTGGACCAGCGAGCAAGAAATCGGGCGCGACGGGGCTTCCCCGCCGCGCCTTTTTCGTCCGGGAGCGCGCTTCAACCCGGCGGCTCGCCCGCAAGCACCTCGCGAATCTTCTGCGACAGCTCCGACTTCCGGTAGGGCTTCTTGAGCAGCGCCACGCCGGAATCGAGATGTCCTTCGTGGACCATGGCGTTGTCGGTGTAGCCGGAGGTATAGAGCACCCTTGCCCCCGGCCGGCGGAGCCGGATCGCGTCGGCCAATTCCCGCCCGTTCATGCCGCCGGGCATGATGATGTCCGTGAACAGCAGATCGAATTTGGCGCCCTGGTCGACCAGCGCCAGTGCGGACGCGCCGTCGCCGGCCACCAGCGTGCGATAGCCGAGGCTGCCGAGCCGGGCGATGACATAGCCCTGCACCAGGGGATCGTCCTCGACCACGAGGATCGTTTCGTGTCCGCGTGCCGTGTCGAGCGCCTGGACCGGCGCGGTCCTGGCCGGCGCCTCGCCCTTCGATCGCGGCAGGAACAGCCGCATCACGGTGCCGCGCCCCTCCTCGCTCTCGACGGCGACCGTGCCGCCGGTCTGCTTGGCAAAGCCGTAGACCATGCTGAGCCCAAGGCCGGTGCCGCGACCGACGCCCTTGGTGGTGAAGAACGGCTCGAACACGCGCTCGCGGATGTCGGCGGGGATGCCGTGGCCGGTGTCGGCGACCGCGACCATCACGAAGGCGCCGCGAACGGCATCGCCATCACCGGCAACGCCGGTGTCGTCGAGCTCGCGGTTCGCGGTCTCGATCGTGAGCTTGCCCCCGCCCGGCATTGCGTCGCGCGCGTTGACGGCGAGGTTGACGATCGCGGAGGAGAGCTGCGAGGGATCGGCCATCGCGGACCAGGCGTCATCGGCGAGCCGGGTCACGATCTCGATATGGGCGCCGAGGATCGGCCTCAGCAACTTCGTAGACTCGAGCACGAGGGCGTTGACGTCGATCTCGCGCGGCTCCAGCGGCTGGCGGCGCGCGAAGGTCAGCAGCTGCGAGGTGATCTCCGCACCGCGCGCGGCCGCATCGTCGATCAGCTGCGCGATCGCGGCGAATTCGGGCTTGTCCGCAAGCCCTTCCTGGATGATCTCGATGGTGCCGGTGATGACCGTGAGCACGTTGTTGAAATCGTGCGCGACGCCGCCGGTGAGCTGGCCGATCGCGTCCATCTTCTGGGATTGACGTAAGCGCTCCTCGGTTTCGTGCTGCTTGGTGAGATCGGTCGCGGAGCCGCGATAGCCCATGAAGCGTCCGTCGGCGGCGAAGATCGGCTGGCCGTTGACGCTGAAATGATGCATCCGCCCGGCGGTGTCGCGGCCGCGATATTCGAACTTCCGGAACGGCTCGTGGCGGTCCAGCATCGCCATGTGCGCGCGCCATTTCTCGGGCTCGGCGTCGCGGCCGAACGCGGCATCGGCGCGGCGCTTGCCGATCAGCGCCTTGCTGTCCATGCTGAAGGCACCGGCCCGGTCGGAAATGTAGGTGAACCGATGGTCTGGTCCGGTCTCCCAGAACCAGTCGGACGCGGTCTCGGCATAGTCGCGGAAACGCTGCTCGCTCGCACGCGCGTCCTCTTCGGCGCGCTGGCGGATGGTCAGGTCGCGCTCGAGATTTGCATTGGCCTCGCGCAGCTCGCCATAGGCCCGCTGGAGGTTCACGCACATGGCGTTGAAGGCGTCGATCACCTTGTCCAGCTCGTCGGCATCGTAGGGCGGCCGGCGCTCCAGGCGCAAAGGCGGCGTCGGCCGCGCCAGGCTGTATTTGCTGACGAACTCGGCGATGGCGACCAGATGCCGCGTCACCAGCAGATGGAACATATAGATGATGAACAGCGAGACGAGGAACGTCTTGGCCGCCTGGCTTGCCAGGATGACCAACGCGCGGTTCAGCAGATGTTGATAGACATCGGTCAGCGTCGCCTCGACATGGAGCACGCCAATCTCGCGTGCGGTCCCCTGCACAATGGTGTTCAGCGGATAGTCGCGCGTCACCACTGAGCGGGTGCTCGGCTCGCCGACTGCGAGACGGATCGGATTGGGACGATCGGCAATCTCGCGCACCTCGGCGGCGCGGATGTCGGGCAGCCGCAGGATACCGTCGAGCTGGAGCTTGAGCTGGTTCTGGTCGAGATTCCATAGGCTCTCGCCGAGACTGCCGGTGGTGCTGCGGCCGATCTCCTCGAGCCTGGTCTCGATGAGGCCGACCTCGCGATCATAATCGAGATAGAGCTGGAGCGCCGTCAATGTCAGCGTCACGACCGAAGAGAACAGCAGCACGGCTGCGAGCAGGCGCGGCCCGACGCCGCTGCGCGACCAGTTGAAGAGCCGGGACAGCAGCGCGGCGAACATCGAAGGCGCGAGCGCGGTGCCGATCAAATCCTGCTTCGCAGCCGCCGGTGCAACGGCGCGGCCGCGCTTGGAGTCCTCGTCACCAGCCTTGACCATGCACCACATCCCCGGAAATGGCGGCACGCCGCGGCCGACCGGTCGCAGCCTCGAGCATTTCGATCGTCGAGACTTCCCCGTCCCGCGATGCGCGCGGCGATCCCGTCGGCCGATTTCCTGTCAACCCCTGGGCGGCTTGAGGTCGGCGGGGTCATATCTTGCGTCCGGCAGCAGGATTGTCGCGCAAACTACCACTTCGCGTGGTAGAATGACATCGGTGAAAGTCCGGAAGTCGCCTGCACCTCGGGCGGGCAGTGTCGCTATGGCCACGCGCAGGCGCCATCTCCGGTAGATCGGGCGGACATCGGAAATCCAGCGATAGCATCGGGCAACGAGGAGGCGCGTCATGTGGCGGATTATCGTCGCCTGCCTGTCACTGCTTGCAAGCGGTCCATCGCAGGCGCAGGAGGTCATCCGGCTGGCGCGCATCGCCGACATCCCCGATCAATATGTCGGCGGCGAGATGCTGCGGGCCGTCTACGCCAGGCTGAACATCAAGCTGGAGTTCGAGGACGTCCCCGGCAAGCGTGCGCTCGCACTGTCGAGTGCCGGCGCGGTCGACGGCGAGATCCAGCGCATCGGAACGCTCTCGCGCGACTACCCGACGCTGGTCCAGGTCACGCCGGCGATCAACTATATCGAGCCTGCAGTGTTTGCGACCAAACTCCGGTTCGACGTCGCCGGCTGGGATTCGATCAGGGACTACCGCATCGGCATCGTCCGCGGCGTCGGCTCCTCGGAGGCCGGCACGCGCGGCATGGCCCGCGTCACGGCGACCACTGGCCTCGACAACATGGTCAGGATGCTCGATGCCGATCGTTTCGACGTGATGGTCACCGATCTCTTCAGCGGGCTCGCGGCGGTGCGGAAACTCAATCTGCAGGCCAGGATCCACCCGCTCTCGCCGCCGCTCCAGCGTATCCACATCTACCATTACCTGCATGAACGCCATCGCGACCTGGTGCCTGAGGTCGGCAAGGTGATCGCCCAGATGGAGGCGAGCGGCGAACTGGCGGCGCTGCGCGAGGCCCTGGTCAAGCAGGTCTTGAACGGCCCGTAACGGGCGCCGGCTCAGCCCGCGCGAAGCCGCTCGCGCAAGGCGACGGCGGCAATCAGCATGCCGACGCACCAGGCCACGACTGCGCGGTGAGGCTCCCCGCCGAGCAGCACCGTGAAGATGCTCGTCAGCAGGCACGGCACGATGACCTTGCCCGTCTGGCTCGTCAGCGCGAGCAGGAATGGCATCGCCGCGATCGATATTTGCAGGACGTCCATATGGGACAGAGGGCGCGAGGCTTCAGAAGCCGCAAACGCCGAGCGCGCGCGGACGCTTGCCGCGCCGGCTTTCGACGATGCGCTCGCCGCCATTCTCGGCCGAGCTGCCGTAATAGCGGTGATGGCCGCTTTGGTCGTGCAGATCGGCCGTCTGAGATTGTCCGGCCCGACGTGCGTCGCAGATGATCTTGATGTGACCCGACATTGCCGCCTCCAGCAGAAATCTTGTTGTTGTGGTCATCAGTCGCGACCACTTCCGGCGGCGTTCACACGGCAACGCCGCAATCGGGTTTCAGGACGGTTTCGTCGCGGCATGGCTACGCAATATTTTGTGCTTGAATTCTTGTTTGGGGATTGTCGGCATCGCCCGCGGTGCTACGTCCTTTGGGATCGGTGCAGAAAAACAACGAGGTGACGATGCTGTACGCCATCCTGGCCTACCACGTGGAAGACGAGGTCTTGTCCTGGACGCCCGAGCAGGACGCCGCGGTCGTAGCCAAGGTCATCGAGGTTCAGGCCCCCTTGCGGGCCAGCGGGCAGTTCGGGCCGGCCGCCCGTCTGGATGAGACCCGGAAGGCCCGCACCTTGCGTGGCCCCGGCGCGGGCATGGTGCTGGACGGCCCGTTTGCCGAGACCAAGGAGCAGCTTCTGGGCTTCCACCTCATGGAATGTGCCACCGAGGAGGAGGCGATCGCGGCGGCGCGCAAGCTGCGTGCGGTCAATCCGACGGCGGTCTACGAAATCCGCCCGGTCAAGCTTTACGTGCCGGCGGATGGGTTCGGGACGACGTCCGGGTGAGGCACGGCCTCACGCCCCCGGCCCGGTCCGGGCACCGTAGAAGCGCTGGATCGCGAGCCCGCCGAAGGCGATGAACCAGACAAAGGGCGCGACGTGAGGGGCGAATGCCGCCACGATCGTGCCCGGAATGAACACCAGAAGCGGAAACAGCGAGGCCATGATCTCGTAGCGCCAGCTGCCAAGGATGGTCCACCACAGCCAGGCATTGAGGCCGGCGATCGCGGTCAGGTGCAGCCCGTAGAGCACCGCAACCGCACTGCTCATGCTGTAATTGGTATAGAGGCCGTTGGTGACAGGCAGCAGCACGATCGAGAGCAGGAAGAACAGGTTCAGGATCACCGCGCCGCGGCTGCCGACCGGCTGGCGCGCCAGCCGCCGGTGATGGCTGATCCAGAACACCCCGGCGATGATGAAGCTGAGTGCGAAGCCGGCGAGCTTGCCGGAATAGACATGGGCAAGATCGCTCCAGCCGGGCGCGCTGGTGAACACCGCGGCCTTGGGCAGGTCGTAGGCCAAAAGCGTCATGGCGACACCGAAAATGGTGTTGCTGAGCGATTCCAGCCGCCGCATCTCGAACTGGTCGGATTTGAGCTCGGTCATGCCGGGGCGCTTTTCGGGAGGGAACCTTGGGTCGTCTTTCCCCCTAAATCCTAAACCCGGTCCCGTCCAGCCGCATTGCGATTCGCGACGGGATCGCCGACTCTCGCCCTTTCACCGGGGCGATTCGTGGCGACATATCTGGACACGCTCAATGCGGAGCAGCGCCGCGCCGTCGAGCATGGCGTGGCCGATGGCGCGACCGTGGGCGCTCCCCTGCTCGTCATTGCCGGCGCCGGCTCCGGCAAGACCAACACGCTGGCCCACCGCGTCGCGCATCTGATCGTCGCCGGCGCCGATCCGCGCCGCATCCTGCTGATGACGTTCTCCCGCCGCGCCGCCGCCGAGATGGCCGGCCGGGTCGAGCGCATCGCCCGCAAGGTGCTGGGCGAGAACAACGCCGCAATCATGCGCGATGCGCTGACCTGGGCCGGCACCTTCCATGGCATCGGCGCGCGGCTGCTGCGAGAATATGCCGAACGGATCGGCGTCGATCCCGCCTTCACCATCCACGACCGCGAGGATTCCGCCGACCTGATGAACCTGGTCCGGCACGAGCGCGGCCTGTCGAAGACCGAGAGCCGCTTTCCGGCCAAGGGCACGTGCCTGTCGATCTACTCGCGCTGCGTCAACGCCGAGATGGAGATCGAGAAGGTGCTGGGGATGCACTATCCCTGGTGCGCGGGCTGGGCCGCCGAGCTGAAGGGCCTGTTCGCGGCCTATGTCGAGGCCAAGCAGGCCCAGCACGTGCTCGATTACGACGATCTGCTGCTGTACTGGTCGCAGATGATGAGCGATGGGTTGATCGCCGAGGAAATCGGCGGCCGCTTCGATCACGTTCTGGTCGACGAATACCAGGACACCAACCGCCTGCAATCTTCGATCCTCCTGGCGCTCAAGCCCGATGGACGCGGGCTCACCGTGGTCGGCGACGACGCCCAGTCGATCTATTCGTTCCGCGCCGCCACCGTGCGCAACATCCTGGATTTCCCGCAAAGCTTCTCGCCCCGCGCCGAGATGATCACGCTCGACCGCAACTACCGCTCGACACAGACCGTGCTGGCGGCGGCCAATGGCGTGATTGGACTTGCGCGCGAGCGCTTCACCAAGAATTTGTGGACCGACCGCACCGCCTCGCACAAGCCGCAGCTCGTCACCGTGCACGACGAGGCCGACCAGGCGCGCTACATCGTCGAACAGGTGCTGGCGAACCGCGAGCAAGGCGCGCTGCTCAAGCACCAGGCGGTGCTGTTCCGGACCTCCTCGCATTCCGGCCCGCTCGAGATCGAGCTGACCCGCCGCAACATTCCGTTCGTCAAGTTCGGCGGGCTGAAATTCCTCGACGCCGCGCACGTCAAGGACGTGCTGGCGCTGCTGCGCTTTGCCGAGAACCCGCGCGACCGTGTCGCCGGTTTCCGCATTTTGCATCTGTTGCCGGGCGTCGGCCCCGCGACCGCACAGCGCGTGCTCGACCAGATGGCGGAGAGCACCGATCCGCTTCACACGCTGGGCCAGCTCCCGGTACCCGCGCGCACCGGCGCGGACTGGACCGACTTCGTCCGCACCGTCGAGAACCTGCGCTATTCGGAATGGCCGGTCGATCTCGAACGCGTACGGCTCTGGTACGAGCCGCATCTCGATCGCCTCCACGAGGATTCCGAGACGCGCCGCGCCGATTTGATGCAGCTCGAGCAGATCGCGAGCGGCTATGCCTCGCGCGAGAAATTTTTGACCGAGCTCACGCTCGATCCGCCGGATGCGACCAGCGACAAATCCGGGCCCCCGCTGCGCGACGAGGACTATCTGATCCTGTCCACCATCCACTCCGCCAAGGGCCAGGAGTGGAAATCGGTGTTCGTGCTCAACGTCGTCGACGGCTGCATGCCGTCCGATCTCGGTGCCGGCACCAGCGCCGAGATCGAAGAGGAGCGCCGCCTGCTCTATGTCGCGATGACGCGCGCCAAGGACGATCTGCACCTCGTCGTGCCCCAGCGCTTCTTCGTCCACGGCCAGGCCGCCAAGGGCGACCGCCACGTCTACGCCTCGCGCACCCGCTTCATCCCGGAATCCCTGGTCTACCTGTTCGAGCGCACCGCCTGGCCGAAGGCCGCAGCGGGTGCAGCACGTACAGCGGCCCAGGGACCGAAGATCGACATCGGGGCGAAGATGCGGGGGATGTGGCAGTAGACACAAGAGACCGCCATCCGGACCTGTCAGGATAACTGGAACCACAGAGGTCCGACATGAAAGCCGTCGTCGTCGAGCACTACGCGTCCATCGATCAGATCGAGCTGAAGGACGTTCCGCCCCCGTCCATGGAGCCGGGACAATTGCGCATCCGCGTGGAAGCTGCCGGGATCGGCTTCGTCGACGGCTTGAAGATCGAGGGACGCTATCAGACCAGGGATCCCCTGCCCTTCGTTCCCGGCACGGAGTTCGCGGGGGTGGTGATGGACGCGCCCGGCGCCCCCGGCGGCTATCAACCCGGCATGCGCGTGATGGGGATGACGCGCTCGGGCGCGCTGGCCGAAGAGATCGTCGTCAGTCCCGAAGCGCTCCATCCCCTGCCCGACGGCGTCGCGGCCGAAGTCGCCGCCTCGTTTCGCGCCAATTATCTGACCGCGCTCTATGCGCTCAGTGCACGCGCCTCGCTCTGCGCAGGCGAACAGCTGCTGGTGCTGGGCGCAGCTGGCGGCACCGGAATTGCGGCAGTCCAGATCGGCAAGCTGCTTGGCGCCCGTGTGATCGCAGCGGCATCGACACCGGACAAGCGCGCCTTCGCCCAACAACACGGCGCCGACGCTGTGATCGACTACACGCAGACCGGTTGGCGCGACACGCTGAAGGAATTGACGGGAGGACACGGCGCTGACGTGATCTTCGACCCCGTCGGTGGCGACGTCTCGGTGCAGGCCTTTCGCTCCATCGCCTGGCGCGGCCGTCATCTCGTGGTCGGTTTTGCCGCCGGCGCGATCCCGGCATTGCCGTTCAATCTGCCGCTGCTGAAGGGTGGCGCCCTGCTCGGTGTCGACCTCGCGCAGATTCCCGTGCGCGAGCCCGAGGTGCAAAAGCGTCTGATGTCGCAGTTGACGGGCTGGCTTGCCGACGGCCAATTGAAACCGGCGGTCGGTCGCATCTTCGCGCTGAATGACTTCCGGGAGGCGTTCAGGACCATGCAGACGCGCGGAGCGCTCGGCAAGATGGTCGTGCGCATCTCGACATAGGACGCACAAACGGGCGAAGATGCCCGTGACGTGGCGCAACTACGCGTTCAGCCGGTCGAACTGGACCTTGCCGGCCTTCATCACCAGCGGAATATGCTCGCCCTGACCGAGCAGGCAAGCGACGTCGCTGAGCGGATTGCCGTCGACCACCAGCAGGTCCGCGATCGCCTCGGGCGCGATCCGGCCGAGCTTGCCCTCCATGCCCAGCACCTCGGCGCCGATCAATGTCGCGCTGGCGATCACCGCGCGCGGACCGAGGATCTCGGCGCGGATGCGGAATTCATCGCTCTGCAGGCGCTGCGACGGACCGAGCAAATCGCTGCCGAACCCCATCTTCACGCCGGCGTCGCGATAGATCGCGAGCGAACGGAGACCCGCGTCGCGGACGTCGGCGATCTTGGCGACGCTCTCGGGCGGCAGGCCGTATTGCGCGCCCTCATTGGCCAGCGCCTCATAGGTGACGAGCGTCGGCACCACATAGGCGCCCTTCTCGGCCATCAGGCGCGCGGTCTTTGCATCGACCAGATTGCCGTGCTCGATGGTGCGCACGCCGCAGCGAACCGCGCGCTCGATCGCAGCGGCGGTGTAGGCATGGGCGAGCACATAGGTCTGGCGCCCGCGCGCCTCCTCGACGATGGCGCGGATCTCGTCCTCGGAGTAGCCGAAGGCGCCGACCGGGTCGGTCGGCGACGCGACGCCGCCGGACGCCATGATCTTGATCTGGTCGGCGCCCATCTGCAGCTCCTCGCGCGCCGCCTTGCGCACGCCGTCGACGCCGTCGGCGACGCGCGCGAGCGCGCCGACGCGCACGCAACACGGACATGGCGCGTCGCTGGCGAGATAATCCGAGCGCGCCCGCATGTCGCCATGCCCGCCGGTCTGGCTCAATGCGCGGCCGGAGACGAACAGCCGCGGGCCATCGGTCAGGCCGGTGTCGATCGCCTGCTTCAGCGCATGGCCGGCGCCGCCGGCGTCGCGGACCGTGGTGAAGCCGCGGCGCAACATGCCGCGCAGCAGCAGCGTCGAGCGCAGCGTCACCAGCACATTCGGCATGTGCACCTGCTGCGCCAGGTTGAGCTCCACCGCGATCGCATGGACATGCAGGTCGATCAGGCCGGGCATCAGGGTCTTGCCGTTCAGATCGATGGTCCGGTCGGGTGAGATGGATAGCGGCCGGTCCGAGACCTCCTTGATCACATTGTCCTCGACCAGCACGTGATGGCCTTCCAGCAAATCCGGCTGAAGCGGATCGAGCAGAGCGGCATTCTTGAAGAGGGTGCGAGTCATGGTCGTTTCCTGTCCGGTCAGGACTGTGTGAGCAGCGCGGGCAATGCGAGCTGGGCGAACGGGAGACACGCGGCGACATCGTCTGCACCGTACCAGCCCGCTTCATGCAGCAGGTTGAGCGAGCCGAGTGTGCGCCCGCGCCAGCGCACGGGCATGTTGAGCACGCTCTCGCAGCCGAGTGAAGCGATCAGCTCGTGATCCGAGAAGACGGTGCGCAGATCATCCCGCGTATAGCCGATATAAGCCTCGCCGCGGTCGAGCACGGCCTCGGTCCATGGTCCCGCCGCGAGCCGCTTGCGTCCGCCCGTCGGGTAAGGCCCGGGGAGATTGGAATAGATCCGCGCCGCTTCCCCGGTGTCGTCGTCATAAGTCAGGATCGTGAACAGCTTGTGCCCGATCGCCGATTTCAAGGCGTCGTCCAGCGCGGAGAACAGCGCCTCCGGCTGATCCGCCCTGCCCTGCGCCGCCGCCACGGCGTTGAGCAACGGATCGCCCCGGCGTGTCGTCTCCCTCATGCGACTTCGCCCGCGGCAATGTCTTCCAGCGAACGGCCGCGCGTCGGCACGCCCATCACCACGACGGTGAGCGCTCCGATCAGCAGAACGCTGGTGGTGATCCCGAACACGCCGGCAAAGCCGAAATTGGGATAGAGGTAGCCGACCAGGATCGGCGAGACGATCGCGCCGATGCGGCCGATCGCCGAGGCAAGGCCGGCGCCGGTGGTTCGCACCGGCGTCGGGAACACCTCTGCGGTATAGGCATAGACGCCGGCATAGGTGCCGTTCATGAAGAACGACAGCAGAATCCCCGCGACCATGATGTGCTGGTCGCTCTGCGCGAAGGCGAGTCCGAGCGCGCTGATGCCGCCGAGCACCATGTAGGACGCAATGGTCGCCTGCCGGCCGATGCGCTCGTTGAACCAGGCGGCACTGAAATAGCCGGGGATCTGCGCGCAATAGATCGCGATCGAATAGGCGAAGCTCTTGGTGATGCTCATGCCGTTCTGGACCAGAAGGCCGGGGATCCAGACGAAGAAGGAATAATAGCTGAAGGTGATCGCAAGCCACATGATCCAGGTCATGACGGTGATGCGCGCCTGCCGGCCCTCGAGCAGCGCCGCGAAATTGGCGAGCAACGTCCCCCCGGCGACGGGCGGGCTGACTAAATCGACGACCGGCTGCGGCAGCACATGCCCCTGGCGTGCGAAGCCGGCTTCGATCTTGTCCAGCACCGCTTCGGCTTCCTTCGCCCTGCCCCGGCTTTCCAGCCAGCGCGGCGATTCCGGCAACGCCCTGCGCCACCACAACAGCATGACGACCGGCACTGCGGTGATGACCAGCACGATGCGCCAGCCGTTCTCATAGGCGGGCACGATGAAGTAGCCGAGCAAGGCCGCAGCGACGAAGCCGAACGAGAAGAACCCGGCCAGCGCGCCGGTGAAGCTGCCGCGGAAGCGCCGCGCCACGAACTCGGCGAGGTAAGGCGCGATGATCGCGCTCTCGGCGCCGGTGCCCATGCCCGCGACGACGCGGGCGGCGAAGAAGGACGGCCAGCTGTCCACGGCCGCGCTGACGATCGATGCGGCACAATAGAGCGCCAGCGCCGACATCATCACCGCGCGGCGTCCGATCAGGTCGCCGAGCGTGCCCGCCAGCAACGCGCCGAACAGGAAGCCGATATAGGTGCTGCTGCCGAGCACGCCGATCTGCACGCTCGTCAGATTCCAGGCGGTGCGCAGCACCGGCAGGATGAACGCCAGCACGGCCGCGTCCATCGCGTCGAACATGTAGCCGAGCCCGCCCATCAACAAAAGATGCGTGTGGAAGCGTGCGAATGGCAGGCGCTCGATGCGCGCCGAGATCATCGACATGTAAGTCCCCCTCTGTCCGGCGGCCCGGCATCCGCAAGTCCCGGTGGGAACCATAGACAAAGAGATATTATCGTCATAATTTATAATCGTGATCCCATACATCACCACGGTGAATGTTCTGTCGTTTCGATCGCTCGACCTCAACCTGCTGAAAGTCTTCGAAGCCCTGATGACCGAGGGCAGCGTCACGCGCGCAGCAAACGCGCTGCTGATGACGCAGCCCGCGGTCAGCAACGCGCTCGCGCGGCTGCGCGACGCGCTCGGCGATCCCCTGTTCGTCAGGTCCGGCACCGGCATCCGTCCGACCCAGCGCGCCGTGGTGTTGTGGGAGCCGATCGGCGAGGCGCTCGAAAGCGTCCGCGGCGCGCTCGACGAGCAGGTGTTCGATCCGCGCCGCGCGCAGACCGAGTTCAGCCTGTCGATGTCGGATTACGTCGCCTCGCTGGTGATGCCGAACCTCCTCGGCCATTTCGGCAAGGTCGCGCCCAAGGCGCGCGTGCACACCGTTCCCAACACCATCCTGGAGATCGCCGATCAGCTCGAAGACAATCGCGTCGATTGCGTGCTCAGCGTCTATGTCAACGAGGCGCAGCAGCCGGCCGCCATCCGCTCGCGCTCGCTGTGGACGGTCGACTATGCCTGCTTCATGCGGCGCGGCCATCCGCTCGCCGCCCAGAAGCGGCTGAGCACGCGCAGCTTCCTCGGCGCAGGCCATGTCGATGTGAGCCTCGCCGGCAAGACCCTGCCGTCCTACGATCTCTTCCTCGCCTCTCGCGGTCTGTCGCGCAATCTGGTCGCGACCGTCAACCACTACAGCGCCGCTTACGAGGTGGTGCGCCAGTCCGACCTGATCGCGGTGCTGCCGAGCGATCTGCGCTCGCAATCCCGCCACGCGCCGTTCCTGCACGCCATGCCCCTGCCGCTCAAGGCGCCGCCGCGCATCGTCAGCCTGTTCTGGCACCAGCGCAACGACACCGTGCCGGCGCAGCGCTGGCTGCGCGAGACCCTGGTCGAGATGTTCGCCAAGTCCGACTGAATACTCGGGCACAGGCCTGACACCATCCAAAAAGGAAACGGTGGGTTTCTCGAAGCAGCATTGTTCCACCGGCCGCCGCGGCCTAGCTCCACCGCAAACGATCCCCTCCCACAGCGACAAGCGCAAGCTGCGTCCGCAGAGACCTCACCGATGACCGCATCGCTTCAATTCGGACTGGATACTTTTGGCGACGTCACCAGGGACGCCGCAGGCGCGATGCTTCCGCACGCGCAGGTGATCCGCAACGTCGTCGACGAAGCCGTGCTGGCCGACGAGCTCGGTCTCGACTTCATCGGCCTCGGCGAGCACCATCGCGCCGATTTTGCGATCTCCTCGCCGGAGAGCGTGCTGGCCGCGATCGCATCGCGCACCAAGCGCATCCATCTCGGCTCGGCCGTGACGGTGTTGAGCTCGGACGATCCTATCCGCGTGTTCCAGCGCTTCGCGACGCTGGACGCGCTCTCGAACGGGCGCGCCGAGGTGATCCTCGGCCGCGGCTCGTTCACCGAATCCTTTCCGCTGTTCGGCTTCGACCTGCGCAAGTACGAAGAGCTGTTCGAGGAGAAGCTCGACCTGTTCGCCGCACTGCTGTCGCAGAAACCTGTGACCTGGGAGGGCAAGCTGCGTCCGCCGCTACGGGATCAGCTGGTCTATCCGCCGGTCGAGAACGGCACGCTGAAAACCTGGATCGGCGTCGGCGGCAGTCCGCAATCGGTGGTGCGTGCCGCGCATTATGACCTGCCCCTGATGCTCGCGATCATCGGCGGCGATCCCGCGCGCTTTACGCCCTTCGTCGATCTCCATCACCGCGCCGCCAAGGAATTCGGCCGCCCCGCGCAGCCGATCGGTGTGCATTCGCCCGGCTATGTCGCCGAGACGGATGAAGAGGCGCGCGAAGAGCTATGGCCCGACTACAAGGCCATGCGCGACCGCATCGGCAAGGAACGCGGCTGGCCCCCGATGGGCCGCGACGAGTTCGTCAACGAGGTCGAGCACGGCTCGCTCTATGCGGGATCGCCGGAGACGGTCGCGCGCAAGATCGCCAGGACGGCGAAGACACTTGGTGTTTCGCGGTTTCAGTTGAAGTATTCGGCGGGGCCCCTGCCGCACGAGAAGCTGATGAAGAGCATCGAGCTTTATGGGCGCAAGGTGGTACCGATGGTGCGGGAGATGATGGGGTAGCGGCTTGACGCAGCCGCCTACTTCATCAACCCGAGCCGGCTCGCGCCGACATAGAGCGAGAGCACAGCAGCGTTCGAGACGTTGAGGCTCTTGATCTCGCCGGGCATGTCGAGCCGCGCCACGACGCTGCAGGTCTCGCGGGTCAATTGCCGCAGACCTTTGCCTTCGGCGCCGAGCACCAGCGCGAGCGGCTCGCGCAGCGCGACGTCGCTGAGATCCGCGCTACCTTCGCTGTCCAGCCCGACGGTCTGGAAGCCGATTTCGTTCAGGGTCGTCAGGGCGCGAGCGAGGTTCTGCACGGTCACAACAGGCACCAGTTCCAGCGCGCCGGAGGCGGCCTTGGCGAGCACGCCGGTGGCTTCCGGGCTGTGGCGGGCAGTGGTGACGATGGCCTTCACCGCGAACGCTGCGGCGGAGCGCAGGATCGCGCCGACATTGTGCGGGTCGGTGATCTGGTCGAGCACCAGCACCATGCCTTCTTGCTTCAAGCTCTCGATATCAGGCGAAGGCAGAGGATCGGCTTCCGCAAGCAGGCCCTGATGCACGGCATCGGGCGAGAGCAGACGGTCGATCTCCTGGGGCCGGACGATCTCGGGCGTGACGCGGGTCTCGATGTTCTCGTCCGCAAGTCGCTTCGCAGCGTTCTCGGTCAGCGTCAGCTTGCGGATCCGCCGCTCCGGGTTGGCCAGCGCCATGGTGACGGTGTGCCAGCCATAGAGGATGACCGGCCCGTCGGGGTGCGAATCGCGGTCGCGCCAGGCCGGCCGGCCGCCCGATTTCCCGGGCCTGTTGAAGGGCTTAGCCCCGCCGCGGGGACCCCTAGAGGTGAATTTTTTGTCCTTCATGGGCTCGCTTGTGTCACGGGTCCCGGAATATGGCAATTTGGGTGGCTTGGGAGGCGATTTTAGCTGTTCGCCTCGGTTGACTTTGCCCCACCGGATCGCCCATAACCGCGCCCGGTCGCGCCCCCATCCGGGCTGTCGCGGCCTTCACGTTCCATGGCCGTCTTCGGTCGCCGGCAAGGTCCGGCCCGATTGTGCTGCCGTCGAGCGGGGGAGTGTCCCGAGTGGCAAAGGGAGCTGACTGTAAATCAGCCGCCTCATGGCTTCGCAGGTTCGAGTCCTGCCTCCCCCACCAGCCTTCGCTCGCTTCGCGAGCTGCGGCTCGGCAAGCCAATCCAGAACATCATTCAGCGAAGCGAGCGAAGGCTGCCACGCCGTAGCCGGCAGGCGCAGGCGGGCTGAACAGCCCGGATCGATTCCGATCGCGATCACGCACACATCGCAAGAAACAAAAACGCCCGTCCGCATCGCGCGAACGGGCGTCTCGTTAGCTCAACCGATCAGGGATCAGTAGTAGCGGCGCAGCACGCGGTGGCCGCCGTAGTACGGCGTCGGCGCGTGGCGATGGGCGTAGCCGTAGCGCGGACCATGGCCGTAGTGCACGCGGGGCAGATAGCCGTAGCGCGGGCCGTAGCCGTAGCGATACGGACGGTAGTACGGGCGGTGATAGGGAGCCACGGCGGCGCGATAGCCGTAGCCGTAATTGGCGGGCGCGACGACGGCGTCTTCACGGTAGGTCGGATACGGCGCGAAGGCGCCCGGGCCGGTATAGGTCGGGCCCTGGTTGACGTAGTAGTACTGTGTGGTCGGCTCGGCGAGACGCTCATAGGCGCCGTAGCCGTAGCCATAGCCGTATCCATAACCATAGCCGCCGCAGCCGGTGTTGCAGCCGGTATAGACCGGCGCAACCGGCGCGCAGCTGGTGAAGCCGCAGGCCGCAGCGGGCCCGGTGGCGGCGAACATCACGGCAGCCGCCGCAACCAGTCCCGAAATCATTTGACGCATTACTCTCTCCTGTTGATTTTCGTTTGTTGAATTTTGACGTTTCTTAACCCGGCGGCTTGCCGGGGACTTGGACATGCGGCCGCGGTCGCGGTGGCCGCGGACGATCGTTGATTTCAGGCGCGAGGATCACCGGCGGCGGATCGACGGGCACGTCCATCTGCGGCGGCAGCGGCGCCGATTGCGCACCCCAGCTCTGGTGGTAGCTCTCGGCAGGCTTCGGCAATTTTCGGTTCGCGGGCGGCTCGACCTCGAGCCGGCCGTAGCCGGGCCGCAGGCCCAGCGTCGGATAATAATGGCCAACGTCGGCAGGCTGCCGCTCGGCGATATAGCGCCCGCCATAGATCGTGGGCTGCACCTGCTGGTTCTTGCCCAGGCCCCAGACACCCTCGACCACAGCATAGGACGCGTCGATGTTGTTGATGATGATCGGCACGCCGGGCCGGCCGGGGACAACGATATCGAAGCCGCTGTCGGCAAACGCCGTCGCGGGCAGTCCGATCAGAAAGGCAGCGAGCGCCACAACGCGCATGAGGGGGACCCCGGTTATGCGGCGGCAACCTATCCGATCGCGGCGCAGAGAGGGTTAAGGCCCGCTCACCAAATTCCGGTAAGCCTAATGTGTAAGGATTGCGCGCCACTCAAATGCTGCAAGGCGGACTAGCGAAGCATTAACGGCATGGGGCTTCGCCAAGCGGAACCGCGGCTGCTCACATCGGTTTGACCGCCGCTTGCGAGAAAATCCACCGGTTTCATCGGAACGTCCGGCGCCGCAAGCGTTTAGCCCCCGTCAACAAGATGGGAGCCAACAACCATGAACATCAAACTTCTTGGAGCGACGGCGATTGCGGCGACCATGCTGGCAGGCTCGGCAATGGCGCAGGCGGTCGTCAACGAACCCGGACGCTGCTCGGCGCAATTCCCCAACGCCAATTGCCAGAATCTCGGCCCCGGCAATCCCTACACCGATCGCGGATCGCGCCATCGCCGCGTGTCGTATCGTCAAACCAATTCCTACCGTCAGGCCAATGGCGACTGGAATAATGACTGGAACAGGAGCCGCACCGGCTTCTGGCCGACCGACGTCGCAGCCGGCGTAGCCGGCGCTGCGATCGGCACCGCGGGCGCGATTGCCAGCGCGCCGTTCCGCGCCTGGGACAATTCCTACGCCTACGACAATTCGTGGGACAACCGCGGCTGGGACAATCGTGGCTGGGACACCCGCACCTACGCCCAGCGTAACGGCTTCGTCTGTACGCCCGGCACCTGGTTCAAGGGCGCAGACGGCCGCCGGCACATCTGCCAGTAAGGCGGTCTAAATCGATGCGAGAGATCAGGCGGCCTTCGGGCCGCCTGATTCATGTCTGCGGCCACGACGTTTCCGGTTGTGGCGCTTTCCGATCAAGTCTGGTATTGCGGCGCGCAACGGGTGGACACCCCGGCCCATGCCGGCCCTGCCCGCCTCCAGGCGTCGCCGGCTTAGCTCAGCGGTAGAGCAGCGGTTTTGTAAACCGAAGGTCGGGGGTTCAATCCCCTCAGCCGGCACCAGCGTCCGACGCTCAGCTCTCAGCTCGAATGCTTCGGCGCGCTGCCTTGCTGGAAATGCTCAGCGCCTGACATCTCCACCCAGCCGTGTTTCGACTGCTCGAACACCGATCTGATCGGCGGCGGAAAATCCGGATTTGCGATCGCGCCGACGGCAACGCCGATCATCGCAGGCAAATTCTCGGCTTGCCAATAAACCGTCGAGCCGCAGTCGGGACAAAAATAGCTGCGGACCTTGCCGCCGCTCGCCGCCGTCCGGACGTAGGGCTTTGGCGTCCCTGTAATCGTGACGGTCTCCACCGGATAGAAGGCGCCGACGCCGAACGGCGCGCCGGTTCGTCGCTGACAATCAACACAATGACAGGCGACGACGAGGCGCGATGGTTCCGGAAGCGACAGCGCGAGAGCACCGCAGCTGCATCTGGCATCGATCATCGAATTCTCTCCTCGTTGGTCGGGATGCAAGTTGAAAGGGAGGCGTCGATGACGAGGTTGACGAAGCAGCCCCGACCTCCCCGGACGCAGTGCAGCGCCTCTTCGGCGCTGCGCTGCAGAGCCGGGGCCCATCGCGCCACATTCCTCCGTGCCGCTTTCTGGGTCCCGGCTCAGCGCCGCAACGCTGAAGGCGTTGCAGCGCGTCCGGGACACGAGAGCGAACTCGTGACGCTCACTCCGTCCCCACCTCGAACGCCAGCAGCACGTTGCCGGCGACGCCGCTCCATTGGCCGTAGCCGGAATTGGTGTAAAGCATGCCGCCGGCGATGACCGGCCCGGGGCCGTCGATCGCGCCGCCATGGGCGGGGACGCCGTTCACGGCCTTGAAATCCTGCGCGGTGTCGAACTCCCAGAGCAGCTTGCCGTCGGTGGCATAGGCGCGCAGGAAGCCGCTGACGCCGCCGGAGAACACCACGCCCGGGATCAGGCTCACTGCCGCCGAGAGCGCGGGGCTGCATTTGGGGCGGTCGCCGCAGGCGACCGGCGGCACTTCCATCGCGATCTTGCCGCTGGCGAGGTCAAGTCCGAACAGGCCGCCGCCTTGCGTGGAATCGAGCTGCCGCGTGCCGTCACGCATGAAGCGTACGTCGGAGTTGGCGACATAGATGCGCTCGCCGTCCGCGGCCGAGCCCCATTCGCTGCCGCCGAGCGCACCGCCCTTCCCGATCCGGGTCTGCCACAGGATCTTGCCGCCGTCGTCGGGATCGAGCGCGTGCACGACGCCGGATTTCTGCGCGATGACGAGCACGCGTCTGCCGTCGCGCAAGGTCACGAGGATCGGCGACTGGCCGAAATCGTGATCGGGTCCGTGATCCTCGGGACAATTGGACTTGTCCGCAGTGAAGCATGCCACGACAAAGGCATCCTTCGGCGTCGCCTGCTGCTTCCAGAGCAGCTTCCCGGTCGCAAGCTCGAAAGCGAGGATCGCGTCGGCGGTTACCGCCGGCGGGTTCGAGTATGAATTGCTGGTCGCGACATAGACGGCGCCCCGCTTCGGATCGATCGTCGGCGCCGACCAGATCGCGGCGCCGGACGGACCGAACAGCTGCGTGCCCCTCGCACTCTTGCCGGTCGGATGCGGCACTTCCGGAATCGTATAGGCCTGCCAGACCAGCTTGCCGGTCGCCGCGTCCAGCGCCACCACGCTGCCGCGGAAGGTGCAGCATTCGTAGCTGGCCTGCGAGCCGGCCGCTTCCTCGATCGAGGACACCGGCACGTAGAGCACGCCGGAATGCAGCGTCGGCGCACCGGTGATGCGCGCGGCCGCATGCTCCTCGACCTTCGTTTTCCAGATCAGCGCGCCGGTCAGCGCGTTCACGGCGTAGACGTTGGCGCGCAAATCGCCGAAGAAGATCGCGAACTGGTCGGAGCCAGGAAGCGGCGCAAAGCTGATCGCGGCGCGCACCGCCGCATCGATCGCCAGCGTCCACAGCGTGCAGCCGCTGCGCGCGTCGAGCGCGTGCACCTTGCGATCGGTGCCGCCGATGAACAGCATTCCGCCCACGATGGTCGGCGGCGCAAACGACACCGAGGCGCCGGGGAATGCATAGGCCCATTTCAACCGCAGGCGCGGTACCTGTTCCGCCGTCAGCCCCGCCATGTCGGCGGGCTGGAATCGGCTGTTGTTGGTGTCGACGCCCCATCCGTTCCAGCGCGGACCGTCAAGGGCTTGCGGAAAACCGCTGGCCTGCTGCGTACAACGACCTTCCGCGTCGGCCGCAACGCCGCCGGTCGCGATCTTGCCGGTGACGAAGGACGCTATCGCGCGGCGTTCCGCGTCGCTGCGATCCTTTGCCATCGCCGCCATGCTGCCGGAGGTCAACGCCGCCAGCACATGGTCGAACGACATCGCCTGTAGGGCGCCGCGGCCCGGCACGCGGGTCTGCACATCGCCGTCGTGGCATTGCGCGCAATGCGCGGCATAGAGCGCGGCCCCCTCCTGCTGGGCCAGCGCCGGCGCGCTGCACCAGATCAACAACGCGGCCAGGACAGCACGTGCTCTCATGGTGGGCTCCGGCAGGTCACCGCAATACGAGATCGCTACACAACCCAAAGTCTATCGCCGGGGCGATCACTGATGCAATGGACGTTCCGCCCGCAGCTGTCACACATCCGTGGCCGTGCGGACGCGACCCGGCAACTCATCCAGCCGCCAGAGCCCGAGGCTCTTGTCGCGCCAGCCGCCATCGCCCTCCTCACAGCGCTCGTCGATCAATTCGCGCGGCGCCGGCCAGTCGAACGGCGCCGTCGTCATATTGAGGGCGCGCCAGTCGCCATCCTCGCAATCGCGGTTTTCCTCCCACTCCGGAAACGTCGTGGCGAGCAGGAATTGCGCGCCGCTCTCGCGAAAGCGGGCGATCACGCGGGCGATGTTCTGAAAACACAGATGCACCAGGCAGTCCCGGCACAGGATCAGATCGGCGCGCGGCAATGCATCGCACGTGATATCGGCCACCAGGAATCGGCCGGACAATTCGCCGCGCGCCGCACGCGCGTTGTTGGTCTCGATCAGCGACCGCACGATGTCGATGCCGATGTAATCGAGATCGAGATTGAGGCGGCCGATCCAACCGGCATCGCCGCAGGGCGCATCGAGCAGCGAGCGCGCGCCGAGCCGCTGCAGCAGCGGCGGCAACGCGTCCCGGATCGCGGCAGTCGCGGGGTCCTCCGAGCCGAGGCCGGACACCGAACTGGCCGCCCCCCAAAGGTTCGTCCTCTCGATCCGCTCGAACCGCGCGGCGAGATCTAGCCCTGAGAAGTTGTCGCGGTCGGCGACGAAGCGTTCGTGGGCGAGCACGGGAGGACGATTGGAGATCATGGGATCGGACTCAAGGTCGAGATTCCGGTGCAAACACGCTATACTCGCGTCCGATGCGCTCGACCACCCCGACAGAGAAGGCCAAGATCGTCGCCGGCGCGGTGACGGCCGTCGTCATGACGGCTATGCTGCTCGTGTTCGTGCTCGGTTTCCTGCTGGCGTGATCGAGGGCGCGGCATGAAAGCCGCCGCGCACACTCAGGCCGTGCGCACCGTCCGCAGGAATTTCCCGACTTCGTCCTTCAGCCGGTTGCTGTCGCTCGCCAGCATCTTGGCGGTCGAGAGCACCTGCGAGGAGGCCGAGCCGGTCTCGGCCGCGCCGCGCTGCACGTCGGTGATGTTCGTGGAGACCTGCTGGGTGCCGTGAGCGGCCTGCTGGACGTTGCGCGAGATCTCCTGGGTCGCGGCACCCTGCTCCTCGACGGCCGCGGCAATGGTCGAAGACACCTCCGACAGCCGCTCGATGGTCATCGAGATATCGCGGATCGCGTTGACGGATTCCTGGGTCGCGGTCTGAATGCCGGAGATCTGCTGGCTGATCTCGCCGGTCGCCTTCGCGGTCTGCTCGGCCAGCGTCTTCACCTCAGAAGCGACGACCGCGAAACCGCGGCCGGCCTCGCCCGCCCGCGCCGCTTCGATCGTGGCGTTCAGTGCCAAAAGGTTGGTCTGGCCGGCAATGGTGTTGATGAGCTCGACGACGTCGCCGATCCGCGTCGCGGCAACCGAGAGCTCGCTGACCCGCTCCGTCGTGGTGCGGGCCTGGGCGACGGCTTCGCCCGCCATTCGCGCGGATTCCTGCACCTGCCGGCTGATCTCGTTGACCGAGGAGGACAGCTCCTCCGTGGCGGTCGCGACCGACTGCACGTTGCCGGTGGCTTCGCCGGACGCGACTGCGACGACCGAGGTCAGCTCCTGCGCGCGCTGCGCGGTGGTCGCCAGCGTCGAGGACGATGCTTCGAGCTCGGTGGAGGCGGATCCGACGGTGTCGATGATCTCGCCGACTGCACGTTCAAAGCCATCGGCGAGGTTGACCATGTCGCGGCGGCGTTGCTCGGCAGCCTGCTTCTCGGCTTCGAGCTGTGCAGCCTTGAGGCGCTCGACTTCCAGTGCATTGGTCTTGAACACTTCGACCGTCTTCGCCATGTCGCCGATCTCGTCGCGCCGGTCCTTCTCGGGCATCTCGGTCTTGAGATCGTTGCGGGCAAGTCCCTCCATGGCGAGCTTGAGCCGGGCGATCGGCTGCGACATCGCCTTGAGGCCGATGAACAGCGCGATCGCAATGCCCAGGATCAGGCCGCCGGCGCTGACGCCGATCACGGTCCAGGTCGCGGCGTGAGCGTCGCGGTTGATGGCGTCCTTTCGCTTGGCCACAGCCTGACCGGTTTCGGTCGTGAACTTGGCGATGCGCAGCAGGGCCGCATCGATCAGGGGATCGCACTCCTTGTGCGCGCGTTCGGCTGCCCTGACGTTCTCTTCCGTGCTGCTGGCCTGTGAGCCGGCCTGGAGCACCGGATCGCAGCCGATAAAAGCGGCTTTCAACTGGTCGCCGATGCTCTTCAGCTCGCCGGCGCGCGATGGGTCGTCCTGCTCGGCCGCATCGAGGAATTGACGGATTTCGTCGCGGTTCTGGGTCGCGGTCTTGAGGCGTTTGGCATTGCCCGCCTCGGTTGCCTCGGTGAACACCGCGTAGAGCGCCGCGTGGTAGGTCTCGGCGCGGCGCTGGGCGCGGGTGAGGTTGAGAGCGGAGGATTGCGCGGCGGAGAGCTCGCCGAAACCGTCGACGGTCGCGGAAAGTTCGCGCACGCCAAAGGCCGCGACGGCGATCATCGCGCAGCCCATCACGGTCACGATCAACGCGACCTTCCAGACGATCTTCAGATTGTTCAAAAAGCTCATTTGTGCCGTCCAATGATGGTGCTGCCGGCGATAATCCCAGCACCGTGCATTGGAACCGGCGGATGTTAAGATTTAACCTCAATTCGCCCGGGTATTCTTACGCAAAAATAACCCTTCTGCGCACCGGCGTAAGCCTGGCGTAAGCTTCGGCCCGTTTTCGGTCGCGCGATCGGCATCGCCAGCCCGGAACCGAGCCTCCGCGTCAGCCGTTGTCGACCTATGCGGATCAGGGAAGAAAACCGAAATATGTTTCTGCTGGCGACGGTGGCGTTGTGCTGTGTCGCCGTGGCCGGGACATTGACGTTGTTGGAGCCGATGCTTTCGCCGGCCCCCGAAAAGCGGGTCGCGGAGACAGCCGTGATCGACGTCACCCGGACACCGGTTCAGACACCGGTCCGGGTGGTTGGCGCACCGTTCGAGCCCAACATCAATCCGCGCCAGCGATAGCGCTCACCTCGGCGACGCCTGCGTGCCCTCCTCGGGCCGGCCATGCGCACGCGCCAATTCCTCGACGAACGCGATCACCTCCGCCCGCTTGTCGGGCGGTAGCGACAAGAACGCGCGGATGAGCCTCAGGCCCTCCACTTCGTCCGACCGTTCTTTTCCGGAATCCATCCGACTAATGTCGGGTGACCGGGAAAAATATGCAATCCCCTGTTTACCGCCTTGATTCGGCGCAGCCGCTTTGCTGGAATGGGGCCGGCTGAGGTGGATCATGAAATGGATCGCGGAACGCGACGCGCTGATCGCGCAGACAATGGCCTTCGTCCAATCGGTAACTGGAAGAAAGGATGACGTCCTTCAGCCGGACGGGACCTCGGTTGCCACGACCGTCGCGGTCGAAATCGTTGCCGTGAAGGCCGCCGCAGTCGAGATCGAGCTGCCGCAAGCTCCGGTACCGCCCCCACCCACGCCTCTGCCGCCACCGCGGGCGATCGGTGATTTCCGCACCGAGATGCAGGCCCGCATCGCCAATTTCCGCAAGCATCAGGAGCGGTTCGAGCGCGAGCGCGAGGAATATTGTGCCGAAACCCTGACCAGATTGCGCGCCGCCATCCACGACTCCCCGGCCCCACCGGCCAGAAAATAAGGCCCCCCTCCCGTCAGAGGGGCCTATAGCCAGGACCACACCAGCCAAAGATTGGCGGCGCAGGCGCCGAATAACGCCAGCGTCAGCGGCAGGAGCATGTGCCCGCAGGAGGTCTTCAGGTCGCTCGTCATGGCGGAAAACATCCGCTGATTCCGCCAAACGAGTCCCAAGGATTCTTTTTTTCCTGATTCAGGACTCGTTAAGGACTCAGGGGCTCCGGCAGCCCGATCACGGCCCCGTGATCGCCTGCCCCCCGGAACCGCCGGCCCATGAGGTCGTTAACGCGCTTTCCGGGAGCGGGAAGAATGCCCTACGCCTTGTTCTGCAACGACGCCCAGATCAGCAAGGCCTATCCGAGTGAATCCGACGTCTGGAAGCTCGCGTATCGGAGCGGCCTGGTCGTCGACGTCAGCGCCGACGAGGACCGTCCTGGGCCGCGCCGGGTGCTCGACAACGACTACGAGATCAAGCCCTGCCGGGTCGCGCAGGGTGAGGACCCCGCTCGAAACAAGGCCGAGGCCGACCGCCAGTCGAAAATGGAGCTCGAGCTGAATCCGTGAGATCTGGCGGCGGAGGCCGCCAAGCGATCAGGGCGTTGCGGTTGCCAGCGAGGCCTGCTCACCGGCCAGCGCCACGCAAGCCTTGCGGCGATGCAGCCCGCGGATCGCGCCGGTGACCTTGAGCACCTTGCCCGACGGGCAGGACGCGTCCTTGACGAAAGCCACCTCGTAAGGTGCCAGCATCAAAGGCTCGGATTTGAGGATTGTCTGTGCAGAGCACGGCAGGTAGATAAAGCACGAGAGCACCACCGCCGACACCAAGATACGCATGTCCGTCGTCCCACCAGCCCGGTAATTCTCATATAACGCTTTCCGGAGCGCGAGTTCCGTAAGCGGCAAAAATTATTTTTGCTTTACCCAAGTCCCATGACGCGCGTGAGAAGGCGCCCGCCGGAGTGTTTTCCTGCAAATGACGCGCCAGATGGTTCATGCAAAGCAAACATGGGGCCGACAGGCAAGAGGCTGACAAACGAAAGGCCGGCAGAGCCGGCCTTTCCAGAGCGTGGTCGCGGTGGAGGGGTCAGTAGCGCGAGGCTGCCGGACCGCCCCAGCCGAAGCGGTAGTTCACACCGACCTTGACGGTATGCTCGTCTTCCCGGCCGCGAACGCCGACGATGTCGGCCGGGCCGGAGGTGAAGGTGGTGCTGCCGAAATTGTAGTACTGGTACTCGGCCTTGGCCGACCAGCTCGGCGCGAACATGTATTCGAGGCCGGCGCCGACGGTGTAGCCGTCCTTGCTGTTGCCGGTGGTGGTGAAGCCCTGCGGCACGCCTGCGACATTGACGCCCAGGCCGCCATTGCGCCAGGCGTAACCGCCCTTGGCGTAGAGCAGCGCCGGACCCCAGGTGTAGCCGACGCGGCCGGTCACCGACCCGAGCTGGTCGGTGTTGGAGGTCACCTGCGTGCCCGCCGGGAACGTGACACCGTTGTTGTTGGTCGGCAGCCAGGAATACTGGGCCTCGATACCCACCACCCAGTTGGGCGCGAACTGGTAGTCGAAGCCGCCTTGCACGCCGCCGAGGAAGCGGGCGTCGCTGGACTGGAAGCTGCTGTCGCCGGCAAACGCGCCGCCGACATGGCCGCCGATGTAGAAACCGGTCCAGTTATAAATCAGCTGCGGCGGCGTATAGGCCGGGGCCTTGGCGTAGGTGCGCGGCTGCATGTCCGCGGCTGCGGCCGGCGCGGCCAGCGCAAGCAGAGCAGCTGCACCCAGCAAAATCGATTTCATGATCATCCCCGTTCTTTCATTTACGACACTCAGGAAACAACGTGGCGTGAATTGGGTTGCTTCGCGGCGATGCCGGAACGTTGATCGCTCGTGACTGTGACGGAGGGGCAACAACGCGATTTTGTTCCGTCCCGTCGTCCTGCACCGACTATTCTTGTCGTCTGCGCAGCACCTGCCGTAACAATTTGTCGCGAGGTCAAACCGCCCCGTTCAAAGCTCGCCGAAATGTGATCCGCGGCTCCGGCAGTTATCGTTCTAGCACCCGGCGATGAAGACGGGCTTTGCGCTACCGCGTCATCTTTTCGAGTTCCGGAAAGGGTACGTAAACCGCGCCGGCGCAGAGCTCGCTCGTGCGGTCGACGACGCGGTCCGCGCGTCCGTTGACGAAGATCACAGCGCGTTCCCGCATGGCCTTGTAGCTGCCATCGGTCTCGCGCGGGGTGAAGTGCAGGCAGCTCACATAGAACTGCCGGCCGCCGACCTCGCGCTGGACCGGCTCGGCCATGCTGGCCTCGCGCACGCCGACCGGGTTGTTCAGATAGGTGCGCATCAGGGCCGGGATGTCGCCGCGGAAATTGTCGGGAAACGGCTGCGGCCCTCCGGCCTGGGTCCCACCGATGATGGTCGGACGATCACCGTCGCTGCCGAAACATGCCGCGAGCGCCAGCGGCAATAACAGGACCGATGCCAGGCTCGCCGCACGTTTCGCCAATCGCCCCACAGATCCCACTCCCGCTCGAACAGGCTAAGGGGACGTTCTAGCCGCAAGGTCGCTCAAAGGGAATTCGCGTCCCCGGGGCTTTGCGACGCACGCACCGTCCCGCCGCCGGCGTCTTTCGCTTTCGCGCAAGGCGCCGAGACGACGGGCCGGGCCTGACGTCCTGACGCGGCGGCGGGGCAATGCTTGGGATGCCGCCGCGAGAGGATCAGTCGTTAGCTGCGCTTCTCGGTGGTTGCCGGCTTGGTCAGGTCCGGCTGCGCCTTCAGCGATTTCTTCGCCGACAGATGCTTGTGGTGATGGCGATGGGTGCGCACGGTCTTGTGCTCGTCGGACGTGACCGCTGCGTTGGCATTCAGCGCCTTCGACTTGCTATCCACCTTGGCGTCCGCCTTGACGTCGGCGGGCTTGACGTCGCCGGCCTTCGCGTCGGTCTTGGCATCGACCGCCTTGGCATCGGCCTTGATGCCGGTGTCCGGTTTCGCGGCGGTGGTCGAGGCCTTGGTCTGGCTTTGGTCCGCCTTGATCACCGGGGCCGTAGTGGTCTTGCCGGCCTCGGCAGCGAAGGCCGGGGCTGCGATCACGGAAGCTGCGAGCAAGGCTGCGGAAATGGTCTTCAGCATGGTGGTCTCCTCTTGGAAGGATCTTGAGGCGGCGCCCTCTCGCCTACCCGTCGATCGTGGGTGGGAGCCTAGGGGCGGCGCGCTGAACCCTGTCTGAAGTCCCCTGCAGGCTTCCGTTCATCTGGATGACAAGTTTGTCATCCGCGCCCTGGCGAATAGATCGTGCGGAGCGGGAATGTTTTCGCCAGACGGGTGTTCCGGTCTTCGGGCAATCGTGTAGGATCGCCACGTTCCATACGGGAGAATTTAGATGCGCAAACTCTCAATGCTTGTCGTGCCGGGATTGGTCGCCATGTCGCTGGCGACCGCGCCGGTGCTGTCCAGCGCCTATGCCGCCGGCAGTGACGAGCCCTCGCCGCCGCCGAAGTCGGACTCCTCGTCCAAGAAGGGCAAGAAGAAGAGCTCTTCGGTCAGCGATCCCAAATTCCTCGCCGCCTATCGCACCGCCTATACCGCGATCTACGACAACCACGACTACACCGGCGCGATCGATCAGTTGAAGTCGCTCAAGCGCGACGACGTCGCCGACGTCGCCAACCTGATCGGCTACTCCTATCGCAAGCTCGGCGACTACCAGTCGTCGAAGGTCTATTACGAGCTGGCGCTGAAGGACGATCCGAACCACGTCCGCACCTGGCAGTATTACGGCCTCTGGCAGCTCGAGCAGGGCAATCGCGAACAGGCGCAGTATCATCTGAACAAGATCGCCTCGCTCGCCGGCACCGACAGCTCCGAGTATCGCTCGCTTGCCACGGCGCTCGACAAGCCAACCGGCGCGACGCTCGTCTACTAAGATAATCGCATCTTCGAATGCAGCGAACGGGCACAACCTTTCGGTTGTGCCCGTTCGGCTTTCTCGGTTAGCCTCTCGCATCGATTTTCCGACTAAATTGGTGTGCAATGGACCCGTGGCTGCGATCCGCGATCGACTACATCGGCTCCTGGATCGAATTCCAACTGACGACGATCCAGCAGCCAGGCGTCATCGTCGCATTCGTCCATCGCGGCGAGATCGTCGCCGAGCATGCGTTCGGCCTCGCCAATCTCGACACCGGCGAGAAGCTCACCCCGCGCCACCGCTTCCGTATCGCCTCCCATTCCAAAAGCTTCACCTCGGCCGGCATCATGAAGCTGCGCGAGCAGCGCAAGCTCCGGCTCGACGACACGGTCGGCCAATATGTCGGCGGGCTGCATCCGCGCGTCGCCGAGACGACGATCGCGCAGGTGCTCTCGCATAGCGCGGGTCTGACGCGCGACGGCGCCGATTCCGGCCAGTTCATCGACCGCCGTTCCTATCTCAACGCGAAAGAGTTACTCGCGGAATTGAAGCTGCCGACCGCGATCGAGCCCGGCACCCGCTTCAAATATTCCAATCACGGCTTTGGCCTGCTCGGCCTCGTCATCGAGGCGGTGACCAAGCAGCCCTACTCAGCCTGGATCAAGCGCGAGATCGTCGAGCCTGCGGGCCTGCGCGCAACCGAGCCGGACGCGCCGCTGCCCAAAGGCGCGTCGTTCGCGCGCGGCCATACGCGAAAGCTGCCATTCGGCGAGCGATGCGTGATCCCCGGCGACAATCCCGCACAGGCGATGGCGTCCGCCGCCGGCTTCGTTGCGACTGCCGGCGACACCGCACGCTTCTTCGCGCAGCTTGCGCCCAATGCGAAGAAGAGCGTGCTCTCGGTCGCGAGCCGCCGCGAGATGACGCGACACCATTGGCGCATCCCGCAGAGCTTCGAGGGCTATTACGGGCTCGGCGTCAATGCCGGCAAGACCGACGGCTGGGACTGGTTCGGCCATGGCGGTGGCTTTCAGGGCTACATCTCCCGGACCTGCGCCATCCCCGCTTGCGAGCTCACGATCAGCATCCTCAGCAACTCCATCGACGGCGCGGCGCCGTTCTGGATGGACGGCGCGATGCAGATCTTGCGCGTGTTCAAGACGCGCGGCACGGCCGACCGGCGCGTGCGCGACTGGACCGGCCGCTGGTGGACGATCTGGGGCGCGAGCGACCTCGTGCCGCTAGGCAACCGCGTGCTCGTCGCCAATCCGCAATTCAACAATCCGTTCATGGATGCCGCCGAGATCGAGGTCACCGGCCGCGACACCGGCAAGCTCGCCTGGGCTGCCGGCTATTCCAGTCATGGCGAGCCGGTGCGCCGGATCCGCGACAAGCGCGGCAGGATCAGCGAGGTCTGGATCGCCGGCGCCAACGTCAAGCCTGCGAGCGTCGTGGCGAAGGAGATCGCGCGCCGCTATCCGCCGCGCAAACGCCGGCCTATTCCCTGATCAGCGCCTCGACCTCGCTGCGAAACGCCTGCCGCGAGCCGCCTTGCGAATAGAACATGTGGCCGCCGGGATAGACGGCGAACTTCACGCGCTGCGTCGCAAAGGCCGGCATCTGATCGAGCACCCGCTTCGTTCCGAAATAGGGCGTGGCAAGGTCAAACAGGCCGTGCGCGACCAGCACGTTCAGTTTCGCGTCGGTGGCGAGGATCTGGCGCAGCTCGGATACCGATTGCGGCGGGTTGATGCCACGACCGAAATCCCAGTGACCTTCCACAGCGCCGTTCAGGACTTCATAGGAGCCGTCGGGCCGCCAGTTGAGCTTGCGCGTGAGCACGTCGACCGCGGCGCTCGTCAGCGGCGCCTGGAGCGCATCGCCCGAGGGGTCGCCGAACCGCGAGCTGCTCGAATCCGGATAGGGATCGAAGCCGCGCACGGAGGCGTCGTAACGTCCCGTCACCTTGCCGTTCTTGCGGTCGAATTCGCGGCGGAATTCACCGACGTCGAAACGGCCGGCGAGCCGGCGGCTCACCGCCTGGTCGATGCCGGTAAGCGCGGCGACCTTGTCGGCAAGACGATTGGTGGCCTCCTTGTCCGCCTCGCCCTTGACGAGGTCGGCCAGGAATTCCCCGCGCGCGTAGGCCTCGACGTCGGCGAGATCGGCGCGCTTGACCGGCCCTTTTGCCTCGCGCGCCACCGCCACATAGCTCGGCAGCGTCGCGACATATTGCAGGAGGCTGGTGCCGGTGAACTCGCGGAAATCCAAGAGCGGCGACACCAGGATCAGGCCCTTGACGCCGACGCCGTGCTGGAGCTGCAACTGGCGCACGACCTTCGGCCCGCGAATGCCGCCATAGCTCTCGCCCGCGACGTATTTCGGCGAGGTCAGGCGGTCGTGCTTCTCGAGCCAGCGGCGGATCACCAGCGCGATCGCGTTGACGTCGCCGTCGACGGAGTAGAACGATTTTCGTGCGTCCTCGCCGCTCGCGATGAAGCGGCTGTAGCCGGTGCTGACGGGATCGATGAAGACGAGATCGGTGAAGTCGAGCCAGGTCTCCGCGTTCGGCTTCACCTCGGGCGAGGCCGAGGGCGACAGCGCTTCGCCGTCGAGCGGCAGCCGCCATGGACCGGCCGCGCCGAACTGGAGCCACGCCGAGGACGCGCCGGGCCCGCCATTGAACAGGAACGTGACCGGGCGCGTGGCGCGGTCGGCGCCGTCGAGCTGGTAGGAGGTATAGGCGATGTCGGCCAGCGGCTCGCCCTTGCCGTCGAACACGCGGATGGAGCCGGCGGTCGCGGCGAAATTGAGGGTGCGGCCGGGCAGATCCAGCGTCTGCTTCGTGGTCGAATCCGCTGGGAGACGGTGCGGCTCGGCCGCGGACGGCGAGGCCTGCGTCGCGCTTTGCGGATTGGCGGCGCGCCCACCCTTCTGTGCCGCTGGCGATGCCGCCTCGGAGCGCGGCTGCGGCGGATCATCCGCGCGCGCGACGCTCGCGAGCGCGGCCGCGGACACGGCCAGCGCGAGCCCGGTTCGTCGCAGCGTCGGCAAGATCGTGAACATGATCGTTCTCCCTGCCCGGCTGTCAGAGCCGGTGCGCATCAAAGCTAGCGCGGAATTGCGACGCTTTGCGGGATCACCGGCCCGATGGGCAAGTAAGGCGCCCGGGCCGGCTCAAATCAACCCGTTTTGTTCTCCGGATCGACAATCGCCCGTTTGCCTTGAGACCCGGTCATCCTCGACAATGCAGGGCCACCTCGTATAGACGAGCCCGGCGGAACTTCCTCCAGCCAGCGGCCTGCCTGACAAGCCATGACCAAGCCCCAGCGATACGAACGCATCGCCTTCGTCGCCAGCCCGAGCAGCGAGGCGCAGACCGCCTTCAGCCAGCTCACCAGGGACTATGGCAATTGCGACCCCGGGGAGGCCGACGTCGTGGTCGCGCTGGGGGGCGACGGGCTGATGCTCCAGACGCTGCACCAGAACATGCGCACGGGAAAGCCGATCTACGGCATGCATCGCGGCACCGTCGGCTTCCTGATGAACGAATACGCGACGCACGATCTGCGCACGCGGCTCGAGACGGCGCATGAATCCGAGATCAATCCGCTCCTGATGCGTGCAACCGACGTCAATGACCGCGTCCATTTGCACCACGCCATCAACGAGGTCTACCTGTTCCGGCAGACCTCGCAGGCGGCGCGCCTGCGGATCCTGATCGACGAGCGCGAGCGCATGCCCGAGCTGATCGCCGACGGCATCATCGTGGCAACGCCGGCCGGCTCGACGGCCTACAATCTGTCGGCGCAGGGACCGATCCTGCCGATCAACGCCGCCCTTCTGGCACTGACCCCGATCAGCGCCTTCCGCCCGCGCCGCTGGCGCGGTGCCCTGCTGCCCAACACCGCCTATGTCGTGATCGAGGTGCTGGAGGACGACAAGCGTCCGGTCGCGGCCGTCGCCGACCATGAGGAGGTCCGCAGGGTCCGGCGCGTCGAGGTCCTGTCCGACAAGAGCATCTCGATGCGCATGCTGTTCGACCCCGGCCACAGCCTGGAAGAACGTATTTTGCGCGAGCAGTTCGGCTACTGAGCCCCTGCCCCCGCACGCTGCGGGAGTCCGGTCGCAACCCTTCGTTAACCCTCACCACGATATGGTTAACGAAGGTTGACCGCTTTGGCCCGGGCGTCATGTTCCGTATCGACTTCAACAAGCTGCGCTTCCTCGTCTGCGACGACAATCCGCACATGCGCCGCATCCTGCGGACGCTGCTGCATTCCTTCGGCGCGCGCGAGGTCTATGAGGCCGAGGACGGCGCCACCGCGCTGGAAATGTACAGCCATTACGTGCCTGACATCGTCATCACCGACTGGGCGATGCCGATCTTCGACGGGCTCGAGCTGGCGCAGATGATCCGGCAGCCGGAATCCAAGGGCAACCCCTACGCGCCGATCATCATGCTGACCGGCCATTCCGAGAAACGCCGCGTCACCGTGGCGCGCGATGCCGGCGTCACCGAATTCCTGGCCAAGCCGATCTCGGCCAAGGGGCTCTATCAGCGCATTCTCAACGTGGTTGCCAATCCCCGCCCCTTCATCAAGACCAAGACCTATTTCGGGCCGGACCGGCGCCGCAACACCAATTCCGCCTATATGGGCCCCGAGCGCCGCGTCGGCGAAAAGCACGAGGTGCTCCAGCAGCCCTCGCTGCTCGACAAGGCCCGCTCATCCATCTAGCGCAACGCCTTCAGACGAGGCAGGCATCATGGCGAAGAACAGCGCAAAGGACATCGAGGTCACGGCCTTCGCCACGCATCAGATCATCACGCAGCCCAACCCGCTGCGGAAAGTCCTGCGCCGGGTCGAAGACAAGGACATGGACGATCCGATCGGCCGCGCCGAGCAGGCGCTCGCGGGCCTGTCCGGCGAATTCAAGGATTGGATGACGACCGAGGTCAACCGTCTCTCGGCCGCCTATGTCGCCATCCGTAATGACGGCTTCACCAAGGAGCGGCGCGACGAGCTGTTCCGCGCCGCGCATGACATCAAGGGCGACGCCGCGACCTTCGGCTATCCGGCCGCGGCCGGAATCGCGGAGAGCCTGTGCCGCGTCATCGAACACGCGCCTGATCTGGAAAAGGTGCCGGCCGAACTGTTCACGCACCTCATCAACGCCATCCTCGCCATCGTGCACGAGAACACCAGGCTCGACAGCATCAGCGTCTCCGCCGAGCTCAGCCGCCGCCTGCGCAAGGTCGCCGACGATTATCTCACCCAGGTCAACCGCGACCGCCCCGAGCATCTCGAGGTGATCCTCGCGCCGAGCATAGCGCCGGCGGAGTAAAGGCCCGTCTTTTTCATCTCGTGGGAGGCTGCTCCATCCGCACGGGCAGCATCTTAGGGTGGGCAAAGCGAAGCGTGCCTACGATTCATCTCGAATCATACTGATAGGTCGTGGGCATGGCGCTGTGCGCCTTTGCCCACCCTACGGCAGCTCGCTACGCGGCAATCAGATCGCCATACAGCGGATCGATCGTATCATCCGCGACCAGCTCGTCGCAGAACAGCCTTGCTTCCTCCCGCGCGGACTCCGTGGCGAAGCGGCGGAGCAGGACCATCAGCGGCTCGGTGACGCCGCGGTCGGTCTCGCAATGGGTGAGCACGCGCTCGACCATGCGCCGACGCAGCCGCACCGCTCCGTCGTCGCTGTCGACGAAGCCCTGCTCGTGGCAGGCATCGAGCGCGACCTGGAACGCCGCGAACGTCGCCTCGGGAAGCCCGGCGCGGCGCAGCAGCGCGTGCAGGCTGTTGCCGCCGCGGTCGTGCAGCAGCGCGGTGACGCGCGCCAGCGGCAGGTCGGCGAGCTCGGCCAGCGCCGCGTCGAACAAATCGAGATTGCTCGACAACAGCGCGCGCAGGATGAGGCCCGCCGTGAGCTGGCCGGTAATGCGCAGGTGCCGCACCAGGCCCTGCATGTCCTCGCCGCGCGAGCGCGATGCGATGTTCATGGTGGAGCGGTCGCGCGCCTCGAGCGCGATGCGTTCGGCGCGGTCGGCGCTGAGCCAGTTCCGCGCCACGACGAATTGCGCCAGCGTCTCGGAGAGTTTCGCCACCAGCGCGGCACGCGTTGCGGACGGCAGATCGTCCAGCACCAGCATCGCCTCGCGGATCGCGGCGAGATGGCCGTGGCGCTCGACGATGCGATCCCAGGAGAATGGTGCAAGCTCGGCGTTGGGATTTTCGATCAGCTCCAGCGCGGCCGCCGCGCAGCCGACTTCGGCGATGGCGGCGCAGACCGAGACCGGCAGCGCGATGCGGCGTGCGACCGCGCATTGCACCTCGTCATTGCCGGTCGCGACGATGTCGACGAGATCGGCGTCGATCAGCAGCGGGGAATGTTCGAGCACGGGCAGCGCGACGGTCGGCTGGTCCGCCGACAGCGCCCGCACGATCGAGGCCGGCGCATCCGTGCTGCGCGCAAAAGCCTCGGCCATCGCCTGCCGCACCAGCGGCGAGGGATCGTCGAGCTGCATCAGAAGCGCGCCTTCGGCGGCGAGGCGGTCGTCGGTCGAAAGATCTGATATCAGCCAGGCCCGGGCCAACGCCCGTGTTGCCTCGGCCCGCTCGCCGGCGGGCGCCGTCCTGATCCAATTGATGAACTGCCGAACAATCATGCTGCTTCCGGCTTACACAACAAACGAAAATGGTGACGGCTCGTCACCTGCAACACAAAATAAACCACGACGCTTAACAAAGCGTTCACCATAACTGGCTGGTTTTATTGACGTTTTGTTAAGGGAACAGAGGCGCTGCAGCGCGTCCGGGACACGAGAGCGGGGTCAGCTCGAGAACGTGCCGCTGCGATCGCTGAACAGATCGAGCGGCTGCGGCGGACGCACATCCGGCGTCGCGGATGCAACTGAGGTCGCTGGTGCGACCGACGTGAGCGAGGCGTTGTTGCCCCACAATTTCTGCACTGTGGTCGAGACCGGCTGCGTGGCATCGCCGGGCTGATAGATCGAACGAAACACCGGCGTGGTCGGGGCATTGTCCGCGACCGTCGTCGGCGATGTCGCACTGACGGGCGTCACCGCACGTGTGTTCGGGAAGGTCTGGAGATAGGCGGCGTTGTCGACAACAGGCGCGGTGGGCTGCACGCCGCTCGCGCTCGCAACCTCCGTGGTCGACGGCGTGCCGCCGTACATCGCCATCGCGCTGCGGGTCGTCCTCGAATTGGCCGCGCTGGCGTAGCGTGCGTCCAGCACCGAATAGACTTCGGAGACGCTGCGGGCGCGGCCGTCCCTGGCGTAGAAGATCGAACGATTAGCGGATGCCGCATTGGGAAACAGCCGCGCGCCGACCGCTTGCGGATTGTCCTCGGCATTGGCAATCAGCTTTGCGGCGCCGCCGACGCCCATGAAATGCGCCATGTAGAGTTCGCTGTCGCTCGGCCTGCGCCCGAGCAGGCCCGTCAACTTGAAACTGTTCGACTGCGTCAGCGCCGCCGCCATGCTGGAGGCGGCCTCGGGATCGTCGCGCAGCTTCATGATCGACCGCTTCATCGCGGGATCGTCGACGGCGTAGCCGCCCGACGTCGTCCTGGAGATCGCGTTGGCATAAGTGCCATAGCCGAGCTGGGGGCCCGCCTCCTTCACCGTGCCGAGCCAGGTCTGGTCGATGAACTGGTAGAGCCCGTGCGCGGATGACGTCGTTGCACCCGCCGTCGGATCGAAATCCGATTCCATCTTGGCGGTGGTCAGCATGTACTGGAAGCTGACGCCTGAAACATTCGAGGCCTGCTTGATCGCACCGGCGACGCGCGCCCGCGACGGATCGAGAACCGCCGTCTGCGTGGCCCTGGAATTGTCGACCGACATGATGAAGTGCCCGCCCCGCGCGGCGTTGAGCAGCGCCGGCAATTCGGCGCCCGTCGTCTCACCGTGGGACAGGTATGGTTAATGCGGGGTTAATTGGCCGGGCCCGTCATTCTGGGGCCCGCGTAGCGCGAGCCCGGAATCCATCGCAAGGCATTGCGCGCGGCTGAATGGATTCCGGGACCGCACCGGCGGTGCGCCCCGGAATGACAGCGAGCTACTTCTTGTAGACCGCGTCCGGATCGAACAGCCGCTCCGCATCGGCGAAGACCAGCTTCGCCCCGCCGCCTTCGGCCTCGACCTTGCGATAAAAGCACGACCTTCGCCCGGTGTGGCAGGCCGCGCCGATCTGCTCGACACGGATCCAGACTGCGTCCTGGTCGCAATCGGTGCGCATCTCGATCACGCGCTGGGTCTGCCCCGAGGTCTCACCTTTTCGCCACAAGGCATTGCGCGAGCGGCTGAAGTACCAGGCCTCGCCGGTCGCGATCGTCTTGCGCAGCGCCTCCTCGTTCATGTGCGCGACCATGAGCACGTCACCGGTGGCGACGTCGGTCGCGACGCAGGTCACGAGTCCGCTCGCGTCGAAGCGCGGGAGGAAGGACAACCCTTCCTCGATCTCATGGGAGTGAGCGGACATAGCGACCCTCGCCGTTAACTTGCGAGGTCAGCGCTGCAGGCCTCGCACCAGGGACAGGAAACGGGCTTGCTCCGCCGGGTTGTCGCGGAACATGCCGGTGAAGCGGCTGGTGAAAGTGGAGGCGCCATGCTTGGCGACGCCGCGCACCGACATGCAGGTATGCTCGGCCTCGATCAGCACCGCGACGCCGCGCGGCTTGAGGACCTCGTCGATTGCAGCCGCGATCTGCGCCGTCAGATGCTCCTGGGTCTGGAGCCTGCGGGCGAAGATGTCGGTGAGGCGGGCGAGCTTGGACAGGCCGACAACGCGTTCCACCGGCGTATAGGCGATGTGCGCCCTGCCGTAGAACGGCATCATGTGGTGCTCGCACTGCGAGGTGAACTCGATGTCGCGCACCAGGACGAAATCGTCATAGCCCGCGGTCTCGCCAAAGGTGCGGTCGAGCACTTCGGCCGGGCATTGGTGATAGCCCTGATAGAGCTCGTCGAAAGCCTCGACCACGCGGCGCGGCGTGTCGAGCAGGCCCTCGCGCTCGGTGTTCTCGCCGATATAGGCGAGCAACGTCTTCACCGCCTGTTCGGCCTCGGCACGCGCCGGACGCGGCTGGTCAGCGCGGACGGCGGCCGCGAGGAATTCGGCAGGGTCAAGCTCGGCCGGGCGGCTCTCGGGCTGCCGGTCGGAGGGCTTGTTGGGGCGGATGGATTTGATGGTCGCGTCCATGTCTACTCCGTTCGACGGCCTTTCGGCCGGAGTGTCACCGGCAGACGGGGCGGCATGCCGCCGGACGCCTGAAGAGAACAGTTGAACCCGGCGAAAAGGCCCTCACCTCTCCCGTCGGCCGCATGGCCTGTCGCCACCGCCGCTGGACTGTTTTTCCGCCAGTTCCGACCCTATATAGGACCGTGGACGGCGCCCGCCAAGGCCGATCCGATGCGGAAGTGCTGGACCCCATCACATGCTGAATGACATCTACAACAAGCGGATCATCGAACTGGCCGGGAATATTCCGCGCCTTGGACGGCTGCCCGACCCCGATGCCTCCGCCACCGCCCACTCCAAGCTGTGCGGCTCGACCGTGAAGGTCGATCTCAAGATGGAGGGCGACAGGGTCACCGACTTCGCCCATGACGTGAAGGCCTGCGCGCTCGGACAAGCCTCCTCATCCATCATGGCAAGTCGCATCGTCGGCTCGACTGCGAGCGAACTCCGTGAGTTACGCGAAACTGTTCGCAAGATGCTGAAGGAGAACGGTGCGCCTCCTGAAGGCAAATGGGAGGAGATCAAGTTCCTCGAGCCGGTCCGTGATTACAAGGCGCGGCACGCCTCGACGCTCCTGACCTTCGATGCGGTGGTCGACGCCATTGGCCAGGTCGAAGCCAAGGCCAAGCAGCCGGCTGCGGCGCAGGGCTGAACTTCCCCAGGTCATTCCGGGGCGTCGCCAAGCGACGAACCCGGAATCATGATCAAGATTTCAAAGCTTACTTCTGCGTCGCCGGAGCCGGCGCGGCCACGCCACCGGTCGGCACCAGGGCTTCCGCCGTCTTGGTCGACTTGGCAGCTTGCGACTGCTCCGGTTCCGCGCCGAACCTCGCCTGCGTCTTCGGCGCAAGCTCGGCCATTGCCGGCGCGGAGATGTCCACATGCGGCAGCACGTCGGCGACGAGATCGGTCGTCACGAGATTGGTGAGCTTGAGCTCGCCGGCGTCCAGCTCATGCAGGTCTTCCCAGGGCGGCACGCTGAGCGCGAGCGACAGCAGATCGCCGGCTCCGCCCATGTCGAAGGTGTATTTGGCGAGCCGGCCGATGTCGCGTTCGACGATCATCAGGTCCTGCGCGCTGTAGCTCGCCGCCTTCGCATCGTCGGCGCGGTCGCCCATCCAGATCTGATGGACGCGGACATGGGCAGCTTCCGGCACGTAACGCTTCTTGCCGGCCAGCAGCAGGAACACGCACATGGATTCGCAATAGGCCTCTGGCGCAACCGCCGGGCGGCCAGACTGCCCGCCGCGGAGACTTACGCCGACCGTGGTCAGGAGTCCGAGATTGCGGAAACGTCGGCCGAGGGTGATCGCGTCGTTGACGGAACCGCCGCTGGAATCGAGCACCACGGTGGCGCCGCCGAGCTGGCGTCCGCGGGAAAACTCCTCGAAATCCTTCGGCGTGTCAGCGGTGATGATGCCGACCGCGCTGACCCAGCCGCGGCAGTTCGGCTCGCAGGCAATCCAGTTGAACTTCATCGGCAGCTTGCGCTCTTCGAGAGCAACACCCGCGCGAGCCGATGACCCGAGTGTCGCGACGGCGCCAGCCAGCACGACTCCACAGACGGCGGTTCCCACCAGCAACCAGCCGCGAAGATTAAGGGAGTTCAGAAGTCTCAATCTGGTTCCTTCCCCAAGCCCCTAAGGTCCCCAACAATCCTTGGTAGCGCCCTCTGAGTCCATCATACAGGCGTATGTTTCTACACATGGACGTCACAAAAATGGTATCCGTGGGAATACAGATCGTCCACAGGTACTTGCTGCACTGCTCCCAAAAAGCACGCAAAATATGGCGCGCAAACAACAGCTTACAGTTCCCTGCGCCGGAACTGTGCAACACCTCGATCAACATCGCAGCAAAGCGCCCATGAAGCATTCAGCCTGCGAGCATTGTTCCAGTCCGGTCGAAGGTGTGCTCCGGCTCCCGCGCAGATTCGGCCGCGCGCTGATCTGGCTCTACCGGCACACGCTGTCGCCCCTGGTTGGTTACAATTGCCGGCATCTGCCGACCTGCTCCGTCTATGGCGACGAGGCGATCGAACGCTTCGGTCTCTGGGCCGGCGGCTGGATGACGCTCGCGCGCCTGTTCCGCTGCAATCCGTTCGGCACGTCGGGCATCGACAATGTACCGCTCACCGCACCGCCAGGCGCACACTGGTATCTGCCCTGGCGCTACGGCCGTTGGCGCGGCGTCAATGCATCCTGAGAGTGCTGCGATGCTTTGCGCATGGGTGGCCTGAGGGGAACCGTAAGGGTTCTTCCCGCGTTGTTTTGATGCTCCCCCGGGAGGAAACAACAATGCGCTGGAAAATCAGCCCTCATCTCCACTTTAGGCCTTTTCACTTCGGGCTTTCTCACTTCAGGCCTGGGCCCACCCCCGGCTCCAGGCGGCACCACGACCCCAGAACCTTGGATCTGCTCGCGATCGTCGCCTTGCTGGCGCTCGTGCTTGGCTCCGGCTGGTATCTGGCGACGAGTTTAGCCACCGCGCCGAGCACGACCGCGTTCATCGTGCCGAGCCAGAGCGTGCACTGGTAATTAGCGGAACCAGTAAAAGCGCCCGGGCGGCGGCGGGATCGGCTCGGGCGGCCGCAGCCGTTTTGGACGCGGCGGTTTCGGCGTCGGATCGGCCGACGAGGTGGCCTCCCCGCCCGGCGCCGTTTCGATGCCCGGCACCCTCACCGCCAGCAGCAAATTGGACTCGTGCATCCGCCAGCGGTAGCCGACGCCGAAATCGATCGGCTGGGCCCGGGTGAACAACTCGGCGTAGCGCTCCTGGTAGCGGCCGGGGAATTCGTCGATCGGCCCGAGATAGCGGCCAAACGGGAAGAAACGCCATTGCCGCGCGCCGTAGTTCGCAAGCGGAATGCCGGAATCGTCCTGGATGATGGTGGCGCTGTTGGCAAGCAACCAGTCGCGAACGACGGTGAAGTTTCCGGAGTGCATGAGATAGGACGCGCTCTTGAGCAGGCTGTTGCCGGGCCCGAGCGTCTCGCAGAATTTCAAGAATCCGGTGTTGCGCGCGCCGGAATTGGAAAGATCGGTCGAGAAATAATACAGCGTGCGCGTTTCCCCGTCGCTGCCGGCGAAGGTGATGCGAACGCCCCGCGTCGCGTTACGCCCCGGATTGTCGTCGCCGACACGCAAGCCCCCCTTGTCGTCGAGCGCGATCATCTCGACGTTGCGGATGGTCTTGCCGGAGCGCGCCAGGAAAACATAAAGGATCGGCAAGGTGCCGTTGACCTGGTTGGTATGCAGGTCGACCTTCATCTGCTTGGTGATGAAGAAGGAAAAGCTCAGGATCGAACCGAGCGAGCGCTCGACATTGTAGAGCGCGGCGCCGATCGAACCGCGCGGCAGCCGGGTCAAATCGGGCACGGCGCCGACCGGCTCCAGCGCGCCGAGCACGTAGGTGCTGGCCTTGGAATAGAAGGCGTTGGCGTAGAGGAAATCGGGACCGCTGAACATGTAGAACATGGTCGGTCGGGGCGCGGCGAGATTGACGTCGGCCCAATCGCGGATCTTGGAGAGCTGGCGCTGTTCGAGCTGGGCGAAGGCGCCGTCGAAGAATTTTGCGTGGCGCTGCCAGCCTGGGTCCTTCGTGAGCGCCACCAGTGGCGAGTCCGCCGAGGGCTGCATGCCCGCGAGGAAGCGCGCGGTATCATCGAAGGTGGCGTCGGCGGCGCGGGCGGACGAGACGGCCGCGGCCAGCAGGGCAAGAGCTGTGACCGCAATTCTGAGGGGACGAAACATGTCTATGCGCGATCGTGTGAATTGCCAGCGGCGACCGGCCGCCTGCGGAAAACAGCATAAATCACTAGGCCCGAGAGCATGACGAGCATCCCCGCGAGCGACTGCAGCGGCCGCTCGGTCAACAGGTAGTACATCATGAACGCAGTCACGAGCAGGAAAACCAGGGGCGTGAACGGGTATCCCCAGGCGCGATAGGGCCTCGGCAAATCGGGATCGGTGATGCGCAGCTTGATGACGCCGGCGACCGTGAAGAACGAGCAGAACAACAGCGCGAACTGGATGAAGTCGAGCACCGCCTCGAAGCTGCGCGTGAACAGCAGCAGATTGGCGACGGCGAGCTGAAACAGGATCGCATAGGCCGGTGCGCCGCTCGCCGATCGCTTCGAGAACACGCGTAAGGCGGGAATGTCCTCCCCCATCGTCATCATCACGCGCGGGCCGATCCACATCATCGCGCTGATCGAGGAGATCAGGCCAACGCAGATCATCGCGCCGACGATCCGACCGCCGAGGCTGCCGAAGATGGCGCTACCGGCAACGCTGGCGACATCGAGCTGACCGGCAAGCGCACCGACGGGCGTCGAATGGAGAAACACTGCATTCAGCGCGACGTACAGCACGAGCACGATCAGCGTGCCCGCCAGCAGCGCGCGCGGCAGATTCCGCTGCGGCATGTTCATCTCGCCGATGATGTAGGTCGCGGCGTTCCAGCCCGAGAACGAATACATCACGAAGACCAGCCCGATCGCAAACGGCGCGCTGACGATGTGGGCGAGATCGCCCGGCTGCGGCGCGAACGTGATTGGTTGCGGGGCAGCGATGACGAAGCCGGCGACCAGGAAGGCGACGATCAGCGCGACCTTGATGATGGTCGCGATCAGCTGGAAGGTCGAGGAGTGCCTGACGCCGGTCAGTTGCACGAGCGAGACCAGCCACACTACGGCGATGGCGAGCGGGATCGGCGGCAGATCGGGCACGACCGATTTGGCGTATTCGCCGAACGCCATCGCGGCGAGCGCAACGGGCGCCGCGAAGCCGACCGTCGCCGACACCCAGCCGGCGAGAAAGCCGAAGGCGGGATGATAGGCGCGACCGAGGAAATTGTACTCGCCGCTCGAGCGCGGAAACATCGCCCCGAGCTCGCTATAGGCGAACACCCCGCACAGCGCGACGATGCCGCCGACGGTCCACAGCAGCAGGATCGAGAAGCCGGACGGGATGTCCTTGACCTGGAAGCCGAGGCTGGTGAAGACGCCGACCCCGATCATGTCGGCCACGACGATGGCGGTTGCGACCAGAACTGAGACCCCGGTCCCGCTTCCGGTCAGCCGGCCAGTCCAGGGCGCGGTTCCCGCATTTGATGCCGTCATCGGGGTCCTTAACCTCAGGCGTCGTGCCTCATGGGCGCATCGTGCAGGTTGGCCCAGTCAATTCAAGCAGGGTTAACAAGGGCTAAATGAGGCGACGGAAGCAGGTAATTGAACACCGCTTATTCTGCTCCCAAGCGCCAAAGCTGCGCCAGCCCCGGGAAAGCCCGTCCCCCTCCCCCACAATCAGGACACGATTGCATGGTCCTTTTGAGCGTTCCGGATGTGGGGAAGTTCTCCGGACGCTTAACGTCACCTAAACGCCGGTCGGCTCAATTGTCTCTTAATACGCCGATGGACGTGACTTTGGGGTCATGGGTGGATGGTCGGGGTCGTTCCGAAATTGAGAGCTGACATGCGTGCCGACCGGACGTCGTCCGGTGCGCGCGCTCATGCGCTCCGGGTCGGCCTGATCTCAGCCTTGGTGCCGCTTTCGCTGACACTGGTTCAATGCGGCAAGGCGCCCAATCCGGCGGCCCTCGCGGCGAATTCGCAGGCCAATGTTCAGGTCGTTGCGAAGACAAATCAGCAAGTCGCGAGCGGCGACACGTTCGAGGATCGCTTCCCCGCCCCGCAATTCGGGGAACGCTTCCCCTCGGCGAGCGAGAGTTTTCTGCAGCGGCAGATGTCGGACTTCTCGCCGAAGCGGGCCGTGCAGCAACCGCCCCCGGAGCAGGCCCCCTACAAGGTCGCTTCGCTCGAGCCGCAGGTCCCCTACAAGCGTTCGCCCCGCGACGACCTGACGACGCTCGTCAGCATGAAGTCGTCGGCCTTCCCCTATTTCGGCAACAACCCCGCCTCCGACGCGCCGTTCCTCAACGTCGCCAAGGGCGACCGCCGCGGCCATCGCAGCTATTCCGGTCGCGTGTTCTGGCAGGACGAGACCTACAATGACAGCCGCGTGCTGATGCACGTGCCCGAGCATTTCGACGTCCGCAAGCCCGGCGTGATCGTGGTGTTCTTCCACGGCAATGGCGCAACGCTCGAACGCGACGTGCGGGATCGCCAGCTGGTGCCGAAGCAGATCACCGATTCCGGCGCCAATGCCGTGCTGCTCGCCCCGCAGATGGCCGTCGATGCCGCCGATTCCAGCGCCGGCAAGTTCTGGCAACCTGGCGGCTTCAAGCGCTTCATGGCGGAATCGGCCGACCACCTTGCCCGCGTCACCGGCGATCCCAACAGCGCCCGCGCCTTCGCCAACATGCCGATCGTGATCGTCGGCTACAGCGGCGGCTTCCTGCCGACGGCCTGGAGCCTCGAGGTCGGCGGCATCAGCGACCGCGTCCGCGGCGTCGTGCTGCTCGACGCCGTCTATGGCGAGATGGACAAGTTCGCGTCCTGGATCGAGAACCACCGTTCCGGGTTCTTCGTCAGCGCCTATACCCGCCACACCGCGCGGCGCGATCGCGAGCTGATGAGCATGCTCCGCCAGAAGGGCATCAGTGTCGCAGAGGACATGGACGGTCCCTTGCGTCCCGGCAGCGTGGTGTTCGTCGAGACCGGCGACGGCATCACCCATCGCGACTACGTCACCCGCGCCTGGACGCGGGATCCACTCAAGGATGTGCTGGTGAAGATGTCGGCGACGCCGGCGCTGGCGCTGACCCGCGTGGCCGCCACCAGTTCCGGCGCATCGAGCCGATAGGTTTGGATGTTGGTCCAGCCGGTGTCCGGCTGCATTGCCTGCAATTCCCTCAGGCTCTGATCAAAATGTAATGTTGATGGCCGACATCCCCGGGTGCCACCGGATTGCTTCCGCCCGCAAGGCTCATAGTTTGCCGGCCAGTTTGCGATTGGAATTCGGTGGGGACAGGCAGTGCGTCAGGGATTGTACAAGGTCGACTTCCATACCGTTCATGGAACGGGCTGCGGCGTCGTCTATGTGATGGATGGCAAGATGCGCGGGGGCAATTCCGCGTTCGCCTTCATCGGCACCTATCAGGGCGAAGGCGACAGCATCAAGGTCAAGATCTCGACCCAGCGCTACAACGACGACCCCTCCTTCAAGGCTCTGTTCGGCACCGACCGGATCACGCTGGCGCTCGCCGGCCGGGAGGACGGCGACAACGCCGAATTCGAGGGCAACGCGCTGCAGGCGCCGGGCGTTGCCTTCCGGGCCGTGCTGAGCCGGATCAGCGACTGAGCTTCAGCTCGTCTACGATGAGCTCTTGTCAGTACTAGCTCTTGGGCAGCTTCGGAATGCTCTCGGCGAAGCCGTTGAAGCAAGCCAGCCGCTCGTCCTCTTCCTTGAAGAAGCGGCAATCGGCGTAGCCCTTGGCCTTCGCCGGCTTCGGCTTCGGCGCCGGCGCGATCACCGCGTCGTAGCAATTGAGGCGGTCCTTGGTGCCGTCGTCGAGCTCGAGGCAGGCCTGGAGCCGGGCCGCGATCGATTGCGGCTTGCCCTTCGCCGCTGCGGCCGGCTTGGCCGCTGCCTCCTTCGTCCCCTTGGGCTTGACCTGCACCAAGGGCTTGTCCCCCACCATCGGTGGCTTGTCGGCTTGCGCAAACGCGGAGGCTGAATAGAGCACCGCGGCAACCGCCAGAATCATCCTCATTTCAGTCAACTCTCTTTGGTCCCCATGACCGGCGTTCTAGCGCTCCCGCGCGCGGTTTGCCAAGCACATTGCGTACACGAAGCCGCGGGATTCAGGCCGTTGCGGCCGCAGGCCGGCGCCGGGTCAGGACCACCAGGATCAGCGCCAGCACGACGAAACCGACCGCGACGAAGCCGAGCGCATGCAGGAGTTCGCGGGCGAACAGCAACCCGCCGACGGCGGAGCCAACCGCCTGGCCGATATAGAGGACGGACGTATTGAGCGCGACAGTCGCCGATGCCAGCCGTGGCGCGGCCGCGACCAGCCGCACCTGCTGCATCGAATTGGTCGAGGCAAAGCCGAGGCCCCAGATCGCGACTCCGACCGTCATGAAGGCTAGCGTGCCCGCGCCGAGCGCCCAGCCCGTGATGCCCGCAAGCAGCAGGCAGGTGAACAGCAGCGAGGTCCGATAGGGGCCCGAGGTGTCGACGATGCGGGTGGCGATGACGACGCCGAGGAAGCCGCAAACGCCGTAAAGCGCGAACACCATGCCGACCGCATCGGGACCGGCACCGGTGAGCTTCTTGAGCAACGGGCCCATGAAGGTGAACACCACGAACTGCCCCGACATTTGCAGCATGGTGATCGCCAGCAGCAGCAGAATTGTGCTGTTGCGGCCGACGTCGCGCCAGGTCTTCAGGTCCACCGGCGCGCCTTTCAGGCCTGCCGGCAGACGCAGCAGCAACAAGAGGAAACTGATGCAGCCGAGCACGCCGATCTCGCCATAGGCCGCGCGCCAGCCATAGCGGCTGGCGATGAAGGTGATCAGCGGAAGGCCGACGGCGGCAGCCAGCGACCAGCCGAGGAAGATATAGGCGATGGTGCTGCCCCGCCGCTCCATCGGCACGATCAACGCCGCCGTTCCGGCAGCCTGCGGCGTGTAGAGCGCACCGACCGCGAGCATCACGAGACGGATGGCGAGGAGGCTGGTGTAATCGGGTGCAAACGCCGAGGCGAGATTGCCGAAGGCGAGCACCGCCAGCGTCGTCGTGAGCAGCGTCCGCCGTTCGATGCGGCTTGTCAGCCAGGCCGTCAGCGGCGAGCCGATGCACAGCGTGATCGCGCCGAAGGTGATGAGGAGCCCGGCCGCGTGAATGCTGACGTCGAACCCCGTCGCCAACTCCGGCAGCATGCCCGCCGGGGCCAGCACCGAGCAGCCGGTGACGAGATTGCCGAGCATCAAGGCGGTTGGCGCGAAACGCGGGGCGCGTGCATTTTCCATGCAAGTGCATGTAGAGCAGCCGCCGGGCCAGTTAAAGGGCCGGTGCGAAATAGTTCGTGCGCACGCCCGTTTTATGCGCCGATTTTCTTGGAATTGCCGGATTGCGCAGGCCGAATCGCCTGATATATCGCTCGTTCCCGCTTACCTGCGCTCGTTCGCAGGAGTGAGCCTCAGGAGAAAAGCAATGACTGACCAGTCCAAGGACCAGCCGAAGTCCGAATCCGGCTTCCAATATTCCCTCAGCAATCTGAAGCCCGTGACCCCCGCCGCCAAAGTTACCCTCACCTTTCCGGACGGCGCCCAGCGTCAATACGACCAAAGCATCACCGGCCTCGATATCGCCAAGGGCATCTCGCCGTCGCTGGCCAAGCGCACGGTCGCGATGGCGCTCGACGGCGTCGTCGCCGACCTCAACGATCCCATCGAGGCCGACGCCAAGCTCGAGCTGATCAGCCGCGACGATCCGCGCGCGCTCGAATTGATCCGCCACGATTGCGCCCACGTGCTGGCTGAGGCCGTGCAGACGCTGTGGCCGGGCACGCAGGTCACCATCGGTCCCGTGATCGAGAACGGCTTTTATTACGACTTCTTCCGCAACGAGCCGTTCACGCCGGAAGACTTTGCCGCGATCGAGAAGAAGATGCGCGAGATCATCGCGCGCGACAAACCCTTCACCAAGGAAGTCTGGGACCGCGAGAAGACCAAGCAGGTGTTCCGCGACAAGGGCGAGGCGTTCAAGGTCGAGCTGGTCGACGCCATTCCCGGCACCGAGCCGATCAAGATCTACTACCAGGGCGACTGGTTCGATCTGTGTCGCGGCCCGCACATGACCTCGACCGGCAAGGTCGGCAACGCGTTCAAGCTGATGAAGGTGGCCGGCGCCTACTGGCGCGGCGACAGCAACAACCCGATGCTGACCCGCATCTATGGCACCGCCTTCGCCAAGCAGGAGGATCTCGACGCTTATCTCAAGCAGATCGAGGAAGCCGAGAAGCGCGACCATCGCAAGCTCGGGCGCGAGCTCGACCTCTTCCATTTCCAGGAGGAAGGTCCGGGCGTCGTGTTCTGGCATCCCAAGGGCTGGACCATCTTCCAGCAGCTGATCGCCTATATGCGTAGGCGCCTGACCGGCGACTACAGCGAGGTCAACGCGCCGCAGATCCTCGACAAGGTGCTGTGGGAGACCTCGGGCCATTGGGGCTGGTATCGCGAGAACATGTTCGCGGCGCAGTCGGCCGGCGACGAGGCCGAGGACAAGCGCTGGTTTGCGCTCAAGCCGATGAACTGCCCCGGTCACGTGCAGATCTTCAAGCACGGCCTGAAGAGCTACCGCGACCTGCCCTTGCGCCTCGCCGAGTTCGGCGTGGTGCATCGCTATGAGCCCTCCGGCGCCATGCACGGCCTGATGCGCGTGCGCGGCTTCACCCAGGACGATGCGCACATCTTCTGCACCGAGGACCAGCTCGCCGAAGAGTGCCTGAAGATCAACGAGCTCATCCTGTCGACCTATGCCGATTTCGGCTTCACCGGCGATCTCACGGTGAAGCTGTCGACGCGGCCGGACAAGCGCGTCGGCACCGACGAGATGTGGGATCACGCCGAACGCGTGATGGCCACCGTGCTGCGCGAGATCCAGTCGCAGAACAATCACATCAAGACCGAGATCAACCCGGGCGAAGGCGCCTTCTACGGGCCGAAGTTCGAATATGTCCTGCGCGATGCCATCGGCCGCGACTGGCAGTGCGGCACCACGCAGGTCGACTTCAACCTGCCGGAGCGGTTCGGCGCGTTCTACATCGACCATGACGGCGGCAAGAAGCCGCCTGTCATGGTGCACCGCGCGATCTGCGGCTCGATGGAGCGCTATATCGGCATCCTGATCGAGCACTATGCCGGCAACTTCCCGCTCTGGCTGTCGCCGGTGCAGGCGGTGGTCACCACCATCACCTCGGAAGGCGACGAGTACGCGAAGGTGGTGATGGAGCAGGCACGCCGCGCCGGGCTTCGGGTCGAGATCGACCTGCGCAACGAAAAGATCAACTACAAGGTCCGCGAGCACTCGCTGGCCAAGATCCCCGCCCTGCTCGTGGTCGGCAAGAAGGAGGCCGAGACGCATTCGGTCTCGGTCCGCCGCCTCGGCAGCGACGGCCAGAAGGTGATGACGACCGAGGAGGCGATCGCCGCCCTGGTCGACGAGGCAACCCCGCCCGACGTCAAGCGGGTGCGGGGCGCGGTCTAATCCCTGAAATCGATCTAAACTCGCTTCCGGTTGCGGGCGTGCATGCTTATCTCCGCATGGCACGCCCGACGACCAGTTGAAGAGGATCTCCCAGTGCCCGACGCCATCGAACTCCTGAAGACCCGCCGCTCGGTCAAGCCGCGCGAGATGACCGGCCCTGGCCCCTCCGCGGCCGAGCTCGAGACCATCCTCACCATCGGCGCCCGTGTGCCCGACCATGGCAAGCTGGCGCCCTGGCGCTTCATCATCTTCGAGGGCGACGCCCGCCAGCGCGCCGGCGAGGTGATCGCGAAGGTGTTTGCCCAGAAAAATCCCGGCGCGCCCGCCGCCGACGTCGAGATTGAGCGCAAGCGCCTCACCGACGCGCCGCTGGTGATCGGCATCGTCAGCTTCACCAGGCCGCACCCGAAGGTGCCGGCGTTCGAGCAGGAATTGTCGGCCGGCGCCAGCGCCATGAACATCGTCACGGCCGCGACCGCGCTCGGCTACGGCGCCTGCTGGCTGACCGGCTGGTTCTCGTTCGATCGCGACGTGCTCGACGGTCTCGGCCTCAAGCCGGATGAAAAGCTCGCCGGCTTTATCCACGTGGGCACGCCGACCAAGCCGAGCGAAGACCGTCCGCGGCCGTTCCTTTCGGAAATCGTGACGCGTTTTTAATCGAAGGCTTGTTGACGCCTCTGGCGTCTTGCGGCTTTGATCCCGGCAAGGGAGGAAGCCCGAATGAGACGCCGTGATTTTCTGGTCGGGGCCGCGCTGCTGGCCGGCACGATGGCGCGAAGCCGGGCCGCCGACATCCCCGCCCCCTCGCCCGACGGGCTCGACCGCATCACGGCGTATTTCAACGAAGAGGTCGGAAGCGGCCGCCTGCCGGGCGCCGTGATCCTGGTGCAGCAGCACGGCAAGCCGGTCTATCTGAAGACGTTTGGCCTGCGCGACGTCAGGACCAGTCTTGCGATGACGCCGGATACGATCTTCGCGATCCACTCGATGACCAAGCCGATCACCTGCCTTGGCGCGATGATGCTGATCGACGAAGGCAAGCTCGCGCTCACCGACCCCGTGTCGAAATACGTTCCCCTGTTTGCCGACACCAAGGTCGGTCTCGAGGTCACCCTGCCCGACGGCAAGCTGGAGCTCGATCTCGTGCCGCCGGTCCGCCCCGTCAACATCGAGGATTTGCTGCGGCACACTTCGGGCATCAGCTACGATTATATCGGCGGCAAATGGGTCGAGCAGGCCTACAAGGCCGCCAACATCTTCGAAGGCCAATTCAACAACAGGGAATTCGCCGACCGCATCGCCAAGCTGCCGCTGGCGCGGCAGCCGGGAACGCTGTGGCGCTACGGCCATTCCACCGACGTGCTCGGCAGCGTCATCGAGATCATCTCGGGCCAGACGCTGTATCAGTTCCTGAAACAGCGCATCTTCGACCCGCTCGGCATGAGCAGCACCAAATTCACGCTGGCGACCGAGGACGAGCTCGCGCGGATGGCGCGGCCGCTGCCGAACGATTTCATCCTGCTCGCCGCCGAGCGCGACCGCCTCGATCATCCCGAATGGCAATCCGGCGGCGGCGGCCTGCTCTCGACCATCACCGACTATCAGCGCTTCTCGCAGATGCTGCTCAACGGCGGCGAATTCGAGGGCAAGCGCTATCTCAGCCCTGCCGCGTTCAAGGCCATGACGACCGATCACATCGGACCCGGCTCCGGCGTCGGACGCGATTATTTCTATTTCCCGGGTGACGGCTTCGGCTATGGCTACGGCCTTGCGGTGCGGACCGATCCCGGCAACGCCAAACCGCCGCCGCCGGGCTCGCTCGGCGAGCTGAAATGGGACTCTGGGAGCGGCACCTATTTCGGCGTCGATCCCAAGCTCGACATGGTCTACCTCATGATGCAGCAGACCCAGAACGAGCGCAGCCGCATCACGCCCGCCTTCAAGGCGCTGGTCTACGACTGCTACCCCGAGGGCCTACGCCGCCCGTGAGGCGCGCTGACCGAAATCGGCGAGCAGCTTTGCGATCTCGGCCGCAGGCCGCGCCGCACTGAACAGAAAGCCCTGCACCTCGTTGCAGCCCTCGGCGCGCAGCCAGTCGAGCTGATCCTCGGTCTCGACGCCCTCCGCGGTCGTGGTGATGTTGAGGCTGCGGCCGAGCCCGGAGATCGCGCGCACGATCGCGCTGCAATCGGGCCGCTGCGCCAGATCCTTGACGAACGAGCGGTCGATCTTGATCTTGTCGAACGGGAAGCTCCTGAGATAGCTCAGGCTGGAATAGCCGGTGCCGAAATCATCCATGGAGATGCTGACGCCGAGCTCGCGGAGCTGGTGCAGGATGGCGAGATTGACGTCGGTCTCGGCCAGGAAGATCGACTCGGTGATTTCGAGCTCGAGCCGCCGCGGCGACAGGCCGGACTGCGCCAGCGCCGAGATCACGATTTGCACCAGGTTGCGGCTGCGGAATTGCGCCGGCGACAGATTGACCGCGACCTTGATGTCGGCAGGCCATTTGACGGCCTCGGCGCAGGCTTCGCGCAGCACCCACTCCCCTAGCTGGGTGATGAGGCCGATGTCCTCGGCGACCGGGATGAACTCCGCCGGCGAGATCATGCCCTTGTCCGGATGACGCCAGCGCAGCAGCGACTCGAAGCCGGAGATGCGATCGGAGGCGATCGACACCAGCGGCTGATAGTGCAGCTCGAACTCGCCATTGGCGAACGCACGCCGCAGATCGAGCTCCATGTCGCGGCGCTTCTGCGCCTGCAGGTCCATCTCGCGCTCGAAGAAATGGTGCACGCCGCCGCCGTCGGACTTCGCCCGGTACAGCGCCATGTCGGCATTGCGCATCAGCTCTTCCGGCGTCGCGCCGTCGCCGGGCGACAGCGCGATGCCGATGCTGGCACCAATCACCATCTCCTGGCCGTCGAGGTCATAGGGCGCCTTCAGCATGTCGATCAGCAGGCCAGCGCAGGCGCTGGCCTCGTTCGGCGAGACGTCGGCGGCAAGGATCACCGCGAATTCGTCGCCGCCGAGCCGCGCCGCCAGATTGCCGCCGCGGACGGCAAGGGTTAGGCGCTCGGCGACGTCCTTGAGCAGGCGGTCGCCGACGGGATGACCGAAGGAATCGTTGATGTTCTTGAACAGGTCGAGATCGATGTAGAGCACGCCGACCCGTCTTCCCGCCGCCTGCTCCAGCGCCTGCTTCAGCCGCTCCTGGAAATATTCGCGGTTCGGCAGGTCGGTGAGCCCGTCATGGTGGGCCATGTGCGCGATGCGCGCCTCGGCCTTGCGCCGTTCGGTGATGTCGACCACCGCGACCAGATAGCCGTCGCGATCGTCGAAGGCGACGCGGCGGCCGAAGGTGAGCACCTCGATCTCGCTGCCGTCGGCGCGCAAATGCCGCCAGTTGCGCGATGAGTGGTAGGCCTCGCCGACGCGCTCCAGCGCCTCGGCGTGGCTGTCCCACTCGTCCTCCGGCCAGATCTCGTGCAGCTTCATGCGCAGGAAGGTGGCGCGGCTGTAGCCGTAATGCTGGACCGCGGCGTCGTTGACGCCAAGGAATTCCTTGGTCTGCGCGTCGAACACCCACATCGGCATCGGGTTGCTGTCGAACAGCAGGCGGAACGAGGCGTCGCGCCGCTTCAACGCCGTGACATCGGAGATCGTCAGCGATACCACGTCGGCGAAGGCCGTTGCGCTGAGCCGGAGATGACGTCCGTCGCTTTCGATCTCGAGCTGCTCGCCGCGGCCGCCCGCGACGGCCTTGAGCAGAAAGTCCATGATCTCGGGCAAGGCCAGCAGCGTGTTGCCCTCGCCGATCCGCCGCCACAACAGGTTTCCGGTCGCGACATTCAGCAGCGCGCTTGCGCTGTTGTTGTGGTGCACGACCTGGAGATCGGACGGCTTGCCGCCGGCATCGCGCAGCGTCGCCAGCGAGATCACCGCATCGTCGGTCGAGGCGAAGATCGCATCCAGCAGATTGTACTGGGTGCCGCGCTCGTTGATATAGGCGCCGACCAGCGTGGCGCCCCAGCGCGAGGCCGTCGGCAGCGCCAGCACATCGTAGGTCCGGACCATGCCGTCGCGCACGCAATGCGCGCTGGCTTGATACGGTCGTCCGTTGGTAAGCGCGCTCGTCGCCGCTTCCGACAGCGCGGTGGCGCAATCCGGCGACAATTCGGCGACGGGGATATCCCAACGCTCCTCGCCGAGCCATTTTTGCACGTAGCGTCCGCTGCGTGACAGCTCGAGCGTGCCGTCGTTCTTCAATAGCGCGATGTGATCGGCGAGCCGTCCGAGACTGCCGAGCATCACGTCCTCATAGCGCGGCAGCCGATCGCCCGGCTTCAGCGCGGCACGCCATTTGCGCTGAAGCACCGGGATGTCGTCGAACATTTCGGCGGCCGGTTTTCCCGACACTTTCTTCGCGGCATTCATGGCAGTCCCCAACGCACTTTCCCGGCGCATCCAATGCAGCTGCGCTTAACGACATGTAAAAAGGCCGCAGGCGCGGGTTCCATTCGGCGATTATGACAGTTTTAAGTCAGGTGTTGGTTAGTGGGCGTTAGAGACTATGACGGTGATGCGAAGCTCTCGTGTCCCGGACGCGCTGCAGCGTTCTTACGCTGCTGCGCAGAGCCGGGACCCAGGAAGCCGCAGCACGTGCTGATACATGGGCCCCGGCTCTGCAGCGCACCGCCGAAGAGGCGCTGCTCAGCGTCCGGGGCACGAGAGCGGAGCTTGGCGCACCACTGCGTCAACATCGTCACTGCGAGCGCAGCGACTTGTCCGCCGAAGCCTTGGCGAAGGCCGAAGCAATCCAGAATCCTTCCGCAGTGGCCATATTTAATCCGTCATCCTGAGGTGCGAGGCGTGCGATGCGAACGCATCGCATGCCGAGCCTCGAAGGAGGAACGGCCGAGCTGATGCAGCCGGGCCGTAGCCCTTCGAGGCTTGCTCTGCGTCGCTGTCGCGCCGCAGCGCGCGCACCTCAGGGTGACGGTGATGGATAGAGCTCGCGGCAGCATTCCGTATTCGCTCTCGACGTGGAGACACACCTTCACATCCTCGCGGCGCATTTCGCCCGAGCTTTGCTTCATCGCTTCGCCCTCATAATTGAAAGAGGGCGCAGGGAAGACCGGGTGCCGGCTGGCACCCGCGGTCCACTGTGCGAAATCTGCGTAACAAGAAGCTGCACAGCGGCATACAGGTGTAGCCAGGACATCCCGGCCTTCCCTGCGCAGTGGTTTTACGGCTTATGTCGTGCTCTCCCCGGGGAGCGTTGCACTATTGCCCCCGTCGCCTTGCGGATGGCTGAGGGATGCGTCCGGTTGGACGACACCCATCACCGCAACACTTGACGCACAGACCCCGGGCGTCAGGACCACACGATTTTGCCGTACGCCGATCACACCGGTCGTGTGCGCGAGGTCTTCGCTCACGGTTACCCGCCCTGCGAAGCTGTTCGCGCCGATGTCACCTGCGTCCACCGCCACCCGGCCCGCGTTCGTGACGATCGCGATACGCCCCTCTTCCTTGGGCCGGGTTGCCGCGACACATACGCGATTTCCGAATTTCGGTAAAGTGGAATATTTTTGTCGCCGCGCGTTGACCCAGGGCTCGCGTGTTTTGCCCGCCGGGCAGCGCAAGATCTTGTAGCCCGGATGGAGCGCAGCGTAATCCGGGGAGCCTTGCTACGAGGCACGAGCGCCCCGGATTACGCTCTCGCTCCATCCGGGCTACGAAGCCTCACCCCGCCAGCCTCTCGATCACGATATCGAGCAGCGCGCGCAGACGGGCGAGGCGCCTGAGATCGCGGTGATAACCGACATAGGTGTCGCGGCCGGGCGGCGCCGTTCCGATGTCGAGCGCGACCAGACGGCGGTCGCGGTCGCCGAGCGGACGCGGCAGCACGGCAAAGCCGTCACCGCTGGCGCAAAGCTCGGCCTGCACCTGCCTGTTGTTGCTGCGCGAGGCGATTGCTGCATTCGGCAGTGCGCGCTTCAGCCAAACGGCGTCCGGCATGTCGGCGAACTCGGCATTCATCGTCACGACGCGGACAGCGCTGCCGTCGCCGGCGCGCGGCGGCTTGCTGCCCTTCTTGCCGTAGAGCGCGTAGGGAATGTGCAGCAGCTTTCTGGAGATCACCTCGGGCTCGCTGAACGGCTTGATGCGGAAGACGAGATCGGCTTCACGCCGCGGCAGGCTGTAGAGCCGCGCATCGGTCAGGAGCTCTACCGTCACCTTGGGGTGACGCTTGCCGAACGCGGCGATCACCGGCGACAGCATCACCGTCCCGAACCAGTCCGACGACGACAGGCGCAACAGGCCGTCGAGCTGCGTCTCCGCGCCGGATACATGACGCTCCAGTGCGAGCGCCTCGTCCTCGATCCGCTCGGCATGGCGGAGCACGGCGGCACCCTCGTCGGTCAGCACCAGGCCATCCGCCGTGCGCTGGAACAGGGTCTGGCCCAACGATGTCTCGAGCGCGCGAAGCCGCCGGCCCATCGTCGGCTGGGTCTGGCCGATTTTTCGTGCGGCAGCGCCGAGCGTGCCTTCGCGCGCAATTGCCAGGAAAATGCGCAAATCGCTCCAGTCCATCAGGATTCCCGCCATACAAAAATGTATGACGAGCGTACAGCTTTGTTCCTTCTCATGCAAAATTTCATGGGGATATTGAGCCGATCACGGAGCAAGACGATCATGACGAGACAATCGACGATGCGCGCCGGCGTCCTGGAGACCCACAACGCTCCCTTGCGCGTCTCAACCATCTCCACGCCCGAGATCGGCCCGCACGAGGTGCTGGTGCGGGTGCGCGCGAGCGGGGTCAATCCGCTCGACACCAAGATCCAGGCGGGCGCCGCGGCGCATGCGCGCCATCCGCTGCCGGCGATTCCAGGGATCGATCTCGCCGGCGTGGTCGAACTGGCCGGGCGCGAGGTGAGGCGGTTCAAGCCGGGCGACGAGGTCTACGGCATGACCGGTGGTGTCGGCGGCGTACAGGGATCGCTGGCCGAATTCGCCGCGGTCGATGCCGATCTCCTCGCGCCGAAGCCTGTTAATCTCAGCATGCGGGAAGCTGCCGCCCTGCCGCTGATCGTCATCACGGCCTGGGAAGGCCTGATCGACCGGGCGGCGATGAAGGCGGGTCAGAAGGTATTGATTCATGGCGGTGCGGGCGGCGTCGGTCATGTCGCGATCCAGATCGCGCGCGCCGTCGGAGCGGAGGTGTTCGCAACCGGCTCGCCGTCGCAGCGCGCCACCATCGAAGGTTTCGGCGCCGTATTCATCGACCGCGACAGCTCGGTCGAAACCTACGTGACGCAGCATACCGGCGGCCGCGGCTTCGACATCGTCTACGACACCGTAGGCGGCAAGGTGCTCGACGCTTCCTTCGAAGCAGTGCGCCGCTTCGGCCATGTGGTGAGCGCGCTCGGCTGGGGCACGCATGCGCTTGCGCCGCTGTCATTCCGGGCGGCCACCTATTCAGGCGTGTTCACGCTGCTGCCGCTGCTGACAGCCGAAGGCCGCGCGCATCATGGAGAGATCATGGCGCAAGCCACGCGCCTCGCCGAGGCCGGCAAGCTCGTGCCGCTGCTCGACGCCAGGCGTTTTACGCTGGAGAACGTCGACGAGGCCTATGCGTTGATCAAGGATCACGCCGCCAAGGGCAAGCTGGTCGTCGATGTCTGAGGTGGAGCTTGTGGCCCGGATGAGGGCAGCGCAATCCGGGATTCTCGCTAAAGAGCACGAAGGCCCCGGATTACGCTGCGCTCCATCCGGGCTACGGAGCTGTGCTCGCCGCTAGTCCTCGCTGGACGCGGCGGAGCGGTTGCGCAAGTAGGCCTGCGACAACAGGAAGAACAACGCGCGCTCGCCATGATATTTGGCGGACGGCCGGGTGCGCTCGAAACCATCGGCAAAGATCTTGCCGGACTGGTCGCACACCTGCCATCGCCAGCCAAACCGCTTGCGCCTGGTAAGGATCACTTCGAACATGCCGACGAGCTTGGTCCCCTGCTCCTTGCCGGTCTCGCAAAGGCATCCAAGCCCCTGCTCCGGCCTCCCCCATTAAACGGATGCCCGACATATAACCCAGCCGAGTGGAAAGAGAATAAAATTGATGATCGGAAATTCGTCTCTTGCACCGCTGGGATGAAGATGGCGGGGGTGCGGGAATAAGCTTTCGCCAGCGGTGTTCGCCTTGGCCCCAGCAGGCAATCTGCTGGATCTTGCAGTATTCAAAGCAGAACACAGGGGTTGATGGGGATGAGCATTTTCTCACCAGTCCCCACGGCGGATGCGGCGGTAACAGAAGATGCACGCTGGTGCGCTCGATGAGAATTTCCGTGCGAGCGTCAGGTCGGCGTCAGGTCGCAGGCGGCACCGCCGCCAGGACCTTAGCGCGCGATGGCCTTAGCGCGCGACGACTTCGACCTCGCCGTCGACGCCGTTGACGACGTTGAATCCGCGCTCGTAGACCTTGCCCTCGTTCTTGGCGATGGCGCGGTATTCGCCTTCGGAGAGCACGACGCGCGGGAAGGCGCCGATCGATTCCTTGATGACGTCGCCGCCCGGGGTCAGCACCGACCAGGCGGTGTTGGCGAGCGCCTCGCCGCCCCTGTCGCTGACCAGCTTGAGGGTGATCACGGCAGCTCGGTGGGTGATGGTGACGTCGGTGAGCTTGCTGGCCTGGACGCGGATGTCGGAGCGCACCACCGAATTGGCGTCGCCATAGTTGGAGATGATGTAGTAGGTGCCCTCCGGCAGCAGCACGACGTCGCCGGCGGCGACGTTCGGCACCAAGGAGGCGCGCTCGCCGGATTCGAACTGGCTGCCCTTGTAGATCGCGAACGAGATCTGGTTCTGGGGAATGCGGCTGGTGCCGACCCGGCCCTCGATCCGCAGGCCCCCGGCCGGCAGCACGAAGGACTCACGGTCGGTCTCGGCCTTCAGGCTGACGGTGCGCACCGCGCTGACGAGGCCGAAGGCGACGTGCACGACGTAATTGCCGGGCGGCAGCACGATGTTGGGCGTGGCGCTGCGGTCCTCGCGGATCAGCTTGAAGGTGCCGTTCTCGTCGGGACGGTCGGCAAACACGCGCCAGACCAGGCCGCTGGTGATCGCCGGAGAATCCTTGCCGTATTTCGCGGTCAGCGACAGCACGCCCTGTCCGGGCACGGCCGCATTGAGCGGAGCGGCCGGCGGCACGGTCGTGACCGCGGGCGGCGGCATGCTCGGGGTTGCCGGCTGCATCAGGGTCGGCGGCAGGCTCGGCGGGCCGGCGCCCGGCCCGGAGGGCGGCGCCAGGCTGACGGCGCCGCCGGGCTCGGGCACCGAAGCCGGTGGGACCGGCGGCGGACGATCGGAGAAAAGCTGCGCCTGCGCAGCGTTTTGGCCTGAGGTAACGAGGCACGCGGCAAGGATCAGCGCCGGCAGCAGCCTGCCGCTGCGCCGCCATCCGATGATGCCGTCACCCCCGCGTGTCATGCCCCCTGCTTTTCACCGAAAACGCGGCAAATTCAAGCCTCTGATACCCCTGGAAATACGGGCCCGTGCAGATCGATGGAACCTGGTTGACGCCTGCGTGATTACACCAGAGGCAACCGTCCCTCGCCATACTCCTGCCCCGTGCCCTTTCCAAAGCGGCATAAACCATGCTTCGCGCCTGATATGGCGAAGCGCAAATGCGGTGCCTAGTCTGACGGTGCAGGCCCCGGCGTAGGAGAGTTTCGGTGTTAGACATCTTGAAGGGGCGTGGCGCGAACGGCTCGAACGGTGAGAAGATTGGCCTCGGCCCCACCCGCCGACCGGTCATCGGCCTCGCCCTCGGTGGCGGCGCGGCGCGCGGCTTTGCCCATATCGGAATCCTCAGAACCCTGATTGCCAACGGCATCGTGCCCGACGTCGTGGTCGGCACCTCCATCGGCGCCGTGGTCGGTGGCCTGCATGCGGCCGGCCGGCTCGAGACGTTCGAAGAGTGGGGGCGCAGCCTGCAAGGGATGCGCAACATCCTCGGCTATCTCGACATCCGCCTCAACGGCTCCGGCCTGCTCGGCGGCGAGAAGCTGGCGACCCGCCTCGTGAACGCGGTCGGACAGACCCTAATCGAGGACCTGCCCATCAAGTTCGCAAGCGTCGCGACCGAGGTCCGCACCGGCCACGAGATCTGGCTGACGCGCGGCCGCGTCGTCGATGCGATGCGTGCGTCCTACGCCCTGCCCGGCATCTTCTCGCCCGTCCTGATCGGCGACCGCTGGCTGGTCGACGGCGCGCTGGTGAACCCGGTGCCGGTCTCGGCCGCCCGCGCGCTCGGCGCCGAAATCGTCATCGCCGCAAATCTTTCCAGCGACATCTTCACCCATTCCACGACGATCTATTCGCACGGCGCACTGCCCGCCCCGGTCGCTCCGGAGGCGGCGGAGCCGACGGCCAAGCGGCGCTTCCCGCGCCTGTTCTCGCCCGAGAGGACGATGAAGCGCGAGTTCTTTGGCGGTAATGGCCGGCCCGGCATCTCCTCGGTGATGGTGGATGCCTTCAACATCATGCAGGATCGCATCACCCGCGCCCGCCTTGCCGGCGATCCGCCGGATCTGTTGATCACGCCGCGGGTCGGCCAGTTCGGCTGGTTCGACTTCCACCGCTCCGAGGACCTGATCGCTCATGGCACCCGCGCCGCGGAGCGCGCGCTGGAGTCGATCCAGGAGGCAATCCATGTGCTGGCGCCGGCGCCCGAAGGCACCGCGCCGAAAGCCGGCGAGCAGACCTGATCAGGCCGTCTTGATGTAGTCGCGCAGGGCTTCCTGCTCGGACTCGTATTCCTGGACCCGGCGCTTGACGATGTCGCCGATCGAGATCAGGCCGACCACCTTGCCGCTGTCGATCACCGGCAGATGGCGGAACTTGCCCGACGTCATCATCTCCATGAGCTCGGCGACCGTGTCGGTCTCCTTGCAGGTCACGACCTTGCGGGTCATGACCTGAGCGACCGGCTCCTCCAGCGCGCCGGCGCCGCGCTCGCCGATCACGCGGACGATGTCGCGCTCCGACAGGATGCCCTCGAGCCGGCTCTGGTTCATCACCAGCACCGCGCCGATCTTCTTCTCACCGAGCAGCTTGACCGCGGCAGCCAGCTTCGCGTCGGGCTCGACGCTCACGATCTGGTGGCCCTTGGTGTTGAGAATGGAACGTACCGTCATTGTTGCCTCCCTGAATCGGACCCGTTCCGCCTTTGGCGGCCCGGACTTGTTCTTCGAGTCTTCAACTAACAGTTTTAGCGCCGGTTGCAGGCTCAGGCGCTTTGCGAAGCATCGCCGCTAGCGGCTTGCAGCTTCGGAACATTCTTCCCGCAAATGATGGATGAATTCGGGCCGCGCCGCAAGCGCCGCTTCAAATACGGTCTGAAACGTCCTGTGATGACGCATCCGCAGCATCGTTTCGCACGCGCGGCACGGGATCGAACAGCGCGAACAGCAGCAGGCCGGCGAAGAAGCCGCCGATATGCGCCTGCCAGGCCACGCTCGTGGTTTCGGAATCGATGCCGATCGCACCGACGCCGAAGATGATGTTGACGCCGAACCACACGGCGAGGAAGCCGACCACCCTTCCGTCGCGCAGCGCGCGCGACAGCGGCAGCGCCGGAACCTTTGCTGCGGTATCGGCGTCCGACCGGTTGAACGACAGGAAGCTGCCGCGGACGAACGCGAAGCGGATCGCGGCTGCCATCGCGCCCGACACCGAGGCCGAGGCGCCGATCATCGGCGCCACCGCATGCTCATGGGTGACGAGATGGGCGAGCGCACCGGCCGCCGCCGTCACCGCCAGAAACAGGAAGAACCTGACCGCACCGAAGCGCCGCGCCAGCGCGCTGCCGAACGGCAACAGCCAGAGCACGTTGAAGCCGAGATGGGTCAGATTGGCGTGCAGCAGCGAATAGGTGACGAAGGTCCAGACCTTGGCGCCGGCCCCGCCGGGGATCTGCAAGTTCAGCAGCGAGGAATCGTAGCGCTTGGGGATGAAGCCGAAGACGTCGATGGTCCAGTTCTCGAGCTCCGGCGGCAGCAGCACCCGCAGATGGATCACCGCCAGCAGGACGATATAGGCGGTCAGCGCCACAGGCAGCGTCAGGACCGGCTCGCGCGGAGCCTCCTCATGGGCGGCCGGCAGGCCGGGCTGAGAATCCTGCGGCGGAGAATCGTGCGGGGAATCCAAGGCAGCTTCGCTTTCAGGCGCGATCGGAACGATCCGTTTGGAGATAGTCGCCTTTGCCGGCCTTGCGCAAGTGCACAAAAGGAAAAGGCAGGGCCCTGGGAAGCCCTGCCTGTCCGTGTCGGCCTTCCGGTGCCGGAGGAAATGAAGGTGTATCCCCACCCCTCCCCGCGGCCCGTGACCAAACTGTTTGACGCCCTGTGTACAGGCCCGCCGAGAACCTGGATGAAAGCGGCGAGGCTTGCGACTGCGATCACCATAGCAGCGCCGCGCGAGACGCAAAGGCCATAGTTAATTTAACGTTAACGACGCAAAGACTGCCTTAACGGGGGCGAAAACGCCCTCCCGGCATGGACGCTGCAAATCCCCTCCTGCACAACATCACAAGGGATCGCGGGTGCACTGAAGCGGGACAGCTTTGTCCCTTCGAGGTCGCACCCCGGGATAAGCGTTCAGACATGAAACATCCGTCGAGCCGCGCGTTCTTCGCGTATTGGGACAAGAAGCGCGGCGCCGCACGGGCTCCCGACAGGGCCGACATCGATCCGGCCGCGGTCCGCGGCCTGCTCGGCGACATTTTTGTCCTCTCCTGCGAGCCCAATCTCGGCTTTCCCTTCCGCGTCGCCGGCACACGCGTCTGTGCTCTCGCGGGATGCGACCTCAAGGACCAGAGCTTTGCAGCGCTGTTCACGGCCGCGAGCCGCAGCGAGATCGAGGAGATCACAACCATCGTCGCCGACGAGGCGTTAGGTGCGATCGCCGGCGTCACGGCCGCGCGCGAGGATGGCAGCAAGGCCTATCTCGAGCTGTTGCTGCTGCCCTTCAACGCCCGCCCGCACACGCCGGTGAGCGTGACGGGCGTGCTCGCACCGTTCGACGACGAATGCGGCGCGCTCTCAGCCTTCACCCTCACCTCCTGGCGCTATCTGCACCAGCCGGAGAAGCTGCTGCCGCGCGCGATCCGCAAACTGCAGATCGCACGCGGGCTGATGGTGTATGAGGGGCTGAGATAGTCTCCGCCGCCCGACAAATCACGCGCATGCGGATGGCCGTTTTTGCCGGATCTGCGTCATTCCTGATGTCGTCGCCAAGGGATAGCTTCCGCCTCGCGTGAAGCAACGAGGTTCGGGTGACATCATCATGACATGGCGCGTTCTGGCGTTGAGCGGCGTCGGCTGCGTGGTGCTGCTGGCGGCGATCGGCGGAACCTGGCTGTTCCTGCTGCCCGGCGCGCCGGCTCAGGGAGCCGCCCCTGCGATATCCAAGGAGGAGACCGAAGCGACGCTTGCGGCGCTGAAGCCGCCGAAGCGCAAACGCCCGCTGATTGCCATCGTCGGCATCAACGACATGAGCGAGACGACCGACTATCTGATGCCGTACGGCATCCTCGCGCGCGCCGATGTCGCCGACGTCCTCACATTGGCGACGCAGCCCGGACCCGTCACGCTCTATCCCGCGCTGAAAGTGCAGCCGCATGCGACCATCGCCGAGTTCGACGCGGCGCATCCCGACGGCGCCGATTACGTGATCGTGCCCGCGATGAGCCGCGAAGACGATGCCGTGGCGTTGCAATGGATCAAAAGCCAGGCCGGCAAGGGCGCGATCATCATCGGCGTCTGCGTCGGCGCCAAGGTCGTTGCCAACACCGGACTCCTCGACGGCCGGCAGGCCACCACGCACTGGTATTCGGTGCGCGATCTGCAAAAGCATGCCGCAATCCGCTATGTCGCGGACCGCAGGCTGGTGGTCGATCGCGGCGTTGCGACGACGACCGGCATCACCGCGTCCATGCCGATGGCCCTGACCCTGGTCGAGGCCATCGCCGGCCGCGCCAGGGCCGAGGCGGTCGCCCGCGACATCGGTCTTGCGGAGTGGAATGCGCGCCATCGCAGCGCGGCGTTCCAGTTCACACGCCCGTTCGCGCTGACGGCGATCGCCAACACGCTCGCATTCTGGAACCGCGAGCAACTCGGACTCGCGCTGACGCCAGACATCGACGAGGTGTCGCTTGCGCTTGTCGCTGATGCGTGGTCGCGCACCTATCGCTCGCGCGCCCTCACCTTCGCGGCCACGGCAGAGCCGCAGACGAGCCGTGGCGGTCTTCGCATCCTGCCGGACAACGTCGCGGCCGGCTGGCCGGCAGAGCAGATGCCGCCTGATACCGTCGACTTGCCGCCGGCGCGAGCGCTGGACCGGACGCTGCATGCCATCGATGCGCGCTACGGGTCACGCACGGCCGACTTCGTCGCGATGCAGCTCGAATATCCGAGATGACCGCACGTCAGTGCGCCGGCTGTCGCTAGCAACAGCCGACGCACGATGCGCGGTTACGGCATCGCCAGATGCCAGGCGCCGTTCAAGAAGCCGTCGCCGGTGACGTCGCCGGGCTTCTGGTCCTTGGCGAAGGTGTAGAGAGGCTTGCCCTTGTAGGCCCACTGCTTCGAGCCGTCGTCGCGCGTGATGATGGTGTAGCCGTCGCCCGCTGCATCGCTGGCCTCGGCCTTCAGCACCGGCCAGTTCGTCGCGCATGGACCGTTGCAGGCGGACTTGCCGTCCGCGTCCTTGTCGAAGGTGTAGAGCGTCATGCCCTTGCCATCGGTGAGCACGTTGCCCTTGTCGGTCTTGCCCGTCTTGGTCGGCGGTGCGGCGAAGGCGGCGGGAACGATCGCGAGCGAGAGTGCCAGCGAGAGCGCGAGGCGGATCGAGGACGTCATGATATCTCCTGTCATGCAATTGGCTTGCATGGGTAGGACGCCGCACGCGGCGTCGTATTCCTGAGATGGCGGCAAAGATATTTTTCACTGCGCGCGCCGACGCGGCGGAATAAACTGGATCAACCGAGACGGAACGACGGAAAGACATGAGCAAGCCGCATTGGCGTCCCGCGCACGCATCCGATCTGCCCGCGATCAGCGCGATCGCGGCGCGGATTCATCCTGATCTCCCTGAGAGCCCCGAGGTGCTCGCGGAGAAGATGCGGCTCTATCCCGAGGGATGCCGCGTGCTGATCACGGGCGACGAGATCGCCGGCTACGGACTTTCGCATCCCTGGAAGCAACACCGGATCCCGCCGCTCGACGGCCTGCTCGCACGATTGCCTGACGATGCGGATTGCCTCTACCTGCACGACGTCGCGGTGCTGCCCGATTTTCGCGGCGGTGTCGTGCGCTCCTATGTTGCAGAGATCGAGCAGCTGGCGCGTGCGGCAGGCATCGCAACGCTCGCACTGGTCTCGGTCTACGCCACGCGGCCGCTGTGGCAACGTCTCGGCTTTCGGCCCGTCACTGCGGATGCGGCACTGCGCGCAAAACTGGCATCCTATGGCGAAGGCGCGACGTATATGCTGCGCGACCTTACCGCGGCGTAATGTCCCTCACCGGCCAGCCGGCTCACGCGGGCGTGAAGCCGCGCCCTCGAACCGGGTCAAGTGGCGCTCCGTCGAAGGGATGTGCGAGCCGTTCCGGTCTCGCCGAACCGAGGCTGGAGAAGATCCATGAAACTCACTTTGTCGAAGATTGCTTTGATGACATGTGTTGCAGCGAGTGCGTTCGCCGCGACCAGCGCCAACGCGGCGCCACACCGAATCGATGGTTGCCAGTTCGGCTTCTTCGAAAGCTGTGGCATCGTTGCGGAGTCGACGACCCCGGGCCGCGCACGCCGCCCCGTCGCGCGCCTCGCCAACGATACCTCGCCGACCTACATGAAGCAGACTGATCCGCGCTACAGCTCGTCGATGCGCGATGCCGGCGGCGGCGGAGGTGGTGGTGGCGGAGGCGGTGGTGGTGGTGGCGGCGGCGGCCGCTGAGTTCACACCTGACTTTTCAGATGATGCCGCCGGTGCAACCCGGCGGCATCATTGTCGTCTGCGCTGAACGGTGCCGGTTCAGCCGCGATGCTTTTTCTTCTTCGGCTTCTTTCCAGGCGCGCCCTTCGCGGGCCACGCCGTGACCGACGGCTCTGCGTGACCCGGCTTGTTCTTGTGCTTCTTCTTGCCGAAAGACGGAGCATCGCCGAATTTCGGCCCGCGCTCGCCTTGAGGCTTGCCGCGTGGCTTGAATTCACTCTTGTCGCGCGGACGATCGTCGCGACGTTCACGATGATCGCTGTCGCGGCTCTCGCGCGTGTGTGACCGCTCCTCCGCAGGCGCCTGCTGCTGCGAGCCCTCCCCCAGCCGCTCGATGCGGATGCTGTCCTCCTTGTCCGGACGCTTGACCTTGGCCGCGAAGGATTCCGCGACCCGCTCGGAGATCTCGAACTCGGTCGTTGTGTCCATGATCTTGATGGCGCCGATGTCGCGCTTGTCGATGCCGCCGCGGCGGCAGATCATCGGCAGCAGCCAGCGCGCCTCCGCATTCTTGCGTCGTCCGATCGCGGCGCGGAACCAGACGCTCGTCTCCGACATGCCGTGCTTCGACGATACTTTTCCCGATTTCGATCGAGGTCTTCCGGCGCGATCGTCGCCGCCGTCGCCCCTATCCTGGAATTTATCGCGACCACGATCGTCGCGCGGCCGGCCGCTGCGCTCGCCGGGATCGAGAATGTCTTCGGGCGACGGCAGCCGCGCGCGATAGAGCCGCGCCAGGGCGGCTGCGATATCCTCGGCCGACCGCTCGGCCAGCAGCGCCTGGGCCAGCACCAGATCGTCCGCCGTCGTCTCCTCGGTGAACAACACGTCCTTCATGCGCTCATGGTCGAGCTTGCGGATTTCGTCCGCCTGCGGCGCCGTGCCCCAGTCGGCGTCGACACCTGCGAGATTGAGCAGCAGCTCCGCGCGACGCCGGCGGGCGGGCAGCACCAGCAGGACGCTTGTCCCCTTGCGTCCGGCGCGCCCGGTTCGGCCCGAGCGGTGCTGCATCACCTCGGCGTCGTTGGGCAGGTCGGCGTGAATGACGAGGTCGAGGCTCGGCAGGTCAATGCCGCGGGCGGCAACGTCGGTGGCGACGCAGACGCGGGCCCGTCCGTCGCGCAGCGACTGCAGCGCCAGGGTCCGCTCGTTCTGCGTCAATTCTCCCGACAGGGCGACGACGGAGAAGCCGCGCTCCAGGAGCGCCGCCTGCAAATGCCTGACGTGATCGCGCGTGCTGCAAAACACCAGCGCGCTCGGCGCCTCGTAGAAGCGCAGCACGTTGACGACCGCATGCTCGGCATCGGCGGGCGCGATTCGGATGGCGCGGTACTCGATATCGGCATGACCGCCTTCGTCGCCGGCGACTTCGATCCGGAACGCCTGCTGCTGATATTGCTTGGCGAGCGCGACGATGCCGCGCGGAAAGGTCGCCGAGAACAGCAGGGTGCGGCGCGTCTCCGGCGTGGTCTCGAGGATGAACTCCATGTCCTCGCGAAAGCCGAGATTGAGCATCTCGTCGGCCTCGTCGAGGACGACCGCTTTCAATTCCGAGATGTCGAGACGGCCGCGGCGCAAATGATCGCACAACCGGCCGGGCGTACCGACGACGATGTGAGCACCCGCGGCGAGCTCGCGCTGCTCGCGGCGCGGATCCATGCCGCCGACGCAGGAGACGACGCGCGTCTCCGCATGCTGGTAGATCCAGGCAAGCTCACGCTGAACCTGCATCGCGAGCTCGCGGGTCGGCGCCACGATCAAGGCGAGCGGAGCCGCCGCCCGCTCGAACCGCTCGGCATCGCCGAGCAGATCCTTGGCCATGGCGAGGCCATAAGCGAGGGTCTTGCCGGAGCCAGTCTGGGCCGAAACCAGCAGGTCGCGGCCGGCGGCTTCGTCCGCGAGCACGGCGAGCTGAACGGGGGTTGGCGAATCGTAGTTCCGCTCGGCCAAAGCGCGGGCGAGCGGCGGGGTCAGGGCCGGAAAAGACACGGGATGGAGAACCTTGGTTAATTCAGGCGCGCAAACTGTGAGCCGAGGGGCCTGAGCTGCATGCGCGGCAAACGGCCCGGCCGCACGCTGATTTGATCTGGGCGCTCTTTACGCCAAGTGCCCGGAAATCACCATGCCTATGATGCATGGCTTCGCGCAGAGAACCGCGCTTAGAGGTTGCGGAGGATTTTTACCGCCACCTCGATCGGTCAATGGATACGGTCTTGCCGCACCGGCCATCCGATACCAAATCGTTTCTCACAAGAGAACAATGGGGGAAACATGCCTGACAGCATATCGCTCGCCGACAAGCTCGCGACCTTTGAGGACCTCTGGTCCCCGCGCACGATCACGACGTTCAACGATTGCGACGTGATGGTGGTGAAGGTGAAGGGCGAGTTTACCTGGCACAAGCATGACGACACCGACGACTTCTTTCTGGTCCTGAAGGGCAATCTGGACATCGAATTGCGGGATCGCACGGTGACGCTCGGTCCGGGCGAGCTCTATGTGGTGCCCAGAGGTGTCGAGCACCGTCCAGTAGCGCGCGAGGAGGTTCAACTCCTGCTCATCGAGCCGACCGGCACCCCGAACACCGGCGACAAGGCAACCGCCGCAGCGCGCAAGCTTGCATAGAGGGCAGCGCGCGCGGCCTAATCCCTGGAGGCCGCCAGCCGGCTGAAGCGGCCAACCAGCCTGGCTCTTGCGCGTGCAGCACTGTCCTTGATTGCGCGGGCCAGCGCTCGGATGGCGCGCCAGGCCTCGGTCGCCTGCAGCCACGCCTTTGCCGCGGCGTATTTTCCGTAAGCCCAGGCAAAGGCGGGAATTCGCATCAGCTTGTCGCGCGTGAGATGAAACAGGCGCTCGACCAACACCAGCTTGAGCAACTCGCCGACAATGAAAGTCACAACGCTGCTGACGAACTGACCGGTCGCGGCGAGATAGGCCGCCACGGGCTTGACCGGCTCCAGAATGATGACGGGCACCGAGAATAAAGCGAGCGACGGATAAGGCGGTAGCCCCCTGATCCAGGCGCGCAATCGCCTGAATTCGAAATGCCGCCCGATCCAACGCGCTATTGGCCGCGCCACGGCCATGAAGACCGCATCCACCACGAAGTAGATGGCAGCCAGCACGTAAGTGACGGGTTTCAGGATTCGCTTCACGATCGCTCTCCTGGGAACTGAAAGCCGCAACCTGGACCTAAGTTTCACCGCGGCGTGAATAACACCGGGATTTCCGGTGGAACTTTTCAGGCGACGGACACGGTGACTGGACTAGGACGTGGACTCATTAACGCGAAGCCATAGCCTGATCGAGGCGAGCTGAACGAAAGCAAGATACGGGCTGAAGCAGATCGGATCGCTGCGATTGCTCTTTGGTGGGATGTTGGCCCACGCGCCCTTCTTCATCGCAAGTTCTCTGATCCAGTCGGCGTCATAGCCACGGTCGGCGAGTAACATTGCCCCGGATTTCAGACGAGACAGCAGTTTTCCGGCTAGTCGAACGTCGTGCGCCTCACCGGGGCTCAGCGCCAGCCGTACCGACAGACCATTGCTATCGACCACCGCATGAATTTTGCTAGTCACGCACGATTCAAATTTTGTTTTTTGACCTTAAGGCAGGCAAATCTCCGCCCACTTGGTCGTTGTCACGATGCGCGGCGATGAACATGGCGACGGCCGACTGGCAATAGGAATCGATTTCGTTGTCGTCCTCTGCTTTCGCCTGATCGAAGCGTGCGATCATCAGGAGATCGGATCCTTTGAAAAGCGCGGCGAACAAGCGGGCGGACCGGAGAGGATCGGGCACGTTCAGAAGCCCCTTCGCGTGCAACTGACGCAACAGGGCCTCGATTTCGGCGATGACATGAGCGGGGCCGGCTTCGAAATGGAGCTTGCTTAATGCGTTTTGACTCGTCTTGTCGGCCATGACCATGGCTTCGAGGCTGCGGACGTCCGATCTCAACAGCGTGCGAAGCAGTGATGATCCCACCGCCACGAGCTGATCTTCGACCGAACCGTCGACGCCTTCAAGAAGGGTCTGTGGTGCAAACAACTGATGGCAGCCGGCCGCCATGGCCGCGCCGAACAGCGCCTCCTTGTTCTCGAAGTGCCTGTAGATGCTGAGCTTGGATATCTTCGCTCGCTGGGCGACCTTGTCCAATGTCGTCGCTTGAAAACCCAACTCCACAAAGAGCTCGCGCGCGGCGTCGATGATGGTTTGGCCAAGCGCCTCGTTGGCGGGCCGGCCGCGCCGGCCCTGGCTGTTTTCGGTCACGGCAATTCCAGTACTTGACAGTATCCTAATTCTTGAATTACGATACCATGAAGTATCTGAAATGTGCAAGCCAGGGGGTAGGGTGATTCCTTCGATGCAACGACGAGCCCTGCTGAAGTTGGCTGCGCTTTCCGCCATCGGCCTCGCCCGCGCTCAGGCCACCGCCAAGCCCAACTCGTCTCCCTCCATCCACAACACGGAGCCCATCACCATGGATGACGTCATCATCATCGGCGGCAGCTTTGCCGGTCTCGCCGGCGCCTTGCAGCTCGGCCGCGCCCGCCGCAAGGTCACCGTTCTCGATACCGGTCTGCCACGCAACCGCTTCGCCGGCCACTCGCATGGACTGCTCGGCCACGATCACAAGCCGCCGCTGGACATCCTGGCGGAGGCGCGGCGGCAGTTGGCGCGTTATCCCGCGATCAAGCTTGTCAGTGCCCGGGCCGACAGCGTCTCCGGCGCCATCGACAATTTCTCTGTCCTTACTGGCGATGTTGAAAGCCTTGCGGCGCGTCGTCTGATCCTGAGCTATGGCGTCGCCGACCAGATGCCTGATGTTCCGGGCTACGCCGAAAGCTGGGGCACGTCCATCGTGCCATGCCCCTATTGCGATGGCTTTGAAGTCGCCGGCCAGCATTGGGGCCTCGTCTGGTCCAGCCCGCAGTCGCACAATCAGGTCAGGCTGTTCCACGATTGGACTGACAAGTTGACGCTCTTCGCCGATGGTCACGACATTCCGCCCGATATCCAGGCCGATCTGGCGCGCCGCAACATACCTCTCATCGATGGCCGGATCGTCGAGATCGCCCATCACCAGGGCCATATCGCCACCGTCAATCTCGATACCGGCCGCAATGTCGCGGTCGACATCCTGTTCGCCAATCCGCGCAACAAGGCGTCCGCAAGCCTGCATGAAGCACTGGGCCTTGCCACCGTGGCTACGCCCGCCGGCATCGTCCTCAAGGTCGACGAACGCCGTCAAACCAGCATGCCCGGCATCTACGCCGCCGGCGACCTCACCACGCCCTTCTTGCCCTCGGTCACCCAGGCATCATCGCAGGGCGCGATGGCGGGTATCTTCGCCCAGCAGTCGATGGTGGTTTGAGAGCGCAGATTGGAGATGAGCATGGCGGTCGAACCGGACAGCGCGGGTGTGCGCTTCCCTCCGCCCTTCGTCTATCTGGGAACGCTGCTGTTGGGGCTGGCGGCGGAGCGGTTCGTCACCCAGCGCTCTTTCGGCATCGACGGGCGGTTGCTGGTCGCGACCGGCGCGCTGCTGTTCGTTGCCGGCGCGGCGATGATGCTTGCGGCGGCGGGGCTGTTCCGGCGGTTGGGCACCAACGTTCCGCCGTCGCAGCCAACGACCCTGATCGCAACGACCGGCCCTTATCGGTGGACCCGCAATCCCATGTATCTCGGAATGGCGCTTATCTATGCCGGTCTTGCGATCGGCTTCGACGGGCCGATCGCCTTCGCCTTGCTCCCGTTGGTGCTGATCGCGATCCAGACGCAGGTGATCGCCCGCGAGGAGCGCTATCTCGAAGCGAAGTTCGGCGACGACTACCGCCACTACAAGGCCGAGGTTCGCCGCTGGCTCTGACTATTCCGCCGCTGCCGCCTGCGGGGCCGCCCGTCGGCCAGCTTTCCCAACGGATCGACGTCGTTACCCGGAGCAGCTTTCAGTATCTGGAAAGTATCCATCCGTCTTGCAGAGCCGTCGGCTATCCAACAACAGGTGGCATCAATGGTCTACAGTCTAATTGTCGAAAAAGAGATCCGCAGGAGCTTCGATCATGTCAACAACCAGCGTTGGGATGATGCTGCAAAGGGCCTAACACCAAACGCGTATCACTGGGTTGCCGGAAATCATGCGTTGGGGGGTGAGCGACATGGAAAGCAATCGGTGAAGCAGTGGTTCGAGCGCATGGGCCGTGTTTTCCCGAAGCTTCATATAGATATTGAGCGGGTCGAGGTGACGGGTTGGCCATGGAATACCACAGTGTTCGTCAAGTGGCGGGCCAACGCGAGGCTACTTGACGGCCAAAGCTCGTATGTGAACAGGGGCGTCCACGTCTTCAAGTTGCGATGGGGCAAGGTTTATTCGATTGAGGAATATTTCGACTCGCAGGCTGCAGAACGAAGCCTCGCTATCCAAGCTCGTGCTGGTTTCGATGAAGCTGCGGCTGGCCCAATCGTGAGCTAACGCGGATCACTCGTGTGATGCCGCCATCAGCGGACGGCGCCTTATCACTAGTGGAGGCGGGCTCGCTGGAGACGATGGACTTTGGCATCGGATAGCTTCGTTAAGAACGAACCAGAACAAGGATATGTCATGGCACAGTACAATGCCGATCAGATCACCAATTGGAAGGGCCAAAGCGGGGAGCGCTGGGGTCGTCCACCAGGCCCGGCTCGACGGTAGGCTGGAGGTGTTCGGCCAGGCCGCGATCACGGCGATCGACGACGCGGTGAAGATGACGTTCGAGGTCGGCCCGCTGTCGCGCGCGCTTGTTGATCAGCCCGACGACATCCGCGCCCGCGCCTCGGCCGCGGTTCGTGCCGCCTTCGCGGACTGCCCCGGCGAGCGGTCGGTGATGATCGACGGCGCGACGTGGATCGTCACGGCGCGCAATCCCGCGCAAGCTGATAGCGATTAGCAGGGGGAGACGCCCCTCGCTGGCCTTGATGGCCGCTGCGCTGGCCGGGAAGGATACCGTGGCGCAAAAAGCCGAACCGCCGCGGCCGGTTGTGGTTGCGACCGCGCATTTTGACGCCGAGACCCCGGAGCGGAGCACAGCTGCTTAATGAGTACACAGCCTAGATCTCGGCATAGATCTCCAAGAGATTGCCGTCGGGATCGCGGAAGAACAGCGTGCGATGTCCGAACGACTGATTGGTCGGCGGCGACACCAGCGCAACGCCCTGCCGAACGAGTTCGTCTGCGCATGCATCGACCTCGGCCGCGGAGACCTTGAACGCCAGTTGCAGCGAGGCACTGCCCGGCGGCGTCGGCGCATCGGTAGCGGTCCGGCTCGGCCGCGCCAGCGCCAGCGTGTTGCCGCCGAGGCCATACTCGATCCAGTTCGGCGACAGCTCGCGCAGCAGCGGAAAGGCAAGGACATCCTCATAGAAACGGCGCATCGCCGCCATGTCGCGCACGAAGACAACGGTGTAGTCGATCGCGCGGATGGCGTTGAAGGGAGAGCGCCGGGTTGGTTCGGGTGTCTGTTCGTTTGTCATCGTGGCCCTTGTTCCAAATTGCGGCTCGTAGCCCGCATGAAGCAAAGCGGAATGCGGGGCCGGTGCCCCGGGATTGCGCTTCGCTCCATCCGGGTTACAGGCTCGCAGGGCTATCGCAGCAGCCCGCCACCATAGCGCAGCTCGTAGAGCTGCATGCCATCCTGCCGCGCAATCGTCTCGACGCCGTGGAAACGATCGAGCGCGCCTTCGACCTCGTTGCGGTAGACCATCCCCGCCTGCTCGAACCGGCGCGGTCCGCGGTATGGCTGCTCGACGCTCACAGCCAGCAGCGCGTAACGCAGGAATTTGTAGATCGCGAGGAGAGTCTCCCGATCCCTGATCTCCGCACCGGCGCCACCACCGTAGCTCATCGACCAGATGACGCGGTCGTCCTTCGACACCGTCTCCTGCCCGACGAAAAATCCCATGCCGAAATAGACATCGCGATAGGCATAAGGCGGCGCGCGATGCTCGAGCTGCTTGGAGCCGGCGAGCAGCGGCGCGGCCACCGTCGCGTCGTCGTCGAGGCCGGCATAGGTGCGCCGCTTGGCCTCGACCAGGAACACCGCGAGATCGTGCGGGATCGATGGCATCGTCTAGTCCACCAGTTCCGGCCACGGCACGATGGTCGACTTCACCGTCTTCATCGCCATGGCGTCCTTCACCGCCTGCGCGACGCCTTCCTCCGTGAATGGATAGATCGTCTGCATCTTCAGCCAGGGATATTTGCCCGCGGTGCGATAGAGCATGTCGACGCCGAGCGGCAGATCGTTGCCGGTGAAGCCCCAGGAGCCCAGCACGTTGAGATCCTTGGTGCAGATGCGGTGCCAGGAGGTCTCGATCGAGCCGGCATCGGTGAACTGGCCCATCTCGACATAGGTGCCGCCGTCACGCAGCATCTCGATGCCTTCCGGGCCGGCGGTGGGATGCCCCGAGCAATCCATCACCAGATCAGCGCCGAAGCCGCCGACGATTTCGCGCACACGCGCGATGCGCTCCTGCGGCGACCTGATCTCCTCGATGTTGACGGTCGCCTCCGCGCCGAATTCGCGGGCCAGCTTGAGCCGCGGCTCCTCGGGCGCACCGACGCAGATGACGCGCCCTGCCCCCATCTCCTTTGCGGCCGCGACCGCGAGAATGCCGATCGGCCCCGATCCCTGGATCACCACCGTATCGCCCCAGGAAAAACCACCGGCGCGGCTGGCGCGGTTGAAGGCGCGGATGCAGGAGGTCAGCGGCTCCGAGAGCGCACCTAAGCGCAGCGACATGTCGTCGGGCAATTTGTAGATCTTGGTGCCCGGCAGCATCTCGAGATCGACGTAGACATATTCGGCCCAGCCGCCCCACATGTGCGGCGCCTTGTCGAAGCCGAGATAGCGGCCGTAATAGACCGGCGTCAGGCATTTGTTGGCGGTTTGCGGATAATGGATGCAGTAATAGCAATGGCCGCAGGGCATCAGCGGCGGGATCATCACTTTCGAGCCGACCTTGAGCGGCTTGCTCATGAAGTCCTCGGTAAACTCCTCGCCGCATTCGACGATGATTCCGCCAAGCTCGTGGCCGAGCGTGAACGGCCAGGGCAGCGGCTTCGGCCAATGTCCCTTGAGGATATGCAGATCGGTGCCGCAGACCCCGCAGGCGCCCACCTTGATCAGCGCAGCCTTGCGGCCGACCTTCGGCCACGGCACGGTGCGGATGACTGGCTCTGAGCCCGGCCCTGCATGGGTGCAGACGCGAATGGATTGCATGGCTGTTTCCTCGATGCCCGTCTGTTATGATTGATGGGTGCGGGCTGAGGCAAAGCTATGTGAGATGTACGCGCGTGCCAAGATGCAGGAATTCGTAGCCCGCATGAGCGAAGCGACATGCGGGATCAGCGGCCCCGGATATCGCTCCGCTAATCCGGACTACGGCAGCTGCCACACTCTCTACCGTCATCCTGAGGTGCTCATCTTGCGATGCGGACGCATCGCAAGGTGAGCACCTCAGGATGACGACGGAGTTCGTGGTGGCAGTGCATGGCAGATGCCCACACATCCAATTGTCTTGAGCCCTCACCCTCGACCGTGTAAGGCCGCAAGGTCCTTCCCAGGTGCCCCCTTGAACCCCCTTCCCCAAAATCCCGTGGCTGCGTCCGGCTCGTTCGCGGCGATGAAGTCGGTGCCGTACCGGCTGCAGTTCGGCTCTTACGTGCTGGCGATGATGGCCGACAACATCGAGCATGTGATCAGCTATTGGGTGGTGTTCCAGAAATTCCACTCGCCGGCGCTGGCGGGGTTTGCGGTGCTGTCGCACTGGCTGCCGTTCCTGCTGTTCTCGGTCGCCGTCGGCGGGCTTGCCGACCGGTTCGATCCGCGCCGGATCATTCAGTGCGGCATGCTGCTGTTCATCGTGGCATCGAGCGGATGGGGCTTCTTCTTCATCACCGATACGATCCAGATGTGGCACGCGATGCTGCTGCTGGTGATCCATGGCTGCGCCGGCGTGCTCTGGCAGACGCCGAACCAGCTCTTGCTCTACGACCTCGTCGGCCCCGCCGACCTGCCGAGCGCGGTGCGGCTGAACGCGATGGCGCGCTATCTCGGCATCCTGGTCGGGCCTGCCGTGGGCGGAATCATCATGCTGACGCTGGGCACCTCGCACGGCATCATCTTCAACACGCTGTTCTATCTGCCGATGCTGCTCTGGCTGTTCTGGGCGCCGGCGCGCGACAGCAGCGTGGCGGTGCGGCGCTTTGCCGTGCGCGGCCTTGCCGACATCGTGCTGACCATCCGCGCCATCGGCACCCAGCCGACCCTGACGGCGATGACCTGGCTCGCCGGCCTCACCTCCTTCATGATCGGCAACGCCTATCACGCCCAGATGCCGGGCTTTGCCGGCGATCTCGGCCATGGCGATCCCGGCGTCTCCTACAGCGTGCTGCTCGCGGCGGATGCGGCCGGCGCGGTGCTCGCCGCTATCGCGCTGGAGTCCTGGGGACGATTGAAAGGCACGCCGCGCGCCGCGATCCTGCTGGCCATGCTCTGGAGCGCGGCGCTGCTCGGCTTCGCCACGGTGCGGATCTATCCGGTTGCGATCGTGCTGCTGTTCTGCGCCGGCTTCTTCGAGCTGTCGTTCAACACCATGGCGCAGGCCCTGGTGCAGGTGAATGCCCCGCACGACATTCGCGGCCGCGTCGTCGGTCTTTATAATATGGCGGGGCTCGGGATGCGGGCGTTCAGCGGCATCACGGTCGGGCTAGCAGGCGCGGCGATCGGCATTCACTGGTCGCTCGGGCTGTCCGCCGCGGTGCTGCTGGCGCTGCTGGTCTTGTTGCAGCGGCGGGCGATGAGGCCGGCTTGAGCACCCTCCGGGTGTGGCTTTTCGAACGCATCGTGTCTGTCCGTTTCCGCCGCACCCAATCCTAACGCGGCATTAACCCTATGCACCTTAGGGTCGTCCCGGACTCCGCCCGGGCGGGGGGTCGGGTGTTGAAAATGGCGTTGGCGAACAAAAAATTTCTTCCTGCCGCCGAAGAGCGTCGGCGTTTCCAGCGGGTGAAGGTGCACCTGCTCGGCCGCTACATGCTGCCGGACCGCCGCGAATTCCCCTGCCAGGTGATCAACATGTCGCCGGGCGGCCTCGCGCTGCTCGCCCCCGGCATCGGCAATGTCGGCGACCGCGTCGTCGCCTATCTCGACCATATCGGCCGTGTCGAGGGCAAGATCACCCGCATCATCGACAACGGCTTCGCCATGACGATCGGGGCGACGCCCCGAAAGCGCGACAAGCTCGCCGCGCAGCTGACCTGGCTCGCCAACCGCGACATCCTCAATCTGCCGGAGGACCGTCGCCACGACCGTATCGTGCCGCGCAACCCGATCGCGGTGCTGACGCTCGAGGACGGCACCAAGATGACCTGCCGCATCATCGACCTTTCCTTGTCCGGTGCTGCCATCGCCGCGGAGAACCGGCCGCCGCTGAAATCGACCGTCATGCTCGGCCGGGTCCAGGGCCGCGTGGTCCGAAACCTCGAAGACGGCTTCGCGCTGGAGTTCGTCCACGCGCAGCCGATCGAGACACTCGAAGAGAGCGTTACCGCGCGGTAAAGCGCTAGGACGCCAAAACCCCTGTATTTCCAGCCCCGAAGGCGGCTTCCGCAATGCGGACGCCGCCTTTTTCGCGCGTGATCATGGGCCTCGCGCCGGTTAACGCGCGGCCCGTTTGCACGTTGAAATGGCGGTTCCGCCAGCGTTTCCGCGTTAATCGATAAAACTTGAATCAATTGCAGTTGTTTCAAATTTTATGAGAATTCGATTCAAGTATAGATCGAATTCGCCGCGCCTTTTACTTGTATTCATCTCGACTTGACTTGACTGACTTAGCGGCAACTCAAAAGCTCCGTGCGAAATGTGGTCCCAACAAGAAACGGGGGCCGCAATGTTTGACTTCAAGGGACAGGGGAAAGGGCTGGCGCTGGCTGCCATGCTCTTCGGGATCAGCGCGGCAGCGCAGGCCGGCGAAGGCCGTCTGCTCTACGCGAGCCTCGGTGACACCACGCGTGCGCCGATCGGCTGGGTCGAGTTCTGCGCGGACAATACCGCTCAGTGCCAGGGCACGCCGGCACAGCCGCGCGACATCGTGATGTCGCAGGCCGCATGGCGCGACCTCGTCAAGGTCAATCGCTGGGTCAACGAGACCGTCAAGCCTTTGACCGACCAGGAGCACTGGGGCGTGATCGAGAAATGGTCGCTGCCGACCGACGGTTACGGCGACTGCGAAGACTACGTGTTGTTGAAGCGCAAGATGCTGATCGATGCCGGATGGCCGCGCCAGGCCCTGCTGATCACCGTCGTGCGCGACAAGAAGGGCGAAGGACACGCGGTGCTGACGGTGAAGACCGACAAGGGCGAGTTCGTTCTCGACAATCAGAACGAGAACGTCGTTGCCTGGACGGAAACCGGCTACCGCTTCGTCAAGCGCCAGTCGCAGAGCGATCCCAACGTCTGGGTCTCGCTGGGCGATACCAAGCCGGCGGTCTCCACCGCCAGCGCCAGAGATTAAGAACGAGACAAGGAGTTACGCGACCCGGTCACATCCCCACCCCTCCCCGTCCCAGACCGGTTCGCGCGCGGCCAGCCATCCCCCAATGGCTGGCCGCAACTTTTTGGGGTTCTGCGATCAGCCCTGTGAGGACCAAGGCACGCGCGCGGCGGTGAAATCGCGCCAGGTGCCTTGCAAGGCGGGCTTGACGCCGATCGATGCACGCGCCTGCCAGCCGGCGATCGCGGCGGCGGCGATGGCGCTGTCGGGCTCGGCTCCGAGCCCGTCGAGCAGCGAAGCCGTGACCGCCATGTCGTTGAAGGCGCCGAGCTCCTCCTGCAAACCGGCGAGCCTGCGGGCAAACTTCCTCGCGGACTTGCGATCGGCAAACAGCGGCAGCAGGAACTCGCTGAGATAACGCAGCCGTTTGGTCGCGAGCCGCACCCGGTGCAGCTCCTCCATCGTGAGCGACTTGAAGCGGCGGCCGCGCTTGAGCACCTTGGCGTACTGCTCCGACAGAATGCGCTGCGCGAAGTTGACGGCGGGCTCGGCGAGCCGGCCGAGATCTTCGGCGGCGACGTCGTTGCGCCAGCCCCGCGTCTCGATCCAGTTGCCGAGGCCGATCAGGAACATGGCGCAGCGGCGATCGTCGAGCGCGTGATGGGCCTTGCGATAGGCGTCGGACTGGCGTTCGGCCGCAGCCCGGCCGAGCGCATCGAAGCCGGCGATTGAAGGGCAAGCCTTCGCGATCGTCGGCAAGGTCTCGCGCTGGAACACGTCCCAGTCGCGTGCGGCGGACAGGTCCTGCGCCAGCCAGCGCGCCTCCGAGCGCAGTGCGTCGAGATTGCTGAGCGCGCCGACCGAGCGCATCAGGTCGAGCGCCGATCGAATCCGGCGCAGCGAGACACGCAGCTGATGCACGCCCTCCGGATTGCGCCCGTCCTCGGCCGCCGGCAGCGACTGAAGCAGATGGAGGAAGCACGAGCGCAGGATCGTCGCGAAGGCTTCGTCGAGCGTCACCGAAGGATCGAGGCGAAGTTTTCGCGGGCGTCGTGCCGAGGGCGGCGCGCCCGCGGCAAGATCGAAGCCACGCGCCGACTTGCTGCGGATGGACGGCTTCACCGCGCCGTGCTCTGCAAGCCGCAATGCGACCTCGTAGATCGTGCTCGCACTGCCGCTCTTGAGCTCCAGCTCGATCTCGCTCACCGGCAGCGATCGATCGCTCGCCGTGAGCACGCCCTGGTCGAACGCGATCTCGACCGTGCCGGACGGCAGGTCGATCATCCGCGCGTGACGATGGACGTCGGCGGTGAAGATAGCTTCGAGCGGCTGCACTTCGAGATGGCTGCGAAGCTTCTCCGGAATGAACGGCATCGCCAGAGCGAGATCGGGCGCAAGCGAGGCCACGCTCGCCTCCCACTCGCCGCGGCGCAGCGGATCATCCGCTGTGTCGGTCTTCACGGTCTGCACGAAGCGCGCGCCGCTCTGGCGAACGCGCAGGCTCAGGCCGTTGCGCCGAAGCATCCGATCAGGCGTATCATAGTAGACGGATTTGAGGTGTTTTCGCGAGCCCTTGTTGCGCGCATTCGCCGCGATGACCGGCGCGGCGTTGAAATGCGCCATGCGATCGGCATCGACGACCAGCTTGAGCTCGATCTCGCCGGGGTGCGCGACAAGGCTCGACCGAGTTGGTTCCGGAGCAGGCGGGGCATCTTGCGATGGCGTCTGATCACTCACAGCGCCCTCGACGATCGCAGGTTCCGCGCCGGGCTCGGCCGGTTCAATCTGCCTGAGAAAGCCGGCGACGACTTGCGTCCTCTTGTTGTCCTTCAGGACAGGATTTCCGTCCGGCGCACTCGAGGTTTTGCGAGCCGGTGTTGGGTCTGATTTCAGCATTTACGATGACATGACAGTTTAATGACAGAGCGACAGCATATAGCCCGTCAGTCCGGCAAGGAATAGTCACGTTAGTCGCGCTGCCTGATCATCGACACGACGTGCCAGACGCAGAAATCCAGCAAGGCTTGTCACAATTCGGCGTGCCATGACGAACTAAATTGGCCCCGAGCGCAGCAAGTGACCGATTTGACGAGCGAAATTCGCTGTTCTCGAAACCGAAACGAACGCATCAGCGAGTTTGACTCATGCTAGCCGAGAAATTCTTCCTAGTCCTGGAGACGCTGAGAAGCCATGCCTCCGATGACAGGCCCGGGATTATGACAAGCCCTGGACGGCCCGCCGCGGTTCCGGAGATCGCGGCCGGTTCGCGGCGCATCAGCCCGGTTGCGGAGGATCGCCCCTAGCAGCGATCCAATCCCGCCACCTCATGCCCTGGCAGGCGCGCAGGATGTGATCCACGCGCGCACTCGTCAGCGTGCGAGGATGTTCTTGTAGACCTTGCCGCCCTTCATGATCACCACAAAATTCCTCGCGGGATCTTCGACGAGCTTGATGTTGTCGAGCGGATTGCCGTCGACCAGCAGGAGATCGGCGAACGCACCCTCCTCGACCACGCCGAGCTTGCCCGGATAGGGATTTCGCGGACCGGACAGGCTCAGCAATTCGGCATTGGCCGACGTCGCCATGGCCAACGCTTCGGCCGATGTGTACCAGCGCGTGAGCGCGGCCAGCATGGCGCCCTGTCGATCCGCCAGCGCCTGCGAGAACAGGACGTCGGTGCCGAACGCGGTCTTGATGCCGTACTTCTTCGCGAGCGCATAGACGCGGTCGGTTCCAGCGACCACCTGCTTCATCTTGTCCTGCTCGGCGGGTCCGAGCGCGGCTGCAGCGGAGATATCCAGGAACGGTTGCGTGCTCAACCAGATCCCCTTCTCAGCGATCAGCTTGGCGCTCGCCTCGTCCATGAGATGACCGTGCTCGATGCATCTGACGCCGGCCGCGACCGAGCGCTGGATCGCGACCGATGTATAGGCGTGCGTAGCAACATAGGTGCCCCAATTGTCGGCGGCTTCGACCGCCGCGCGCAGCTCGGGCTCGGTGAAGGTGGAGACGTCGAGCGGACTGAAGGGCGATGCAACGCCGCCGCCTGCGGTGAGCTTGACCTGCGAGGCCCCTTGCATGAGCTGCTCGCGCGCGCGCACGCGCACCTCGTCCGGACTGTCGGCCACCATGCTGCCGCCGATCCGCTCCATGCGGCTCAGCATGCCGCCGATCGTTCGCGGCAGATCGGAGAGCTGGCGGAAGTCGCCGTGACCGCTGGTGACGGTGATTATGGCGCCGGAGGGATAGATGCGAGGACCTGCGACGAGGTCCTCGTCGATGGCCTGCTTGAGGCCGAAGCTCGGCCCGCCCATGTCGCGCACGGTGGTGAAGCCGCGCATCAGCGTGGCCGTCGCCTCGCTGGCGGCGAGCAGGTTGTTGTAGCCGATATCGCCCGCAAGCGCGGCCATCGGCGTCGGGCGCACCAGCATCGCGTGCCAATGCGCGTCGATCAGTCCCGGCATCAGCACGCGGCCGCCGCCGTCGATCACCTGACCGGCGGCCGCGATGTCCGCGGTCGAGATCTTCTCGATCTTGCGATTTCTGACGATGACGTTGGACGCGGCTGACAGCGCGGCGCTCTTGCCGTCGAATATCCGGACGTTGCGAAACAGGACGGCGGAGTCCTGCTGGGCCGGCGCCGAGGGCGCGCTGCCGAGGATCATTGCAACGGCCGCAAGCAGCGTGGCGATTCCGGACACTCTGGCCGGCATCCTCAAACCCGTCATGGCCGGCCTCCGCTGAGGTGCAGGGCTACGCAAGGGGTGATGGCAGGCACGCAACTTCTGCGTGCCATTTGACGCCGACGTCCGGCCGCCGTCAACTGGCCACCACGGCGGCAAATATGCAGTCCTGCCATCTGCATTGGCGGGAGGTCGCCGCGGTCGGCTCCAATTTGAATCAAAGAGATATCGCCGCGTGCGAGATCAGCTGGCGAACGCGCCTCGCTCACGCGCCCGGCACGTCGGCGAGGTTGCTCGCCTCACTCTGCGGCTTCAAGATTGGCCGGCTTCTCGATATCGCCGAGCGGAGACACGGCAGGGCCGTTGAGCGCGGTGCCATCAGGGGCGAATTGCGAACCGTGACACGGGCAATCCCAACATTGCTCGAGCGCATTCCAGTGCACGACGCAGCCGAGATGGGTGCAGCTTGCCGAATGCAGATGCAAATGTCCGTTCCGGTCCCGGCACGCCGCGATCTTCTTCAGGCCGCTGCGGACAAGGCGTCCCTCCCCGGGGCGGAGATGTTCGACGCCCGCGATCTCGCTCGCCGTCAGATACTCCGCGAAATTCTTCAGCGGCGTGATGTTCTCGCTGATGAATTCGCCGATGTTCTTTTGAATCTTGCGGGCCGGGGCGTAGACATCCTCCCACGGGCTCGCGCCGGTCATGACGAGATCCGCAATCAGCATGCCCGCCACCAGCCCGTTGGTGATGCCCTGTCCGGAGTCACCGCTGACGATGAAAAGGTGCTCCTCGCCGGGGCTGCGGCCAATGAAGCCGACGAAATCGCTCGGCTCCAGCACCTGACCTGACCATCGATGAGTGACCTCGCGTAGCGCCGGCAATCGCTCGCGCGCCCAGCGTTCGAGCGCGGCAAGGCGCTGTGCGCCGTCGTCCGCTTCACCGGACTTGTGATCTTCGCCGCCGATGATGACGAGGTCCTCCTCCGCGGAGAGCGGTTGAAGCCTGACATAGTGATAGGGATCGAGCGTGTCCCAATACAGCGCATCCTCCAGCGCGCCGGCCGGGATTTTGGCGGCGAGAGCATAAGTGCGGTAAGGCGCCTGCTTGGTATGGATCGCCACCTGCACATTGACCGGCGAGTTCGTCGCGACGACCACGTCGGCGGCGTGGACCTCGTAGCCCGAGGCGGTCGTCACGATCATGTCGCCACGCTCTTGCCGGATGCTTTCAACGCAGGTGTCGCCATAGAGCTGCGCCCCGCGGCGCTGAAGGGCGCCGGCTAGGCCAGCAAGATATCTGGTCGGGTGCAGGCGCGCCTGGCGGGAAAAACGTAACGAACGCACCACACCTCCAGAATGGAACACGGTCGGCTCGGCGCAATTTTCGACGGGGATCCCGAGCTTGCGACAGCAATCCAATTCCTCATCCAGCTCGGATGCGGGCGTTTCGGGCGCCTGCACCCAGTAACCGTCGACACGCCGAAAATCGCAATCGATGTGCTCGTCGCGCTGAATGGCCTCGGCGCGGTCGATTGCGGCTTCGACGCTCTGATAATAGTGCCGCGCACAATCTGGGCCGCGGACCCTGACCAATTTGCCGTAGCCATCGTCGAGCGCCGTCGCCAGATGCGCCGTGGTGCGCGCCGTCATCCCGCTGCCAATGCCGCCGCGGTCGAGCACCGCGACCGAACGTCCATGGCAGGCCAGTTCATAAGCCACCGACAGCCCGGCTATTCCGGAGCCGATGACAACGACGTCTACGCCCACGGTGCGCGACAGCGCGGGGGCATCCGCGACCGAAACATCCATCCAGAGCGATCGCGTGTACTCGTCCCGTACGTTCATGATGCTGCTCCTTCGAAAACAACAAACGATGCGGCAGAACGCGAGTTCCTACCCGCCCTCCGCAGCGCAAAGCCATCGAAAGTCACGGCGTTGATTAGGAACCTTCGTCGCGCTCGCGCTTGAACCGGCATGAAAGATCCATCACCCGGGATGCGCAGGGCATTACGTCATGCCCAACTGTACGGACACTTGCTGGTCCGAAATGACAGGCTGTATTACCCAGGAGGTAACCATCCGATCTGCTCGGTGCAGCTGGCACGGGAGATGGTCAGGTCAGGATGGATGACAAAGCGAGGCGGCGACTACGAGATCACTCCGGACGGACAGCTCGCCGCAGAGCGCGCACTCAACCACTGACGCGGGTTCGTGGCTCCGGCGCGGATTCCTGGCGCTATTCCTGGTGCCTAAGATCGGTGCCGATCAGACGCCCAGCACGTCCGCGAGCCGCAGCTCGTCGGCGGCGGGGTCCTTGAGGAACAGCTCGTCCTCGATCTCGGTCAGATGCGACAGCATCTGCGCGCGCGCCGCCTGCTTGTCGCGGTTGCGGATGGCGGCGACGATGCCGGCGTGGTGATCGGTGCCGCAGGCCGGCGTGTCGTGGCGGCGGTACAGCAGGATGATGAGCGAGGAGCGCGCGATCAGCTCCTTGAGGAAGCCGAGATAGATGCTGTGACCGCTCATCTCGGCGACGAGCTTGTGAAACTCACCGGAAAGCCGAACCGAGGCGCGCGCGTCGCCGCGCAGCTCGGCCTCGCGCTCCTCGGTGAGATGTTGCTGGAGACGATCGAGCCAGGCCGGCGACATCGCGTCGATGGCGTGATCGACGATGGTGGGCTCGATCAGGCGCCGCGCCTCGAACACCTCGCGGGCATCGGCGGGCGTAGGACGCGCGACGAACGCGCCGCGGTTCTTCTCGATGTTGACGATGCCCTCATGCGCAAGTTGCTGCAGCGCGGTGCGGACCAGCGTGCGGCTCGCGCCGTAGATCTCACCGATCTCGTCCTCGCCGAGCTTCGTGCCCGGCAGCAGGCGATGCTCGAGGATCGCGGCGGTCACGCCCTCCCGGATGCGGCTGACGCGATCGCTCGCATCTGGCGCGTCGGATTTGGGGCGGGACTTGGCGGCCATTGGTTCGAGAGTTGGGCTTGAGGGCGATCGACGACGTTCGCTTCGAATGTTAGTCGACGACCTGTATCCAATCACAGGCGAAACTTTATACAATCTTCGCCCATTTTGTGTGCAAATGACTGTGCAAGCGGCGGGCAGCCCGGAGGCCCAGGATTCGATCTAACGATCTGACTCCACTGCACAGTTTCGGAATTCGGCCGGCCAAGCGGCGGTTGGCACGGACCTTGCGGAGAGAGCCCGGAAGCACCGCCCCTCCTCGGACACGCCATGGCCACTCCCGCCGCTCTCGAACTGGTCGCCGTCACCAAGCGCTACGACACGACGCTGGCGGTCGACACCGTCAATTTGAAGATCCCGGCCGGCACCTATTGCTGCCTGCTCGGCCCGTCCGGCTGCGGCAAGACCTCGACCCTGCGGATGATCGCGGGCCACGAGGCGGTCAGCGCGGGCGACATCATCCTGGGCAGCCAGAACGTCACCGACCTACCGCCGGCCGAGCGCGGCACCGCGATGATGTTCCAGTCCTACGCACTGTTTCCGCATCTCAGCGTGATCGACAATGTCGCCTTTGCGCTGAAGATGCGCGGCGTCGACAAGCCGACGCGCCACAAGCGCGCCGGCGAACTGCTCGAGCTGGTGGCGATGAGCCAATATGCGGGCCGTCTGCCGGCACAGCTCTCCGGCGGCCAGCAGCAGCGCGTTGCGCTCGCCCGCGCGCTGATCACCGAGCCGCAGATCCTCCTGCTCGACGAGCCGCTCTCGGCGCTCGATCCTTTCCTGCGGGTGAAGATGCGCGGTGAATTGAAACGGCTGCAGCGCGAGCTCGGCATCAGCTTCATCCAGGTCACCCACGGCCAGGAAGAGGCGATGGCGCTCGCCGACCATATCGTGGTGATGAACCACGGCCGGATCGAGCAGCAGGGCACGGCCCGCGACATCTTCCACCATCCCCGCACCGAATTCGTGGCGCGCTTCATCGGCGGCCACAACGTGCTCAGCGACGCCGGCAAGCTGATTGCCGTGCGCGCCGATCAGCTCGGCATCGCGCCGTTCACCGACGGCGCCTTCGGCGCGCCGGCGCGGCTGATACAGACCGAGTACCAGGGCTCCTACATCGCCGTCTCGCTCACGCTCGACGACGGCACCGCCCTGTTCTCCCACGTTCCCGAAGCCACTTTCGACGTCCACCCGTTCCGTCCGGGCGATCGCGTGCTGGCCACCTGGGATCCCGCCAAGGCGCAACGCCTGCAATAGCGCCGATCGATCACTGGAATGCGCAACAGAGGAGTGACTGACATGAGCGAGACCACAAGGACCAAGGGCGTCAGCCGCCGCACGCTGCTCAAGGGCACCGCCAGTCTGGCCGGCCTTGCCGCCGGCTCCGGCGCCATCACCGGCTTTCCCTATGTGAAGTCGGCCGAGACGAAGGTGCTGCGCTATCTCGGCACCGCCGTGAACGAGGGCGACGACATCTCCAAGCAGTGCCTGAAGGACACCGGCATCAAGATCGAATACATCACCGCGACCACTGACGACGTCACCAAGCGCGTGATGACCCAGCCGAACTCCTTCGACGTGCTGGACACCGAATATTTCTCGCTGAAGAAGATCGTGCCGTCGGGCAACATCCTCGCGCTCGACGCCAGGAAGATCAAACAGTTCGACAACATCACGCCCGTCTTCACCAAGGGCGAAACGCCCGGCGGCAAGAAGATCGGCGGCCAGGGCACCGCGCCCTGGAAGGTGCTGTATCTCGAAGGCAAGGACTCCAAGAAGTTCGCGACCTCGGCGACTGAATTCGTCACGCTGATCCCGACGGTCTACAACGCCGACACGCTGGGCATCCGCCCCGACCTGATCAAGCGGCCGATCAGCTCCTGGTCCGAGCTGCTCAACCCCGAGTTCAAGGGCAAGGCCTCGATCCTTAACATCCCCTCGATCGGCATCATGGACGCCGCGATGGTCGTGGAAGCCACCGGCAAGTACAAATATGCCGACAAGGGCAACATGACCAAGGAAGAGATCGATCTCACCATGAAGGTGATGACCGAGGCCAAGAAGGCCGGCCAGTTCCGCGCCTTCTGGAAAGACTTCAACGAGAGCGTCAACCTGATGGCATCAGGGGAAACCGTGATCCAGTCGATGTGGTCGCCGGCAGTCACCAAGGTCCGCTCGATGGGCATTGCCTGCACCTTCCAGCCGCTGAAGGAAGGCTATCGCTCCTGGGCTTCGGGCTTCTGCGTCTCCAAGGGCGTCTCGGGCGCGAAGCTCGAATGGGCCTATGAGTTCGTGAACTGGTTCCTGTCCGGCTATGCCGGCGCCTATCTCAATCGCCAGGGCTACTACTCCGCCGTGCTCTCCACCGCGAAGGCGCATATGGAGCCCTACGAGTGGGCCTATTGGATGGAAGGCAAGCCGGCCGAGAAGGACATCAAGGCGCCCGACGGCTCGCTGCTCGAAAAGGCCGGCGCCGTGCGTGACGGCGGCTCCTATGAGGACCGCATGGGCGGCGTCGCCTGCTGGAACGCGGTGATGGACGAGAACGACTATATGGTCCGCAAGTGGAATGAGTTCATCGCGGCCTAATGGACATGTCGGAAGAGGTCCTGCAACAGGCGTCCCCGGGCTTGATCCCGGGGTCGGGCACAGCGCGCGCGGCAAAGCCGACGCGCCTGTCGCCCTCCTTCATCTCCTGGCTTCAGGCCGGGCCGATGATGCTGGTGTTTCTGGCCTTCTTCCTCATTCCGCTCGTCTTCGTCGTCATCGTCTCGTTCTGGGACTACAACGAATACCAGTTGCTGCCGGCCTTCTCGGGCCGCGGTTACACCGACACGTTCGAAGGCTGCATCGCGCAGCTCCCCGACCTCTGCACGATCGGCAAGACCTATCTGAAGACGCTGAAGCTGTGCTTCCTGGTCTGGGCGATCACGCTGTTTATCGGCTTCTGGGTCGCCTATTTCCTCGCCTTCCATGTCAAGTCCAAGACCTGGCAGATGGGATTGTCGCTGCTCTGCACGATCCCGTTCTGGACCTCCAACGTGATCCGCATGATCGCCTGGATCCCGCTGCTCGGGCGCAACGGCCTCGTCAATTCCGGCCTGGTCAAAACGGGCCTGATCAACCACCCACTGGAATGGCTGCTGTTTTCCGAATTCTCGGTGGTGCTGGCGCTGGTGCACCTCTTCACCTTCTTCATGGTGGTGCCAATCTTCAATTCGATGATCCGCATCGACAAGTCGCTGATCGAGGCCGCCTATGACGCCGGCGCGACCGGCGTCCAGACGCTGGTCAACGTCATCATCCCGCTGGCAAAGCCGGGCATCGTGATCGGCTCGATCTTCGTCATCACCATCGTGATGGGCGACTTCATCACCATCGGGGTGATGGGCGGCCAGCAGATCGCAGCTGCCGGCAAGATCATCGAGACGCGGGTCAACGCGCTGCAATTCCCGGCCGCAGCGGCCAACGCCGTGATCCTGCTCGCGATCACTTTCCTGATCATCACCATGATGTCGCGCATCGTCGACATCAAGAAGGAACTCTAGAGCATGAAGGAAGGACGCCCGCGCTCGTTCTACGTGCTCGCGATCTTCTTCGCGGCCTATGTGCTGTTCCTCTACGGCCCGATGCTCGCGATCTATGTGCTGTCGTTCCAGGGGCCGCAGGGCGGCCTCACCTTCCCGATGAATGGCGTGTCGACCTTCTGGATCGCAAAGCTGTTCCAGGGCACCGGCATCGTCGACCTCGGCGCGGCCTTCCGTCGCTCGCTGCTGCTCGGCGTGATCGTGATGATCGTCACCGTCGTGCTGTCGGTCGCCGCCGGCATGGCCTTTCGCAGGAAGTTCCGGGCGCAAAGCATCCTGTTCTACTCGGCGATCGCCAGCCTGATCGTGCCCTCGATTATCACCTCGCTCGGCATCTCACTTGAGTTTCGTATCATCGACGATCTGATCAAGGCGCATTGGAACGAGAATTTCGAGACCTCGATGGGCCTGCTCACATCGGGTCTCGGCGCACACCTGACCTGGACGCTGCCGTTCGGCCTTCTCATCATGTTCGCGATCTTCAACCGCTTCGATCCCCGCCTCGAGGAAGCCGCGCGCGATCTGGGGGCGACGCCGTGGCAGACCTTTCGCCATGTCGTGCTGCCGATCATCCTGCCTTCCGTGATCGGCATCGGCCTGTTCGGCTTCACGCTGTCCTGGGACGAGCTCGCCCGGTCCAGCCAGGCGATCGGGGCGGTGAATACGCTGCCGCTCGATCTGCAGGGCCTGACCACCACGGTGACGAATCCCGACATCTACGCGCTCGGCACCGTGATCTCGGCCGTCTCGTTCACGGTGATCACGCTTGCGCTCGGCACCATCCACATGCTCAACAAGCGGCAGGCGGCGAAGGGTTCGGACGCCGGCAAAGGGCTCGTCTGATCCGATGCGGCTGCACGTCGTCAATCCCAACACCACAGCGTCCATGACGGCGAAGATCGCCGCTGCAGCGCGCAGCATCGCCCTGCCCGGCACGGTGATCGACGCGCGGCAGCCGACGATGGGCCCCGTCTCGATCGAGGGATTTTACGACGAAGCCTTCGCCGTGCCCGGCATGCTCGGCTGCATCCGCGAGGCCGACAGCGATGGTGCGGAGGCCCACATCATCGCCTGCTTCGACGACACCGGCTTGGATGCCGCGCGCGCCGTCGCGAGGGCGCCGGTGATCGGCATTGGAGAGGCCGGCTTCCACATGGCGAGCCTGATCGCTGCGCGCTTTGCCGTGGTGACGACGCTCGGTGTCTCCATCGTGCCGATCGAACATAATTTGCGGAAATACGGCCTCGCTGATCGCTGCGCCCGCGTGCGCGCCGCCGAGGTCCCGGTGCTGGCGCTCGAGGAGCGCAACACGGACGCGCTCGCAAAGATCTCCACCGAGATCACGGCCGCGATCCGCGACGACCGGGCGGAAGCCATCGTGCTCGGCTGTGCCGGCATGGCCGATCTCGCCGCTGAGCTTGCCGCCACGCACGGCCTGCCCGTGATCGACGGCGTCGCCGCAGCGGTGACGCTGGCGGAATCACTGGTGCGGCTGGGCCTGAAGACCTCCCGGCTCGGACCCTATGCGGCACCGCGCGCCAAGACCTATTCTGGGCCGTTTGCGCCGTTTCAACCTTGATTCCCGCGCCAGGGCGGAGCCTTGGAGGCCGCAAGGCCCGCTGATTCCTGGTTTTTTGGCCCTTAGCCTCTTTTTGGTCCCATTCCTTGCGGAAACGTAACACTTTCGGGACGCCCCGGCGACCTCTGGTTGCCGGTCTTCGCCACTCACCAAGTTTCAATTTGGGTTTTGTCAGCGATGATCGATCTCGCCCAGGACACACCGTCGAACCCCCTGCTTCGCCTTGGCGCCCAGCCCATCGCGCTGACCGCCGCTGCGCTCCTGCTCCTGATTGCAGGGGTGACCTCGATCGCGATCTGGCGGGCCTATACCGGCGCCGCACCTGAAGCCGACCGGGTGGTGGCATCGCGGCAGCTCCAGGCCCGCACGGCCCAGGCCTCCGAACAGCTGGTCGAGAAGACCAAGGGGCTGGAGGCGACGCAGCAGGAATCGATCGACCAGCTGCAGGTCGTGCAGGACCAGCTCCAGACGATGAAGCGGCTGATGGCGGCGCAGCAGGCCGACACCAAGCGCCTGTCCGAGCAGGTCGCATCGCTGAACGAGTCCATCGACGGCTTGCGGCAGTCGTTTGCCAGCGCACGGGCGACCGAAGTTGAAACGCCCTCGGTTACCCGCAGGAAACCGGCGCGGCACCGTGCCCACGCCAGCGCGCGAAAGCGCTCGCGCGGCTGAGCGTCCGCCCCGCGGTGGAACTTTTATTTTCGCCACTTGTGAACTGGATCACATTCAGCGGTGTGATTCCGCGCGATGCTCGCCCCTACCGGATGGCGTGAGCCGATTTCAATGTCCGGGGCTGGCAAGGTCGTTGACGGTATACTGCGTCAACGGCCTTGTTTTTTTGTGGGACGCTATTCGCAGACGTCCACGCGGCGGATACGCCAGCCCGCCGGCGTCATGACGCGCTTGCGCGCGACGTAGCAGCCGCCATAACCATCGTTGTAGTCGCCGTAGCCGGTACTATAATAAGTAGGACCGCCGTAATAGGGGTAGCCGTAGCCGTAATAACCGCCATAGTAGCCGGCGCCGGCGATGCCTGCCCCGATCGCAACTCCGGGCCAGAAGCCGCCGCCATGCCAATGGCCGCCATGGCCCCAGCCGCCCCCGCCGTGCCCCCAACCGCCATGTCCTCCGCCGCCATGTCCGAATCCGCCTGCGTGGGCCACGTGCGGCGCCGACAGTCCGACTGCCGCGACGGCCAGCGCCGCCATCATCATCCTGCGTAACATCACTCGATCCTCCGCGTGGACACGCTCCACGCTTCAAAGCAGGATCAAGCTAACGTCCCTCGCGCATTCGGGACAGCCACGCTGTCTCACTTCCGCGCGAGGATCAGCAGCCGCGGCAGATGCTCTTGAGCTTCTTGTCGAGCATCCGATTCTCGGCATTGACGGTGGCATCGGCGCTGCCGCCTGTGCCGCTGCCGGTCGTAACTCCGGAGCCCGGGCCGGATGACTGAGCCGTACCCAGGCTGTTGGTGCCGGGCGGCGGAGCCGGCGAGTTGGCAACACCTCCGCTCGATCCGACGGAGCCTCCAGTCGATCCCGCAGCGCCTCCGGTCGATCCGGTAGAACCGCCGCCCGCCTGCGCGAATGCGACGGCTGGCATCGCCACAAGGGCGAAGATCACCATCATGGTCTTGATTGAGACGGTTGCAGACGATGCGGCCATGAGAATTCTCCTTTACCGGTCAACCGCCGCGGCGAAGGCCGGTTCCGGAACAAATGCCGTCACATCAGCTTGAAAGCGAGGAGGCTCAATCACGATGACCGATCGCGATCCTTTTGCAGAAGGCGAACGCGCCGCGCGCGACAACATCCCGGCCGAAGCCAATCCTTACCTCGGCGGCAGCGACGAGCATGCGCTGTGGGCCGCCGGCCACGAGAAGGTCGCAGGCGCAATCGAAGCGCGCGAATCCGAAGGGCGCTGACGCGGTGCTGCCGTGAGGGCGCGCATAATCGCTAGGCGGCCGCCACCATATTCTCCGTCCGGTCCTCGACCATGGTCACGAACATGTGGGACTCTTCGCTGGCGCCACCGATCTGAACCCGCCGTGCGGAGATGACGCGGCGCCCGCGCGCGGGATTGTCGATGGTATCGATGATCGGCTCGAGCTGCTGTTTCTGCGCGAGCAGCTGCTTGTCGCGCCGCTCGATCAGTTCGGCCGCCTCCGGGGAGAACAATTCCCGCGCGGTCTTGCCGATGATCTCGCCGCGCGACATGCCGATCATCTTCTCGGCCGCCTTGTTGACGAAGACGTAGCGCAGATTGCGCGCATCCTTGGCGATGATGCCCTCGGCCACGTTCTCGATGATGGTGGCGAGGAAGCGCTCCATCCGCTCGAGAATGCGCTCGCGCTGGCGCTGTTCGGTGACGTCCTCCTGCACCGACACCCAGCCGCCGCCGTCCATCGGACGCTCGTAGATCTTGATGATGCGGCCGTCGTTCAGGGCGATCTCGTAGGCCGCCGGTTCGCGCCTGGCGATCCGGTCGAGAACAGCTGCAACATATTTCGCGACGTCGCCGCTGAACAGCCCGCTCTTGACCCGGTGCTGGAGGATATCCTCGAGGGTCGATCCGGCCTGGATCGTCTCGGGCAGATTGTAGATCTGCCGGTAGTTCGAGTTCATCGCGACCACGACCGCCTTGCCGTCGAGCATGATCAGGCCCTGCGGCATGCTGTTGATCGCCGCCGAGAGCTGCCACTTCTTGGCCTGGTACTTGTCGTTGAATTGGTCGCGCTCGGTCCGCGCGGCGTCGCGCGCCTGGGCGGTGCCGAGCTCGAGCTCCTCGAGCTCGAAGATGCGCGCGACGGCGTCGCGGAAGTTCTGCACGGCGCGCGCAAGGCGTCCGATCTCGTCGTGACGGTCGAGATGCGGCACCTCGCTCTTGACGTCGCCTTGCGCGATCCGGTCGGTCGCCTGCGTGATATCGGCCAGGGCGCCGACGATCGAACTGCGCATGACGACGACGTTGAGCGCTGCCAGCATCAAGGCGGCGAGTCCGAGTGCGAACAGATAGGCAGCCGCATAGCGGTTCTCATTGGCGAGTTCGTCCGCCTCGCGGGCGCGCTGCTGGTAGATGCGCTCGAGCGCCTCGATATCGCTGTTGAGCTTGCTGCGCACGGTGCGGTTGGCGTCATTGTCGCCCCATTCGCGCCCCGCGGCCGGGCTGATCTCGATCCCGCGCCGCACCAGCTCCTGACGGAAGTCGATGAATTGCAAGATGCGCTGGCGGAAGCTCGCGAACAGCTCGGCGTCGTCGTCGCCGACGTTCTTCTCCATGCTCTTCACGGCCTCGGCGAGCTCGCGGTTGCGCCGCACCAGCCCGTCCGCGAACGGCTTCATCGCACGACGATCGGCCGACATGTAGATGCCGCGTGATTCCATCACGATGGCATAGATCAGCGCATTGATGCGCCCGACGCCGATCGCCGCCTCGGCGGCGGTGACATGCATGTGGCGATACGTCGTCTGCAAGCGCACGGACTGGACCGACATCACCAGGAGGAAGGTGGTGACGATCGCAAGGAAGGCGGCGATGCTGTAGACCTTCTCGGCGACGGTCAGCGTGTCGGCGCCACGAGCTAGTCTTACGAACTTCTTCAATAGATTGGTTCCGGCACCGAAGCCGGATCCCAGCGCCGTCGCATTCATGGCGCCGCTCCCCCTAGTTGAAAACGCTCGACGATAAGCGTGATCGCGCTAGCGGAGGATTAAAGTACCGGCCTGTATTTTCACGGTACGGAACCGTGCCGCGCGGAGAGGCCGCGCGGACTTCTCACCCGATCCGCTTCAGGCCCTTCTTGAAGCGCGGACCGTTGGCCACGTAAAACCTCGCCGCACTCCCCATCTTCTGCACCTGGGCGTCGTCGAGCGTGCGGATCACGCGCGCCGGCGAGCCGATGATCAGGGAACGTTCGGGAAATTCCTTGCCCTCGGTGATGACGGAACCGGCTCCGACGATGCTGTTGCTGCCGATCTTCGCCCCGTTCATCACGATCGAGCCCATGCCGATCAGCGCGCCCTCCTCGATGGTGCAGCCGTGCAGGATGACATTGTGGCCGACCGTGCAGTTCCGGCCGATGTGAAGCGGAAAGCCGAGATCGGTGTGGCAGGTCGAGCCGTCCTGCACATTGGCGCCCTCGCCGATCTCGATCCACTCATTGTCGCCGCGCAACACCGCGCCAAACCAGACGCTTGCGCCCGGCTTCAGGCGCACGCGACCGATCACGGTGGCGGTCTCGGCGATGAAATAATTGCCGTCGGCGGGAAGGTCGGGCGCCTGCCCGTCGAGCTCGTAGATCGCCATTGGGGGTCTCCTGTCGCGTTGACCACTGGCATAGCCAAACGGCAGCCGCGACGCAAAGGCCCGCGCCGGCAGAGCTCAATGCGCGGGCGTCAGCCCAGAACGCCGGCCGCGCGCAGCGTCATCAGGAAGAAGGTGCCGCTCATCATGCTCCAGAAGCCGGCGATGAGGGTCGCCATCATCACGAACTCGGCGCGGCGGCTTTCCACCCGCATGCCGCGCAGCGTGTTGCGCATGATGATGAAGGGCGCGGCGAACACCAGGAACGGCACCGCAGCGAAGGTCTTCGGCGCCACGCCGTCCTGCAGCAGGCCGAACCCGGCGGGCCGCTGCGCCAGCGCCTGGTATCCGTTCACGAGCGCGCCCGCGAGCGCGAAGCCAATGCAGATCGAGAAGAAGGTGTTGAAAGCTTCAGGTGTCATCGGAACGGTCCGCTCTTACGCAACGCCGAGCATTCCTGTGACAAATGGAGCCGGTTAACGCTACATTATCCTTAAGGGAAGGTTAACGCCGCCGTCCTGTCCACGCAGGGCCGTCCCCGCCCCCCCGCAGCCGGGAACGCTGCGCGAAATCGCCGCCGCGTGGCATATTCGCCGCTGATTCGTCGGCCACCGGCCGACTTCCGGCTCGACCTCGTACAAGCTCATGACGGTGTTTTCGGCAGTTCCCCATAGATCCCCCCGCACGCGCACCTGGGCGCATGCCGTCCCGATCGTGCTCGGCGGCATTGCTGCGGTCTGCGCGGTCGCGCTCGTCGCCTATCTGTTGTGGCCGACCTGGGGCACCCGCGGCGCGAACGCCCCGGACAAGCTGCCGGTGAGCGTCGGCGGCACGCTGTTCAACCTGCCGGTGACGGCGATCCGCATGAAGATCCAGCGGCACTCCGGGCCGCAGGAGCGCATCGATCTCGACTTCCTCTATCCCTCGCTCGAGCCGCCTGGCGCGCCGAAACACGTCACCGCCGACACGGTGGAGGCGGCGGCGCAATCGATCGACCGCATCTTCCTATCGATCACGGCCCATCACGATGCGCTCTCGCCCGAGCAGCGGACAGCCACGATCTATCCGCGCTATCTCGACCAGGCCGCAGCGACGCCCGCGGACGGCCTGACGATGCGGATGTTCCGTGCTGACACGCCATACGGCAGCGAAGATTTCTATTCGGCTGCAAGCCCCGCGCTGACCGCGCGCTGCACCCGCGATGCGTCAACGCCCGGCATGTGCCTGTCCGAGCGCCGCGTCGGCGGCGCCGACCTCACCTTCCGCTTCCCGCGCAGCTGGCTGTCGCAATGGCGCGATGCGGCGGAGGCGATGGACAGGCTGACGGCGCAGCTGCGCGGGCCGAGGGGCTGAGCGCGGCCGCGAGATCGGCTTGCAGGCCGGGCTCAACCCCTCATCGAACCAAATCTCGAAAAACAACCCCATGCACAGTAGCCAAGTCACGGCCGCACTTCGTATTTTTAGATATTCGTTATTTACGAATCAAAGCTTGACCCATCGGGCAAAACCCGTGGGATCTCAAGGCCACATCATCCACACTTGATGCGGGCAGGCTCAATCCTGCCCCTTCCGCGCCCGATAAAGGCTCGGCGTCGTGCCGACCGCCTTGCGGAAGGCGCGGTTGAAATTGGCCTGCGAGGAAAATCCCGCGGCAAAGGCGATATCGACCAGCGGGCGATCGCTGGTCGATAGGAGCCGCTTGGCGAGATCGAGGCGCTGACGGCTGACATATTCGTGCGGTGCAGTTCCGGTCGCCGCCTTGAAGCTGCGGGAGAAATGCGCCGGGCTCATGCAGGCCACCGATGCGAGATCCTTCACGGTGAACTCGCGCTCGACGGATGCGTCGATGAATTCCGTGACGCGCGACAGGCGCCTTGCATCGAGCGGTTTCTGCACGGCATAGGATTGCTTCAGCCGGACTGAACTGGCGGCGTAGCTGTGCACCAGATGGGCGGACAAGGCCCGCCCCAGGCTTTCGATCAAAAGGCGGCCTGTGGAGGTCTCCTGCGCGAGCTCCGCGAGAATGCGGTCCGCGACATGCTCGATGAACATGTCCCGATCGATCGTCTCGTAACGGATGGACATGCCCGAGGGATCGATGTCGAGATCCCTAAGCATGGTGTCGTCGAACGGCTTGCCCGGAAGAAAGAGATGCAGGCATTCCTGCATCTGGTTCTCGACGCGGATGAAGTCTTCGCGGATGCCGGCCGGGCAGAGCCAGACGGTGCCTCTCCTGCCGAAGGTGCGCTGCCGCATGCCAGCGCCTTCGCGGTCGACGACCGAACTGCCGCGCAGCAATATCGCGATCTCGGTATCACGCGGCAATTGCGGAGGGAGATCGCCCGGCTCATGACTCCATCGCTCCGCCAGGAGATGCCCCCACCGCCGGTCGTTGGACGTCTGGAGCATTCTGCCGGTAACATATTTATCGACAGAGTTGCCAAGCATACCCATCGGAAATCTCCGCCAGATCACGCGATGTACGGGTAGAGAGGTATTGCCGGTTCCAGCAATTAGCATGCCAGAGAACCGCCAGGGCGTCCACCGGACGAGAGCAGTCCGGGACAACAACACCGCACGTTTTGAAAAGCCAAGGCGGGTCCGGCCGCCGCATCCTTCGGACCGTCTTGAATCAGGAAGCGGAGAGATCCATGGCGAGGTCCACGGTCATAGGCGCATGCCCCCACGACTGCCCGGACACCTGCTCCATCCTGACCACGGTCGAGGACGGCAAGGCGATTGCCGTCCGCGGCAATCCCGATCACCCGTTCACGCGCGGACGGCTCTGCGTCAAGGTCAACAATTACGAGGAGCGCGTCTACAGCGACAAGCGCATCCTCCATCCGCTGAAGCGGGTCGGCCCGAAGGGCTCCCGGCAATTCCAGCGGATTTCCTGGGACGAAGCCATCGACACCATCGCATCGCGCTGGACCTCCGTGATCGCCGAGCACGGCGCGCAGGCGATCCTGCCATACAGCTATCTGGGCACGCAGGGCATCATCAACGGGTTGAATGTCGGAGATCCCCTCTTCAACAAGCTGGGTGCGACAGTGCTGGAGCGCACGTTCTGCGACTCCGCCTCGTGCACAGCGTACATGATGACGATCGGGCACACGCCCGGCGTCGACCCCGAAAGCTTCGTGCACTCGAAATACATCATCCTGTGGGCCTGCAACACGCTGAGCACGAACTCGCATCACTGGCCGTTCATCGAGCAGGCAAAGAAGGCCGGCGCCAAGCTCGTCGTGATCGATCCCGTCCGCACCCGCACCGCGCGCCTCGCCGACTGGCACATTCCGATCCGGCCCGGCACTGACGCCGCGCTCGCGCTGGCGATGATCCACGTCATCATCAAAGAGAACCTTGTCGATCGCGACTACGTCAACAAATACACCGTTGGCTATGAGGAGCTGGCCGAGCGGGCCGCGACCTACACCCCTGAATTTGCCTCGCAGGAAACTGGCATTCCCGTCGACGACATCCTCAAGCTGGCCAGAGAATTTGCGACCACACCGCCCGCCGTCGTACGCATCGGCGTCGCGGTCGAGCGGCATGCCGGCGGCGGCCAGACCGTGCGTGCGATCGCCTGCCTTCCGGGGCTGATCGGCGCCTGGAAGCATGTCGGTGGCGGCCTGCTCCAGCTGCCAATCTGGGCCTTCCCGGTCAGATGGGACGTGCTGATGCGGCCCGATCTGCAGCCCGAGACAATGCGCGTGCTCAATTCCTGGCGGCTTGGAGCTGCGCTGACCGGCGAGCTCGGCTTCGACCCACCGGTCAAGGCGCTGTTCGTCTACAACGCCAACCCGATGGCGATGGTGAGCGAACAGGCCAAGCTCGAAAAAGGGCTCGAACGCGAGGATCTATTCACCGTCGTCAGCGAGCACTTCCTGACCGACACCGCCAGATATGCCGACATCGTTTTGCCCGCAACCACGCAGCTCGAGCAGAAGGACATCATGTTCTCCTGGGGGCACCTCTACCTCTCCTACAACAACCAGGCGATCGCGCCGCTCGGCGAAGCCGTCTCCAACACCGAGCTGTTCCGCCGCCTGGCGCGCGCAATGGGCATCACCGACCCCACTTTCTTCCGGACCGACGACGAAATCATCGAAGCTTCGCTCGACTGGAGCAGCCCGGTTCTCGAAGGCATCACGCTCGACGGCGTCAAGACCAAGGGCTATGCGCGCCTCAACATGCCGGCGCCCGCCGACTGGGCGCCGCATCGCGAGGGCAATTTCCCGACCGCCTCCGGCAAGTGCGAGTTCAAATCGACGATCGCGGGCGGCGGCAACTTCGTGGTGCCGCTGTTCCGCCAGGGCTACAACGGCGACCAGGATGCCACGCCGGTCGATCCCCTGCCCCACTACATCCCGCCGAACGAGAACCCGCGCACGGCGCCGGTGCTCGCGACGCGCTACCCGCTCAGCCTGATCTCGCCGAAGAGCCACGCCTTCCTGAACTCGAATTACGGCAATCTTCCCGCGCAAACCGCCCAGGCCGGCGAAGAACAGGCGGTGCTTCTCAATCCCGATGATGCCGCACAGCGCGGGATCGTCGCCGGCGCGCCCATTCGCGTGTTCAACGATCGGGGCTCATTCGAAGCCTTTGCGACCGTTTCGTCCGACATCATGCCTGGAGTCGTGGTGGCGCCGTCCGGGTACTGGCAGCGGTCCAATCGCAAGGGCGCGACGGTCCACGTGCTGACGCCGCCGGCGTTCGCCGACCTCGGCCGGGCCCCGACATTCTCCGACATCCTCGTCCAAGTCAGCGGGGCGTGACGATGACTTATGTGGTCACCGACAACTGCCGGGGGTGCCGATACACCGAATGCGTCACGGTGTGTCCCGTCGAGTGTTTTCACCTCGATGAGTCCATGACCTATATCGATCCGGAAAACTGCATCGACTGCGGCGGCTGCGCGCCGGCCTGCCCGGTCGGTGCGATCGAGCCCGACTATCGCCTCGCAGCCGACAAGAAATTCTGGATCGACGTCAACCGCAAGCGCGCCGCCGAAACTCCCGTCATCAGCGCGCGCCTGGTGCCTCTGCCGGGCGCCGACGAACGCCGCCTGGCGCTCGGCCGATGACAGGCGGGACGCGCGTCGCCGTGGTCGGCAGCGGACCGAGCGGCTTCTACACGGCCGAGGCCCTCTTGCGTTCCGGTACATCCGTGACGGTTGACATGTTCGAACGGCTCCCGGTGCCGTACGGGCTGGTGCGGTTCGGCGTGGCGCCCGACCACCCGAAGCTCAAGCAGGTGACGGCAGCGTTCGACCGCATCGCCGCCATGCCCGGCTTTCGCTTCATCGGCGGTGTCACGGTCGGAGACGATGTCACGGTCGACGAGCTGCGTGAGGCCTATGACGCCGTCGTGTTGGCAACGGGCGCCGAACTGAGCCGGCCGCTGGGCATTCCGGGCGAGGCTCTTCCCGGGAGCCACAGCGCCGGCGATTTCGTCGCGTGGTACAACGGACACCCCGATTTCGCCGATCTCAGCTTCAATCTCGACCATGAGGCGGCAATCATCATCGGTCACGGCAATGTCGCACTCGACGTCGCACGCATTCTCGCCAAGACCGCCGACGAGCTGCGACAGACCGACATCGCGCGCCACGCGCTCGAGGTGCTGGGGGCGAGCCGGATTCGCGAGATCTCCATCGTCGGCCGCGGCGGACCGGTGCAGGCCAAATTTAGCGCCAAGGAATTGCGCGATTTCCTCGAATTGAGGTCATGCGACACGCTCGTCGACGACCGCGATGTCACGCCGAAGGACTTCGAACCGCAGCATCCCGCAGATCCGGAGCTGGTCGAGAAGCTGTCGCTGCTGCGCGGATTTTCGCAGCAGACCGCGACCAGGCCGCGCCGCTGTGTCTTTCGATTTGGCTTCTCGCCCCTCGCGATCCACGGACGAGACCGGGTGGAGACCCTCTCGGTGACGCACCGGTCCGGCGCCGTCGAGGACATCGCCGGCGGCCTCGTGTTCGGCAGCGTCGGCCGCAGGACGGCGCCCGTCACCGGCGTGCCCTACGACACACATCGCGGCGTTCATGCCAATGCCAATGGACGTGTCACGAACGGGCATTGCGTGATCGAGGGCCTCTATGCCTGCGGATGGAGCAAGCGCGGTCCGAACGGCACGATCGGCACCAATCGCGGCTGCGGCATCGCCACGGCAGAGGCCGTGCTGGCGGATCTTGCGCATCGGCGAGCGCGCCCGGACACGCCGGATGCGCTGCTGGCACGCGTCGTCGGCCGCGTCACCCGCGTCGTGAGCTATCCGGACTGGATGGTGATCGATACTGCCGAGAAATCCAGGGGAGCCCTGCTCGGCAAGCCGCGGGAAAAATTCGTCACAATCCCCGACATGCTCGCAGCGGTGGGCGCGTAACCCCGGAACCGATCGCGCCACCGGACCGCACTAAAGCGCGATGCGATCAGGATGAATCGTCATCGCGCTTTAGGTTGTTGTTTAAGCATGATCTTTTCGGAAAACCGCTGCGCACTTTTCCGGACCACGCTCGCATCTACTCCTGATCGACGAGATCGTCCTCGAGGATCGCCATCTGGAACTGGAACGAGCGATCGTCGTCCTCGTCGTCGACGAAGAGAACGCCGATGAATTCCTCGCCGATATAGACTTCGGCGGAATCGTCCTTCTTCGGCCGCGGCACGACGCGGATCTTGGGATTGCCGAATACGCGCTTCAAATACGCATCTAACTTTCTGACTTCTTTGACGTCCACGGCAAGTCTCCGATCGAAAATGGTCGGCGGGTTTTAGGACGAGACGCGACGAACCGCCAGCATGAATTGCCAAAGAATTTGGGGACCGAAAGGGCCGGAAATCCGGCCCTTTTCGCCTTCAAAGCCAAGTCTTAAGCCCCAAGTCTCAAAGCCCCATCGCGTTGATCATCTGATCCATCGTGCGCGACGGTTCGGCGCACCCGGCCTCGCCGACGACCTTGGCAGGCACGCCCGCGACGGTGACGTTGTGCGGCACGGGCTTGACCACGACCGAGCCGGCGGCGATGCGCGCGCAATGGCCGATCTCGATGTTGCCGAGGATCTTCGCGCCGGCGCCGATCAACACGCCATGGCGGATCTTCGGATGACGGTCCTCGTTCTCCTTGCCGGTGCCACCGAGCGTGACGCCGTGCAGGATCGAGACGTCGTCCTCGATCACCGCCGTCTCACCGCAGACGAAGCCGGTGGCGTGGTCGAGGAAGATGCCGCGGCCGATGCGCGCGGCGGGATTGATGTCGGTCTGGAACACCGCGGAGGCGCGGCTCTGCAGGTAATACGCAAAATCCTTGCGGCCCTTCAGCCAGAGCCAGTGCGCCAGGCGATGGGTCTGGATGGCGTGAAAGCCCTTGAAGTAGAGCAAGGGATCGATGAAGCGCGAGGTCGCGGGATCGCGATCGTAGACGGCCACGAGATCGGCGCGGAAGGCGTTGCCGAGATCGGGATCGTCGCGCAGCGCCTCGCCATAGGTCTGGCGCACGAGGTCGCCGGACAGCGCGGAGTGATCGAGCCGGTCGGCGACACGGTGGATCACCGAATCTTCCAGGCGGCTGTGATGCAGCACCGTCGAATAGATGAAAGTCGCAAGCTCGGGCTCGCGACGGACGATGTCCTCCGCTTCGCCCCGGATCCGGTCCCAGATCGGATCGAGCGATGCGAGCTTTCCTCCCGGATTGACCTGATGCACTGCCATGGATTTGCTCTTTGGGATTTGCTCTTTCGAGTGGGCTCGTTTTGCCGGCTTTATAGCATAGTGTAGGCGACGAAGTCCTGACCGGCTTGCCTGAGAGTGAACAGCGCCTTGCCCTGCCAAAGCATGCCAAGACATTGAAACACAACAGTTTCTTTCGAAGCCCCCAAGCAGCAAGGTCGGCTCAAAGTGGTCAGAGTTTTGCCAAATTCAAGTCGGGCCGCGTCAAACTATTGGTGAATTCTCTCCCGACCCTTATTGCGAGCATGGTTCGGGGCGAGGACGGGGAACAGATTTGAGCATCACCACCGATCAATTGCGCGCACGCGCCGGGGATACGCTTTGGCTGCGTCTGGCGGCGGTGGCCCTGCCCCTCCTGATGATCGCGCCGGCGTTCTGGAACGGCTACCCACTGTTGCAATGGGATACCGGCGGCTATCTGGCGCGCTGGTACGAGGGCTATCTCGTCCCCAGCCGCTCCACGGTGTTCGGCCTCTATCTGCACTTTGGCGAGAGTTTTGGCTTTTGGATCAACCTCGCGGTCCAGTCGCTGGCAACGCTGTGGCTGTTGCAGCTCACCCTGCGCGTGCTCTCGATGATGCAGACTGTCCGCTTCGTCGCGATCAGCCTTGGCCTGATCCTGTCGACCGCGCTGCCCTGGCTTGCGAGCATGCTGCTCACCGACATCTTTGCAGGACTCTCGGTGCTGTCGCTGTTCCTGCTGGTCGTCGGCGCCAGCCGAACCTCGGTGCTCGAGAAAATCTCGCTGTTCGTCTTCACCGCCTTTGCCGCCGCCACCCACAGCGCCACGCTCGGCGTGCTGCTCGGTCTTTGCGTCGCGGGCTGGATGGTACGGCCGTTTCTCAAGGAGCGCCTTCCGCTGGCCGGATTGGCGCAGGCCAGCCTCACCATCGTTGCGGGCGGGGTGATGCTGGTCTCGGCGAATTATGCGCTGTCCGGCAAGCTGGCCTGGACGCCCGGCGGTTACGGCGTCGCCTTCGGCCGCATGATGCAGGACGGCATCGTCGCGCGCTACCTCAACGACCATTGTCCCCGCGAGCGCTACAAGCTGTGTCCCTATCGCAACGAACTGCCGGCGACGGCAGATGAGTTCCTGTGGGGCAAGAGCATGTTCAACGCGCTCGGCCGCTTTGAAGGCATGAACGAGGAGATGGGTTACATCGTCGTGCAGTCGCTGAAGGATTATCCGGCCTGGCAGGCCGGCGCGGCGCTGCGGGCGATGGGCCAGCAATTGCTGCATGTCGCGACCGGCGAAGGCACCAATGGCTGGATCCCGCACACCCGCGGCATCATCGAACGCTACGTCCCCGCGCAGGCCGGGCCGATGCGCGCCGCGCGGCAGCAGAATTGGCAGCTCGACTTCACCGCAATCAACTGGCTGCACGTGCCGGTGGCGCTGGCCTCGATGCTGGCGCTGGTCGCGCTGCTCGGCCATGCGCTCGCGAACCGCCGGCTGGACGATTTGATGCTGCTGGCGGCGACCGTGACGCTGGCGCTGCTCGGCAACGCTTTCATCTGCGCCGTGATTTCAGGCCCGCACGACCGCTACGGCGCGCGGATGGTGTGGGTCGCCACCTTCGTGGTGCTGATGGCACTGGCGCGGCGGTTTGGCGAAACTGATCCGTCAAGACCGGATCATCGCCACTCCTAGATGGCCCGGGCTTATCTAGTCCGCTTGCGTAACCAAGGCGATGGACGGCATGCCCGCCGCGCTCGACAGCCTGGATCACCTCGCTTTTATCTTCGGCTGCTCTTCGCCTTGCCCGAGAAACGTGTCCGCAAAACCCCGTCCAAGGAGAGCTAGCATGCCCTATGTCACGTCCGCAGACGGCACCCAGATTGCCTACTCCATCGACGGCAGCGGTCCGGCGGTCATCCTTACCACCGGCTCGCTCGATGACGGCAGCGAGAACGCGCGACTTGCAACAGAACTCAGCCGTTGGTTTCGCGTGGTAAATTATGCGCGGCGCGGTCGCGGCGAGAGTGGTGACGGGCGCGAATATTCAGTTGCCCGCGAGATCGAGGACATCGCCGCGCTCATCGACGCGGCGGGGGGCGGCCGTGCTGCGCTCTACGGCGTGTCGACCGGCGGCGCCCTGGCCCTCGAGACGGCTGCCACATTGCGGTCCATCGATGCGGTCGCAGTCTATGAAGTGCCCTACGACCTCGCGCCGGAGACGCCGCAACAGCAGCGGGCCTATGTGGCCGAGCTCGACAGACGACTGTCGGCGGGGCGGCGCGGCGATGCCGTAGCACTGTTCATGGAGCTCGCCGGAAGTTCGGCTGAAGAGATCGCCGGCGCTCGCGCGCATCCGGTCTGGCCGAGTCTCGAGCGAATAGCGCATACGTTGGCCTACGACGCTGCCGTGCTGGGGACGCGCCAAGCCCCGTTGGAACGTTTCGCGCGCCTTCACCAGCCGGTGCTGGTTGCCACGGGCGGCGGCATCCCCCCGTTCGAAGGTGCGGCCGACGCGCTCGCGGACACGATCCCCCGGGCCCGGCGAAAGGTGCTCACCGGTCAGGGCCACGTGGTGGACCCGGCCGTGATGGCAGCAGAACTGAAGGCGTTTTTCGAGGAGGCTAGGCCGGCCACGTCGTCAGAGCCCCGTTAGATCGCTACTTGCACGGCGAGCTTCGCCGCGCTGGTTTTCGAGGGTACGGCATCGATGTCCGCAGTTTGGCCTTTGCTGACGTCCCTGCCCGTCTCGACCTGAGGTCCATAACCGCCCTTAGCGACCTCCGGGATGCTGAAAGGTCATCACCCCGGCCGCCGCCGGCGCCGGAATTCCCGCCTGCTCACAGGAACAAAATTTAATTGATTTAATTTATTTAATATTATTTAATACCGCTCGAGAGAAATGACCATGGCAGACCAGGACGACGACCGACGGGAATTCTTGAAGACCTGCGGAAAGTTCGCCGCCGTGACGCCGCCGACCATCACCCTTTTGCTATCAACGTCCCTCACGTCCAACGCGATTGCACAGTCTGGCGCGGGGGGCGGTCCACCATGACCATCAGCACCATGGCAACAATGGCCCGCGCAACGGCGGCCGCGATGGCAGCCCCAACGGAAGGGCGATAGAGGCCGCTGAGCCGACGCGCGGCCTGCGGAAGGAGACACAATGCAGCCCAGGCGCCGTGACGTAGATTGGCACTTCGCCTCCATGATCGTCTCGTCGATATGGCTAGCGATCTTGGCTGCCGCGCTTATAGCGGTGCTCATCCGAGCGCAATCCTGACCGCCCAGGCCGCGCGAGAGCGAGGATCGCGGGTCCTGGAACCATAGATGGGATATTTCCCGATCGCGCGGAAGGACCGTGAACCTGGGAGAGGCACCAGCTTGCATATTGGATCATTCGATCGACCCAATGCGCGCGATGACCTTCGGGCCCTGTAATGGTCTTCGTGCAACCGCAGCCGCAGACGATGACCGCATCTTCGGCCATCGCACTTGGTTTCGTCGAGCAGCGATCGCTTCGTCGAAAAGGAACAGCCAGAACTTGGCGTTCAACAGCCTATCCGCGTCGGCAAAGAACCCGCGCAACTGAATCCGGTGATAGCCGCCCTTAACAAGAGATTGCCTTCACTTTAGGGGAGGTCGCAGCTTAGCGCTCGCGCCAGGCGCGCATCAACTGATCGGAGAGCGGCTTGACGAGGTACGACATCACCGTGCGCTGGTCGGTCTGAATGAAGGCTTCGACCGGCATGCCGGCGATCAGCTTCAGGTCGCCCAGGCGGGCGATCTCCGCCTCGGGAACTGCGATGCGGGCTACATAGAAGCTCGTCGTGCTCTTTTGGTCGACCGCCACGTCAGCGGACACCTGGCTCACTTCGCCGTTGAGTTGGGGTGTGGTGCGCTGGTTGAAGGCCGTAAAGCGCAACAGCACCGGCTGGCCGACCGACAGACGATCGATCTCATGCGGGGGAATCCGCACCTCCACGACGAGCGCGTCGTGCGTGGGGACGATAAGCATGATCTGCTCGCCGGGGCTGATGACGCCGCCGATGGTGTGCAGCGCCAACTGATGCACGGTGCCGTCCTGCGGCGCGCGAATATCGATGCGTTTGAGCTGGTCCTCGGCGGCAACGCGTTTCTCGACCAGCTCCGAGGTCTTGGCGCGGATCTCGGCGAGATCCTTTCCGACTTCGGTGCGCAGATCCTGATCGATCTGCATGATTTGCAGCGTGGTCTCGGTGATCCGGCCCCTGACTTCGGCGATGGCCGCGACCAGAGCGCCACGTTCGCCATGCAGGCGCACCGCGTCGCGCTCGAGCGTTGTCAGGCGCGTGATCTGTACCAGATTCTTTCGCCACAGGTCGCGCACGCCCAGAAGCTCCTGGTCGATGAAGGTGGTTTCGCGGTCTTTCGCCTGGATCTGCTCGTCGAGCCCGCGGATCTGCTCCCGGAGCTGGCCTATGCGCTCGCTGAGCTGCGCCTTCTTGCCGGTGCGGGCGGCGCGGCGCAACTCGAACAGCTTGCGCTCGCCCACGATCAGTCGATCGACGTCGGGATCGGCGGCACGATCAATGAGGTCGGCGGGAAATTCGAGCCGGTCCTGGCCGTCGCGCTCAGCCTCGAGCCGCGCCCGGCGCGCCGCCTGTTCGTCGAGACTCTTGACGACGATCAGGAGATTGGCCCGCGTCACCGTCTCGTCGAGGCGCACGATCACGTCGCCAGCCGTCACCCGCGCACCCTCGCGAACGTTGAGTTCACCGACCACGCCGCCAGTCGGATGCTGCACCTTCTTGGTGTAGCTGTCGACCACCAGCGTGCCGGAGCCGACGACGGCGCCAGCCAGTTCCGTGGTCGCGGCCCAGCCGCCGGCGCCCCCGGCAAGAATGATGACGCCCACGAGGCCGGCGCGCAGGTGCTGGCGGATCGCGTGCGGAACCTGGTTCACCGGCTCGCGGTTCAAAGGCTCGCTCCTTCGGTTACGACCTTAAGCGGCACTGCCGGCCGCGGCTGCATCATCTTGGCCAGCAGCGCGTCCTTGGGCCCGAACGCCTGCACGCGCCCCTCGGCCATCACGATCAATTGGTCCACGCCAGCGAGCGCACTGGTGCGATGCGCGACGACGATGACAATGCCGCCCCGCGCACGCACGCCGTGGATGGCCTGCGTCAGGGCCTGGTCGCCGTCGGAGTCGAGATTGGAGTTGGGCTCGTCGAGCACCACCAGGAAGGGTTCGCGGTAAAGGGCACGGGCGAGCGCAATGCGCTGCCGCTGCCCGGCAGAGAGCGCCGCGCCGCCTTCGCCGATCGGCGTGTCGTAGCCTTTCGGCAAGCGCAGCACCATCTGGTGCACACCGGCGGCGTTCGCGGCGGCGATCATCGCCTCGGCGTCGGGAACGGGTTCGAAGCGGTTGATATTCTGCGCCACCGTGCCGGCGAACACCTCGACGTCCTGCGGCAGATAGCCGATGTGGCGGCCGAGCGCCTCGGAGCTCCATTGGTCGAGCGCGGCGCCGTCCAGCCGCACCTTGCCACGCGCCGCCCCCCACACACCGACGATGGCACGCACCAGCGACGACTTGCCCGATGCGCTCGGGCCGACGATGCCAACCCCCTGCCCCGGGTTCAACGCGAAGGAGGCTTCCAGCACGACGGCGGTCTGCTCGCCCGGCGGCGCCACGGAGACAGCCTCGACGGCGAGGGTCTTGCACGGCGGCGGCAACGGCGTCTTCTCCTCCTCGGCCGGGAGTTGCGCCCATTGCTGCTGCAGACGTTTCCAGCTTTGCCGGGCCGCGATCAAGCTCTTCCAGTGGGCGATGGCGAGCTCGACCGGCGCGAGCGCGCGCGAGGTGAGAATGGCGCCGGCAATGATGATTCCCGCGGTCGCCTCCTGGATGATGACGAGATAGCCGCCGACGGCCAGCACCGCCGATTGCAGCACCATGCGCAGCACCTTGGAGGCGGAGCCGAAGCCGCCGGCGATGTCGGCGGCGCGCCGCTGGGTGAACATGTAGCTGTCATTGACGTCCGCCCAGCGCGCGGCGAGCCGCCCGCGCATGCCCATGGCCTGCAATACCTCGGCATTCCGCCGGCTCGCTTCGGCGAGAGCGTTGCGTTGCGCGATCTGGCCGGTGACTTCCTTCGTGCGCGCACGCGTCAAGCGGTCGGTGAGAAGGGTCAGGGACACGAGCATCACCGAGCCGATCGATGCCGTGAGCCCGAGCAGCGGATGAAACATGAAGCAGATCGCGAGATAAAACGGGATCCAGGGCAGGTCGAACAGCGCGGTCGGGCCGAGCCCGGAGAGATAGCTGCGCACCTGGTCGAGATCGCGCACCGGCTGCAACCCGTCGCCGCTGGCGCGCGCCCGCAGCGGCCAGCGCGCGACGACGTCGTAGGCGCGCGCCGAGAATGCGCGGTCGAGCCACTCGCCGATGCGGACGAGGATGCGCCCGCGCAGAATGTCGAGGAATGCCTGGAACGAATAGAGCGCGCCGACCAGCGCGGCGAGGCCGATCAGCGTCGGCACGCTGCGGCTCGGCACCACGCGGTCGTAGACTTCGAGCATGAAGAACGAACCGGTCAGGTACAGCACGTTCAACATGGCGGTGATCAGGCCGAGCCCGACCAACACGCCGCGACAGGCGTGAAGCGGCGAGGACATTTGATGCGCGTGAGCTGGCTCGTCGGGTCGCGCAGCTGCCGCCGCGCGCCGCCGCTTCCAGACCAGCCTGATGAAAATGAAGGCCGCCACGGCCAACAGCCCGACGCGGATGGTGAAGCTCGCCAGCTCCTCTGGATAACCGAGGACCTGGCCACACCAGGCGGCAGCAGACCGGGAGAGATGGCCGCACCAGACGGTGACACTATCCGGCATCGAATCTACTCCAGCCCCGTGCGACCGAACAGGTGCCGGCTGCGCGCCAAAGCGGCGTGCAGCCGGCGGCTTGCGATTCAGATCGTGATGACGCCGTTGTGGTTTCCGTCAATCCCGACCGAGAAACTGCTGGAAGCCGTATCCCCGTCGGCATCAGCGATCTGCACGGTGAAGTCGAGCTTCTCGTCGGGCGCCGGCTGCGACTGGATCAGGCTGAACCCGCCGATGTCGAACGTGTTGTTGTCGTTGCCATCGATGCCATCATGGGCGCTGATGTTTTCGATCAGCACGCGGTCGTGGGTCGTTCCGCTCGTCGTCCACTGCACCTTGTCGCCGGTGCTCAGCCCGGTGATGATCAGATTGCCGTCGCCGTCGATCGTCGCTTGCGGTGTAAACTGCAAGTTGCCTGTTTTGACGACGAAGTCGGTGATCGAGAACGACGTGATGTTGACGTGCGTGTCGTTGGTGAGCCCGTCGACGAACCCCGCCCCCGGCTCGTAGGCGGTGCTGAAGGCCGTGATCTTGACGGTGACGGGTCCGACGCCCGGGTTCGTCTGGTTGACGGTAAAGGACGCCGACGTCGCATTGAACAGGGCCTGGAAGTCGATGTTGGCTTCGACATCGGCCTCGTTCTGGTCCAGATTCGGCACGAGGAAGTTCGTGTTCGCGCCAGTCACGTAGGTGATGTACGCGCCTTCAGTGGGATAATTGGCGCTGTCATTGAGCTGGTTGCCGTTGACACCGAACGACGTGGTGCTGCCGGCCTGGCTGATGTTGAGCACGTCCTTGGTCGTGATGTTGCCGCCCTGGGACTGGTTCAGCGGATTCTCTCCAACCACCACGATCTGGGTCGAGGCAGGATCGCCGAAGGTCATGAAGAGATTGCTGCCGGAGGGCGCTCCGGCAAAGCTGAAGCTGACCTCCGCGGGCGGAGGATTCTGCAGGACATCGAAAGTGTAGTTGCCGCCGGACACGGTCAGCTTGAAGAAATCGATGTCGCCCGCGGTGTGTGTGGTGCTGCCATCTACGTCCTTGTAGTAGGTGGCGACAGTATTGCTGTCCGTGAGGGCCCGGAGCAGCGTTGTCTGCGAGACCGTGCCATCCAGGATCGTCAGGCTCGCCGGCGAGCTGGTGATACTGTACGTCGCCGGGTCGTCCACTCCGCCCGCTGCGTTGAGCGTCTTGGTTACGCTGGCGCCGGCAGCAAAGTCCACCTGCCCATCGGCGATGGGCCCGATGGTCGGCCCGTCGTCCTGGAACTGCACGGCATCGCCGATGCCGGTCGAGCTCGTCGCCGTGTCGCCATCGCCGTCGGTAACCGTCACCACCGCCAGCAGCGCGCTCTCGGTGATATTGATCGCCTCATCGTAGCTGGCACCGACTGTCGGATGCTTCAACGAGGCGTATTGCGCCACGCTGACGACACCGCTCGTGCTGTCGATCGCCACCGCGAAGGCTGCGGCTCCGGCGGAACTGCCGATGCGGCCGACCACCAGGCTGCCTTCCTTGAACAGGAAGATGCTGGTGCCGCCGGTCGTGTCGAGGCCGGAATCCACGCCTGCGGCGGACACCGCCAGCGAGAACGCCGTCGTCGCGCTCTCGTTATCGGCACCCGCAGAGCTGCCGGTCGCGCTCACGACGGGGGTGGCATCCTGTGCGTAGCCGGGGCTGAGATCGGTGCTTTTATTGGTGACGCCAGCGAACAAGGCGACAACACCTGCCGCAGTTGTGTCGTCGGCATCCGCGTCGACCCCCGCAGTCTCGTCATGCGCTACCGTCGCCGTGCCCTGCGCGATTCCCGCTGTCGGTCCGTCGTCCTGGAACTGCACGGCATCGCCGATGCCGGTCGAACTCGTCTTCGTGTCGCCGTCGCCATCGGTCACCGTCACCACTGCCAGCAGCGCACTGTCGGTGATGTTGATCGCCTCATCGTAGCTGGCGCCGCCGGTCGGATGCTTCAGCGAGGCATATTGCGCCACGCTCACGACGCCGGTCGAGCTGTTGATTGCCACCGCGAAGGCCGCGGCGCCGGTCTCACCGCCGATGCGGCCGACCACCAGGTTGCCTTCCTTGAACAGGAAGATGCTGGTGCCGTTGGTGGTGTCGAGGCCGGAATCCACCCCTGCGGCGGATACCGCCAGCGAGAAGGCCGTCGTCCCGCCGAACGAGTCGGTGCCATACGAGCTTCCGGTCGCGCTCACGACAGCGGTCGCATCCTGCGCGTAACCGGTCGGGCTGAGGTCGCTGCTGACGTTGGCTACGCCCGCAAACAGCGCCACCACGCCCGCCGCGATGGTGTCATCGGCATCGCCCTGATTGCCCGCGGTCTCGTCATGCGCCACGGTCGGCGCGCCCTGCACGATCCCCGCCGTCGGGCCGTCATCCTCGAAGTGGATGGCCGTGCCGACCACGGCGCTCGCGGCGTTGGAGCTGACAAGGCTGAAGCCGCCGATATCGAAGGTGTTGTTGTCGTTGTCTGGATTGGTATCCGCGTTGCTGATGTTTTCGATCAGGACGCGGTTATGGGTTGCGCTCGTTGTCCACTGCACCGTGTCGCCGCTGCTCAGGCCGGTGACCGTCAATGTGCCGTCGGCGTTTACGGTAGCGGCCGGAGTATATTGCGTATTGCCTGATTTTTTGACGACGTTGATGAAGGAGGCCGATGTGATCGCGATCTGCGTGTCGTTGCTGAGCCCGTCGACGAAATTCACCCCCGTCTCCGCGGCGGTGCTGAAGGCCGTAATCTTGACGGTGACGGGGCCGATGCCCGGATTGGTCTGGTTGACGGTGAAGGAGCCGCCGGTCGCGTTGAAGACGTTCTGGAAGGCGATGTTGGCTTCGACGTCGGCCTCGTTCTGATCGAGGTTCGGCACCAGGAAGTTCGTGTTCGTGCCCGTGACATAGGTGATGTACGCCCCCTCACCAGCGTTGATCTGGTTGCCGTTGACGCCGAACGAGGTGGTGCTGCCGGCCTGGCTGATATTGAGCACGTCCTTGGTCGTGATGTTCCCGCCCTCGGATTGATTGAGCGGGTTCTTGCCAATCACCACGATCTGGGTGGAGTTCGGATCACCGAAGGTCATGAAGAGATTGCTGCCGGACGGCGCTCCGGCGAAGCCGAAATTGATCTGCTCGCTGACCGCGACCTTGAGATGGCTGCCGAGGTCGAGGGAGTCATCGGGGTTGGTGCCATCCAGATGCTGCAGCGCCTCGTATTGAACGCTCCAGATCTTGGCACCGGTCGCGGTCTGCTCGAGATAGACCGCGAAGACGATGACACCCGCAGCCGTCTTGCCGACCACGATGTTGTCGTTCGTGGGGTCCGCCCAAAGGAAGACCTCCTCGCCGTCATTGGTGAAGAGACCGCTCGTGTCACCGTCGAGCGCGCCGCCAGTCGAATCGGTGAAGGCGAGGTTGCCGATCGCGCCCGTGACGCCGCTGATGGTGATAACGTCGCCGCTGCTGACCGCGTGGTTGATCTCCGTGGCCGGAGCGCCCAGTGCCGTCAGCCGACTTGAAAACGCGCTCGGGAGCGTCGTGTTGGTGTCGTCGTTCTGCAGATCAGCGGTTTCGTCGAGAATAACGGTTGTGCCGGTAAGAGTGACTGAAAGTGCCATGAGAAACCTCCTACAAGAGAATAATGGTAGGCTTGCACATCAGAAATTCCTGCGTCAGCTCTTCGGCGTATCGCGAGTTTCGACAACGCCGGCATCATCGGCGGCAAGCCGATCACAGGCTCCTTCTTTCTCTTTCATCGAAGAATTTCCCGCCACCCGGGAGGCAACGCACGCATCACACGACAAAGCAAGACCGCTTCGTCTCTCTGCCAAGTGAGAGAACGAACTTGCAAAACATGCAAAACGGTCGGAAGCGTGCGCCGCCCCGAGCGGCGATCACACCCTGCTGATTGGATATTTCCTGAAGCAAGCAGCGTGCACAAACATGGCCGCCTCCCCAAACAATGAACGTTACTCTGAAGCCCTCTCAATCAATCAGGGCCAACTCTGTTCAAGTGCGTGTGGGCTCGCAATCTCGATTCCTGTCGAGTATTAAATCTCGACGAAAGTAAAAATTTAAACCAATTATTAACAAATGTAAATAGCGGCGCAATGTCGCTCGCGTTCGTGCGAGGAGATCTCGCGGCTCTCTTGATGATCTTCAGGCCTTGCGGCCATCTTGCGCAGCACTCGCGTACAGTTCGTTGGACTAACGCTCGAGATAAATGTCCGTTAGTGCCCTTTGCTGACGTTCCTACCCGCTTCGAGCTGACGTCTCGTCAGCGCCCTTGGCGGACTCCAGATCTCTGCGCATAGGATAGCTGGGCAACAACGTCATCCCCTCAGCCAACATTGCCTCAGCCGCGGCGTGACAGAAAATCGAGCACGCCGGTCTTGTAGACCTTGTCGCCGACCGCGCGCATGTGGTCGCGGTTCGGAATGTCGAGCACTTCTGAGCCGGGGATGATGGCACCGAGCGCGCTGGCACTTCCTGCGACGTCGTCGGTCGAGCCGACCGCAATCAGCACCGGCAAGTCGATGCGCGCGGCCTCGTCCTTCGTCATGAGATCGCGCGTGCCGCGCAGGCAGGCGGCGAGCGCACGGTGATCGGAGCGAGTCTGGTCGGCGAACGCACGGAAGGTGCGGCCGACGGGATCGGTGACGTCATCCAGCGAGGGCGCCTCCAGCGCCTTGGCGACGTTCTCGCCGGGACCGGTGCCCTCGATCAGGCCGCCGATGCCGATGCCGCCGAGGATCGCCGAGCGCAGGCGCTGCGGCTCGTTGAGGGACAGCCACGCCGCCATCCGTCCGCCCATCGAATAGCCCATGATGTCGGCCTGCGGGATGGCGAGATGATCCATCAGCGCGAGCACGTCGCCGGCCATGGTCGGGATCGAATATTGCGCGGGCTCGTAGAGCTTTGCGCTTTCGCCATGGCCGCGATTGTCGAGCGCAATCACGCGGCGGCCGTTCTTGCGCAGCTCCGAGACCCAGGTCGGATAGACCCAGTTCACGTTCTTGCTCGAGGCAAAGCCGTGCACCAGGATGATCGGATCGCCCTCGCCTTCATCGAGATAGGCAATTTCAACGGCGCCGTTGTGAAAGCTCGGCATCTGCAGTTCCGCGGGTCTGGAGGGGAATGGTTGATCTTAGAGCATGATCCGGAAAACTGTGCAGCGGTTTTCCGGCAACATCATGCTCAAACAATAGCCTGAAGCGCCGCGCGCCTCAGGCCGTGACGGCCGCGTTGGCCAGGGCAGCTTCGGCTGCGATCTGGGCACGGCGCAGCCGCCGCGCCCGTTTGCGATCGCACCAGGCCTGGGTGAGGCGCTCGGTGGTCGCCTTGATGGAGGAGAGAAGGCCGAACAGCGTCAGCGCCGCACTGAACAGCCAGAGCGCCAGATTGAACGCGCCGCCGATCAGCAGCAGCGCGCCCCGGCCGAGCAGCTTCATGATCGCGCGCGTCTTGCTGCCTTGCGCTTCGGCAAGCCGCGCCGCGCGTGCGACATCCTTCGGGCCTTCGGCGATGCGCAGCGTATCCATCGCCCCGCGCGTGCCGGTCTTCTCGGCGACGCGGGTGACGTCCTTGCCGAGCCGGACCAGCGCACCGGCCTTCTCGGCCCGGAACGCGGCCTTGATCGCGCTGACGGTCTCGCGCGGCCGCAGCACCGAGCCTGATACCACCGCATTCCGCAGAGCCGGCGTGTCGACGACCTCGCGCGCGGACCGGCCGGCCCAGACCGCGAGCCCCTCGCCGAGCCGCCCGACCTTGCGTGCGTCCTTCACCAGCGTCAGTCCGGCGCGCACCGGCGCGGCGCCACCAACGGACACGTAGGTCGCCGCCGTCACCGCAAGGCCGGCCGCCGCAAGCCCGAGCACGAGCCGGTCGGTGTCCTCGCCCATGGCCAGATGCTTGCCCTCGCGCACCACGTCCCTGATGTCGCCGATCACGAAGAGATCGCCGGCCACCGTCCCCGAGAGGCTCGCGACATCGTCGGCATTGCCGGTGACGAGGCCGGTGGCGAAACGCTTGGCGAAATGCGAGGTGGAGCTTTCGGCTTTGACCGCGTCATTGACGCGGCTCAGGAGGTCGTCGGGCAGCGCGATGTTGCGGTCACGCGCGAGCGCGACAAAACTGTCGGCGAGATCGGCATCGCCGGCGGCGAGCGCGGCCTCGATGTTGTCCTGGACCAGGCGATCGTTCTGCCGCAGCACTTGATCGAGCTTGAGCTCGGAGAGCACGGCCGGATCATCCTGGGCGGCGAGGATCGCGCCGGCCTCACGGGCGTGCGGCGCTACCTGCGCGAGCAAGAAGCCGCACGCCGCGATGCCGGTCAAAGCTGTGGTGATTCGCAGCCACTTCATGTGGAAAAGCCCGGAAGTCCCTGGGATCCCTTGCGCCTGATGATTCGTCTTTCGGCACAAATTTGCTCGTCCACAGACATAGTATGCCAAAATTGCGACACAACGTCCCCGACGAAAGAAGGGCTTCTCTCAGGCCTTAAGATTGTGTCGAATTTGCATGAGCAAATGAGCATGGGGCAATTGTGGACCTTTCGGTTCCGCTGGACTAGCAATCATCCACACCCGCCAGTATGGTCCGCGGCGCCTTAAAGATGCCGCGTCAGTTCTTGATTGTGTCTGCCGCCATTGCCACTCCAGGATGAGTTACGATGTCCGACCATGTCGTCCCGCACTTCCACAACGATGCCGGTGTCCCCGTCATCGAGATCGGCTCGCAAGAGTTCATGTGCGTTGGCGCCAACCCTCCGTTCGACCATCCGCACGTCTTCCTCGACCTCGGCAACGACAACGAGATCATCTGCCCCTACTGCTCGACGCTGTACCGTTTCGCGGCCGACCTGAAGGCGGGCGAAGCCCGCCCGCCGGAATGCGTCCTGAAGGACAAGGTGGCCTGACCGCTTCCATCGGTCAGGGTGGCGCTCTCCCGCACGATTGTCATCGCCGGTGCCGGCATCGGTGGACTGACGGCCGCGCTGGCGCTCGCGGCCCGCGGCTTCCGTATCGTCGTGCTGGAAAAGGCCGAGCGGCTCGAGGAAGTCGGCGCCGGCCTGCAACTCTCCCCCAATGCCAGCCGCGTGCTGGTCGAGCTCGGCCTCGCTGAGCGCCTCAAGCTGCGCGCCGTCACTCCGGAAGCGGTCTCGATCATGAGCGCGCGGGCCGGCGGCGAGCTGCTGCGGATGCCGCTCGGTGAAGCAGCGTCGCTGCGGGCCGGCGCCCCCTATTGGGTGGTGCACCGCGCCGACCTGCAATCGGCGCTCGCCGGCGCTGTTGCCGATCATCCCGACATCGACCTGAAGCTGGGCGCGACCTTCGAAGACGTCGCGCCTCACGCCAAGGGGCTGACGGTGGTCCACCGCAGCGGCACGATCCGCCGCAGCGATCTCGCCAGCGCGCTGATCGGCGCCGACGGCATCTGGTCGACGGTCCGCCAGCATCTGTTTCCCGAGGTGCAGCCGCGCTTCTCCGGGCTGATCGCCTGGCGCGGCACGCTGGACGCCACGCAACTGCCGAAGGACTACACCGCGCGCCGGGTGCAGCTGTGGATGGGGCCGAATGCCCATCTCGTCGCCTATCCGATCGCGGGCGGACGCCAGCTCAACGTGGTCGCAGTGCTTCCGGGCACCTGGAACAGGCCGGGCTGGAGCACGCCTGGCGATCCGCTGGAAGTGATGGAGGCCTTCGCCGCGCCACGCTGGCCGGCCTCGGCGCGGATGATGCTGGCCACGGTCGACAGCTGGCGGAAATGGGCGCTGTTCGGCGTGCCCGATGGCTGCCCCTGGAGCAAGGGTCCGGTGGCACTGCTCGGCGATGCCGTGCATGCGATGCTGCCTTTTGCAGCCCAGGGCGCCGGGATGGCGATCGAGGATGCTGCGGTGCTCGCCCGGCATCTGAGCTTTGAAGCCGCCGAGAGCACAGCGGGCATCAGTGCTGCGCTGACGCAATACGGCCGTGCCCGTCAGGCGCGCGTGCTGCGGGTGCAGCGAACCGCGCGGCAGCAGGGCCGCATCTATCATCTCGGCGGGCCGCTTGCGGCCGCACGCGATCTTGCGATCCGCGCGCTCGGCCCGGACCGCATGCTGGCGCGGCAGGACTGGATCTACGGCTGGCGGCCCTGATGCGAAGCGCCGCTGGCGCGGCGCCTCAGCGTGACGCTTTCCCGGATTTCGAAGCGGGCTTGGCAGCCCCCGCGGGCGACAATTGCGTGGCAGGCGGGGTCGCCTCCGGCGGCGTTTCCCGGCACTTGTTGCGGCGCCAGGCGTCCTCGGCCATTTGCGCCGACCCGCGCACGGCGACATAGTCGTTGCGATAGGCGAGTTCGGACACCACCGCGCCACCGGCCCCGGTCTCGGCCTTTTCCATCAGCCCCCGCAAATCGTCAGTGCGTTTGGCGAGCGTCTTGCGTTCGGCCTCCAGCTGCTTGCAGTCGTACAATTCGTATTTGGCGGGATCGGCAAAGGCCGGCGCGACCGTCTCGCTCATACCGGCGCAGCCGGACAGCGCGGCGCCGGCCGCAAGCAGCGCCAAGAGCGCGCCGAAGCCGCGCGGCGAAGTGGAAAACGAAGCAGCCATGCCGAATGAATAGTCCCCGTGGATTGAGAATGCCTAAAGCAACAACAGATGTCCGGATTGAGGCTTTGCCTTGTGCGCCCGGCTCGCTTAAGGAAGAACCGTCCCTCCGGGCTCGCAACGCGCCAATTCCAGACGGCTAGGATGGACTTAAGTGTTTGATCTCGTTGGATCAAGCGGGCATGGCGGAATTGGTAGACGCAAGGGACTTAAAATCCCTCGGTGCGCAAGCGCTGTGCCGGTTCGACTCCGGCTGCCCGCACCACGAGATTTGATGCTCCCGCGACCCATTGGTGGAGGCGGTCTGCCCTCCGCTTCAGCTGAGCGATCATCGAACACGCCTCCGGTGGCGTCTCGATCTGCCCAATAGCTTTGTTGCGCGGCTTCAGCATCTGAAGATCGCCCTCTTCCGTGTCCGAGCAGCCGCTTCACCGAAAGCAGGCGACGCATCGCCACCGCATCGAGCGCTTGTTGGAACACGTACAGCAGAGTGCTCGGAGAGCTGGGCGATTATTGCGGCGTGGACCACGACCGCGAAAGCATCGAGCGTGCCGCCAAGGCGATGTCAGGCTCTACCACCGCCACGGCTATAGCTGGACCGTGTCCGGCACCCGGCCCGCATGACGGGCGTCGAGCAGCAGGACCCAGAAGAACATCAGCGCGCTGAAGAGCTGGATGGAATTGTCCTCGGAGGAACTCCCCGTCACGAAGATCAATGAGGGCATCAGGAGACCGACGGTGAGCGCGGCGGCGAGTGCCCTGGCCGGAAGATCGACCAGCAGGATCGCGGCATAGAGCGCGAGCTCGAAGAAGGCATATTCCTTGAGGCGCGGCGAGCTGAGATAGAGCGCAAACATGGCCAGCACCGTGATGCGCATTGCCGCACGGGGGTGATCCATCAGCCAGCGATCCAGTCGCGCAAGAAGCGAATCTCCTTCGTGCGCCGGCCGGCTCCCGATCAAGCGCAGGACGGACAGGGCGAACGGCACGAGCACGAGTGCGGTCACGGCGAAGGCATAGGTCGCGAAGACTGCCGGCTTGCTATCGATCAGGCCCACATGGCCCATCAGATCCCTCGCCAGCAGCAGCAGGGACGGATTGCTCTCGAACAGCTCGACGAGGTGCTGGTCCGGAATCTTTCCGGCCACCGCAAGCTGCCAACTCGCGAACAGATCGGGGTATGCCAGCCGCGATATCAGGATCGGCAAGGCGAAGCTGAACACGGCCATCGCGATCAGCATCAGCTTGCGGCCGCGCGGCAGCGGCAGGAAGTACAGCGCGGCCAGCACGGGAAAGAAAACCAGCTTGAACGACATCACGAGGCCGAGCAGCGCGGCGCCGGCGAGGCGCGACGGAAAGCTGCGGTCCTCTGCCGCTCCGGATGCGGGCGGAGAAAGCAGGAGCCTCAGCGCGATCGCGGTCAGCACGCCGCTCAGGATCGCGAAATTGCCCGACGCCTGCACCCATTCGAAACCGACGAATGCGCCGAGCGCGCAGAGCACCCTGAGCCCGACGTCGCGAGCGCTTGGGCGCGTTCGGCCAAAACCTGGCAAGATGAGGCCGCAGAGCACGGCCAGCACGGGAAAGATGGTTTTGTAATGAGCGACCAGAATGCCGTCCGCACAGAATGGACGGAAGGCCTCCAGCGTCACCGGCAGATAGGGGTAAGAGAGCTTGGTGCCCTTCAGGTTCTTGACGAAATAGGGATCGAGTCCGCCGACATAGGCATCCACCGCCGCGCAATTGACGCGGGTGTCCCAGCCATATTTCACATCGAGCCCGACGTCGCTGGCGAGATTGCCGAACACCAGAAGCGCGGTCAGTGCGATCAGGCAGGCAAGCCAGAGGTTACGCCTCGAAGCCATGTCGGCCGAAGGCTCCAACCATCGTGCTGTACCGGTGACATCAGACACAATCGGATACCTTGTTTGGCCTGGTTTCTCTCGGCGCCAGCTCGGCGCCTCATCCATCGGCCGCCACAGTGGACAGGAGGCGTTTCCGTTTCATCCCGCCGGGCCCCACCTGCCTCGCCCGGCGTCGATCTTTAGGGAGGGATGGTGAATCACAGGTTTCCGGGCCATAGCAGGACCCGCGTTCGGCTCGCGCGGGGGTTCCCCTCACCAATTCTTGTCCGCCCCTCCTCCGCCTGCCAGCCATCCCGAAACATGGGTTGTGCAACGCAGCATGGGCGATGGATAAAGTCGCTCAATTTCAGAGGTGAGCTTCTTGTCTGACGTCAATGCCGACGATTGGGTGTCCGCAGGACACCGCCCGATGGGATTTCCAGAATTCGTCATCGTGATCGCGTCCATCATGGCGCTGAATCCGCTTGCGATGGACATGATGCTGCCCGCGCTGCCCAATATCGGCACAGCCTTCAACATTCCCGTCGCCAACCATCTGCAGCTGGTGCTGTCGACCTTCCTGATCGGTTTCGGCGCCGGCCAGTTCGTGATGGGTCCCTTGTCGGACCGCTTCGGCCGCCGGCCGGTGCTGCTCGGCGGCATGGCGGTCTATGCGGTGGCGAGCGTGCTGGCGGTCGCGGCGCCCTCGTTCGAGACGCTGCTGCTGGCGCGCGCGCTGCAGGGGCTCGGCACCTCGGCGACACGCGTGATCGCGACCTCGATCGTGCGCGACTGCTATGTCGGCCGCCGCATGGCGAGCGTGATGTCGCTTGCCATGATGGTGTTCATCGCGGTGCCCGTGATCGCTCCCTCGTTCGGACAGGCGGTGCTGCTGGTGACGGCGTGGCGCGGCATCTTCGTCGTGCTGATGCTCTACGGCCTGCTCGCGCTCGCCTGGTGCGTGCTGCGGCTGCCGGAAACCCTTCCTGAATCCGGGCGCCGGTCCCTGGCGCCCGCCGACGTGCTCTCGGCGTTTCGGCAGACCGTGACCAATCGCCAGACCATCGGCTATGCCACGGCCGCCGGCAGCGTCATCGGCGCGCTGTTCGCCTTTGTCTTCTGCGCCCAGCAGGTCTTCACCGGCATCTATCACCTCGGCCATTACTTCCCACTCGCCTTCGCCGCGATTGCAGCCGGCACGGCCGTCGCCGGCTTCCTCAATGCGAGGCTGGTCGGGCGGCTCGGCATGCGCGTGATCTCGCATGGCGCGCTGACGCTCTACACAATCGTCGCTGCCGTGATGCTGCTGACCGAAATACTCGGTGTCCTGCCGCTGACCCTGTTCATGGTGCTCTCGGCTCTGATGATGTTCTCGTTCGGCATGATGGTTGCCAACTTCACCGCGCTCGCGATGGAGCCGCAGGGCCACATCGCCGGCACCGCCTCCTCGCTCTACGGGTCGATCACGACGCTGATCGGAATCGTGGTCGGCATGGCGATCGGACAGAGTTTCGACGGCACGCTGCTGCCGTTCTCGATCGGCTTCTTCCTGTCGACGCTCGCTGCGCTCGCGATCGTGCTGGTGGTGGAGAAGGGCCGGCTCTTCAAGCCGCATCATCGTCCCATCACTTAAGGAACTTCCCGATCCGCTCGATGTTGTACTGCAGCAATTCGAGAGGTCACATTCAATGGAACCGGAACACCGGGAAGATCGCCGCGACGTCGAACGGCGGAAGACGGAACATTCGGAGCCGAGCGCAGAGCACGCCACGTTGACGACGCCTTTGGCGAGCGAGGGTCTTGAGCAGGTCCGCGACAGTCATTGTTGAGCGCAGAGTCTATTCCGAACCGCGCCTGCTGGCGCTGAAATCATCCGCAGCGCTCTTGGGTATCATCCGCATTCCCCGGGGCCGCACGATCAGAGCGACCACCTCCCGCGAGAGACCGGGCCGCCCCCACAGGGTGGCCCGCACGGTGAACTCGCGCCTGACGAAGTGTCCGGTCTGCGAGGACGCCCACGCCATCCACCGGGTGCAAGATTCCTGGTCGCGGAAACACAGCGCGGCCCAGCCGCGGTCGAGCGACGTCTTGCGCGGCAAGCCCAATGTCTGGTCGTACTCGAAGGGCGCCGCATGACGTGGATGGTCCGGGCTGTAAAACGCAGTGGCGAAGGCCAGCGAGCCATCACCACTCACCGCGCTCAGCGGCACACCGGTCTGCTCGCGCCACTCGCGCGTCAATTCACTGGCCGCCTGGGCGTAAAGATTCCGGCCCTCCTCATACCCGTGATCGTTGCGATAGACGGCATGGATCGGCGCGGCGATCAGGACGGCCGCGAGCGCGACGCCGGCCAAGATCACGGTGAGGTTGACCGTGTAGAAGCGCTCGATCAGGTAGCTCGTGCCGCAGACCACGAGAACGGTGAACAGGAACAGTCCCTGCAACGCCCATAGCGACGGCAGATCGGTGCCCATCGCGAGCGACGTCACCACCGGCAGCACGATCGTACCCATAGTGACGTAGAACAAAAGCCGCAGGCCCGGGCTCATTGCGGCGAAGTCCGCCGGAAACTGCTTCAAGCGCGTTCCTGCAACGAGCACCCAGAACACGGCCGACATGCTCATCGCCGCCGCCAGCCCCAGCAGAAAGTTTCTCGCCTCGCCGAGTGAGGTCGCAGCGTTGCCGCCTGTGTGCGCCAGTGCGTAGGTGAAGGTCGACGCGCCCGTTGTCGCGAGCCAATAGACGTGAGGTGACAGCGCCGCGAGCCCGACGACGACCGAGATCCAGGGCGAAGCGGAGGTGAAATAAGCGCGCCGCGCCGGGTGCGCCAGCGCGGCAAACGCGAAGCTCGTGACGAGAAAGACCGAATAATATTTGCCGACCATCGCCAGCGCCGTCGTGCATCCCATTGCGACCGCCCACAGCGGGGCGCGCGTCTCGAATGCGCGCAGGAAGCACCAGGTCGCCAGCGGCCAGACCGCCAGCAGCACCGAATTGGCATTGAAGCGCTGGGCATGGAATTGATAGACCGGCGTCAGCATCAGCAGCAAAAGCACCAGGATGCGCTTGTGCCCGGTCACGAATTGCCGCGCGATCCGGTCGACGAAGATCAGCGCAAGCCCGGCATTGGTCATCGCCATCAATTGCAACGACCAATCGCTGAGCGGGAAGACAGAGGTCCAGCTGGCGGCGATCCAGCCGGTCAACGGCGGATGCTTGTGATAGCCCCAGGCGAAATGCTGCCCCAGCATCCAGGCCTCGAGCGTATCAGGGTGCAGGCCGCCGCCGGCATAGGCGATCGCCAGATAGAGCGTCCAGATCGCGACGAAACAGCCGATGAGGAGCGGAACGGCCCAGCCCGCCTCGACGCCATCGAGCCAATGCAGGAAAGGCCGCCGCCAACGCGCCGGCGCGCGATCGGACCGTTCGGCCATCGCCTGGAATGCAAAATCGATCGGCACGGGAAATCAGGTTGAGGAGGGAAAATGATGCGTAAGGACGACGCATCTATTTCAGGATTGAAACAAATAGCAATGACCGGAAACTGGAAAGGTTAAAAGCCGCAACGCTTTTCCGCCGACGCAAGACCACAAAAGACAACGGCGCCGCTGATGACAGCGGCGCCGCGTGGTGAAGACGACGAAGGCTACGTGAATTCGCCTCCCCTTACTCCGACTTGTCGACGTTCCAGAACAGCGGCGTCGCCGGGCCGTCGAGCACGCCGGTCAGCGATTTACGCCAGCCGCTCGGCAGCAGGTATTGCCCGAGCGGGATGTAGATCACCTGCTCATAGGCTTCCTTCTGGATGTCGGCGGCGATCTTCTTCTGCTCGTCGATCGACGGCGCGCGGACGAACGCGTCCTTGAGCTGCTCGATCTTGGCGCTTTCCGCCCAGCCGAACCAGCCGCCCTTCTTGCCCTGGCCGCCGATCGAGAGATTGGCGATCGGGTTGGAGACGTCGGCCGCGACCCAGTTGGTGAAGAACATGTTCCAGCCACCCTCCTTCGGCGGCTTCTGACTGGCACGGCGGCTCACCACCGTCTGCCAATCGGTCGCTTGCAGATCGACCTTGAAGCCGGCTTCGCGCAGCAGCTGGGCCGCGACGATGGGCTGGGCCTTGAGCGTGGTGACGTCGCCGGGCGCCATGATGACGACCGGGGTGCCGTCATATCCTGACTCGGCGAGCGCCTTCTTGGCCTCCGCCATACCATTGCCCTTCACCAGGGTCTCGGCGCCGACCTCGGTCGCGAACGGCGTATCGCAAACGAAGAACGCGCCGCAGATCTTCTGGTACTTGGCATTGCCGACCAGCGCGTCGAGAACATCCTTCTGGTTCATCGCCAGAAGAGCTGCACGTCGCACCTTCACGTTGTCGAACGGCGGATAGAGGAAGTTCATCCGGCCGAGCGTCTGAAAGCCGAACTTGTTCGAGACCTCGATCGTGATCTCCTTGTTCGCCTCCAGCACCGGCAGCATGTCGTAGGGCAGGTTTTCCATGAAGTCGATGTCGCCCGACTGCAGCGCGTTCACCGCGGTCTGCGAGTCCGGCATGGTGATCCATTCGACGCGGTCGACCTTCGCCACCTTGCCGCCGGAGGTCCAGCTCGCCGGCTCCTTGCGCGGCACGTAATCGGTGTTCTTGACGTAGACCGCCTTGACGCCGGGCTGGAATTCCGACGCCACGAACTTGAAGGGGCCCGAGCCGATCTGCTCGGGGATCTGCTTGTCCGGCGGCGTCTCGGCGAGGCGCTTCGGCATCATGAAGGCGACGCGCGAGGACGGCTTGCCGATGGAATCGAGCACGAGGCCGTAGGGCTCCTTCAGCTTCAGCGTGATGGTCTTGGCGTCGGTCGCCTCGATGCTCGCGGTGAAGTCCAGGAGCTTCTGGCCCATGCCGTCGACCGCGGCCCAGCGCTTCAGCGAGGCGACGCAATCTTCCGCCGTCACCGGCGCACCGTCATGCCATTTGAGGCCGTCGCGCAGCGTGAAGGTGTAGGTGAGCTTGTCGTCGGAGATCTTCCAGTCCGCCATCTGCGGCTGGATCTTGAAGCTCGAATCGGGAGCCACCAGCGTGTCGTAGACCATGTAGCCATGGTCACGCGTGATGTAGGCCGTGGTGAAGATCGGATCGATGATGCGCAGATCCGAATGCATCACCGCCGTAATGGTCTTGCCGGCTGCTAGCACTGGCGAGGCAAGCGCCGTCGAAAGCGCAACGACAGACAGCGCAAGTTTGGAGGCAAACGCGCGAGGCCCCCGGCGCATGAAGTGGAACATAAAAAGTTTCTCCTGACGTGAAACTGTTCAAAGGCAGGTTATTGGTTAAGCATGGGGCTCGTTCCTTGGGCGAACTAACCTCATGCAATGCCTTTATCTTTCGAGACTTGCAGACAGTGCCGAGCGCGTCAATCCGGTTTCGCTGCAAGCCCTGGCGGCGCGGGCGCGGGCTCCACAAGGATCGGTTTGGCTCTACAACACTCTCCACTCGTCCTGCCCCGCACCAATGCAATGCGCATTCCATCTTTCGAAGCTTGAGAGACATTGAGATGAATCCAGCCAATCTTCCTTTCGATTCCGAGGCGATGCTCCAGGGTCTGCGCGGCTGGGTCGAATGCGAAAGCCCGACCTGGGACGCTGATGCGGTGAATCGCACGCTCGATATCGCAGCGCGGGATATGGCGATCATGGGTGCGACGATCGAGCGCATCGCCGGCCGCCAGGGGTTCGGCGGCGTGATCCGCGCGCGCTTTCCGCATCCGAAACAGGGCGAGCCGGGCATCCTGATCGCCGGCCATATGGATACCGTCCACCCGGTCGGTACCATCGAGAAGCTGAAATGGCGGCGCGAGGGCAATCGGTGCTACGGCCCCGGCATCTATGACATGAAGGGCGGCAACTACCTCTCGCTGGAAGCGATCCGGCAACTGGCGCGTGCATCGTTCACCACGCCGCTGCCGATCACCGTGCTGTTCACGCCGGACGAGGAAGTCGGCACGCCCTCGACGCGCGACATCATCGAGGCGGAAGCCGCGCGCAACAAATATGTCCTGGTGCCCGAGCCCGGCCGCGCCGACAACGGCGTCACCACCGGACGTTACGCCATCGCGCGCTTCAATCTCGAGGCGACGGGCCGGCCGAGCCACGCCGGCGCGACGCTGTCGGCGGGACGCTCGGCGATCCGCGAGATGGCGCGGCAGATTCTCGCCATCGACGCGATGACGACGGAGGACTGCACCTTCTCGGTCGGCGTCGTGCATGGCGGGCAATGGGTCAATTGCGTTGCCACGACCGCCACCGGCGAAGCGCTCTCCATGGCCAAGCGGCAGGCCGATCTCGATCGCGGCGTCGAGCGGATGCTGGCGCTGTCGGGCACGGCCAACGATGTTTCCTTCAAGGTGACGCGCGGGGTGACGCGTCCGGTGTGGGAGCCGGATGCCGGCACGATGGCGTTGTATGAGAAGGCGCGCGGCATCGCCAAGTCGCTTGGCGCCGAACTGCCGCATGCGAGCTCCGGCGGCGGCTCCGATGGCAACTTCACCGGTGCGATGGGAATCCCGACGCTCGACGGCCTGGGCGTGCGCGGAGCCAATGGCCACACGTTAGAGGAGTATATCGAAGTCGAGAGTCTCGTTGAGCGCGGCCGGCTGATGGCCGGGCTGCTTGCGACGCTGGAGTGACCGGATTGGATGGGCGCGCCTGGCGCGCCGCAGATATTTCGTCTGGCGGGCACGCTCCGCTGGCCCCCTTGAAGAGGGGTCGCCAAAACAGCTGACCGCACTGCAAAAACTGTGGCCCTGATGGCACGGGAATTGCTGAAATGTTAGGCTGGTGGCAGAACAGACTACGACCGCTGCCGCCGATTTACTCTAATCTGACGGATCCAACTTGCTCGGATATCTCCTTCGCCGAATCTTCGCCGCCGTGCCCGTGATGGGCGTCGTCGCGCTGTTCGTCTTCCTCCTGCTCCGCCTCACCCCCGGCGATCCCGCCGCGATCCTCGCCGGCGACAATGCAACGCCGGAGCGGCTGGAGCGCATCCGCACCTCGCTCGGCCTCAACGAGCCCTTGATCGTGCAGTTCATCACCTGGGTGAACAAGCTGCTGCACGGCGATCTCGGGACCTCGCTGATCTCCAATCTGCCTGTGATGAAGATGATCGGCCAGCGCGTCGAGCCGTCGATCTCGATCGCGCTGTGCACCATCATCCTCGCCGTGATCGTGGCGGTTCCCCTCGGCGTGATCGCCGCGTGGAAGCACGGCACCTGGATCGACCGTTTCGTGATGGGGCTTTCCGTGCTCGGCTTCTCGGTGCCGGTGTTCGTGGTCGGCTATATTCTGATCCAGGTCTTCGCGATCGAACTGCGGTGGGTGCCGGTGCAGGGCTTCCGCAGCATCTTTAACGGCTTCGGACCGTTTTTCGAGCGCATGATCCTGCCGACCTGCGCGCTCTCCTTCATCTACATCGCGCTGATCGCGCGCATGACACGCGCGGCGATGCTGGATGTGCTCGGCGAGGACTATGTGCGCACCGCGCGCGCCAAGGGCATCAACGAGGTCGCCGTGATGATGCGCCACGCGCTGCGCAACGCCGCCGTGCCCGTCATCACCGTGATCGGCACCGGCTTTGCGCTGCTGATCTCCGGCGTCGTCGTCACCGAGAGCGTGTTCAACATCCCCGGCATCGGCCGCCTCACCGTGGATGCGGTGCTGGCGCGCGACTATCCGGTGATCCAGGCGATGATCCTGCTGACGTCGCTGATCTATGTCGTCGTCAATCTTCTCATCGACGTCGCCTACACCCTGCTCGATCCCCGGATCCGGTACTGAGGCAAGGACAAGAATAGAATGTCGGTCGATACCCTTCCCCAGTCGTCCATTCCGATCACGTCGCCGCTGCGGCCGCGCTTCGGCTTCCTCACCTCGACGCCGATCATCGCCACGGCGACGGTCCTGCTCGCGCTGATCATCCTGGTCTCGATCCTGGCGCCGCTGATCGCGCCGCATGATCCGATCCAGCTCGCGCCGTCGCAACGGCTCAAGCCGTCGTCCGCGCAATTCCTGCTCGGCACCGATGCCTATGGTCGTGACCTGTTGTCGCGCGTCGTCTATGGCGGCCGCATCTCGCTGCTGATCGGCATCGGCTCTGCGATCCTGTCGATCGTCATCGGCCTTGCGATCGGCCTCGTCTCCGGCTTCTTCAAGCTGGTCGATGCCGTGCTGATGCGGGTCATGGACGGCCTGATGGCGATGCCGAGCATCCTGCTCGCAATCGCCGTGGTGTCGCTGTCCGGTGCCAGCCTCTGGACCGTGCTGATCGCGATCACCATCCCCGAGATTCCGCGCGTGGCGCGCCTGGTCCGCTCGGTCGTGCTGTCGGCGCGCGAGGAGCCTTATGTAGAAGCCGCGATCTCGGTTGGCTCGTCGCTGCCCAAGATCATGTGGCGGCATCTGATGCCGAACACGGTGGCGCCGCTGATCGTCCAGGGCACCTATATCTGCGCGAGCGCGATCCTCACCGAGGCCATCCTCTCCTTCCTCGGCGCCGGCATCTCGCCGGAGACGCCCACCTGGGGCAACATCATGGCCGAGGGCCGGCAGTACTTCCAGATCAAGCCGTCGCTGATCTTCTGGCCGGGCCTGCTGCTTTCGATCGCCATCCTCAGCATCAATCTGATCGGCGACGCCGCCCGCGACGCACTCGATCCGCGCATGAAGCAGCGGGAAGGCAAGTGATGACCGATCAAGTGATGACCAACACCGTTCTCGACATCAACAACCTCGTCGTCTCCGTCGGCAAGAAGCCGGGTGGGCCAAAGATCATCGACGGCATCTCGATCCAGGTCCGCGAGCGCGAGACGCTGTGCCTCGTCGGGGAAAGCGGCTCGGGCAAGTCGGTGACCTCACTGACCACGATGGGCCTGCTGCCGAAGGGCACGCTGGTTCCCACCGCCGGCAGCATCAAGCTGGTCGGCGAAGAGCTGCTCACCGCGACTGACCGCCGCTTGCGCCAGCTGCGCGCCACGCAGATGGCGATGATCTTCCAGGAGCCGATGACCGCGCTCAATCCGGTGGTGCCGGTCGGCCGCCAGATCGACGAGGTGCTGCGCGCCCATACCAATCTCGACGCCAAGGCGCGAAAGAAGCGCATCCTCGACATGATGGAGCAGGTCCACCTGCCCCAGGTCGAGCGCATCTTCGCTTCCTACCCGCATCGCCTTTCCGGCGGCCAACGCCAGCGCATCATGATCGCGATGGCGCTGGTGCTGGAGCCAAAGCTCTTGATCGCGGACGAGCCGACCACCGCGCTCGACGTCACCACGCAGAAGCAGATTTTGTCCCTGATCCGCGAGCTCCAGCGCGATCACGGCACGGCCGTGCTGTTCATCACCCACGACATGGGCGTGGTCGCCGAGATCGCCGACCGCGTCGCCGTGATGCGGCAGGGCCGGCTGGTCGAGACCGGCCCGCTCGAGGCCGTGCTGCGCAATCCGACCATGGAATACACCCGCAATCTGCTCTCCTCGGTGCCGAGCCTGGTGCCGCGGCCGCCGCGCGAGGAGAGCCGCGAGCCGGTCGTGCTCGAGGCTAACGACCTCAGCAAGGTCTACAAGGAGCGCGCCTTCTTCGGCAAAGGCCGCGAGGTCGTCGCCGCCGACAAGGTGACGCTGACGCTGCGCAAGGGCCGCACGCTCGGCATCGTCGGCGAAAGCGGCTCGGGCAAGTCGACCGTGGCGCGCTGCATCGTGCGCCTGATCGATCCGACCTCCGGCGGCGTGCGCCTCGCCGGCCGAGAGATTGCCGGCATCTCGCGCCGCCTGCTGCAGCCGCACCGGCAGAAGATCCAGATCGTGTTCCAGGATCCCTACCGCTCACTCAACCCGCGTGTCACGGTCGGCGAGAGTATCGCGGAGGGCCCGATCAATTACGGCGTCGCCCATCCCGATGCGATGAAGCGCGCCCGCGAGCTGCTCGAGCTGGTCGGCCTGCCCGCCGATGCAGTATCGCGCTATCCGCACCAGTTCTCCGGCGGCCAGCGCCAGCGCATCGCCATTGCCCGCGCGCTCGCGCTCGATCCGGACGTGCTGGTCGCGGACGAAGCCGTCTCCGCGCTCGACGTCTCGGTGCAGGCGCAGGTGCTGGAACTCTTCGACGAGATCCAGAAGCGTCTCGGCATCGCGATCCTGTTCATCACCCACGATTTGCGCGTCGCAGCGCAGATCTGCGACGAGGTCGTGGTGATGCAGCGCGGCCGTGTCGTCGAACAAGGCCCGGCCGCCGAGGTGCTGACGCATCCGAAGGAGGCCTACACCAGGGCGCTGCTGGATGCCGCTCCCGGCCGTGACTGGGACTTTGCGAACTTCCGGCCGGTCGCAGAGGGCGTGGGGGCGACGGCGTAGCTACACTGTCGTCCCTGCCTAGTGCGCAATTGCGTACGGGGCGCAGGGACCCATACCGCGTGATCTATCGATCGCGCGTGGTGCTAATCCCGAACGACCGATCTTCGCCAAACTCCTCCCTGGGGTTATGGGTCCCTGCGTTCGCAGGGACGACACCGAGTGCGGAGTTGGCGCAATGGTTCACAACACCCACCGCACCCGCAGCATTCCCAAAACAGCTTGACCCTATGCGCGGCGCGAGTGCTTCCCACCTTGCTCTCGCCGCAGGGCCAAGGCTAACGTCGCGCGCTCTTGATTGATTGGACTGAACTGAATGACACGCATCGCCGTCGGCGGCTTCCTGCACGAGACCAACACCTTCGCTCCCACCAAGGCGACCTTCGCCGACTTCCAGCATGGCGGCGGCTGGCCGGCGATGACAGAAGGCGCCGACGTGCTGAAGGTGATGCGGCGCATCAATGTCGGCCTTGCCGGCTTCGTCGACAGCGCCGAAGCGAACGGCTGGGAACTTGTTCCGACGATTGCCTGCGGTGCGAGCCCGTCGGCGCATGTCACCAAGGACGCCTTCGAGCGCATCGTGCGGGTGATGGTCGACGGCATCGCAGCCGCCGGCCCGATCGATGCGGTCTATCTCGATTTGCACGGCGCCATGGTGACCGAGCATCTCGACGACGGCGAAGGCGAGATTCTGGCGCGCGTGCGCCGCGTCATCGGCAAGGACGTTCCGCTGGTCACCAGCCTCGACCTCCATGCCAACGTCACGCCGGAGATGATGGAACATGCCGACGCGTTGATCGCCTACCGGACCTATCCGCATGTCGACATGGCCGAGACCGGCCGTGCCTCTGCGCGCCATCTCGCGCTGCTGCTGCAAACGAAGCAGCGCTTTGCCAAATCGTTCCGGCAATTGCCGTTCCTGATCCCGATCAGCTGGCAATGCACCAACGACCAGCCGACCAAAGGCATTTACGAACAGCTCGCCGCGCTGGAGAGTGCCGCAGTTCCGACGCTGTCTTTCGCGCCCGGCTTTCCCGCCGCCGACTTCCGCGATTGCGGGCCGAGCGTGTTCGCCTATGGCAGGACGCAAGCCGATGCCGACCGTGCGGCCGATGCGATCGTCAAGCTGATCGAAAGGCACGAAGACGATTTCGACGGCAAGATCTGGTCGCCGGATGACGGCGTGCGCCACGCGATGGAGCTTTCGAAGAGCGCGAGCAAGCCGATCATCATCGCCGACACCCAGGACAATCCCGGCGCCGGCGGCGATTCCGATACGACCGGCATGCTGCGCGCGCTGGTGCGCAACAGAGCGAGCGCCGCGACCGGCGCGATCTACGATCCGGTCTCGGCCAAGGCCGCGCATGATGCCGGCGTCGGTGCCACCGTGACGCTGTCGCTCGGCGGCAAGTCCGGCATCCCCGGCGACGAGCCCTATCGCGAGACCTTCGTGGTCGAAAAGCTCTCCGACGGCCGCTTCATCGCGCCCGGCCCTTACTATGGCGGCCGCGAGATGGAGATGGGCCCCTCCGCTTGCTTGCGCATCGGCGACGTCCGCGTCGTCGTCTCCTCGCACAAGGCGCAGCTCGCCGACCAGGCGATGTACCGCTATGTCGGCATCGAGCCGACCGAACAGAAGATTCTGGTCAACAAGAGCTCGGTGCACTTCCGCGCCGATTTCGAGCCGATCGCGGAAAAGCTGATGATCTGCGCCGCACCGGGCGCGATGCCGGCCGACACCGCCACCCTGCCCTGGACGCGCCTGCGTCCGGGCATTCGCATCAAGCCGAACGGCCCCGTTTTCTCGCCTCCCTCACGCTAACTGGACAAAGCCCATGCCCACGATCGACCGCATCGACGGTTACGCCGACGAGCTCACCGCCATCCGCCGCGACCTGCACGCCCATCCCGAGATCGGATTCGAGGAAGTGCGCACCTCCGGCATCGTCGCCGACAAGCTGAAGAGCTGGGGCATCGAGGTGCATCGCGGTCTCGGCGGCACCGGCGTGATCGGCGTGATCAAGGGCAAGGGTTCGGGCAACAAGCGCATCGGCCTTCGCGCCGACATGGACGCGCTGCCGATGGAAGAGAACACCAATCTGAAGTGGAGCTCGAAAATCCCCGGCCGCTTCCACGGCTGCGGCCATGACGGCCACACCACCATGCTGCTCGGCACCGCGCGCTATCTCGCCGAGACCAAGAACTTCGACGGCACCGTGCATTTGATCTTCCAGCCGGCCGAGGAAGGTCTCGGCGGCGCCCGTGCGATGATCAAGGACGGCCTGTTCGAAAAATTCCCCTGCGACGAGCTGTACGGCCTGCACAACGCGCCCGACCTCAACCACGGCGAGATCGCGATCCTGCCCGGCCCGGCGATGGCCAGCGCCGACTTCTTCGACCTGCGCATCACCGGCTATGGCGCGCATGGCGCGATGCCCGAGCGCTCCAAGGACGCGGTGATCATCGCGACCACGCTGGCGCAGGCGATCCAGACCATCGTCAGCCGCAACGTCGAGCCGCTGCAGGCCGCAGTAGTGTCGATCACCCAGATCCACGCGGGCTCCGCCTACAATGTCATTCCCGGCGACGCGCATCTTTGCGGCACCATCCGCACCTTCTCGAAGGAAGTTCGCACCCTGGTCAGCGAACGCATCCGCACCATCTGCGCCGGCATCGCAAGCGCCTACCAGTGCGTCATCGACGTCGACATCCGCGACACCTTCGGCGTGCTGGTCAACCAGGTCGAGCAGTCCAAGGTGGTCGAGGAGGTCGCGCGCACCATCGTCGACCCCGTCAACGTGATCACGCGCGCCCAGCCCAAGATGGGCAGCGAGGATTTTGCCGACATGCTGGAGACCATTCCCGGCGCCTATTTCTGGGTCGGCCATGATGGCAACGTGCCCGTGCACAATCCCGGCTTCGTGCTCGACGACAAGATCCTGCCGATCGGCGCCAGCATGTTCGCCCGGATCATCGAGACCCGTATGCCGGTAGGTTAGCAATGCATAAGAAGAGCCCTGAGGAAGCGGTCACCTCACTGCACGATCTGTCCGCGGTCGATCTGATCGCGGGCTATCGCGCCAAGCAGTTCTCGCCGAGCGAGGTGCTGGAGGATTTGCTCGCGCATGTCGCTGCGTGGGAGCCGCATCTGAAGGCGCTCTATGCATTCGATCCCGACGGCGCGCGCGAGGCCGCGAAGGCCTCGACCGCGCGCTGGTCCGGCGGTGAGCCATCCGGCGCGCTCGATGGCGTGCCCGTCACGGTGAAGGACAACATCGCGACCAAGGGCGTGCCGGTGCCGCTGGGCGCGGCCAGCGTCAAGCTCGTGCCAGCCGAGAAGGACGCCCCGCCCGCCGCACGCCTGCGCGAGGCCGGCGCGGTCATCTTCGCCAAGACCACGATGCCCGATTACGGCATGCTGTCATCCGGACTCTCCAGTTTCCACGCACTCGCGCGCAACCCCTGGGACCTCTCGAAGAACCCCGGCGGCTCCAGCGCGGGCGCAGGCGCGGCTGCCGCGGCCGGCTATGGTCCGCTACATCTCGGCACCGATATCGGCGGCTCGGTTCGCCTGCCTGCGGGCTGGTGCGGCCTCGTCGGCCTGAAGCCGAGCTTCGGCCGCGTGCCGATCGACCCCACCTATGTCGGGCGCGTCGCCGGCCCCATGACCCGCACGGTCGACGATTGCGCGCTGATGATGAGCGTGATCGCAAAGCCCGACCGGCGCGACGGCATGAGCCTGCCCGCCGAGCCGCTGAACTGGAAGGGAGCAGAGAAGTCTCCGCGCAAGCTGCGCATCGGCCTGATGCTCGATCCCGGCTGCGGCCTGGCGCTGGAGAAGCCGGTGCGCGAGGTCGCGGTGAAGGCGGCGAAAGCGTTCGAATCCGCAGGTAGCGTCGTGACCGAGGTCGACGGCATCCTGACGCGCGAGATGCTCGACGGCCTCGACAACTTCTGGCGCGCGCGGATGTGGGATGATCTGGCCAAGCTGACGCCGGCCGAACAGGCCAAGGTGCTGCCCTATATCTTCAAATGGGGCGAGTCCGGCGCCAAGCTCTCTGGCATCGATGTCATCCGCGGCTTCAACCAGACCATGGCGATCCGCGCCGCGGCGTCGAAGCTGTTCTGCGAGCTCGATTACGTGATCTCGCCGACCGCGCCGAACGTGAACTATCCGGCGGACTGGGCCTCGCCGACCAACGACCCCATGAAACCGTTCGAGCACATCGCCTATACCGTGCCGTGGAATATGTCGGAGAACCCCGCCATCTCGATCAACGGCGGCTTCGATGCCAAGGGTTTTCCCATCGGCGTGCAGATCGTCGGCCGCCGCTTCGACGATATCGGCGTGCTCGGCATGGCCAAGGCTTTTGAGGGCCTGCGCGGGCCGCAGAAGCCCTGGCCGAGGCCGCCGGCGAAGTAAGACGTTCTCGTCATTCCGGGAAGCGCGCCCTTTAAGCGCAAGCCCGGAAGTCTTTGGACAGGCAGCATGCGGAGCCTCTTGCTTACCCTCCCCTGGAGGGGGAGGGTCGGCTCACGTTGAGCGCAGCGAAATGTGAGACGGGGTGGGGTGACGGTCTCTCCGCGTCCAGCAGTGCCCGAGAGGAGAGATCACCCCACCCCGCTCGCGCTGCGCGCGATCGACCCTCCCCCTCCAGGGGAGGGTAAAGAAAACTCAAGCCCTGTGCCATCTGCGCAGCGAAAGAACAAAAGGAAGGAAACCATCATGGCGTATGAGACGATCAAATACGAGGTCGCCGAGCAGATCCTCACCATCACCCTAAACCGGCCCGACAAGCTCAACGCCTTCAACGCGCGGATGCAGGGAGAGCTGATCGACGCGTTCGACGCCGCCGACAAGGACGATAACGTCCGCGCCATTATCGTGACAGGCGCCGGTCGCGGTTTTTGCGCGGGCGCCGATCTGTCGTCGGGCGCCGACACGTTCGATCGCGACGCCCGGCGCGGGCCCGTCAAACGCTTCGCCGACGGCAAGGTCGACTACAGCGATCCGCAGGTGCGCGACGGCGGCGGCCAGGTGACCTTGCGCATTTTCAAGTGCCTGAAGCCCGTCATCGCCGCCGTGAACGGCCCTGCGGTCGGCATCGGCGTCACCATGCAGCTCGCGATGGACATCCGCATTGCTTCCGACGCCGCTCGCTTCGGCTTCGTGTTCTCCCAGCGTGGCATCGTGCCGGAGGCGGCGTCGAGCTGGTTCCTGCCACGCATTGTCGGCATCTCGCAGGCGCTGGAATGGTGCTATTCGGGCCGCGTCTTCCCGGCCCAGGAAGCCCTCGCCGGCCGTCTCGTCAGCAAGGTCGTCTCCCCTGATGACCTCCTGCCGACCGCCCGCGCGCTCGCCAAGGAGTTCGCGGCGAAGACCGCACCGGTATCGGTTGCGCTGATCCGCCAGATGATGTGGCGCATGATGGGCGCCGATGATCCGATGGAGGCCCACAAGGTCGACAGCCGCGGCATCTACGCCCGCGGCCGCTCCGACGATGTCAAGGAAGGCGTGGTGTCGTTCCTGGAAAAGCGCCCCGCGCAGTTCCAGAACAAGGTGTCCAGCGACATGCCGGACTATTTCCCGTGGTGGACGGAGCGGGAATACAAGTAGCTTCGTAGCTCTCGTAGGGTGGGCAAAGCGACTTGTCCGCCATAGCTCGAAGAGCGACGGCGGAAGCGTGCCCACGCACTTTTCGCCATCGAGAGAGATGGTGGGCACGGCGCAACAGCGCCTTTGCCCACCCTACGGCACCGTCACTCCATCATCAGCGCGACACGCCCGATCGCCTTGCGGTCGATCAAGAGCCGCATGGCCTTCGCGTAATCTTCCAGTGGCAGGCAGTGTGAGACGTTGGGGCGCAGCTTGCCCTCCTCCGCCCATTGCAAGAGCGCTTTCAGGCGGACCTCGCCAAGTGCGGGATTCTTTCGTACCGCTTCGCCGGCACGCACGCCGAGCACGCTGGCTCCCTTGATCAGCAGGAGGTTGGTCTTGGCCGAACCGATGCCGCCGGTGAAGCCGATTACGAGGAGCCGCGCGCCCCAGGCGATACAGCGCATCGAGTCTTCGAAAACCTGACCGCCGACGGGATCGAACACGATGTCCGCGCCGCGACCATCGGTGATGCGCTTGACGGCGTCGCGAAACGGCTCGCGGTCATAGCGGATAAGATGATCGGCGCCGCGCGATTTCGCGATGGCGAGCTTCTCGTCGCTGGACGCCGTCGCGATCACGGTCGCGCCCAGCATCTTGCCGATCTCGACGGCGGCCAATCCCGTGCCACCACCGGCGCCATGCACCAGCAGCACCTCTCCCGGCTCGACCCGGCCGCGATCGATCAGCGCGTGATAGGCCGTGCCATGGCCAGCAAGATAGGTCGCAGCCTCGGCGTAGTCGAATGTCGACGGCATCGGCGTGAGCTGCGACGGCGCGACGATGGCCTCGTCGGTGAATGCGCCATGCCGCACCTTCACGATAACCTTGTCGCCGACGGCAACGCCCTTCGCCTCCGCACCCACTTCGGTCACGTCGCCGGCAGCTTCCATGCCGGGCGTGAACGGCAGCTCCGGCTTGAGCTGATATTGGCCGGCGGCCATCAGCACATCAGGAAAATTCAGCCCGGCGGCACGGATCGCGACCCGCGCTTCGCCCGGCTTCAGGGCGCGCGGCGGAAACTCTTCCAGCCGCAAGGTTTCGGGCTCGCCGAGCGCGCGACAGACGACGGCGCGCACCATCAGGCCGCGCTCGCCTTGCTGCGCTTGAGCGCTTCGCGGATCAGCGGCAGGCGGTCATTGCCGAAATACATGTCGGTCTTATTGACAAAGATCGTCGGCGAGCCGAAGCCGCCGCGGGCGACGACCTCTTCCGTATTCGCCTTGAGCTGATCCTTGATCCCTTGCTCGGCGATGCCGGCGAAGAATTTTCGCTCGTCGATGCCGACCCGTTTGCAAATCTCCGCGAGCACCGCGTCCTGCGAGATATCCTTGTCGCCCCCCCAATAGGCCTCGAACACGGCGGTCGCGAACGGCACCATGTCCTTACCCAGCCAGATGCAGCCGCGCATCGCCTTGACGCTGTTCACCGGAAACACCGTCGGCGGCATCTTGATCGCAAGGCCCGCCGAGCGCGACCAGTCCTGAAGGTCCTTCTTCATATAGCGCGCCTTCAACGGCACCGGCGTCTCGCGCTGCGCGTAGACGCTCGGATTGACCGTATTGAAGATGCCGCCGACCAGGATCGGTCGCCAGACGATCTCGGCGCCGAGTTCCCTGGCGAGCGGCTGGATGTTGTGGAAGGCGAGATAGGTCCAGGGGCTGGAACAGTCGAAGAAGAATTCGATCATGGCGTTTCCTTTGTGACGGACCTCGTCCTGAGGAGGCCGCGTAGCGGCCGTCTCGAAGGATGGCCACGGGTGACAGTCGGGCCTTCATGGTTCGAGACGCGCCTATGGCGCTCCTCACCATGAGGGACAGGCACTACTTCCTTCCCAACACTTCCTTCGCACGCTGGCCGAACATGATCTTGCGTGATTCCTCGTCGAACGGCTCTTTCACGAATTTTCCGATCGCAAGCCCCGCCTGCACCTGCGGCCTGGCGCGGACGTCGGCATACCAGCGTTTGACATTCGGATAGTCGTCGAGCGTAAAGCCCTGCGCCTTGTGGGTCATGGTCCAGGGGAAGCAGGCAATGTCGGCAATGGAATAGTCGCCGGCGACATAGGCGCCGGTCTTCTCCAGCTGCCGGTCGAGCACACCGTAGAGCCGGGCCGCCTCGTCGCGATAGCGCTCGATCGCATAGGGGATCTTCTCCGCCGCATAGAGCGCAAAATGGCCGTGCTGGCCCAGCATCGGCCCGAGGCCGGCCATCTGCCACATCACCCATTGAATTGTGGTGGAACGGCCGCGCAAGTCAGCGGCCAGGAAGCGGCCGGTCTTCTCCGCGAGATAAATCAGAATTGCGCCGGTCTCGAACACCGAGAACGGCCCGCCGCCGTCGGCGGGTGCGTGATCGACGATCGCGGGGATGCGGTTGTTCGGGGAGATCGCCAGAAACTCGGGGCTGAACTGCTCGCCGGCGCGGATGTCGACGGGCTTCACGACATAGGGAAGTCGGAGCTCTTCCAGCATGATCGAGATTTTCCAGCCATTCGGCGTCGGCGCGTAATGGAGATCGATCATGACGTTTCCCTCGGCATCCTTTGGCCTTCCCTGCCGATGCCGCCAGCTAAAATAACGACTTTTGTTGTTCTGTACCTTGACGTTAGGACATGGCAGGAAGGGGCGCAACACAACCCGCCGGAGGGCCGCCATGCTGTTTCCAACCACGATTGCCGGCTCCTTGCCGAAGCCGGAATGGCTTGCCGAACCCAATATGCTCTGGGCGCCCTGGAAGTCGCAGGGCGACGAGTTGCTCCGCGCCAAGCGCGACGCGACGTTGATCTGGCTGAAGATCCAGGAGGACGCCGGAATCGACATCCTCACCGAGGGCGAGCAGGCCCGGCAGCATTTCGTGCACGGTTTTTTGGAGAAGATCGAAGGCATCGATTTCGCGCACAAGGTCGAGATGGGCATCCGCAAGGACCGCTACAAGGCGATGGTGCCGCAGGTGGTCGCCCCGCTTCGGCTCAAGGGGCGCGTCCATGCCTTCGAGGCGCGCGCGGCGCGCACGCACACGAAGAGGAAGCTGAAGTTCACCCTGCCCGGCCCGATGACCATCATCGACACCATTGCCGATCGCTACTATGGCGACCGCGTCAAGATGGCGTTTGCCTTCGCCGAGCTTTTGAATGAGGAGGCCAAGGCATTGCAGGCCGACGGCGTCGATCTCGTGCAGTTCGACGAACCCGCCTTCAACGTCTACATGGACGAGGTCAACGATTGGGGCATCAAGGCGCTGGAGCGCGCTGCGCAGGGCCTCACCTGCGCCACTGCCGTGCACATCTGCTACGGCTACGGCATCAAGGCCAACACCGACTGGAAGGAAACGTTAGGCAGCCAATGGCGGCAGTATGAACAGATCTTTCCGGCGATCGACGCCAGCCCGATCCAGCAGGTCGCGATCGAATGCCGCAATTCGAAAGTGCCGCTCGATCTGCTCGCGCTCTTGAAGAACAAGATCGTGCAGGCCGGCGTGATCGACGTTGCCAGCGACACCGTGGAGACCGCTGAGGATGTCGTGAAGGTGATCGACGCGGTGTCGAAATTCGTGCCCAAGAGCAACATCATCGCCACCACCAATTGCGGCATGGCGCCGATGCGGCGCGAGATCGCCGAAGCCAAGCTGATGGCGCTCGGCGCGGGTGCCGCGCTGGCGCGCGAGAAGCTGGGGTGAGGGCCGGGATCCGCAGGCCGCTCTGCTAGTCCAGAGCGGTCGGATGCAGCGCCGGTTGATATCCGGCGCTCAGTGCACGCAGTGTAGACGGGGGCGTCAGCAGCATTGGGCTCTCCAGCTCGTGCTCGGCGCGGGCATAGCCGGCTGGCGACCAAAGCAGCGCCCTTCCCTGCACCACCAGAAAGCTGTCTTCGCCCCGTTGAACCATCGCGCCGTCGGGCAATTCTGCCAGCGGCACCGGCGGCGCGTGCAGGCGCTTGCGGCCATGATCCAGACGCTCCAGGTGCAGCGAGGCGTCCATCGCCTTCGCACTCACCTTGCTCACGCCATTACCCCTCTCCCACGCCGCGCGAAAGCGGTTGGCATCCTCGCGGCGGCAGAAGAAGCAGGGACGATGGCCCGCGGCAAACGCGGTGGCCTCGTCGAGGAAGAATAGCTCGGTCCAGCTGCGCCGCGCCATCACCGGCCGCCGCCAGCCGCGGAATTCGCACAAGCATGTAATCCAGGCCGGCGACGACCAGCGCTTGTTCAGCAGCGTCTTCGTCGCGGGATCATGGATGATGCCGCGATTGCCGGTGAACAGGCCGCGATGCGGGGTGGCGATGATGTCACCGGTCGGCAGGACGCGGTTTTGGAGAGGGCGAGTAGCGAATGGCGAATTGCGAGTGGAGGGGCTGCTATTCGCCATTCGCTACTCGCCATTCGCCTTTGATCACGCCGCACCGTCGCGCAGCGGCGGGTGGTAGGACAGCGCGGTGTCCCAGGGGAAGAAGATCCAGGTATCCTGCGAGACTTCCGTGATGAAGGTGTCGACCAGCGGGCGCCCCTTCGGCTTGGCGTAGACGGTGGCGAAATGTGCGTCGGGCAACATCTCGCGCACCAGCTTGCCGGTCTTGCCGGTGTCGACGAGATCGTCGACGATCAACAGCCCCTTGCCGGTGCCACCACCAAGCTTCATGGCCTGTTCCGAAATACCCTTGAGGACCTGGAGGTCGCCCTGCTTGTCGTGGTCGTAGCTGGCGACGCAGACGGTATCGATGATGCGCACGCCAAGCTCGCGCGCCACGATCGCGGCCGGCACCAGGCCGCCGCGGGTGATCGCGATCACCGCATGGAACGGGCCGACCTCGTTGAGGCGCCAGGTCAGCGCCCGGCAATCCCGGTGGAACTGGTCCCACGAGACCGGGAAGGCCTTGCCCGCCCGCTCCTGCGCACTCAGTTCCGGTGCTTCACCAGCCATTGTCGTCTCCTGCTTCGCCTGCCGGCAAATTCTCTGCTAACGAGTGATGTTCAATCCTGCCAGCATTTCCTTCACCGCGGCCATTGCTGCCGCGAGCTTGTCCGCATCGCGCGAGCGCACCACGAGGTTCGTATTCGGCTTTTGCTCCTCGTCCATGAAGGGGTAGCTGCCGATGATGGTGTCGGGATGGGCGGTGGCGATCGCGCGCAAGGGGCTGCCGATGTCGCCCTCCCGCGCATTGGCGCGGACCGATTCGGAGAGCATGCGCACGCCCGATTTCAGCTTGGGCGAGACGATGTCCATCATCGCCTGCATGATCGAGGGCACGCCGGCCATCACGATGACATTGCCGATCTTGAAGCCGGGCGCGAGGATGGTTGCGCTCTGGATCAGCTCGGCACCGTTGGGGATGCGGGCCATGCGCAACCGGGCCTCGTTGAGGTCCTGCTCGCTCCAGCGCTCCTTGAAACGGGCGACCACCTCCGGATGGTGGTCGATGCCGACGCCGAACGCCTTGGCGACGCTGTCGGCAGTGATGTCGTCATGGGTCGGCCCGATGCCGCCGGTGGTGAAGACGTAGGTGTAGCGATGCCGCAGTGCATCCAAGGCCGCGATGATGTCGGGCTCGTCATCGGAGACGACCCGAACCTCCTTCAGGTCGATGCCGATATTGGTCAGGTATTCGGCGATGAAGCCAATATTCTTGTCCTTGGTCCGGCCCGACAGGATTTCGTCCCCAATGACCAGAATGCCCGCCGTGACGATCTCGCTCATAACTTAAGTCCCTCACCTGTGGCGCCGACTTTGCCGAGGTAACGCGTTGAAGTCACGCGGTTTTGCTGTCGAAATAAGCAGTCCTCAGCCATTTTTTCAGGCAAGCCGCCGGCCATCCCCGACAAATGCTGCCAGTCCATGCTTATCGCGCTGGCCCGGCCCTTGCTACCACATGAAAGTCATGCACTCTTGCCGCATGGTCAGGACGTTGCGGCTTCACCAGAGCCTGGCGACCTGTCCATTGGCGCAACGCCTTGCGGAGAACAGTCGGCATCTATGGCAGTCGCGTTTGATGAAATGAATATTCCCGGCGGGGACCTTCGCCCCGCCTATCAGGAGCTGGCGCGCTGGCTCAAGGAGACGCCTCCCGAGGCGCTTGAATATCGCCGCCAGGAGGCCGAGCTGCTGTTCCGCCGCATCGGCATCACCTTCGCGGTCTATGGCGAGGCCGAGTCCACCGAGCGCCTGATCCCCTTCGACGTGATCCCGCGGATCATGTCGGGCAAGGAATGGGCACTGCTGGAGAAGGGCCTGAAGCAGCGCGTGCGCGCGCTCAACATGTTTCTGCGCGACATCTATCACGGCCGCGACATCCTGCGCGCCGAGATCGTGCCCGACGATCTGATCTTCCAGAACCCGGTCTTCCGGCCCGAGATGAACGGCCAGCAGGTGCCGCACGACGTCTACGTGCACATCGCCGGCATCGACATCGTCCGGGTCGATGCCAACGACTTCATCGTGCTCGAGGACAATGCGCGCACGCCCTCCGGCGTGTCCTACATGCTGGAAAACCGCGAGATCATGATGCGGTTGTTTCCGGATCTGTTCGCCCGCCACAAGGTGGCGCCGGTCGAGCGCTATCCGGACGAGTTGCTCTCGGCGCTCCGCTCCGTCGCGCCGCTCAGCGCCTCGGGCGAGCCGACCGTCGCCCTGCTCACCCCCGGCGTCTACAACTCGGCCTATTACGAGCACTCCTTCCTCGCCGACAAGCTCGGCATCGAGCTGGTCGAGGGCCGCGATCTCATCGTCAAGAACAACGAAGTGTTCATGCGGACGACCGAAGGCGTGAAGCGGGTCGACGTAATCTATCGCCGCGTCGACGACGACTTCCTCGATCCGCTCACCTTCCGTCCCGATTCCGTGCTCGGCGTGCCCGGGCTGATGTCGGCCTATGCGGCCGGCAACATCACGCTCGCCAACGCCGTCGGCACCGGGATTGCCGACGACAAGGCGATCTACTCCTACATGCCGGATATCGTGAAATTCTATCTCGGCGAGGAGCCGATCCTGAAGAACGTGCCGACCTGGCGCTGCCGCGAGCCGAAGGACCTCGCCTATGTGCTGGACAATCTGAGCGAGCTCGTCGTCAAGGAAGTGCACGGCTCCGGCGGCTACGGCATGCTGATCGGGCCCGCCGCGACCAAGGCCACGATCGAAGCGTTCCGCGAGAAGCTCAAGCGCGAGCCCGAAGGCTTCATCGCCCAGCCGACGCTGGCGCTCTCGACCTGTCCGACTTGCACCGCAACCGGCCTCGCCCCGCGCCATGTCGATTTGCGGCCCTTCGTGCTCACCGGCAGCAAGAGCACCACCATCGTGCCGGGCGGCCTGACGCGCGTCGCGCTGAAGGAAGGCTCCCTGGTGGTGAATTCGAGCCAGGGCGGCGGCACCAAAGACACCTGGATCCTGGACGAGTAGTCAGATGCTGTCGCGTACCGCCGAAAACCTCTACTGGCTCGCCCGCTACGTCGAACGGGCCGAATATCTCGCGCGCACCATCGATGCGACGCTGCGCGTCACCGCGCTTCCCGCCGCCTATGTCGGCAAGACCAATGAATGGGACTCGGCGCTGCTCACCGCCGGCGTCGCCGCCAGCTTCTATCAGACCTACGAGGAAGCCAACGAGCACAACGTCGTCGATTACCTCTCGTTCTCCGTGGACAATCCATCCTCGATCAGGAACTGCATCGAGGCGGCGCGGCTGAACTCGCGCTCGGTCCGCACGGCGCTGACCAGCGAGATGTGGGACACCATCAACTCGGCCTGGATCGAGCTTCAGGCGGTGTGGAGCAAGGGCACCTCGACGCGCGAGGACCTCGCAAAATTCCTGCGCTTCGTCCAGGAGACCTCGCTGCGTTTCGACGGTTCGGCCTACCGGACCATGCTGCGCAACGACGCCTACTGGTTTTCGCGGATGGGCGTGCATCTGGAGCGCGCCGACAACACCGCGCGCATTCTCGACGTGAAGTATCACGTGCTGCTGCCCGAGGAGGAGCATGTCGGCGGCCCGCTCGATTTCTATCAGTGGAGCTCGATCCTGCGCTCGGTCTCGGCGCTGACCGCCTATCACTGGGTCTATCGCGAGACGCTGAAGCCGTGGCTCATCGCGGACCTGCTCATCCTCAACGACACGCTGCCGCGCTCGCTCGCCAGCTGCTACGGCAATCTCGTGCGCAACCTCGACCAGATCGGCGTCGCCTATGGCCGCCAGGGCCCGGCCCAGCGCCACGCCCGCGGCATCCGTAACCGGCTGGAACACAGCAATATGAACGACATCTTCCAGCATGGCGTGCATGAATTCATTCAGGAATTCATCACCGACAATTCCAGGCTGGGCGAAATCATCACGAAGCAGTATTTGATCTGATGAACGCCGTCATTCCGGGATGGTCCGAAGGACCAGACCCGGAATCTCGAGATTCTCAAGTGCGCAATACGCACTAGAGTTCGATGCTGACGCATCGCCCGGAATGGATCAAAACCACCATGCGCCTGCGAATCCTGCACACCACGACCTATCGCTACGAGCCGGCAGCCACCAGCGTAATCCAGATCCTGCGCATGACGCCCGGCAGCCATGACGGGCAATATGTGGCGGAATGGCAGATCGACGTCTCCACGGACACCAAGCTCGACACCCACGAGGACGCCTTCGGCAACGTCACCCATGTGCTGTCCTGCGGGCCTGTCGGCGACATCAAGATCACCGCCGAAGGCCTGATCGAGACCCACGACACCGGCGGCGTGCTGCGCGGGACCGACGAGCGCTTTCCGGCCGGCATGTTCTTGCGTGCCACCGACCTCACCTCCGTCAATCCGGCGATGATGGCGGTTGCGCGCCAATTGCGCAGCGAGGCCGAGAGCGACACGCTCGGCTTCCTGCATACGCTGATGACCGAGATCGCCGATCACATGACGTTCGACGAGGACCCGACCAACAGCGGCACCTCGGCGGCGGAGGCGTTCACGCTCAAGCGCGGGGTCTGCCAGGACTACGCGCACATCTTCATCGCCTGCGCCCGCGCCGGCGGCGTGCCGGCGCGCTTCGTCTCCGGCCACTTCCTGCGCGCGGACGGCACGGTGCATCAGGACGCCGGTCACGCCTGGGCGGAAGCCTTTGTGCCCGATCTCGGCTGGGTCGGATTCGATCCCGCCAACAGCATCTGCGCCACCGACGCCCATGTCCGCGTCGCGATCGGGCTCGACTATCTCGGCGCAGCCCCGGTGCGCGGCACCCGCTATGGCGGCGGCGCTGAGACGCTGGCCGTGGCCGTGAAGGTCGAGCAGGCCGGCCGCGGCGGGCCGTCGCAATCGCAATCCCAACGGCAGAGCTAGGCGCAGCCGTTCGAGCGCATCGGTCGTGCTACACTCGCGGGGATCGAAGCTGCCCCCCGCGAGGTACCATGGCCACCGTAAAACTGCTTTCGGACGATGAACTCTCCACCGAAGCGCGCGCCGTCTTCGACGATATCCGCAAGGTGCGAAAGTCGGACTTCGTCAACAATTTCTGGCGCGCGCTGGCGCATGATCCGAAGACGCTGCGGCGGACCTGGGAAAGCATCAAGGAGGTGATGGCTCCCGGCGCGCTCGATCCCAAGGTCAAGGAAATGCTTTATGTCGCGGTTTCGATCGCGCATGGCTGCAGCTACTGCATTCACTCCCACACCGCCGCCGCGCGGGCCAAGGGCATGACCGAGGCCGAATATGGCGAGCTGCTCGCCATCGTCGGCATGGCCGCGGAGACCAACCGGCTGGTCACGGCGCTCGGCGTGCCGGTCGACGAGGCGTTTCTCGTCGATGCCGCGGATTGAGCGGCAGAGCTGGCTGCCACGCCCCGGAATGACGACCTTCCCCCGGGAATCGGGGGTTGGACCGGCTCCCGAAATTCGCTAGTAATTCCGCGCAAACGCGTTCGGGGACTGGAAATGACCTATTGTTGCGGAATCCTGGTTCGGGACGGTCTGGTGATGATCGCCGACACCCGCACCAATGCCGGCCTCGACAACGTCTCGACCTTCCGCAAGCTGCACATCTTCTCAAAGCCCGGCGAGCGCATCATGGCGATCGCCAGCGCCGGCAACCTCGCCATCAGCCAGTCCGTGCTCTCCACGCTGACCGAAGGCCTGGAGGACCCCAACACGGGCGAGGTCGAGACGCTGATGAACGCGCCGACCATGTTCCAGGCCGCCCAGCGCATCGGCCGGGCGATCCGCGCGGTGCACGCGACCGAGGGCCCGGCGCTGAGATCCGAGGACGTCTCGTTCGACGTCTCCTTCCTGTTCGGCGGCCAGATCAAGGGCTCCCGAATGCGCCTGTTCATGATCTACACCGCCGGCAATTTCATCGAGTGCACGACCGATACCCCGTACTTGCAGATCGGTGAGCACAAATACGGCAAGCCCGTGCTCGACCGCGCCATGCATTACGACGTCGAGCTCTACGAGGCGCTGAAGACCGGCCTGATCTCGATGGATTCGACCATGCGTTCGAACCTCGGCGTCGGCCTGCCGATCGACGTGCTGGTGGTGCGCGCCGATGCCTGCGATGCAGATCTCAACCATCGCATCGAGGCCGGCGAGCCCTATTTCCACGATCTGCGCTCGCGTTGGTCGGCGGCGCTGCGCGCGGCGCACCAGAACATTCCACGGCCGCCCTACAAGAACGAAAAAGAACCTAAAACCTGACAGCATGAGAAAAGGCAGGAAACAATGAGTGAAGCAAACAAGATCGCAGTGGTGACGGGCGCCGGCACCGGTGTCGGGCGCGCCGCGTCGCTGGCATTGATGAACACCGGCTTCACCGTGGTGCTGGTGGGTCGCCGGCTCGACATGCTCGAGGAGACGGCGAAGCTCGGTCCCGCCGGGAAAAGCCTGTGCGTCACCGCCGACATGACCAAGCCGGATTCCATCGCCGCACTGTTCGACAAGGTGAAGGCCACCTATGGCCGGCTCGACGTGCTCTTCAACAATGCCGGCATGGGCGCTCCCGCGGTGAACTTCGAGGACCTCAGCCTCGAGCAGTGGCAGGCGGTGGTGAACACCAACCTCACCGGCCCGTTCCTGTGCACCCAGCACGCCTTCCGCATCATGAAGGACCAGACCCCGCGCGGCGGCCGCATCATCAACAACGGCTCGATCTCGGCGCATGCGCCGCGCCCATTCTCGGCGGCCTACACCTCGACCAAGCACGCCATCACCGGTCTGACCAAGGCCAGCAACCTCGACGGCCGCATGTACGACATCGCGGTCGGCCAGGTCGACATCGGCAATGCCGCCACCCCGATGACCGATCGCATGGTCAACGGCCCCGGCGTGCTGCAGCCGGACGGCACCACCAAGCACGAACCGCGCATGGATGCGAAAGCGGTCGGCGATGCCGTGGCCTACATGGCCGGCCTGCCGCTCGACGCCAACGTGCTGACCATGACCGTCATGGCGACCAAGATGCCGTTCGTCGGACGGGGCTGAACTCAAAACTGCGAAAACAACCCCATGCACAGTAGGCGTCAAGAGGCGCCTGCTGCTGCTTGGCTACGGGGGTGACGCGAGTTAAGTCCACGAGCTATCTCAACAATCGTCATTGCGAGCGCAGCGAAGCAATCCAGTATGCTTCCGAGGCAAGATTCTGGATTGCTTCGTCGCTTCGCTCCTCGCAATGACGTGGAGAGAGCGGAGGCCTACTCCAAGCTCTCCACCTGCCGCAGGCTGGGAAACAGCTTCATCCAGAGCAGCGCCACCGCAACCGTGGCAACGCCGCCGAGCACGGCGGCCGGCATGGCGCCGAGCAGCGCGGCGGCCACACCGCTTTCGAACTGGCCGAGCTGGTTCGAGGCGTTGATGAAGAGGAAGTTCACCGCGCCGACCCGGCCGCGCATCTCGTCGGGCGTGGACAGCTGCACCAGCGAGAAGCGGATCACGACGCTGATCGTGTCGGCGGCACCGAGCACGGCGAGCGCGAGCACCGACAGCCACATCCAGGAGGACAGCGCGAACACGATCGTGGCGAGGCCGAACACGATCACGGCCTGGAACATGCGCAGGCCCACGTGCCTGGAGATGGCGTGGCGCGCCAGCACCATGGTCATCAGGAGCGCGCCGACCGCCGGCGCGGCACGCAGCACGCCGAGCCCGACCGGCCCGGTCTGGAGGATGTCACGGGCATAGATCGGCAACAGCGCGGTGACGCCGCCGAACAGCACCGCGAACAGGTCGAGCGAAATGGTGCCGAGGATGGCCGGATTGCTGCGAATGAAGCGAACGCCGGCGAAGACGTTGTCCGAGTCCATCCCCTCCTTCGCGATCGCCTGCGGACGCGGCCGGATGAAGCCGGTCAGGATCATGCCGAAGATCCAGAACAGTACCATCACGGCGTAGGCGAGATGCGGGGAAACCGCATAGGCGAAGCCGCCGAGCGCCGGCCCGGTGATGGTCGCGACCTGCGCCGCGCCGCTGGAGACGGCGGTGGCGCGCTGAAGCGAGCCCTGCGGCGCGATCAGCGGCAGCAGCGCCGCCGTGGTCGGGCTCTCGAACGCGCCGGCAATGCCGAGCACGAAGGTCGCGATGAATATCTGGATCTCGCCGACCGCGCCGAGATAGGTGATGATTGCGAGATAGAGCGCGGTCGCCGCTTCAACGAGTTGGCAGAGCTGGACCACGCGCTTGCGCTCATAGCGGTCGGCGGCGTGGCCAGCGACGAACACCAGGAGCGCGGTAGGCAGGAACTGCACGAGGCCGACCATGCCGAGGTCGAAGGCCGAGCCGGTGAGATCGTAGATCTGCCAGCCGATCGCGACCGCCGCGATCTGGCTGGAAAAGCGCGACAGGCTGCGCGAGAGCAGGAAGAACAGGAACGCGCGATGGGCGAGAAGCGCGCGGGCGCTGACCGGCGGGTGTCCGGATATTGGCTGCTCTGGCATCGCCTTTTGGGTCACCCTCGGACCGCTCGCCCCCTCACTGTCGAAGGCCCCCGCGTGGCCGAGGCGGACCCGCTTGTCAACAGTGGGGCGCCTCTGGCGGTCCTCGGCATTGCCTTTGCAGCGCAGGCACGGCCATAATCATTGAGGGTTTGGGGACATCATGCTGCGCTTGCAATCGGCACTCGGCATTTTCGCATTGCTGTTGATCGCCTTCGCGTTGGCGGAGAATCGGCGCGCGGTGTCGCTGCGGCAGGTGGCGATCGGCCTCGTCGCCACCTTCGTCACGGCGATCGTGCTCCTGAAGCTGCCGGTCGTCGCGCACGCCTTCGGCGCCATTAATGACGCGGTCGGTGCGATCTCGGCCGCCTCGCGCGCCGGCTCCGCCTTCGTGTTCGGATATGTCGGCGGCGGCGCCCTGCCCTTCGACGTCAAGGTGCCTGGCGCCGATTTCATCCTGGCGTTCCAGGCGCTGCCGATCGTGCTGGTGATGAGCGTGCTGACGACGCTGCTATTCTACTGGCGCGTGCTGCCGCCGATCGTGCGCGGCATGGCCTGGCTGCTGGAGCGGACGCTCGGTGTCGGCGGTGCGGTGGGCCTTTCGACCGCCGCGAACATCTTTCTCGGCATGGTCGAGGCGCCGCTGTTCGTGCGGCCCTATCTGAAGCAGATGACCCGCAGCGAATTGTTCCTGGTGATGACCGGCGGCATGGCGGGCATCGCCGGCACGGTGCTGGTGCTCTATGCGACGCTGCTGGCGCCCCACATTCCTGACGCGGCCGCGCATTTCGTCATCGCCTCCGTGCTGGGCGCGCCGGCAGCGATCCTCGTCAGCCTGATCATGGTGCCTGAAACCTCCGACACGCGTACCGGCGGCACGCTCGAAGATCCGGAGATGGAGGTCTCCAGCACGATGGATGCGATCGTGAAAGGCACCAGCGCGGGGATCGAGCTGCTGATCAACATCGTCGCCATGCTGCTTGTGCTGGTCGCGCTGGTCTATCTCGTCAACGCTATGCTCGGCCTGCTGCCGAACGTTGGCGGCGCCGCGATCTCGTTACAGCGCCTGCTGGGCCTGGTTATGGCGCCGGTGTGCTGGCTGATGGGATTGCCATGGGATCAAGCGGTGACGGCCGGTAGCCTGATGGGCACTAAGACCGTGCTCAACGAATTGATCGCCTATGTCGACTTCTCGAAGCTTCCGGGTGATGCGCTCGACCCGCGCTCGCGCCTGATCATGCTGTACGCAATGTGCGGCTTCGCCAATTTCGCCAGCCTCGGCATCATGATCGGCGGCCTCGGCGTGATGGCGCCGGAGCGGCGCGAGGAGATCAACGCGCTGGGATTGAAGTCGATCGTATCGGGGACGCTGACGACTTGCTTGATGGGCGCGGTCGTGGGTGTGTTGTCTTGATGCCGTAGCCCGGATGAGCGCAGCGATATCCGGGATCAGCTTCGCCGCGGAGAGACTTTCCCGGATGCCGCTACGCTCTCATCCGGGCTACGAACCGGTCATTCCGGTCAACCGCACAATTTCGACTTCTGCAAGATGCGGCGCACCTCGGCCAGCTTGGCACGGCACGGCTCGGCCGCCATGGCTTTCGCCTCGCTTTCCCGTCCCTGCGCCCATAGCAACACCGCCATCAGGCCCTGTGCGCCGGAGCGCACCGGCCCACCCGCCACATCCGAAGCTGCGAGCGACATGGCGGTTCGCGCCTCCGTCTCCGCCGACCTCAGGTTGGCTTGTTCCAAGAAGAAGACCGCGCGGAACACGTGAGCCCGCGCGTCTTTCGGGTAGCGGGTGACGAGGTCGAAAGACCGGCTGACCATCTCGTCGGACTTCGTCGGCACTTCCGATGCGCGGATATAGTGCACGGCATCGGCCATGTAGGACGAATAATGCACGGCGGCGAAGCCGGCGCAGATCAGAGATCCGAGGGATGCTGCAAGCAACGTCATGCCGGCGCTCCGCGGCAGGCTGTCATAGGACCAGAAGGCGAGCCACGGCGTGATCGCAAGCGCGGCGCCGGCCACCGCGCCACCTGCATGGGCATAATAGTTGACATTGCCCGAGACGCCGAAGGCCAGCGGCAGCAGTGCGGGCACGCCGAAGAAGAGCGACGTCTTCAATCGCGATATGGTTTGATCGGCGTCCGCTTCGGGATCGAAGCTCGCGACGAACAGTGCGGCGATGAGCCCGGTAATGGCGCCGGACGCGCCGACGCCCACGGTGCCGGGGCCATTGCCCAGCAGAGAGCCGACCTCACCCGCCACTGCACTGGCGACGAAGATCAGCGCAAACCAGCCACGGCCGATCAGAGACTCCAGCCTGACGCCGACGATGAACAACCCAATGCAGTTGCTGATGAGGTGCCACCCGCTGCCATGCAGCAGCGGCGCAAGGCCAATCCTCCACCACTCTCCTCGTCCGACAACGAGATCGTAACCGGAGGCACCCTGAGCGATCAGCGAGCGGACATCGAGGTCACCGTCCCGCGCAACGTCGATGGCGAGACTGCGTTGCAGAGCGAAGATCAGAAGCAGACCAAAAATCAGGCCAATGGTGAGGAAAGGGATATCGGCCAAAAGCTTGTTGTCGCCAAAAAGCGTCCCCTCACTAGGCAAGGCCTGAGCGGGGTCGCGCACGATCTCCCGAACGATCGGCGCGGCGACGGGTTGAAATGACGCTCTTGAGGGCGGGGCCGCAACGCCGCGTCGGCCAAAAGTGTTGGTCGCCATGAAAGCACTCCCGCGTTTTCACAGCTTTGAGTTGACGGGAGAGGTATTTTCGACTGGTTAGCGCCCGCCCTGCGGAACAGCTGAAACCATCCGGCTGGTAAGTGCCCGGTTTCGCAGATCTGGTGCTTTTTAGCGATCGTGACGGGAACGCTGACGACGTGTTTGATGGGCGGTGGTGGGGGCTGGAGTAGCGATGGTCCTGTAGCCCGGATGGAGCGCAGCGCAATCCGGGAAGGTCTGCGTCGTCGCATGCGGCCCCGGATTACGCTCCGCTCCATCCGGGCTACGAACCGTCATCGCAATGATAAGGAGAGAGATTGGCCTACGCCTTCAACTCCACCGTCTTGAATTCCGCCGGCAGGATTACCTCCAGCAGTTCGACGTCATCCGAATAATCCAGGATCATGTGCTTGATCTTCGGCGGCTGGGTCCAGGCGCTGCCTTCCTTCATCAAGGTCTCGCCTTGCCCGTCCATATAGGTCTTCACCCAGCCCTTGAGCACGTAGACCATCTGGAAGTCGACGTCGTGAAAATGCAGCTTCGACACCTCGGCCGGATCGCAAGGACCTTGCAGCCGGATCACGTGCGCTTGCGCGAGGCCGTGGCTTGCGTCGGCGATGCCGAGGTCGCGGTATTTCGCGTAAGCGCGCAGGCCATCGGCCTTGAAGTCTTCCTCGCGGTGATGGCTGATCGCGATGCGCTGCCTGGGCCGCGCGGGCTTCTTCGGCGCGGCGGTGCGGGCCTTCGCCTTCACCGACTTGCGTGCCGAAGATCGCGCCGCCGCTTTGGCGCCGCTCCGCTTCTTCACTGCGGTCTTGTTTGCGGGTCTTGATGCCTTTTGCTTGGCCATTGTCAGCCTCCCTGATCTGAGCCGCGCCCGCCGGACGGGTACAACCCGAGCACAGATTATCCAGTCTTGGATGAGGCGGCAATTGCCGGGCGCGAGGCTGGCGGCTCGATGACACGATCGGTCGTAGCTTGTCCCAAGCTGTCATGGCGAACGGCCGTCGTCTCGTATTCGCTCTCCCGCTGAATTAATCTCGAAGAGAGATTCTGGGGGATTGAAGCCATGGGCAACAGCGTAGGTCAGCGTGCATTTCAAAATGCCCGACTGCAGAAACGGCAAAAAGCCGAAGTGCTGCCGTTGCTCGGGCATGCGCTCCAGCTACACAAGATGGGGCTTCTCCCCGAGGCCCAGGCCGCCTATCGGCAACTCCTGCAGCTCGCGCCCAACCAATTCATGGCGCTGCACATGCTCGGCGCTTTGGAGTCTGATGCCAAGAACTTTCAGCAAGCCGAAATCCTGCTGAGCCGAGCGGTCGCCGTGGATCCGCAATCTGCCGATGCACATATGAGGCTGGGCGTCGCGTTCAACGGGCTGCGGCGTCACGACGAGGCCTGCGCGAGCTATCGAAAGTCCCTCGCCTTGCGGCCCAACCACGCCGCAACCCTCTCCAATCTCGGTAACGCGAGCGTGGCCCTCGATCTTCACGAGGAGGCGCTCCATAGCTACGACAAGGCGATCGCACTCAACGCAAGCCTTGCCGAAGCCCACAACGGCCGGGGTTGGGCGCTGTGCCGTCAGCGCAATTATGACGAGGCCATCGCAAGCTTGAACCGCGCGCTGTCGATCAAGCCCGACTATGCCGCGGCGCTGGCGAACCGTGCCACGGCTTTACGGGAACTTCAGCGATTTGACGAAGCCCTGGCAGACGGCAATCAGGCAATTGCGCTGGCACCCGACGACGCGAATGGGTGGCTCGCGCGGGCCAGTGTCCTGCTCCAGATCCAGCAAATTGCCCACGCATCCCACGACTGCCAGCAGGCGCTCGCGATCGATCCCGATTCCGTTCAAGCTCACCTGGTGCTGGGTCTTTGCCTCGCCGGACTTGGCCGGGTCAATGAGGCCCTCGCCAGTTTCGACAGAGCCCTCGACATCCAGCCCGACCTGCAGAGCGCGATCTCCAACAAGATATTCACGCTCGATTTTGCGGGGGACGCCACCGTTGAACGGCATCAGCAGGCGCGTCAGGTGTGGTGGGAGCGTGTCGGCGCGAAAATCGCTTCAGGCGCGGGGAGCCCGCATGACAACAGCCGCGATCCGGACCGCCGTCTGGTGCTCGGCTATGTCTCGTCGGATTTCAACGCGCATTCGGCTGCGTTGATTTTCAAGCCGGTGCTCCAACACCATGACCGGGCACAGTTCGAGGTCGTGTGCTACGCCTGTTCGTCGAAAGTGGATGCGACGACCGGCGAATTTCAGGGGATCGCTGATTGCTGGCGCGACGCCTCGCAATGGACCGAAGATCGCCTCGCCGCCGAGATCCGCGCCGACGGCGTCGACATCCTGATCGATCTGTCCGGCCACACCAGAGGCAACCGCCTCGGCGTGTTCGCGCGCAAGCCTGCACCGATCCAGGTGCACGGCTGGGGTCACGGCACCGGCACCGGGCTGCCGACGATCGATTATCTGTTCTCGGACCCGGTCGCGATTCCTTTCGAGGTTCGGCATCTGTTTGCGGAGACCGTCGTCGACCTGCCGTGCTTCGTGACGCTGGCCTCGCTGCCGACCGAGATTCCGCGGGCACCAACGCCGGCGATCTCGAACGGCTTCGTCACCTTCGGCGTCTTCAACCGCATCAGCAAGATTTCGGACGAGGCAGCGCAGGTCTGGTCCAGGATTCTCGAGCGGGTGCCGGGGTCGCGACTGCTGATCAAGGATGTTGCGCTGGATGACCAGCTGGTCCGCGAAAATTTGCTGGCGCGGTTCGAGGCTTGCGGATTGCCGGCCGAACGCGTCGATCTGCTCGGCGCCACCTTGCGAAGCGAACATCTGGCATCGTTCAATCGCGTCGATATCTGCCTCGACCCGTTCCCGCAGAATGGCGGCGTCAGCACATGGGAAGCCTTGCAGATGGGCGTGCCGGTGGTGGCGAAGCTCGGCAACAGCCTGCCCAGCCGTGCTGCCGGCTCCATCCTCACCGCACTTGGCTTGCCGGACTGGGTCACGGACAGCCATGAGACGTATATCGAAATCGCAACGAGCCGAGGTTCGCAAATTGGCGAGCTCGACAGGTTGCGCCGCGAGCTGCCCGACAAGATCCGGGCCGCAGCCGCCAGCAACCCCGTCTCATACGGGCGAGCGGTAGACGAGGCCTATCGCGCGATGTGGAGACGCTATTGCAGCGAGGGCGCCTGATCGCCCCTCAGGTGATCACGGGAATAGCGCGTTCGCCCGGCGCAGCTGCAACGGAGATATCGTAGGGTAGGCAAAGCGACTTGTCCGCCGTAGCTCGAAGAGCGAAGGCGGAAGCATGCCCACCTTCCGTGCGCGATCATGGATGGTGGGCACGGCGCTTAAGCGCCTTTGCCCACCCTACGAGACCGATGTTCGCCTCAATGCAGCCGGAACACGCCATCCACGGCGCGCAGCTCCGCCGGCTTGATCAGCTTGGAGTGCGCGACGGTGACCGAATGGAGGGGACCGTCGAGCTTTTCCTGCCAGAAGGCCAGGAAATCCTTCAGCGCCGGGAATTTCGGAAACATGTCGTAGTTCTGCCAGACGTAGGTCTGGAGCAGCGAGGGATGATCCGGCATCCGGTAGAGGATTTGCGCCGTCGTCAGCCCGTAACCTAGAAGCTGTTTCCGGAAGTCCTCGGAAACGCCCCCACTCCGTACGCCCATGCCAACCTCCTTTGCAGGAGCGCATTCAAGGGGCGGCCTGGTCGGTGTGCGCCTGACGAGCCACCCGGTACTGATGCGCTCACATGAGAGAAATGTGACGCAAACTGACAACCCATCTCAAGCCCAAAAGTTTAACAAGCTGTTGAAATTCAATGCGTTAGCAGCAGAGGCGGCACCGTGCTAATACGGGCCCGGCCTCGGTTAACGATGGAAAAGAGATTCTGGCAGTCCGCGCTTCCGGGTGCTGATTTTTCTGCTAGAAGCCCTTGCTCCCACAAAATTCCTGTCCTATTTCAGCTTCGCTCGTGCTAGCACTCGCGGGCATCGACTGCTAACATCCCTTGAAACATCAATCTGAGCAAATGCTTAGGAGGACTGCATGAAATTCCGTCCGCTTCACGACCGCGTCGTGGTCAAGCGCATCGACGCAGAAGAGAAGACCGCTGGCGGCATCATCATTCCCGACACGGCCAAGGAAAAGCCCTCGCAGGGCGAAGTCGTCGCCGTCGGCCCCGGTGGCCGCGACGAAGCCGGCAAGCTGATCCCGATCGACCTGAAGGTCGGCGACCGCGTGCTGTTCGGCAAGTGGTCCGGCACTGAAGTCAAGATCGACAGCCAAGACCTGCTGATCATGAAGGAAAGCGACATCATGGGCGTTCTCGACGTCCCCGCTTCCAAGAAGAAGGCGGCCTAAGAGCCTCTCTTTCCCTCCAGTCAAACATTATCCAAGGAAAATTCCAGATGGCAGCCAAAGAAGTCAAATTCTCGGTTGAAGCGCGCGACAAGATGCTGCGCGGCGTCGACGTTCTCGCCAACGCGGTGAAGGTCACGCTCGGCCCGAAGGGCCGCAACGTCGTGCTCGACAAGTCGTTCGGCGCTCCCCGCATCACCAAGGACGGCGTCACCGTCGCCAAGGAGATCGAGCTCGAGGACAAGTTCGAGAACATGGGCGCGCAGATGGTGCGCGAAGTCGCCTCCAAGTCCGCTGACGCGGCCGGCGACGGCACCACCACCGCCACCGTGCTGGCCCAGGCGATCGTGAAGGAAGGCGCCAAGTCGGTTGCCGCCGGCATGAACCCGATGGACCTGAAGCGCGGTATCGACCTCGCGGTCGAAGCCGTGGTTGCGGACCTCCAGAAGAACTCCAAGAAGGTCACCTCGAACGACGAGATCGCCCAGGTCGGCACCATCTCGGCGAACGGCGACCAGGAGATCGGCAAGTTTCTCTCCGACGCCATGAAGAAGGTCGGCAACGAGGGTGTCATCACCGTCGAGGAAGCCAAGTCGCTCGAGACCGAGCTCGACGTCGTCGAGGGTATGCAGTTCGACCGCGGCTACATCTCGCCCTACTTCGTCACCAACGCCGACAAGATGCGCGTTGAGATGGACGACGCCTACATCCTCATCAACGAGAAGAAGCTCTCCTCGCTGAACGAGCTGCTGCCGCTGCTCGAGGCCGTGGTGCAGACCGGCAAGCCGCTGGTCATCGTCGCCGAGGACGTCGAAGGCGAAGCGCTCGCGACCCTGGTCGTGAACCGCCTGCGCGGCGGCCTGAAGGTCGCGGCCGTCAAGGCTCCGGGCTTCGGCGATCGCCGCAAGGCCATGCTGCAGGACATCGCGATCCTGACCGGCGGCCAGGCGATCTCGGAAGATCTCGGCATCAAGCTCGAGAACGTCACGCTCAACATGCTCGGTCGCGCCAAGAAGGTGATGATCGACAAGGAGAACACCACGATCGTCAACGGCGCCGGCAAGAAGGCCGACATCGAGGCGCGCGTGGCCCAGATCAAGGCGCAGATCGAGGAGACCACCTCGGACTACGACCGTGAGAAGCTCCAAGAGCGTCTCGCCAAGCTCGCGGGCGGCGTCGCGGTGATCCGCGTCGGCGGCGCGACCGAGGTCGAGGTGAAGGAGCGCAAGGATCGCGTTGATGACGCGATGCATGCGACCCGCGCGGCTGTGGAAGAAGGCATCGTCCCGGGCGGCGGCGTCGCCCTGCTCCGTGCCTCCGAGCAGCTCAAGGGCCTGCGCACCAAGAACGACGACCAGAAGACCGGCGTCGAGATCGTGCGCAAGGCGCTGTCGGCTCCCGCCCGCCAGATCGCGATCAACGCCGGTGAAGACGGCTCGGTGATCGTCGGCAAGATCCTGGAGAACAAGGCCTACAATTACGGCTTCGACTCCCAGACCGGCGAATATGCCGACCTCGTCAAGAAGGGCATCATCGACCCGACCAAGGTGGTCCGTACCGCGATCCAGAACGCTGCCTCGGTGGCCGCGCTCCTGATCACCACGGAAGCCATGGTCGCCGAGCTGCCCAAGAAGGGCGGCGCCGGCCCCGCGATGCCCCCGGGCGGCGGCATGGGCGGCATGGACTTCTAAAGTCCAACCACCTCTTAAGAACTACGAAACCCCGGCAGCGATGCCGGGGTTTTTGTTTGGGACGACGTTCTCGCGGAACGGCGGCTCGTAGCCGGATGGAGCGAAGCGCAATCCCGGACATCTCGTGCGACGCAGGCAGCCTTCCCGGATTACGCTTGTGCTCCATCCGGGCTACGAACCTCCGTCATTCCGAGCCTCACTCCACCTTCCCCAACCGCTCCATGCGCGGCTCGCCATCTTCGTCGAGCGACCAGAAGATCCGCGTCAACTTGCCGACGAGATTGTCCATCGGCACGAAACCGAACGCCGACATCATGCGGCTGTCGGTGGAATTGTCGCGGTTGTCGCCGAGCACGAAGAAATGGCCCGGCGGCACCGTGAAGACGTTGGTGTTGTCGAGGAATGCGTTGTCGAGGCAGTCGTTGGTGACATAGGACGCGCCGCTCGGCAGCGTCTCGCGCCAACGCTTGACCCTGACGCCGCCATCCCCACCGCAGGCGTTGTCGGCGAGCCCGTCCTCGAGCGCGACGCGCGTCACTGGCCGGTCGTTGAGGATGAGCTGGCCCTGCCGCATCTGGATGCGGTCGCCGGGCAGCCCGACCACGCGTTTGACGTAGTCGGCCGAGGTATCCTTCGGCGTACGAAACACGACGATGTCGCCGTATTCCGGGTCGGCGGCGAAGACGCGGCCCGAGATCCAGGATGGCGCGAAGGGAAAGGAGTAGCGGCCGTAGCCATAGGCATATTTCGCGGCGAAGACGTAGTCACCGACCATCAACGTCGGCGCCATCGAATTGGAGGGGATGCTGAACGGCTGATAGAGGACGAAGCGAAACAGGATCAGCGGGGACCACAGCACCGGGACCAGCAGGATCAGGATGATGATCACCTTCCACTCCCGCGATCGCGCCGTCGGCGGCCGGATGGTGTCCTGAAGAATCGTCATGCGCCTGCCCTGATCAAACCCATAGTCATCGCGAGATTACGCAACCTTCGCGCGCGTGCAATCCCACTTCCGTGATTTTGGTCGCACAGACGCGACTCCGCGTTCATTGCAAGCGACGACGACGGATATATGAAAGGCCGCCCGTGGGCGGCCCTTCGTTTCATGCACTCTCAGGCGCCTTGAGGCGCACGAGCCGGGTCAGGAGAGCATCGAGGCCCTCGCCGTTGCCGGCGTGGAGATCGATGCGGCCGACCTTCTCGACCAGCCGCTCCAGCGACTCCAGCTCCTTGAGCCGCAGCAGCAGGGGGTTCTCCTCCATCAGGCGGGCGGTGTTCAGAAGCGAACGCGTCGCCGCGGTCTCCTCCTGGCGGCGGATCAGGTTCGCCTTGGCGACCCGCTCCGCCTCCACCACCTTGTTCACCAGCTCCCGGATCTCGCCGGGCAGGATCACATCCTTGACGCCGAGCTCGGTGACCTCCACGCCAGAGTCCGCGACGCGTGCGCGCACATAGTCGCGCAGCTCCGCATCCAGTGCCGCCTTCGCGGACAGCACCTCGTCCAGCGTCCGGCCCGCGACCGCTTCGCGGATCGCGAACTGCACCAGGCGGTACAGCCACGCATCCACGTCGGGCACGGTCGCAACCGTCCGCTCGGGATCGACCACCTTACGGAACGCCGTCAGCGTCACCCGCAGCGCGATGCGGTCCTTGGTCAGCATCTCCTGCGCGGTGATCTCGACCGCCTGGGGCCGCAGGTCGAGGCGCTTCACCTCGATCTTGCGGCCGACGGTCCAGAAGGCGTGCCGGCCGGGCACGAGCCGCTCCACGAGCCGGCCCTCGACGTAGAGCAGGCCCGCCTCGTGGTTCTCGACCACCGTCTCCGACGTGACGGCCGAGCGGTTACGCTCGATCATGGCCAGATGGCGCGCGCCAACCCTGACATCGCTGGACACATCGATGCGCTCGACATCGACGCTCGTTGCGACCTTCCAGTAGACGCGCACCTGCCAGGGCGTCATTAGATGCACGGGCCGGCCGTCGAGGCTGACGATGGCGATCTCGTCCGCCTTGGTCTCGACCGCCTCGAACAGCTCGGCGGCCAGATCAGGCCGTGCGGCCTTCAGCACCGCGTAGCGATCCGCAGAGAATTCGCTGCGGACCACATCGAGCACCTCGGCCTTGAGCTCGTGCAGGGGATCGAACAGACGGTGCCTGCCGGGCGCGAGCACGCGCACGAGCTGCCCGTTGCGCGTCAGCAACGCCCGCTCGCCATCCTTGACCGTCACGTTCAGCATCAGCAAATGCCAGCCCTTGTTCGAAGTCATGGCACGCCTCCATCGTTTTGCGTCCGGCCGGATGCCGGACAACAGGTTTCGTTTGCAAAGGATTTGAGGACGCGGACGACGCTTCCTGAGAGATCGACGGGCCGAGGCTTGAGCTCGCATGACGACGGGCGCACGCGCGCGATCGCGCGACGGATGTCGCGCGGCCGAGCGGAGCCACCCGGCATCAACGCAAGCGGTATCTACCCGCGGCGCAAAGCCGGTCTCACAGTGTCTAGGTTCGGACGGAAAGCCTTGCGGCAAAACGGCCGGACTGCGACTGAAGCGCGCGTCCGGTCCTCGTCAGAGGTGTCAGTTTTTCAGGCTGACCCGTAGCGCTGGAGCGGGATTCGAACCCGCGTCACGATGATTAAACGTCATCTGCTCTACCACTGAGCTATCCTTTGGTTGGTACAAGAAATCGGAATCGAACCGATGCCTCCGGATTTTACTCCGGCGCTCTCCATGAGCTACATCCTGCGTCTTCATTCGGCGGAACACGAGACCGGAGACCGGATCGCGCCAGCCGGGATCTCAGAGAGCCCGGACACATGGCCTAGCGAAGGAGCGGGCTAATAGACGAGGCACGTTCGGGTTGCAAGGGGGCAGTTCAGGATTTTTCGTCGCACCATGCGCACTGTGACGCGATGATCACAGCGCGTCGTGACGTCAGGGGCGCGCGATGTCCTGGAAACACGCCCTCACCCAGTCGATCGTCACGCGTGTCGCCGGATCGCGCTTGAGGTGGTTCTGCACCAGCAGCCAGACGTCGCGCCGCCTCGGCAGCAGCGTCGCGCGCAGGCTGCGGTCGGCGAGCAGGCCTTCGCAGCTGTGTTCGGGCAACACGCCGACGGCCTGATGCGACTGGATCATGGTCCTGATGATGCGGACGTTGTCGGTGATGCAGCGAACGTTCGTCAGCCGCTTCGCGCGCAAGAACTGCTGTTCGGGAATGGTGTCGAGCTCATCGGGATAGATGCAGGCGACCGGCTCCCCGCCGGCGCGGTCGGCGGGCTCGAAGAAATACAGCCTGACATCGCCCAGCTTGGAGATGGTGAAGTCGCCCTTCTCCGGCTTGCGCAGGCGAATGGCGAGGTCGGCCTGCCAGCGCGAGAATTTGACGTTGCCGCTGGACGTCAGGAATTGCAGGGTCAGGCCGGGATGATCGCGCAGGAAGCTGCTCGCGTGCGGCGCCAACAACTCTTCGGCGACCGCGTTGGTCGAGGCGATGCGCAGACGGCCGACCGGGCCGGGCTGGCTCTCCTTGATGCGATCGATCGCCGCGACGTGGGCGGCCATCGCGCCGACATGATCGAGCACCGCCTCGCAATGGCGCGTCGGACGGCGCTGGCCGTCCACGGCATCGAACAGCAGCACCCCGAGATCGCGCTGAATGCGTGCGAGCCGGCGGCCGACGGTGGTCTCGTCGATGCGCAGCCGCGCGCTGGCGCCGGCATAGGTGCCCTCGTCCCTCACCGCGGCAATGATGCGCAGATCGTCCCAGTTCATCCGGGCGAGCCTAGCAGGCGATGCCGTATCCTGCAAATCTGCAGCCGTAAGCTGCAATAGTCCTGCACAATGGCAGGCCCATGCTGCGCTAATGTGACGCCATCCGATCTCCCTGGAAGGCCTGACCAGCATGACCGCTCCCAAGACCCTGCTCGAACTCGCCGGCGCCGATCTCGATCCGCCGAAGCTCAACGAGGCCTGCCTCGTGCTGATCGACATCCAGAATGAATATTGCGCCGGCCCGTTGGCCCTTCCCGATGCACAGCCGGCGATCGCCGCGGCGGCGCGCCTGCTGGCGCGGGCACGGGAGAGCGGCGCTGCGATCATCCATGTCGCGCACAAGGGCCGCGCCGGCGGCCTGTTCGACCGCGAGGCGGCGCGCGGCGCGATCGTCGATCGCCTGACGCCGCAAGCAGGCGAGCCCGTGATCGAGAAAGCGCTGCCGAACTCATTCGCCGGCACCGATCTGCAAGCCCGGCTTGCCGCGAGCGGATGCAAGAACATCGTGCTGGCCGGCTTCATGACCCACATGTGCATCTCCTCGACCGCCCGCGCCGCGCTCGATCTCGGCCTGCGAACGACGATCGCGGCCGATGCCTGCGCCACTCGCGACCTGCCGGACGGCCGCGGCGGCACACTGGACGCCCGGACGATTCACGAGGTCGCGCTGGCCGAACTCTCGGACCGCTTCGCGATCATCGCGCGCAGCGATGCGCTGATTTGACGGAGCATCCGATGCTGCAACTCTATTTCTTTCCGATGGCCTGCTCGCTCTCGAGTCGCATCGCGCTGATGGAGGCCGGTATCGAGGCGCAGTATCACCTTGCCCATATCTGGACCAAGCAGGTCGTGGACGACGGCAGCGATTTCCTCGGCGTGTCGCCGAAGGGCGCGGTGCCGGTCCTGGTGCTGGAGAACGGCGAACGGCTGACCGAGAGCGCGGCGGTGCTGCAATACATCGCCGACGTGAAGCCCGAGCGCGGCCTTGCGCCGCTGACTGGCGACGTTGATCGCTATCGCCTGCAGGAATGGCTGAGCTTCATCGGCGCCGAGATCCACAAGGCGTTCCTGTTTCCGACCTTCTGGTACAAGGACGACGGCTCGCTCGCCAAGCCGCGCGCCAGAATCGCGCAGACATTGTCGGTGCCGTCGGCGCATCTGGCGGAGCGCGAATTCCTCGTCGGTGACAGCTTCACCGTCGCGGATGCCCACCTCACCTGGGCCTTGCTGCTGCTCCGTCCCGCCGGCGTCGACATCGCGCAATGGCCGCCCTTGTCAGCCTATCTCGGGCGCATGCAGGCGCGGCCGGCCGTGCGGGAAGCGATTGCGACCGAGATGGCCCTGCGCAAAGCGATGGCAGCGTGATCGGACGCCACGGTCGCGAAATCTGAGCGTTTTCCCAGCGAGGGCATTGAAGTCGGCGCGGCATGCGCTAATCTGGAGGGATATTTTTCGATATTTTCTTGGAAGGCATTCATGCGTGCTCTTTCCAGATTGTGCTCATCTTTATTTTGCCTGGGCCTCCTCGCCGGCTGGCTGTCTCCCGACACTGCATCTGCGGACACGCGGGTGGCACTGGTGATCGGCAACGGCGCTTATGCCTCGACGGCGCAACTTCCCAACCCGTCACACGATGCCGAGGACGTCGCGGCCTCGCTCAAGCGCAGCGGCTTCGAGGTGCTCCAGGGCATCGATCTGCGCCAGGCCGACATGCAGGACCTGACCATCCGCTTCGCGCGCGCCGCGAGCAGAGCTGACGTCGCCATATTCTATTACAGCGGCCATGCGATGCAGTACAACGGCGTGAACTATCTGATGCCTGTCGACGCCACGCTCACCGATGAGGCCGACCTCAAGCGTTTCGTGCGGGTCGACGACATCGTGAACGATCTGCAGCAAGCCAAGAACCTTCGCATCCTGGTGCTCGATTCCTGCCGCGACAATCCGCTGGCGGAAACTCTCAAACGCTCAGCGACGCGGGCCGCCTCGATCGGGCGCGGCCTGTCCAAGGTCGAAGCGCCGCGCGGCACGATCGTGTCGTTCTCGACGCAATCGGGGCAGACCGCGGCGGACGGCGTCGGCCGCAACAGCCCCTACACGACCGCGTTCCTCAAGCACATCGAAGAGCCGCAGGAGATCGGCGATGTGTTTCGCGACATCAGCAGCGACGTCTATGATGCCAGCGGCAAGACGCAGCTTCCGGAGCTGTCGCTGTCGATCATCGGCAAGTTCTACCTAAACGGGCCGGTGTCGGTCACGATCGCACCAGGGGCTGCGCAAGTCGCGCCGCGGGCCGACCCTTGCGCATCCGCGGAGGCGCACTGGAAGGCTGCCGACACCATCGGCACCGCCAGCGCCTTCGAGGACCATCTGACGCGATTTTCCAGCTGCAGCTTCGCCAGTCTCGCCAAGGCGCGGATCGAGGGCCTGAAGCAAAAGGTGGCGCTGGCGCCTGCGACCAACACCCGCGCCGGCGGCAGCAAGGACTTCGACGGCAGCTGGGACGTGACGCTGAACTGCCCGGCTTCCGGCAAGGCGCAGGGCTTCACCAGGCCCCTCGCCGGCACCGTGACCAACGGTGTGTTTCACGCCGAGGCCCAGAGCAAGGACGGCGTCAACCGCCTGGAGATCGACGGCCAGATCCCGGCCGACGGCAAGACGACGTTGAGCGCGCGCGGCACAACAGGGGCAAGCGCGTACACCCTCAACAACCTTGCGCCCGGCTCGCCTTACGCCTTTACGGTCGACGCGCAGTTCGATCGCACCCGCGGCAGCGGCAAGCGCAACGAGGCGCGCGCCTGCAACCTGGTTTTCGTCAAACGCTGATCGTGCAGAAAGCGTGAGGCGCGCTGCGCCTCACTCCACCCGCGCCAGCACCGCGAGCTTGCGGATGCCCTTGTTGCGGTAGGCGTCGAGGAACGCGTAATAGTCCTTGAACGACACGCAGCCGTTGGAATCGCCGTTCGGTCCGAGCATGTAAGTGTGCGCGAGCAAACCGTCGCGGCCGTAGATCGCGCTCTCGCCGCCGATGGGGGTCAGGCGCAGCGCGGGCACGCCGTGGAACAGCGCCTCGCGCGGCTTCAGCGTGTAGATGTGCGGCGGCGTCACGCCGCGCATGCGGGTGCGCTGCGAGCGCGGATCGTCGAGACTGGAGCCGAGGCCGGAATGCGCCTCGAGCTTGGTGCCGTCGGGCAGATACACCGTCTTGGCAGTGATGTCGTAGACCGCGGTGTCACGCTCATAGGGCGGCGCGCCGCCGAACATCGGGTTCTGCTCCTTCGGCGCGATGGAGGCGGTCACGCTGGCATCGGCCGAGGCGTAGGCCAGCAGCCCGCCGGACGGCTCGCGCTTGCCCCAGAGTTTTTCGACCATCGACTGCCGCGGACCGGTGATCGACATCACCGCGGCCTTGGCGCGATCGGCGAACGACTTCTTCGCTTCCGGTGCCGGCACGATCTGGGCCGGATCGGCCGAGGCGAGCTGCATCTGGGCATCCGGCGCGCGCTTGGCCTTGTCCCCGGTCTTGTCAGCGGTCTTCTCAGCAATTTTGGCCGGGGCCGACGGCTTCAGTGCTTCCGCGACCTTCGCGATCACGCTCTGCTTCGGCGCGTCCTTGGCCACCGCAACCTGGGTCGCCGGCGCCGCGCTGGCCGCGTTCGATGCCACGCCTTGGGTCGCAGCGGCAGCAAAGCGCTCGTTGAACATCTCGCGGGAGATCGGGGCGGCGACCTGCAACCGGTCCGGCAGGAGCGCAAAAGCTTCCTTGATGGCGTCGCCAGCCTCGCGCAGCGCTACCTTGGGCGCACGCTTGATCACCGGCTCGTCGTAGCCAATGCCGCCGACGGTCGGATAGACGCTCGCGCCGAAGACGTTGCTGTAGATGGTCCAGCCGGCGGCCATCACGACGCAGCCGATAGCCGCGGCGCCAAGCCAATTGGTCGTGGTCATTTTCCGGGAAGACTTCCGAAGAGAATTCTTGGACTTCCGTGCCGCGTTACTATGCGCAGCGATACTCGTACTCATTCGCCTTGCGTCCAGGACGGTGTCACTCAGTCCCCCTTCAAAGTGCCGCTGGTCACGATCCGGGACCAGCATCTCGCAGAGGGTCGGAGCGTCATTAAGGCGACTTTTAGTTAAATGCGGATTAAGTTCGGGCAGATGTGCGGCGGCTCGTTAAGGCTGTCTCATTCTGAGAAAAAAGCCCGCACAACTACGGACTTAGGCGCGTCTGTTAACCATAATTCTCGGCCGGTTCGGCGCATTCAGCGGACCTCTCCGGCCGCCTCTCTAGGGCCACCCAACCAAGTCGTTTTCGTGGCTTTCGATACCCGGAAGATAGCGGGGAACGTTGCGCGGGGCTGGTCCCACTGGCCTTCCCGCCGGCACGTGGGTGACACGAGAACGGCGGCCAAGATCACGCACCTCACACAGCGAGCTCGGACCGCTCACACGGCGACCGCGCCCTGACCGAAAGTTGATCGCACCGCTCTGGAAAAGGCCGAGCCAAGAAAATAGCTGGTAGAGCGGCACTTTTCAGCAGCCTCTGCGTGTGATACGGTACCGTATCAACATCGCCTTGAATTGTGCCGGGCATGCAAACGGAGGCTGGCATGAGAAGGTTCGCGCGCGCCGGATATCTTGCTCTGGCGTCGTCGTTGTTGATGGGATACGCGGCCGCGCAGCCTGCCAACATAGCTTGCACATCGTCGGCCTCGGCCGCGGGTACGCAGACCTGGCGCTGCGACAACGGCATCACCATCGTTGCGGAAAGTGGCGCCAGATTTGAACTAAAGGACGCCAACCGCGACGGACATATTGACTCCGTTGAGTTGAGCAGCAAAGCCCTGCTGGTCGAAGTGCCCACGAAGCCGGGCGGCAATCCCTTCAAGGTGCTGACGCCTCAGGCGATTGCCGCGGTGCGCGGCACCAGATGGGCCGTCGATGTCGCTGAGGCCAAGACCTCCGTCTTCGTCGCCGACGGCCGTGTCGGCGTCAGCCGCAGGGCTCATAGGCGCGGCGTCGTGCTTGGCCCCGGCCAAGGCGTCGACGTGGAAGCGACCGGACCTTTGACGGTAAAGCAGTGGGGCCAGCCGCGCATCGACGCTCTCATGGCAAGACTTGGTCAATGAGACTTGGTCAATAAGACCTGGTCAATAGACCTCGGCCCACAGGCCCCGAAGAAAAAGACGATTGCAGTACGACGTAATGACGAGACGCGTTCAAATCCTGGTGGCACTCGCCCTCACCGCGCTGTGGGGCGCGGGCATCTTTGCCGCGCACGCTGGCGGCCATCTGCGCTTTCTCGACCGCCTCGAAGCAACGCTGACCGATTGGCGAACCCAGGTCCGCGGGGTGCAGCGTCCGCCCGATCTCGTCACCATCGTCGCGATCGACGACACCGTGGTGAAGCGCGGCGGCAGCTATCCGCTGCCGCGCGCCGATCTCGCCCGCGTCGTCGACACCATCGTGCAGTTCAAGCCGAAGGTCATCGCGATCGATCTCCTGCTGGTCGACCGCAGCGCTGCGATCGGCGACGCCACGCTGGCAAACACGCTCGCCAGCGGGCCCATGGTGCTCGCCGCCGCTGCGATCTTCCCTTCCGCCAGCGAAAACGTGGCGCCCGGCAGCGCAGGTCCCCTCGCCGTGCTGCCGCAAGCCGAACGTTTCCTGCTGCCGCTGCCTGCGTTCGCCGACCACGCCGAGGTCGGCATCGTCAATGTCGCGACGGGCCAATCGGGCTCGCCGCTCTCGGTGCCGATGCTGTTTCGGACCCGCGACAAGGTCGAGCTGTCGTTCCCGTTGCGCGTCGCGACGCGCGCGCTCGACAAGCCGCTGACGATCGCACCTGATCATCTTATGCTCGGCGACCGCGCGGTGCCGACCGATACCGACTTCGCGCTGCCGATCACCTATTACGGTCCCCGCCGCACCATCCGCACCGTGAGCGCGCAGAGCATTTTCGACGGCACGCTCAATCGCGCCGCGATCGAGAACCGGATCGTCGTGATCGGCGCCTCGGTCGCCGGCGGCGGCGACTTCTACCCGACACCGTTCGATTCCCTGATGCCCGGCGTCGAGGTGGTCTCGACCGCGATCACCCATCTCGTTGCCGGCGACGGAATCGTGCGCGACCACAGAGTCCATATCGCCGACGCGCTCGCTGCGATCCTGCTGCCGATGCTGCTGGTCGGCCTGCTGGCCTGGCGGCGCAGCGCGCTCGGCATCATGGCGGCGGCCGCGGTGATGATCGCCTGGGCCGGCCTCAACACGTTCGCGTTCACGCATGGCGTCTGGCTGAATGCGGCAACCACGCTCGCCGCCGCAGTGCCGCCGGTTGCGATCTTTGCTGGTGTGCAGCTGTGGGCCGGAGGCCGCCGCACGCAATATCTCGCCGCCAAGAGCAGGTCTCTCGCACAATTCCAGGCACCGGCGGTGCAGGAATGGCTGGCGCGCGATCCGAATTTCCTGTCCAAGCCGGTCCGGCAAGACGCCGCAATCGTCTTCATCGATCTCTCCGGTTTCACGTCCTTGAGCGAACGGATCGATCCGGACGCGCTTCAGGAGATCCTGCAGGCGTTTCACGCGCGGATCGACAAGGCCGCGGTCGATTGCGGCGGCATGATCACAGGCTTTCTCGGCGACGGCGCCATGATCCTGTTCGGTCTGCCGGCCGCGATGCCCGATGACGCCGCGCGCGCGCTCAAATGCGCGATCGACCTGCATCGCGGTGTCGAACACTGGATCGCCTCGCTGCCGTCAGCGATCGGCGGTCAGCTCGGCTTCAAGATCGGCGCGCATTTCGGCGAGATCGTCGCCTCCCGCCTCGGCGAAACTCACCAGCACATCACGGCGACAGGCGACACAGTCAACGTCGCGAGCCGGCTGATGGAAGTCGCCGTCCGGAACGATGCACGACTCGCCCTCAGCAATACGCTGCTGGATACGGCCGACTTCCACGGCGCTCCCGACGGCGTCCTGTCGGGCCCCCTGCTCGCCCAGGTCCGTGGCCGCTCCGGGGTCGTGACCGTGTGGTTCTGGCGCGACCGGGACGGGCCCAAGCAGGCCGCGGCCAAGGCCGAGGCGATCGACTGAGGCGTCGGCCCCGCCGAACACTCTGCTGTCGTCCCGGCGAACGCCGGAACCCATTACCCCAGGGAGAAGTTTGGCGAAGACTAGTAGTGAGCAGGTCTTCGCGCGGTACAAGCACCTGCGCTCATCGATAGATCACGCGGTATGGATCCCCGCGTTCGCGGGGATGACAGACAGCTACCTTGCTTCCGGCGGCGGTGAGCGGTCCAGCACATCGCCCTTGGCGCCCTCCAGCAGATCGACGCTGTAGGTCTCGACCACGAGCGGGCCGCGCTTGCGCTGCAATTGCGCGACCTGAGTCACCTTCGCAAAGAGGTCGTTGAGGACGGGATGACCGTCCGGGCGCAGCTCGTCGACATAGAGCAGCTTGCCCGCCAGCAACTTCGGATCTGGCTCGCCCATGTTGACCCAGCGGATGCGCTGGTTCTGCTGCACCACGCAGGTGCCGCGGGGCAAGTAGAAGGCGAGCCAGCCCGTGGTGCCGTAATCCTGCGCGAGCACGCAGGTCGCGCCATGGCGCGCGCGCACGGCTTCGATTTCGGCAGCGAGCTCGCGCCAGCCGACGCCGACGCTGCGCACGGTGGCATCACGGCGATATCCGGAGAGCCAGCCGGTGTTGGCTTGCACGATGAGCGCGGCAAACATCACGATGCCGACAGGCGCGGCCCAGCGCAGGCAGAAATCCACCAGGCGGCGCTGGCGCGGCTTCCATTGCACGAGGTTGGCGGCAGCGGCCGCGGCGACGACGAAGGGCGGATAGACCGGCGCGAACCAGTTGGCCTCGACGCGGGCGTGCAGCGAATGCCAGACGAAATAGGCGACGATGGTCCAGAACATCGCCTCGATCAGCACGCGCGAGGCCAGCGCGCCGGCCCGGCGCCAGGTCAGCGCGTGTAGACCCATCGCGCCGAGGATGAAGACCAGCGGGGTTGCGAACGCGATCTGGGTCGGGATCAGCTCGGCGATGAAGACGGGTCGGAAGTCCTCGATCTTCGCGCGCCCGAGCTGCTTTGCGAACGAGACCCATTGATGGTCCGCATTCCAGAGGATCACCGGCGAGAACAGCGCCAGCGCAACGAGACCACCGAGATAGGGCCAGGGCGAGAGAAACCAGCGCCTGAGCTTCGGCACGCAAGCGAGCCAGATCAGGATCCCGGCGCCAAAGAACATCGCCGTGTATTTCGACAGCAGCGCGGCACCGACGGCCGCGCCGACCGCGAGCCACCAGACGCCGCGGCCGGTCTCCAGCACTTTTGCGAGGAAGAACAGCACGAAGCTGGATGCGACCAGGAGCGGCGCATCCGGCGTCACGATCAGCGTGCCGACGGAGGCCATCATGGTTACGTTGAGCAGGACAGCGCTGGTCGCCGCGACGCGCTCGCCGCCAAAGAGGATCGCAGCGGAGCGGTAGACCGCATAGCTCATCGGCAGTGCGAGCAGGATCGAGACGAGGCGGACGCCGAGCTCGGTATCGCCGGCGATCATGGTACCGGCGCGGATGACATAGGCGACCATCGGCGGATGGTCGTAATAGCCCCCGGCGAGGTTGATCGACCACATCCAGTAGTAGGCTTCGTCGAAGGTGATCGGCGTGAATGATGCCGCGACGAGCCGCAGGGCCACCAGCGCCAGAATCAGCAGCACGGTATTGCGGACGATCCGCGCGTCAGCCCCGCCCATCGTGGGTTATTTCTTGCGCCAGACGAACAGGCCTGACATCGCGTAGTTCCACACCACGCCCATCAGCGCACCGGCCATGCCGGCCAGCCACCAGATCGGCTCCTGGTCGTAGACCGAGAAGGCAACGCCGACATTGGCGAGCAGGCCGACGCTACACACGATGTAGAAGGCGATCAGGCCGCGCAGCAGCGCAAAACCCCTCAGCCGCTGGTCGCGATAAGTGAGGAAGTTGTTGAGGATGAAATTGCTGGTCATGGCGACGATGGCGCCGGCGGCCTGCGCCTCCGCGAACGGCGCCTTGAACAGCTGAAGCCCGATGAACAGTGTGGTGAGATGCACCACGAGGCCGATGCCGCCGACCATCGCGAACAGGATGAAGCGCAGCGAGACGATGTCGTTGCTCAGCTTGGCCAGCACGAGGCCGAGGAAATCGAGCGCGACCATGGAATCGAGCTTGCTCTCGCCGTGCTGACGGGCGCCGAAAGTGTAGGGAATCTCGACCGCCCGCAAGCCGCCGTGCGCGGTCGCGACGACGTCGAGCAGGATCTTGAAGCCGTGCACGGAGAGCTTCGGCGCGAGCTGCTCGAAACGATCGCGGCGGATCATGAAGAAGCCGCTCATGGGATCGGCAATCTCGACCCGCAGCATCTTCCTGGCGAACTCCGTCGCCAGCGCGCTGGCGCCGGCGCGCTGCTTGTTGAAGCCCTCGCTCTTGTAGCCCTCGATGTAGCGGCTGCCGACCACGAGGTCGGCCTCGTCGCTTGCGAGCAGCAAAAGCATCTTCGGCAGTTGCGTCTCGTCGTGCTGGAGGTCGGCGTCGATCACGGCCACATAGGGCGCGCTGGACGCAAGGATGCCCTCGATGCAGGCGCCCGACAGGCCGCGGCGGCCGATGCGGCGGATACAGCGCACGCGGCTGTCCTGCTGCGCCAGCGCGCGCACGACGTCCCAGGTGCCATCAGGCGAATTGTCGTCGACGAACACGACTTCCCAGGCGACGTTGGCGAGCACCGCCTCCAGCCGCCGGTACAGCACCGTGACATTGTCGCGCTCGTTGAAGGTCGGGACGATGACCGACAGTTCCGGCCCTTCTAGGGCCTGCAGCGGATTTTCGGAGCCCGTTCTGATCACTTCATTCATGACGGCAGCGTATATCCGCCGCGTCCTGCGCTGCCAAGTTCTGCGCTGCCAGGTTCTTATGCTGCGAAGCCGGGGGTGTCCGGGGAAGGGCCCAAAAGGGGCCCCAAAATGCCAACGACCCCGGAACGGCGGGCCGCGCGTACATCCGGCGCGAGCCTAAGCTATTCCAAGGTCGTTCCAACGCCGGAGTTTTTCGCTCAACGGCGCCGTTAAGGGGTAGATAAGAATGACAAGACGGCTTCGCAAGGGCCGAAAACCACGATTTTCGTGCCTTATTGGTTGGGCACTTCCCGGATGATCGGCCCGCGCGGCGCCGGCGCGGCCGGGGCTGCGGGTGCTGCAGCCGGGGCCGGCTCGACTTTCGCCGGTTTGGGCGGCTTGCCGTACTGGCCAATCGGCCCGAACACGACGGCGACTGCAAGCACGATCGCGGCGACGATCACGCCCAAAATGCCCCCTACCGACTCAGACGCCATGGAAACCCACCCCTGTTCCAGATACGCCCCGTGATATCACGGATGCGCGCGGAGCCGGAAGGGCCCCGGGGCGAATGGCGAGGAGCGAATGGAGAAGGCCGCCTCTTCCCCTATTCGCTATTGGCCATTCGCCACTCCCTCATTTCGCCGGCGGCCTCTGCTTGACGAAGGCCGTCACGATGTCCTTCTGCGCGGCCTCCACCGCCCTGTTCGCGGTCGCGAGATGGGCGCCGGCATCGATGTTCGGATATTGCGTGGTGAGATAGTCGAGCAGCGCCACCCGGTAATATTGCCGCTCCGACGGGCAGGCACCCGCGACCGAGCGGCCAAAATCCTGTTCCGTCATTCCCCGATTGCTATCGCGCGAATATTCCCGCGCCAGGCAATGCCAGTAATCGTCGCGGCCCTGCATGGCGAGCTTCTGCGCGCCCTTCGCATCGTCGTCATCCGCCATGACCGGAGATATCATGGCAGCAGATGTCATCATGACGAGCGCCGCTCCCACCATCAGCATCCGCATCTTTTTCTCCTTTTTCGCAGATCCTGCCGCGACCTTAGACGGGACGCAGCAACTGGCCAATCACAACTGGTTTGACTAGGATGACGGCATCCCCTCCACGTCGATGCGAGATCCTTCCGTGGCCAAAGCAAAAACTGCGTCCAAAAAGTCAGGCAACATCTTCATCGGCATCGGCGGCTGGACCTTCGAGCCGTGGCGCGGCGAGTTCTATCCGGAGAAGCTGACGCAGGCGAAGGAACTGTCCTACGCCGCCTCGAAGCTGACTTCGATCGAGATCAACGGCACTTATTACGGCTCACAGAAGCCGGAGAGCTTTCGCAAATGGGCGAGCGAGGTGCCCGACGGTTTCGTGTTCTCAGTAAAGGGACCGCGATTCGCCACCAACCGCCGGGTGCTGGCGGAAGCCGGCGATTCCATCAAGCGGTTCTATGATTCCGGCGTGCTGGAACTCGGTGACCGTCTCGGGCCGGTGTTGTGGCAGTTCGCGCCGACGAAGAAATTCGACGGCGCCGATTTCGGCAAGTTCCTCGAACTGTTGCCGCGCAAGCTGGAGGGACGCGCGCTGCGCCACGTCGTCGAGGTCCGACACGACAGTTTCTGCGCGCCGGACTTCGTGGCGCTGATCCGCGAGTTCGAGACGCCCGTCGTGTTCGCCGAGCACGGCAAATATCCAGCGATTGCCGACGTCGCCGGCGATTTCGTCTATGCCCGGTTGCAGAAAGGCAATGACGAGATCAAGACCTGCTACCCGCCGAAGCAGCTCGACGCCTGGGCCGAGCGCCTTCAAGCCTGGGCTTCGGGCGGTGAACCGGACGACCTGCCCAAAGTGGACAAGGCCAAGCCGAAAAAGGAGCCGCGCGACGTGTTCGCCTACGTCATCCACGAGGGCAAGGTGCGCGCACCCGCCGGTGCCATGGAGCTGATCGCAAGGGTGAGCTGAGGTGATCCATGGCAAAGGCGAAGAAGCTGTTCACCATCGGCTATGAGCAGACGCCGCCCAAGGCGGTGCTGGATGAGCTGGTAGAGGCCGGCGTCAAGCTCGTGGTCGACGTGCGCGCGGTGACGTCGTCGCGCCGGCCTGGCTTTTCCAAGAAGCAGCTTGCCGCGGGTCTCGACGAGCGCGGCATCGCCTATGTCCACCTCGCCGCGCTCGGCACGCCGAAGGAGGGCCGCCTCGCCGCACGCAGCGGTCAGTACGACGTGCTCGAGAGGATTTTCTCAAAGCACCTAAAGGCGCCCGAGGCCAAGGAGGCGATGGACGAGCTCTCGGCGCTGGTGACGAAGGCCGGCCCGGTGTGCCTGCTCTGCTACGAGCGCGACCACACCCACTGCCACCGCCAGATGATCGCGGAGATCATCGAGGAACGCGATGGGGTTGCGGTGACGAATCTGGCGGGGCGGCAGGTCTGATCGTCGTGGGCGCCGGTGTCAGCCGTAGCCGTCATCCTGAGCTGGCCGCTCCTTCAGCGGCCCTCCGAGGACGACGGCGTGCCCCGAGGCTGCACCTCGGCCGTGCATCCTTCGAGGCTCGCAAAAGCTCGCACCTCAGAGCCTGGCTCAAAACTTTTCGGTCAGGCTCTCGGGACGACGGTGGGACCCAGCACGAGCTTGGAATGACGCCTAGCCCTCCCCCGCCAGCTTGAACGTCCCCTCCATCATCTGCACACAGCTGCCGCCGACATGGGCGGAGACGATCCTGCCGTCCTGCTTGCGCACGCGCGTCGAGAGGATGCTCGGCCGGCCCATGTCAAAACCCTGGCCGACCGTGAGCTTGAGCTCGCCATCGCGCATCGGATCGAGATCAGCGAACAGTGCGGCCGCGGCAACCGTGGCGCTACCGGTGGCGGGGTCCTCGACGAGACCGCTGGCGCCGCGCATGAACATTCGCGCCTGGCGCTCGCAAGGCGCCTCCGCCGCGGGTACGTCGCGCGTATAGAACCACACCGAGCGGGCGCCATCGCGCGGCAAGAGCTTGCCGTAGGCTGCCGCATCCGGCCGGGCGCGCTTCAGCGCCTCGCGCGAATGCAGCTCTATCACCAGAAACGCGTTTCCGACGGTGACGATCTCAGGCTCGTGATTGTCGGTCTTGATGTCGTCTGCAACGAGCGAGATGCAGCTTGCGGCTTCGGCAGCTGGCAGCCGCAAGAGCCGCTCCAGCGGCTGCGGCGCGGTGAGCTCGGTTCGGATCACCCGGCCCTGCTCTGTCACGATGTCGACCGGCACGAGCCCGGCCTTCTCCTCGAACAGCAGACGTGGCTTCGGCTCCTTCGCCATCGAGGCGAGCACGAAGGCGGTGCCGACGTTGGGATGGCCCGCGAAGGCAATCTCCTGCACCGGCGTGAAGATGCGCACCTCCGCGTCGTTGGCCTTGTCGCGCGGCGGCAGCACAAAGGTGGTCTCGGAATAGTTGAACTCGGTCGCGATCGTCTGCATCTGAGCGGTCGTGAGCCCGCCGGCATCGAGCACCACGGCGAGCTGGTTGCCGCCGAAGGCGCGGTCGGTGAACACGTCGACGGTGACGTAGCGGCGCTGCATCTTCGATCCCTCATGCAAGTCGCGACCGCAACGGGCCGCATCGCGCGGCAGTCTATAGGCCGGCGACATCGCTCGTCATGCCCCAAAATTCGGAGCAATCGGAGCAATCGCGATGACGTGTTGGAAGAAGAAGCCGCAGGCATTTGCGACGCCGGGCCGGCAAACTTTAACCAACCCGGCGTTGTTTGCGCGATTGTCAGTAAGCGTATGAGGTGCCCGTGTTCGGCAGGCAGGGCGGCTGCGTGTAGGGCGCAGAGGCATACGCGCCCTCTGCCGGCGCCCTGACGCAGGAGTCGGACACCGCCTGAGTCACAGCAGCGCGCGGCGGGGCAGCGTGGCGCATCGTCGCGGCCTGAGCCTGGGTAGCGGCTGCGGCGATCAGGGCGGCGGCAACAAGGGTCAATCGGGTCATTGGCTTTCTCCGGGTGAGAAGTGAATGCCGAGGCGTCTCGGCTTCCACAATGCAAGACCCGAAAACTAGCAGGGATATTTCATCACGCGCGTTCAAGGCAGCGCGACTCCGCTTCAACCAAACGCGACTCGCGCTTGAAGAGCCGTTACCCCAATTGAAACACCGCGACCTTCCGCTCATAGCCGCGCACTTCGACCTCGCCGAGCGCAACAGCATCGTCACCATCGTTGCCGAGCGCCTCGCGCACGGTCTCCGAAATCAGGAGCTGCGAGCCGAACTCTTTGTTCAAAGCCTCCAGGCGCGAGGCGAAGTTCACGGTGTCGCCGATGACGGTGTATTCCTTGCGCCGGGGCGAGCCGATATTGCCGGCGACGACCTCGCCGAAATGGATGCCGATGCCGATGCGCAGCGGCCAGCTCGTCTGTGCGTTGATGTGGTCCATCGCACTCAGCATCTCGCGGCCCGCGGCAACCGCGCGATGCGCGGCGTCGGAGGCTTCCAGCGGCGCGCCGAACAACGCGAGAAAGCCATCGCCGAGAAACTTGTTCACGATGCCGCCGTGGCGATCGAGGATGTCGACCAGCACCGCAAAGGCGCCGTCGAGCCGGTCGACCACCTCCTGTGGCGTGCGCGACTGCGCGCCCGCCGTGAAGCCGCGGAAATCGACGAACATCACCGCGACGCGGCGGAGATCCCCGCCACCGCTGGTTCCCGCCGCCATCAGCCGCTCCACCACCTGTGGAGAGACGTGCTGGCCGAACAGGTTCGTCACCCGGTCACGCGCGGTCGCAGCCGCGATGCTCGCGGCGAACTGGCGGCGCAGCTGAGCGCCGACCGCGCCCGCCAGCGCGCCACAGATCAGGATGACGATGCTGCGCACAGCGTGGAAATAGATCAGGGGTTCGCCGGCCTCGTCGGCCGCGTTGTAGAGCAGCGCGACGGACAGAAGCCCGGCTGCGGCGACGAAGCCTGTAAACGCAGAGAGCCAGAAGTCGAGCCGCAAGGTCGAGAGGATGACGAAAATGAAGTACATCAGCGGCACGGCGAAACCGAGAGCCTGGCTCGCGCCCATGGTCCGGGTTTGCAGGATCAGGATCACCGTGGGCAGCGACGTCTCGATCAGCGTGCCGATATAGCGCCGGATCACCGGCAGGTCGCGATCGAGCCGGAGATTCTTCCTGATCTGGGTGTGGACCCAAACCTCGAACAGGATGAAGCCGCCGAGCAGGCCGTAGACCTCGACAAGCCCTTCCGTTCCGCGCCAAACCCGGTTCACCACACTGGGGTCGATCAAATAGATCGCGGTGAGCAGCACCATCATGACGCAGCCTGTCATGATCAGCGCCCGCACCCGGAGCAGCTCGGTGCGCAGCACTTCGCGTGTCAGCTCGCGCTCGAAATCCTCCGATAGCACGGCGTGCTGCCGTGTCCTCCTGCTGGCAAATCTGACCATTCCCGCCCCTCGATTCCGGGGCATTGTGCCTCAATCCAGCGTGCGGCGGAAGCGCGTCACGGCGATGGTCATGGCAAGCGCCATCAGGATCGCCAGCGCCAGGGCGTCGAAATGCAGATTCTGCATGGTCGCGCCCTTCAGCATGATGGCGCGGACGATGCGAAGGTAATGCGTCAGGGGCAGGCATTCGCCGAGATATTGCGCCCAGGTCGGCATCCCCGCGAAGGGAAACATGAATCCGGACAGCAGAATGCTTGGCAGGAAGAACATCATCGACATCTGCATGGCCTGGAGCTGGTTCTGCACCACCGTCGAGATGGTGTAGCCGATCGACAGGTTGGTGGTGATGAACAGCGTCGAGAGCAGCGCCAGCAGGAACAGATTGCCGAGCACGGGGACGCCGAACAGACCGACGCCGATCCCGATGATGAGGAATGCCTGCACGAAGCCGACCAGCACGTAAGGCACGATCTTGCCGAACATCACCTCGACCGGCTTGATCGGCATCGACAGCAGGCTCTCCATGGTGCCGCGCTCGACCTCGCGCGTGACCGACAGCGCGGTAAAGATCAGCATGGTCATGGTGAGGATGGTGCCGACCAGGCCCGGCACGATGTTGAGGCTGGAGGCCGCGGCCGGATTATAGCGGGCATGCGCACGGATCTCGAACGGCATCTCCGGGGGATCGCCGATGTAGAGATCGTGCTTGAGCGCGGTCTGCACGATCATGCCGAGCGAGCCGATCGCCGAGCTCGCCGCCACCGGATCGGTCGCATCGGCCGCGACCAGCAGCGCCGGCCTGTCGCCACGCCGTACCGCCCGCTCGAAGCCGCGCGGGATCTCGACACCGAACAGCACCTTGCCGGATTTCAGGAGGTTGTCGAAATCGTCGACGTCGTGCACCTCATAGAGGAAGCGGAAATAGGCAGTGTTCTCCAGCGCCTTCAGGATCGAGCGGGCGAGATCGGAATCCTCCTGGAGCAGCACCGCGCTCGGCAGATGGCGCGGCGTGGTGTTGATGGCATAGCCGAACAGCATGAGCTGCATCACCGGCAGCATCACGATCATCGCGAACGAGACGCGGTCGCGCCTCAGCTGAATGAACTCCTTGATCAGCATCGCATAGGAGCGCCGCAGGAAGCCGAAGCGCTCGCGGGTCTCGTGGCCTGGGGCCGGACGATCGACAGCACTCATTGGAAATTGTCCTTGGAGCGCCCCATCAGCTCGATGAATACGTCTTCCAGCGACGGCGACGATTTGTGCCAGTGCAAGCCATCTCTTTCGCGCCATGGCGCGACGCTGGCTTCGAGCGCGGCGACGTCGCGCCCCGACACGTGCAGCGAGGTGCCGAACGGCGCCACCATGTCGATCCCGGCCTTGCCGGTGAGCTCGGCCGCGAGCCCGTTGAGGTCCTCGCCCGTTACGGTGTAAGTCGTCAGCGCGGATTTCGCGATCACCTCCTCCACCGTGCCCTGGGTCAGCAGATGGCCGTATGCGATGTAGGCGATCTCGTGACAGCGCTCGGCCTCGTCCATGTAGTGGGTCGAGACCAGGACGGTGAGGCCCTCGGCGGCCAGCGCGTGGATCTCGTTCCAGAAGTCGCGCCGCGCCTTGGGATCGACGCCGGCGGTGGGCTCGTCCAGCAGCAGCAATTGCGGATTGGGCAGCGTGCAGGCCCCCAGCGCTAAGCGCTGCTTCCAGCCGCCCGAGAGTTCGCCCGCAAGCTGCTCCTCGCGTCCCGAGAGCCCGAGCCGCTTGATCATGTCGCGCGCGGCGCCGCGCGCATCCGCCAAGCCATAGAGCCGCGCCACGAATTCGAGATTCTCGCGCACGGAGAGATCCTGATAAAGGCTGAAGCGCTGGGTCATGTAGCCGACCTGGCGCTTGATCTTTTCGGCATCGCGGCGGATGTCGTAGCCGAGACAGGTGCCCTCGCCGCTATCGGGGGTAAGGAGGCCGCAGAGGATACGGATGGTCGTGGTCTTGCCCGAGCCGTTGGGCCCGAGGAAGCCGTAGATCGAGCCGCGCTTCACCTGCATCGACAGATCGTGCACGACCTCGCGGCCGCCAAACGATTTGGTCAGGCCCTTGACGTCGATCGCGATGCCGTTGCCACCGTTCATCGCTTGTCCGCCACCGGGGTCTTGGGATTGAGATAGACGTCGATCGGCTGTCCGACCCGCAGCGCGTCGGGGCGCGACGGCCGCGCCTGGATCAGATAGACCAGCTTGTTGCGCTCATCGAGGCTGTAGATGACAGGCGGGGTGTATTCGGCCGAGGTCGCAATAAAGTAGATCTTTGCGGTGAGGTCGGCCGCGCAATTGTCGCACGAGATGCGCACCGTGTCGCCGATCGCGAGCTTCGGCAACTCGGTCTCCGGCACGAAGAAGCGCAGCTTCATGTTACCGGGCGGCATGATCGATAGCACCGGCCGCTGCGCCGCCACCATCTCGCCCTCGCGGAAATAGATCTGCTGGATGGTGCCGGCAACCGGCGTAAAGCCCTTGCGACGCGCCATCCGTGTTTCCGAGGTCGCCACCCGCGCCTCCGCGACGCGCAAGGCGGACACGGCGGAATCGAGATTGGCCTGCGTGCCCGAACCGGTCTTGTTCAACGAGGCCGCACGATCATAGGTCTGCTGCGCGTTCGCGAGCGTCGCCTTCTGCTGGTTGAGGTCGGCAAGCTGGAGATCGTCATCGACGGAATAGAGGTGATCGCCGACCTTGACCTCGTCGCCTTCGCGGACGTTCAGCTTGGTGACCCGCCCGGCTTCGTCGGGGCTGACGAAGATCATGTCGGCCTCGACCCAGCCCTGGAAACCGGGATCGCGCTTTTCCTGGCAGCCGGCGAGCGAGGCTGCGAGCGCCATCACCAATGCAATGCTGAAAATTGTTTGCGACGACCTCATGTCGTCCTCCGTTCGCCAAAAATCAAATCGAGATGAACGCGCAGCATGTCCTGCGCATCGAGCGGCGCGTGCCGCGCAAACAGGCTCTGCCAGATCACCGCGATCATTGCGGGCGCGACCAGGATCTGCGGATAGCGCGCGAGGTCCTTCTCGCGGATCTCGCCCCGGGCGATGCCGAGCTCGATCAGGGCGCGCATGGCGGCGATCCCGCGCGAGACAACCTCACGGTAGTAGAAGTCGGCGACGGCCGGAAAGCGCGGCCCCTCCGCCACGATCAGCCGCACCAGATCGCCACGCCTGGTGCCGATGACCTCTTTCAGGAAATTGCTGGCAAACGCCTCGATGAGGTCGCGCACCGAGCCAGTCGGCGGCGGCAGCGCGGTCAGCCGAGCCACGACAGGAACGATCACGATGCGCACCAGCTCCTCGAACATTGATTCCTTGTCCTTGAAGTGCAGGTAGATCGTGCCCTTGGCGACGCCGGCGCGTTTGGCAATGTCGTCGAGTCGCGTTGCGGCGAAACCGCGGGCGATGAACTCCTCCATCGCGGCCTCCACGATCGCCGCGCGCCGCTCCTGCGCGCGCGCAGCGCGATTCGATGCAGGCACCTCTCCGCGGGCTGACGCAGGCTCTGCGCTCAGGGCCGACTTGTTGGCGAGCTTGGTCGACTTCTTCATCATCAGATATATATGACTGACCAGTCAGTCAAAGTCAATACCGCGATAGAAGCAGAAGAATTAGTATTGACTAATGAATTAGCCCCGGCTAATTGGATGTCATGATCGAAACTGCTCCAAACCCCGTCACCACCGTGATGCGTGCCCTCGCCGACCCGACACGGCGTGCGGTGTTCGAGCGCGTGTTCGAGAGCAAGGAGATCAGCGTCGCCGAACTGACGCGCGGCAGCGGCGTGACCCAGGGCGCGATCTCGCAGCACCTGAAGTCCCTGAAGCAGGCCGGCCTCGTCGCCGAGCGCGCCGAAGGCCGCAACGTCTATTACCGCGCCGCACCGCAAGGGCTCGAACCGCTGGTCACCTGGATGGACCATTACGGCGTGTTCTGGCGCGAGCGCTTCCAGAACCTGCGTGACCTCTTGAAGGAGATCGATCCGTGAGTGCTGCTTCCAAAGCTCAAGCCCAACACCAGACCAAAGACATCGTCATCGACGAGGTCTTCCCTCACGCCGTCGCGACGATCTGGAAGGCGCTGACCAGCGCACAGTTGATTGCGCGCTGGCTGATGCCGCCGACCGGTTTCGAGGCCGTCGAAGGCAACACCTTCACGTTCAAGACCAACCCGGCCGGCGCGTGGGATGGCACGATCCATTGCCGCGTTCTGGAGGTCGTGCCGAACCAACGCTTCGCCTTTGCCTGGAAGGGTGGCGACGAGGGTAACACCGGTTACGGCTCGGCGCTCGACACCGTCGTCACCTGGTCCCTCACGCCGGTCGAAGCCGGGACGCGGGTGCGCGTGGTGCATTCGGGCTTCGTGACGCCGACGAACGACACCGCTTATCGCAACATGAGCGACGGCTGGGTCAAGGTGCTGCAGCGGCTCGATGCCATCTCCGGCGAAGACAAGTAAGGAAGCATCGCTATGGACAAGCCCTACACCGGCGGCTGTGCCTGCGGCGCGATCCGCTATTCGATTGTCGGCGAGCCCCTGTTCAGCAATCACTGCCAGTGCCGGGACTGCCAGCGCGAAAGCGGCAGTGCGCATGGCTCATACGCGACGTTCGCGCGAGCCGGCGTGACGCTAACCGGCGAGGCGAAGCATTGGGACATGGTCGCCGACAGCGGCAATGTGAAGACGCGCGGCTTCTGCACGCAATGCGGCGTGCCTGTGTACATGACCTTCGCGGCACAGCCCGACGTCTTCACCATCCGCGCTACGAGCCTCGACGAGCCTGCCCGCTACAAGCCGCAGGCGGTCACTTTCGCCGCGCGCGGCCATGACTGGGATCGCCTCGATCCCAGCCTGATCAAATTCGAGGGCATGCCGACTGGATGAGGCGCTAGCCGAAATCCAGCACCATGCGGCCGTCGATCTTGCCGGCCTTCATCCGCTCGAAGACGTCGTTGATTTGCGCCAGGGGCACCTTCGTCACTTCGGCCTTCACCTTGCCGTCCGCAGCGAATGCGACGGCTTCGTCGAGATCGCGCCGCGTGCCGACGATGGAGCCGCGCACCGTGATGCGCTTGAGGACGACGTCGAAGATCGGCGTCGGGAATTCGCCCGGCGGCAGGCCGACGAGGCTGACGGTGCCCTTCCGGCGCACCATCTTCAGCGCCTGAGCGAACGCGGCGGTCGAGACCGCCGTCACCAGCACGCCGTGAGCCCCGCCGCCGGTTGCCGCCAAGACCTGATCCAGGGCGCCGCTCGCGAGCGCGTTGACTGCGAGATCGGCACCGGTTTCGAGCGCCAGCTCCAGCTTGTCCTCGGCGATGTCGACGGCGACGACCTTGAGCCCCATCGCCTTGGCGTACTGGATCGCGACATGGCCGAGCCCGCCGACGCCTGAGATCACCACCCACTCGCCGGGCCTGGCCTCCGTCTCCTTCAATCCCTTGTAGGTGGTAACGCCAGCGCAAAGGATCGGCGCGATGGCGGCGAAATCGACCGTCGCCGGCAGCTTTGCGGCGAAGGCGGCCGAGGCAATGACATATTCGGCGAAGCCGCCGTTGACGCTGTAGCCGGTATTGTGCTGGTGCTCGCACAGGGTCTCCCAGCCGGTCTCGCAATATTCGCAGGACATGCAGGCATCGTGCAGCCAGGCGACGCCGACGGCATCCCCCACTTTCAAATTCTTCACACCGGGCCCGAGTGCAGCGACGGTGCCGGCAGCCTCGTGGCCGGGAATGAACGGAGGAACCGGCTTCACCGGCCAATCACCCGAGGCTGCGTGCAGATCGGTGTGACAGACGCCGCAGGCCTTCACCTTGATCAGAATCTCGCCGGGACCGGGCTGCGGCACCGGCACGTCCTCGATCACGAGCGGCTTGCCGAATTGCTTGACGATTGCGGCTTTCATGGTCGGCATCTGCTGCTCCTCTGCGCTTTGCGAAGCAGAATAGCGATGCCGTCCGGTGCTCCTTTGACGGGGGTCAAACAGCACAAAGTTTGCGCAAGCCGTCCCTCATCATGGCACCACCAAGACGCCGCGGGGAATGTCGACGTGTCAGCTATGGAACTTGAGGCCGTCGAGGATCTTGTCGATCACCTTGCGCTCGGCGCGCATGGCGATGCCGACGAGATTGAGATCGTTGCGCGCGACCACCCTCACCGCCTCACGGTTGGCGGCATCGTGCGTGGTGCTGAACATGTCCTCGGTATAGACCGCCGGCTTGACGTTGCGCGTGAGCGCACGGTCCAGCGCGCGCGACAACGCCGGACCATCGGCGCCATAGATCAGGATCGGCTGACCGATCAGCGCATGATATTTCGTGCCCGAGGCGTCCTCATAGGCTTCGCCGATGCATTCGGGAAAGGCCGCAGCGATGCCGCTGGTGAGGAAGGACGCAACGTTGAGCTTCTGCCAGGCCTGAAGATCGGTGCGGATCACGACCGCGATCTTGGTGTCGAATTGCATGTGGTTCCTTCGATTGTCATTCCGGGCTCGATGCTACGCATCGCCCCGGAATGACAGCAAGAGGAATCAGCGCTCGACGAAATCAACCCTTGGCATCGCAGGCCCAGGCGCGGATCACGCATTCCTTGCCGCCGTATTTGTAGCATTCGCGCGTGGCGGCGTTGAGCGAGGCCGAAATCTTCGGCTTGACGGCATAGCCAAAAGCGCCGCAGGGGTTGGTCATATCGACCGACATCGCGGCGCAGACGCGCTTCATCGTCACCGTCGTGCAATCGCCCTTGCACTGCTTCTGCGCCGCGGCACGCGCCTCGTGCTCCTGGCCGTAATCAAAGGCCTGGCCATAAGCGCCGCATTTGCCGACTGCAATCGCGCCGGCGGCATGGGCTTCGGTGATGTAGCGGGCGCCCGTGACGGCAACTGACAAGACAAAGCAAAACATCGCGCAACGGCGCGCGACGACGTTCGAAGCCATGGAAAATCCCCTCCCCCCAAGGCAGGTGGAGGCAACTCTAAGCGCCGGTCGTTTCCAGATGGTGAACGGGTGGTTGAAATCGAAGAGTTGAGAGGTCCCGTAGGGCGGATTAGCGAAGCGTAATCCGCCTCAATTGTTTGCGCGGGGAAACACAGTGGCGGATTACGCCTTCGGCTAATCCGCCCTACGGCACCTTCATCCCCGTCTTGCCGCTTCAAGCGCCTGCGGCGTGTCGATGTCGAGGAAGGCGCTCTCGCCGTCCACCGGCACCTCGGCAACCGCCTCCGTGTGCTTGGCGATCAGGTGGCGCGCGCCGACGTCGCCATCGAGCGTCATCAGCTCCTTGAAGAAGCGGCGCGACCACAGCACGGGATTGCCGCGGCGGCCCTCGCTGACGGGCACGACGATGAGATTGCCACGGTCGGGCGCAAAGCCGTCGATGAGACGGTCGATCAGGCCGGCATCGATCAGCGGCATGTCGCCCAGACACACCACGGCGCCGTCGCACGTTTCGGGGACGGCAGCGATGCCGGCCTTGACCGAGCTGGCGATCCCGCCGGCAAAATCCGGATTCCTGACGAACCGCACTTTCAGGCCCTGCAGCGCCTGCTCGACCAGCTCGGTCTGGTGGCCGGTGACCACGATCACCTCGGATGCCTTGGAGGCCAGCGCCTGCTCGGTCGCGATTCGCACCAGCTTCTTGCCGTCGAGTTCGGCGAGAAGCTTGTTTGGCCCGCCCATTCGGGTCGAACGGCCCGCAGCGAGCACGATGGCGGCGACTTGGCTGTTGCCCTCGGGCTCGGGCTGCGCGCGCGGCTGCGGCCGCGTCACGATCTCCATCAGGAGGCCCCCGACGCCCATGCCCATGAGTTCGGACCGCGTCACCTTGATGCCGGCGAGAAGCCGCATCAAGACCCAATCAAAACCGTTCTCGACCGGCGAGCGCGCACAGCCCGGTGCGCCCAGCACCGGAACGTCGCCGGCCCGCGCGATCAGCAAGAGATTGCCGGGATCGACCGGCATGCCGAAATGCTCGATCTCGCCGCCGATCCTGGTGACCGCCGCCGGAATCACGTCGCGGCGATCGGCGATCGCGGAGGCCCCGAACACGATGACGAGCTCGGCACCGAGGCCGAGCAACTCCTTGATCGCGGCTGACAGGGCAGCTTCGTCGTGCTGGACCCGCCGCTCGGCGATGATGCTGGCCCCCGCGGGCGCGAGCCGCTCGGCCGTGACGCGCAGCGTCTTGTCGATCACCTTGGATGAGAGGCCCGGCAGCAGCGTCGAGACCACGCCGACGCGCTGGATCACGTAAGGCGCGATCTTCAGCACGTCCTTGCCTGCGGCCTTCACCGCGGCATCGCGCAAACTTCCTTCGACGCCGAACGGGATGATCTTGACCGTGCCGACCATCTCGCCCTCGACCACCGGCTTGTAGGCGGTGAGCGTCGCAAAGGTGATGGCCTCGTCGATGTTGTTGATGCGGTCGACCGCGGCGCGGTCGATCACCAGAACGCCCGGACGTGCGGCGAACAGATTGGCGCGGCCGGTGAAGGCGCGTTCGACATGAATGCCCTCGCCGCCGACGGCCAGCGCGATGCCGGCGGCCGCAACGTCCTCGGAGACGTCGCCCGCCTCCATGCGCACCACGACGATGTCCTTGATGCCGGCCCGCGTGAGCTGCTCGACCTCGGCAGGCCCGATCGTCGTGCCCTTCTTCAGCACCAGCGGTCCCTGGCGCAGGGTGTGGACAGTCACCCCGCCGATGGCATCCTCAGGGCTCGCCGGGCCGAACTTCATGCCGCTTCTTCTTTTTCCTTGGGAGGCAGGCGGAGCACCGCCGTGATCTCCGCCATGATCGACACCGCGATCTCGGACGGGGAGACCGCGCCGATCGCAAGGCCAATAGGCGCGTGAATGCGCGCGATGTCGCTTTCCTTAGCGCCCTGCGCCCGCAGCCGGTCGCCGCGCTTGGCGTGCGTCTTCCGCGAGCCGAGCGCGCCGATATAGAAGCAGCCGCGCTCGAAGGCGTGCAGCAGCGCCGGGTCGTCGATCTTGGGATCGTGCGTCACCGCGACGAAGGCGGTGTAGGCATCGACATTGAGCGACGGCAGAGCCGTGTCCGGCCATTCGGCCACCAGCGGAACGTCGGGAAAGCGCTCGGGGCTGGCGAACGCCGTTCGCGGATCCACGACGGTCACGTCGTAGCCGAGCGAGCGCGCCAGCGGCGCCAAGGCCTGGCTGATATGGACCGCGCCGACGATGACGAGTTTTGCTGTCGGGGCGTAGACGTTGAGGAACAGCTTTTTGCCGCCGGCCTCGACATTGGCGCTCTTGCCCATGCGGAGTTGCTTGTCGAGTTCGGCGCGTAACGGATCTTTTGCAAAATCCTTCGCCTTCACCAGGCGCTGCTCGCCGCTCTCGGTGTCGGTCACCAGGATCACCGGCCGGCGCGCGGCCCGCTCGGCATTGAGTTCATGCAGGATATCGAGCTTCACGGCTAACCGACCTTCTCGACGAAGACGCGAATGGTACCGCCGCACGACAGCCCGACGTTCCAGGCGGTCTCATCCGCGACGCCGAACTCCAGCATCCTCGGCTTGCCGCTCTGGATCACGTCCATGGCCTCGGTGACCACAGCGCCCTCGACGCAGCCGCCGGAGACCGAGCCCAGGAATGTACCCTCGTCGTTGATGACGAGGCTGGAGCCCGCCGGGCGCGGCGCCGAGCCCCAGGTCTCCACCACGGTGGCGAGCGCGACGCCACGGCCCGCCTTTTGCCAGTCCTCCGCCGCCTTCAGAATATCCTCGTCGCGATCGAGCATGGGGTGCCTCTCAAGCTGCGGAGCGGATCAGGCTGCGGTGATGCGGCGGCAGCGGCCGGGAGAGCGTCGTGATCAGCTCCTGGATCGAACTCAAATTATGTACCGGGCGGAATTCGTCAACGTGCGGGAGCATCATTTTGATGCCCTGGGCCTTGGCCTCGAAGCCGCCGAACCGCAGCAGCGGGTTGAGCCAGATCAGGCGCCGGCACGAGCGGTGCAGCCGGTCCATCTCGAAGGCGAGCCTGGAATCCGCCTCCCGCTCCAGCCCGTCGGAGATCAGGAGCACGATGGCGCCCTGGCTCAACACGCGCCGCGCCCACAATTTGTTGAAGTTGTGCAGCGAGGCCGAGATCCGCGTGCCGCCGGCCCAGTCCTCGACCGAGGCCGAGCAGCTCGCCAGCGCCTCGTCGGGATCGCGCTGGCGCAGCGCGCGGGTGACGTTGGTCAGCCGGGTACCGAACAGGAACACCGAGACGCGCTTGCGCGCATCGCCGATGGCATGGAGGAAATGCAGGAACAGGCGGGTGTACTCGTTCATCGAGCCCGAGATATCGAGCAGCGCCACGATCGGCGCCGGCTTCTCGATCCGCCCAAGGCGATGGATATCGATGATGTCGCCGCCGGTGCGCAAGGAGGCGCGCAGCGTGCGGCGGAGGTCAAGGCGAAGCCCGCGCGCATCAGGCCGCTGCCGGCGGGTCAGAAGCTCGGCCTGCGGCAGATGCATCCGCTCGACGGCACGCAGCGCCTCGGCGATTTCCGCCGCACTCATCTGCGCAAAATCCTTCTTCTGAAGGATCTCCCTGTCGGACACCGACAGGCGCAGATCCTGCTCCTGGTGCTGCGGCGTCTCGGTCATGCGCGGCTGCGACATCGCCTCCTGCACGCGGCGGGAGCCCGCCTGCGGCTTCTTCTTGGCCTCGTCCGGCAGCGGCACCGAATCCAGCATGTGCTTCCACTCTTCCGAGGCGCGGAAGAACAGGTTGAAGGCCTGCTTGAAGATCAGCGCGTGCTCATGGCGCTTGACGAAGATCGCCTCCAGCGTGGTGAAGACGTCGGCGCGGTTGCCGATGTCGATCACCTGGAGCGCGCTCATGGCGTCGATGACAGCGCCCGGCCCGACCGGCATGCCCGCAGAGCGCAGCGCGCGGGCGAAGCCGACGATGTTGTCGGCGAATTGCTCGGTCTGCTCGGGCGCCAGGTGGTTGATGGCCATGGTCTATCCTCGCTCCGTCATTCCGGGGCGTCGCGCAGCGACGAACCCGGAATCCGGAGATTGCAGCGCGAGATTCTCAGGTGCGCAATTGCGCACCGGAGTTCGCGCTGACGCGCGCCCCCGGAATGACGAACTCAAATGACGCGCGTCAATTCTCGCTCGTCGCTTCCTTCAGCACCTTCTGCAGGGTATCGCCCTGCATCCGGGTAATGTCGTCCTGGTACTTGAGCAGCGCGCCCAGCGTGTCGCCGACCACTTGCGGGGTCAGCGAGCGGGCATCTAACTCCGACAGTGCGGTGGCCCAGTCGATGGTCTCGGCTACGCCCGGCGACTTGTAGAAGTCCTGGTTGCGCAAAGCCTGCACGAAGCGCACGACCTGCTGCGACAGCTTTGCGGAGATGCCGGGCACACGCGACTTGACGATCGCGAGCTCGCGCTCGGCGGCGGGATAGTCGACCCAGTGATAGAGACAGCGCCGCTTCAGCGCGTCGTGGATCTCGCGGGTGCGGTTGGAGGTGATGATGACGATCGGCGCGGCGGGCGCCTTGACGGTGCCGAATTCGGGGATCGTCACCTGGAAGTCGCTGAGGATTTCGAGCAGGTACGCCTCGAACGCCTCGTCGGCCCGGTCGAGCTCGTCGATCAGCAGCACCGGTGGTCCCGCAACGTCGGGCTCCAGCGCCTGGAGCAGCGGCCGCTTGATCATGTAGCGGTCGGCGAAGATGTCGCTCGAGAGCTGGTCGCGATCGGTGTCGCCGGCGGCTTCCGCCATCCGGATCGCGATCATCTGCGCGGCGCTGTTCCACTCATAGACCGCGGAGGAGACGTCGAGGCCTTCGTAGCACTGCAGGCGGATCAGCTTCCGGCCGAGCGCTGCGGACAAGACCTTGGCGATCTCGGTCTTGCCGACGCCGGCCTCGCCTTCCAGGAACAGCGGCCGGCCCATCCGCAGCGAGAGATACGTCACCGTCGCCAGCGACCGCTCCGCGAGATAGCCGCGCGACGTCAGGAGTTCGAGCATCGCATCGACCGATGCCGGCAAGGCCCCGGAAGTATTGGCCGCTGAAGTCATGAAAAAGCCAGTCTCGCTACGCCCTCACCGGGACAAGTTTGGCCGAGGCGTGAGGTTCACTCACTCCTTGGCATTGGCGGCATCGAGGGCACGCCGCGTCAGCACGCCGATGAGGTGCGCACGGTATTCGGCGCTGCCGTGGATATCGCTGTTGAGGCCCTCGGCCGGCACCTCGATGCCGTCAAGCGCCTTCGCGGCGAAGCGCTTCTTGAGGGCTTCCTCGAACGCAGTGACGCGGAACACGCCTTCGGAGCCAGCGCCGGTGACGGCAACCCGCACGTCGGACGGACGCCGTGCCACGAACACGCCGACCAGCGCATAGCGCGAGGCCTGGTTGCGGAACTTGATATAGGCCGCCTTCTTCGGCAGCGGGAACATCACCTTGGTGATGATCTCGTCGGCTTCCAGCGCGGTCGAGAACAGGCCCTGGAAATACTCTTCGGCCTTGAGGCGCCGCTTGTTGGTAACGATGGTCGCGCCCAGCGCGAGCACGGCGGCCGGATAGTCCGCGGTCGGGTCGTTGTTGGCGAGCGAGCCGCCGATCGTGCCCTTGTGACGTACGGCGGGATCACCGATTCCGCCGGCAAGATTCGCGAGCGCCGGGATCGCCTCGCCGACGACCGCGGAGGTCGCGACCTCGGCGTGCTTGGCGGTGGCGCCGATCACCAGCGAACGGCCCTTCATCTCGATCGTATTGAGCCCCTCGATATGGGAGAGGTCGACAAGGTGCGGGGGACTGGCGAGGCGCTGCTTCATGACGGGAATCAGCGTGTGGCCGCCGGCGATCACCTTGGCGTCTTCGTTCTTCACCAGGAGGTTGGCGGCCTGCCGAACGGTCCCGGGGCGATGATATTTGAATTCGTACATCTGAATGTCCTGATCGCGGGATGCGCGTTACGCGAGGTCGGATTTCGCCATCGCCTTGGCGCCGGCGGAGATCGAGGCGACGATGTTCTGGTAGCCGGTGCAGCGGCAGAGATTGCCTTCTAATTCTTCCCGGATCGTATGGTCGTCGAGCTCGTTGCCCTTGCGGTGCACGATGTCGATCGCGGTCATGATCATGCCCGGCGTGCAGAAGCCGCATTGCAGGCCATGGTGCTCGCGGAAGGCCTCCTGCATCGGATGCAGCGGCGCGCCGTCTGCGGCCAGCCCCTCGATCGTCTTGACCTCGTGGCCGTCGGCCATCACCGCAAGCGTGGTGCAGGATTTCACGGCCTTGCCGTCGACATGCACGACGCAGGCGCCGCACTGCGAGGTGTCGCAGCCGACATGGGTGCCGGTCAGGCGCAGATTCTCGCGCAGAAACTGCACCAGGAGGGTGCGGGGATCGACGTTGGCGGTGACTGGATTGCCGTTCACAATGAGGGAGATTTTTGCCATAAGCACTCTCTATCAGCGCCCCGACGGGTCCCGTCGAAGCGGTTCTTATAATTATTCCAACCCATCATATGGGCCATTATGCCCCGGGGCAACATCGCCCGGGACGCAAGGTGCCATGCCGAAGGCGATGACCTTCAGCCCTGTACCGCCTTGGCGAAGTTCGCGAAAAATTCGTCGGCAAGTTTCTTGGCGGCGCCGTTGATGAGGCGCTGGCCGAGCTGCGCCAACTTGCCGCCGATCTGCGCCTCGACATCGTAGGACAGCAGCGTGCCGCCGTCCTTCTCCGCCAGCTTGACCACCGCGCCACCCTTGGCGAAGCCGGCGACCCCGCCCTCGCCCTCGCCCGAGATCTTGTAGCCGTTCGGCGGGTCGAGATCGGAGAGTGTGACCTTGCCCTTGAAGCGTGCCGACACCGGGCCGACCTTCATTTTCGCCGTAGCGCGAAAGCCGCCGTCCTCGGTCCTCTCGAGCTCCTCGCAGCCGGGGATGCAGGCCTTCAGCACCTCGGGATCGTTGAGCTTGGCCCACACGGCCTCACGGGACGCCGCAAGCTGGACTTCGCCGTTCATCGTCATGGCCATGAGGGTGCCTCCCGGATCGCGTAACTATTGTGCTGATCAAGTAACGCAGGGACGCGGCAAAGGAAAGGGCGGCGCCCGGTCACGTGCAATGCATATTCGCAACTGCAAAAAGACGTGTGCGGCCGCTTGGGGATTGGCACAGCCGGGCCATGATGATTAGGTCGCGCGCAACATGAGCACATCCCTCTCCCCCCTGCTCGCACCGATGCTGTCGAGCGCCGCCATGCGCGCGGTCTGCGATGACCGGTCGACCCTGCAGAACATGCTCGATTTCGAGGCAGCCCTGGCACGCGCGGAGGCCGCCACGGATGTGATTCCGGCCTCTGTGGTGGTCTCGATCGAGGCCGCATGCAAGGCCGATTCCTTTGACATCGCGGCGCTGGCGGAGGCCGCGACGCGATCGGGTAATCTGGCGATTCCCCTGGTCAAGATGCTGACCGCTAATGTCGGCAAGGCAGACACGGAGGCCGCGCGCTACGTGCATTGGGGCGCAACCAGCCAGGATGTCATCGACACGGCGACCATGCTCACGCTTCGCGCCGGCCTCGATGCGCTGGACGCCGACCTCAGCCGCGCCATCAGGGGATTCGCCGCGCTGGCGCGCAGCCATCGCAACACCGCGATGGTGGCACGGACCTGGCTGCAGCACGCGCTGCCGATGCCGTTCGGGCTCAAGGCCGCCGAATATGCCGCAAGCCTCGCCCGCGCCCGATGCCGCCTGCGGCGGCTGTCCCGGGAGGGCCTCGCGCTGCAATTCGGCGGCGCCGCCGGCACGCTCGCGGCCCTCGGGGACAAGGGGCTTGCCGTGGCAGAGCGTCTCGCGCAGGAGTTGAACCTGCCGCTACCGGAAGCGCCCTGGCACACCCATCGCGACCGCATCGCGGAGGCCGCTTCGGCTTTCGCTATTCTGGCAGGAACCTGCGGCAAGATCGCGCGCGACGTTTCGCTGATGATGCAGACCGATGTCGGCGAAGCCTTCGAGCCCGCCGGCGAAGGCCGCGGAGGCTCCTCGACCATGCCGCACAAGCGCAACCCGGTCTCCGCCGCAAGCGCGCTGGGCGCAGCCACAATGGCTCCGCAGCTTGCAGCGACGATATTTGCCGCGCAGGTGCAGGACCACGAACGCAGCGCGGGTCCCTGGCACGCGGAATGGCCGACGCTGCCGCAATTGATGCTGGTCACATCGGGCGCGCTGGCCGCCATCGTCGACATCGCCGAGGGCCTCGACGTCGACGCAGCGCGCATGCGCAGCAATCTCGATGCAACCCACGGGCTGATCATGGCGGAAGCGGTCACCTTTGCGCTGGCCGACAAGATCGGCAAGAGCGACGCGCATCATCTCATCGAGGCCGCCAGCAAGCGCGCGGTTGCCGAGAAGAAACATCTGCGCGAGGTGCTGACCGCCGATTCGCAGGTTACTGCGCACCTTTCGCCGGAAAAAATTGCGGCATTGTTCGAACCGATGGCCTATCAAGGGGCTTCCCAAGCCTTGATCGACCGGCTGCTCGACAGCCTCGACCGCGAATAAGAACCGCAAAGTACGACGGAGACGCCGCATGCCCATGATCGATGCCGACGGTTGCCTGCTCAACGTCTCCGTCGAGGGCCGCGATGGCGGGCCGACGCTGATGCTGTCCAACTCGCTCGGCTGCACGCTGCAGATGTGGGAGCCCCAGATGAAGGCACTGACGCAGGTATTTCGCGTCATCCGCTACGACCGCCGCGGCCACGGCAAGTCGAACGTTCCGCCCGGCCCCTACACGATGGAGCGCTTCGGCCGCGACGTGCTCGCGATCCTCGACGACCTCAACATCGAGAAGGTGCATTGGTGTGGCTTGTCGATGGGCGGCATGGTCGGACAATGGCTGGGCGCCAACGCGCCGGAGCGCTTCGGCAAGCTCATCCTCGCCAATACCTCCTGCTACTATGCCGAGCCGACCAAATGGCTGGAGCGCATCGACGCCGTGAAGAAGGGCGGCATCGCCGCGGTCGCCGATGCCGTGATCGCGGGATGGCTGACGCAGGACTTCCGCGAGCGCGAGCCTGACATCACCGCGAAGATGAAATCGATGCTGCTCGCCTCGCCCGTCGAAGGCTACCTCGCCTGCTGCGAGGCGCTGTCGACGCTCGACCAGCGCGCGCTGCTGCCGAAAATCAAGAGCCCGACTCTGGTGATCGCCGGCCGCCACGACATGGCGACGCCGATCTCGGCGGGTGAGCTGATCCGCTCGAATATTCCGGGCGCAAGCATGACCATCATCGACGCCGCCCACATTTCCAACGTCGAGCAGCCGCACGCGTTCACGGATGCGGTGGTGGGATTTTTGACGCAGCGCTAGTTGTTATCCGGAGAAACACCATGGACGACCAGAAGCGCCGCGATGCCGGCATGAACGTGAGACGGAAGGTGCTGGGCAATGCCTGGGTCGACAAGTCGATCGCGAACCGCAATGCGTTCAACACCGACTTCCAGGACATGATCACCCGCTACGCCTGGGGCGAAATCTGGACGCGGCCGCATTTCGACGAGCGCACGCGCCGGGTGCTGGTGATCGGCACCATGGTCGCACTCGGGCAATGGGACGAGTTTCGCCTGCACGTTCGTGCGGCGCTCGCCGAAGGCGGCTTCACCCCCGACGACATCAAGGAAATCCTGCTGCAGCAGGCGATCTATTGCGGCGTGCCGGCGGCGAACCACGCCGTCAAGGAAGCCTCAGCGATTGTGCAGGAGCTCGGCCTGCTCGAGTCCTAGCGAGGCAGGGATCTCGGCAGGGGTCTCGACGATCTGCGGAGCAGCATCGGGCCGCTCGATCAGGATCACGATGGCAGCACCGAGCAGCAGGAGCAGCTCGGTGGCATGCAGCCGGAGCGCGGCCATCTCGCCGACCTTCGAAGCCATCACCATGCTGGCAAACGAGATCAGGCTGCCGATCGCCAGCGCGATCCCGAGCGCCTCATCGCTGCCGCCGGACTTGCGGATTCGGGGCACGCAGAGCAGAGCGAGATAGATCGCAAAGAACGCCACCACTGTGAGCCGGCCCAGCGCAAGCAGCCAGGCCGCGCGCACCGTGCTCATCCCTGCCATCTGGAGATGGTCGCTGAGGAACAGTGCGACGGCAACGCTCGGCCGCTCGTAGAGGCCGTGGACCGGCGCGACGATGATGTTGAAGGCGACGATGGTCCAGGCCGGAATGAAATAGGCCGCCAGCAGCGCGCCGTTGACCGAGCCGATCCGCCAATTCCTGAACATGCCGCTTCCCGCTTCGTCGACCACGCGCCTTCCGCTGGGAAGGCTTTGCCGGGAGCTAACTCGCATCAGACTGTGGCGGCAATTTAAACCCTTTGTTTACCTTAACTGCCCTGCCCCTCGTCATTCCGGGGCGATGCGCAGCATCGAGCTATGGTGCGCAATTGCGCACCTGAGAATCTCGAGATTCCGGGTCTGGTGACAACGCACCATCCCGGAATAACGCGGCAAACAATTGCCCCCCAAAAAAAGACCCCGCCTTGCGGCGGGGCCCTCCTCACTACCCTTCGTTCTCGGGCTCCCAAATTACTTGTCCTGCTGGCCGCCCTGCTGCTGGCCGGGCCGATCGCCCTGGCGCATCGGATCGTTCTGCTGCTGCTGTCCGGGTTTCTGGCCGCCGCCCTGTTGCTGGCCCGGCTGTTGACCTGGGCGCTGCTGGCCGGGGTTCTGACTCTGCTGACCCGGATTCTGGTTCTGCTGCTTCGTCATTCGGGGAACTCCCTTGTTGGACGTCAGAGGCGAGATAACGGCCGGCATCAGCTTTGGTTGCCCGCGGAACCGGGTTCCTCGCAGTTGCGGAACCGCCGACCAAATGAGCTCTGTACAAGACCTTTTGCTGGAGCGTGAGCTGTTGCAGCCGCCAGTTCCCTCCTGTTACAAATCCGGAAGAATGCCAGGGGCTGCCGGGGCCCAAGAAACGGCCCAAGAAACCCACTCTCCTAAGAGCTCCCTTTGAGCCCGCGTCAGGTTTGGTACGGCAGCCCATGGATTACTTCGCCCAGCAGCTCATCAACGGTCTCGTTCTGGGCTCGATCTACGGCCTGATCGCCATCGGCTACACGATGGTCTACGGCATCGTCGGCATGATCAACTTCGCCCATGGCGACGTCTTCATGATCGGCGGCTTCATCGCCCTGATCACCTTCCTGATCCTGATTTCGTTCGGACTGACCGCGATCCCGCTGATCCTGCTGGTCGTGCTGCTGGTCTCGATGGCGATCACCGCGCTCTATGGCTGGACCATCGAGCGCATCGCCTACCGACCGCTTCGCCACTCCTTCCGCCTCGCCCCAATGCTGTCGGCGATCGGCATGTCCTTCGTGCTGACCAATTTTTCGCAAGTGGCGCAAGGCGCGCGCGTCAAGCCGATCCCGCCCTTCATCACCGGCGGCTACACCCTGCATGAGAGCACGGACGGCTTCGTGATCCAGCTCTCCAACATCCAGATCATGGTGGTGATCACGACCATCGTGCTACTGGCCCTCTTCACCTGGCTGGTTTCGCGCACCCGGCTCGGACGCGACATGCGCGCCTGCGAGCAGGACCAGACCATGGCGGCGCTGCTCGGCGTCGACGTCGACCGCACCATCTCCATGACCTTCGTGATCGGTGCCGCGCTCGCCGCGGTCGCGGGCCTGATGTACCTTCTCTATTACGGCCTCGTCGATTTCTTCATGGGCTTCGTTGCCGGCATCAAGGCGTTCACCGCTGCGGTGCTCGGCGGCATCGGCTCGCTGCCCGGCGCCATGCTCGGCGGCCTCGCGATCGGCCTGATCGAGACGTTCTGGTCGGCCTACTTCTCGGTCGAGTACAAGGACGTCGCCGCGTTCTCGATCCTGATCGTGGTGCTGATCTTCATGCCGACCGGCCTGCTCGGCCGTCCCGAAGTCGAAAAAGTCTGACGGTCGCGCGTGACAGCTCCCTCGACCAACACGGCCAAACCTGCAACGGGCATAGTCGCTCTCCTGAAGACGGCCTTCATCAACGCGCTGATCGCGCTGGTGCTGTTCTCGCTGATGATCGGCATCCGCACCGAGGCGGGCGCCTCCGGCCAGCTCACCTATTGGACCCGCTTCGGCGACCTCGCCTCCATCGTCGCCGCCGTGTTCGGCGGTTCGATCGTGATCGAGCTGCTTCGGCAATGGATCGGCCCGACCGGCGCCGAGAAGCTGGTGCCGCCGGCGGTGCAGAGCGGCATATCGTTCGTCGGCCGCTACCTCGCGCCGGCGCTCCTGATCTTCACACTGCTGGTGCCGGTGATCTTCTATAACCAGCGCTACATCCTGGACCTCGCGATCCTGGTGCTCACCTATGTCATGCTGGGCTGGGGATTGAACGTCGTGGTCGGGCTCGCCGGCCTGCTCGATCTCGGCTACGTCGCCTTCTATGCGGTCGGCGCCTATTCCTACGGACTGCTCGCCACCAATTTCGGCTGGTCGTTCTGGATCTGCCTGCCGCTCGCCGGCATCCTCGCCGCCTTCTGGGGCGTCCTGCTCGGCTTCCCCGTGCTGCGCCTGCGCGGCGACTATCTCGCCATCGTGACGCTCGCCTTCGGCGAGATCATCCGCCTCGTCATCATCAACTGGCAAGATCTCACCGGTGGCCCCAACGGCGTCTCCGGCATTCCCCGCCCCACCTTCTTCGGCATCCCGCTCGACAACAGCGATGACGGGCTCGCCGCCAGGCTCGGCATCGAATATTCGCCGACCCACCGCATCGTCTTCCTGTTCTATCTGATCCTGGCGCTGGCGCTGCTCACCAACTGGGCGACGATCCGCCTGCGCCGCCTGCCGATCGGACGGGCCTGGGAAGCCTTGCGCGAGGACGAGGTCGCCTGCCGCGCGCTCGGCATCAACACCACGACCACCAAACTCACGGCGTTCGCGACGGGTGCGATGTTCGGCGGCTTTGCCGGCGCGTTCTTCGCCACCCGGCAGGGCTTCATCAGCCCGGAATCCTTCACCTTCCAGGAATCGGCGCTGGTACTCGCCATCGTCGTCCTCGGCGGCATGGGCTCGCAGCTCGGCGTCGCGCTCTCCGCGCTCGCCATGATCGGCGGCTTCGAACTGTTCCGGGGCCTCGAGGGCTATCGCATGCTGGTGTTCGGCATGGCCATGGTGCTGATCATGATCTGGCGGCCGCGCGGCCTGATCGGCCATCGCGCACCCACCGTGTATCTGACCAAGGCGAAAGCGATCTCCTCCGACCTCGTCAAGGAAGGCCACGGATGAGCGGCGACAAGATTCTCAGCGTCGACCGGCTCGCCATGCGTTTCGGCGGCATCGTCGCCGTGCAGGACCTTTCTTTCGCCGCCGAGCGGAAGAAGATCACCGCGCTGATCGGGCCGAACGGCGCCGGCAAGACCACCGTCTTCAACTGCATCACCGGATTCTACAAGCCGAGCGGCGGCGCCATTCGCCTCACCCATGACGGCGGCAGGACGATCGCGCTGGAGCGGCTGAACGATTTCCGCATCGCCAAGCAAGCCAAGGTGGCCCGCACCTTCCAGAACATCCGGCTGTTTCCCGGCATGACCGCGCTGGAAAACCTGATGGTGGCGCAGCACAACGCACTGATGCGCGCCTCCGGCTTCACCTTCCTCGGCCTGATCGGCGCCCCCGGCTATCGCGACGCCGAAAAGCGCGCGATTGATCTCGCCACGGACTGGCTCAAGCGAGTCAATCTGCTCGACCGCGCCGACGATGCCGCCGGCAATTTCGCCTATGGCGACCAGCGCCGGCTCGAGATCGCGCGCGCGATGTGCACCGAACCCGCGCTTCTGTGCCTGGACGAGCCCGCCGCCGGCCTCAATGCGCGCGAGAGCGCGGCCTTGAGCGAGCTCCTGCTCTCGATCCGCGACGAGCTCGGCACCTCGATCCTCCTGATCGAGCATGACATGTCGGTGGTGATGGAGATCTCCGACCACATCGTGGTGATGGACCATGGCGTCAAGATCGCCGAAGGCACGCCGCGCGAGGTCCGCGACGATCCCAAGGTGATCGCAGCCTATCTCGGCGCCGACGAGGAAGAGGCGGCAGCCGTGATGGAGGGCGGGTCATGACCGCGGCACCCTCTCCTCTGCTCGCGATCCGGGGCTTGCGCGCCGCCTACGGCAAGATCGAGGCGCTGAAGGGCGTCGACGTCGAGATCAATGCCGGCGAGATCGTGGCGCTGATCGGCGCCAACGGCGCCGGCAAGTCGACGCTGATGATGACGATCTTCGGCAAGCCGCGCGCCCGCGCCGGCCAGATCCTGTACGAAGGCCGCGACATCACCGACGTCCCCACCCACGAGATCGCGCATTTGCGCATTGCGCAATCGCCGGAGGGCCGCCGCGTCTTCCCGCGCATGAGCGTGGCGGAAAACCTCCAGATGGGGGCGGATGCCACCGAATGCACCGAGGGCGAACGCGAGGCGACGCTGCAACGCGTCTTCACGCTGTTTCCGCGGCTGAAGGAACGCTACGCCCAGCGCGGCGGAACGCTGTCCGGCGGCGAGCAGCAGATGCTGGCGATCGGCCGCGCCTTGATGAGCCGTCCCCGCCTGCTCCTGCTCGACGAGCCCTCGCTTGGCCTTGCGCCGCTGATCGCGCGCCAGATCTTCGATGCGATCCGCACCCTGAACCGGCAGGACGGCCTGACCGTCCTGATCGTCGAGCAGAACGCCAACCACGCCCTCAAGCTCGCCCATCGCGGCTATGTCATGGTCAATGGCCTGATCACGCTGGCCGGTACCGGCGCCGAATTGTTGCAGCGCCCCGAGATTCGCGCGGCCTACCTGGAAGGCGGCCGGCACGGCTGACCGGCCGGCAGCCCGACCCGCGTGCGGCCCCGTGTGGCGAGATATCTCTGCCGATGCCCGTATTTTGCCGGTGACTTCTCGGTAAATTCATTCGAGAATGGCGCCGGTTTGAACCGGGCACGCCCGGCAACTTCCACAGGCGACCACCCGCGAGGTATCTCATGAAGTCACTGAAGCTCATCGGTCTGGCATTCGGCGCGTCGATCGCGCTTTCGAGCGCGGCGTTCGCGCAGGATGTCACCGTCGCAGTCGCAGGCCCGATGACCGGCGGCGAGTCCGCCTTCGGCCGCCAGATGAAGAACGGCGCCGAAATGGCCGTGGCCGATATCAATGCCGCAGGCGGCGTCAACGGCAAGAAGCTCGCGCTTTCCGTCGAGGACGATGCCTGCGACCCGAAGCAGGCGCGCTCGATCGCCGAAAAGATCGCCGGCGCGAAAATCCCGTTCGTGGCCGGGCACTATTGCTCGTCGTCGTCGATCCCGGCTTCCGAAGCCTATGCCGACGGCAACGTGCTGCAGATCACGCCGGCCTCGACCAATCCGCTGTTCACCGAGCGCAAGCTCTGGAACGTGGCGCGCGTCTGCGGTCGTGACGATCAGCAGGGCCTGATCGCGGCGCAGTACATCGCCAAGAACTACAAGGGCAAGAACATCGCGATCCTCAACGACAAGACCACCTACGGCAAGGGTCTTGCCGACGAGACCAAGAAGGCGCTCAACAAAGCCGGCGTCACCGAGAAGATGTACGAGTCCTACAACAAGGGCGACAAGGACTTCAACGCGATCGTCTCGCGCTTGAAGCGTGACAACATCGACCTCGTCTATGTCGGCGGGTACCATCAGGAGAGCGGCCTGATCCTGCGTCAGATGCGCGACCAGGGCCTCAAGACCGTGCTGATGGCCGGCGACGCGCTCGCCGACAAGGAGTACGCCTCCATCACCGGCCCGGCCGGCGAAGGCACGCTGTTCACCTTCGGCCCCGATCCGCGCAACAAGCCGACCGCGAAGAAGATCGTCGAGGCTTTCAAGGCCAAGAATATCGACCCGGAGGGCTACACCCTCTACACCTACGCGGCGATGCAGGTGTGGTCGCAGGCGGCCAAGAAGGCCGGCACCACCGACGCCAAGAAGGTCATGGAGGCGATGAAGGCCGGCAAGTGGGACACCGTGATCGGTCCGATCGAGTATGACGCCAAGGGCGACATCAAGCAGATCGACTACGTCGTCTACAAATGGGACGCCAAGGGCAACTATGCCGAGATCAAGGGCAACGGCACCTAAGCCCGCTTGACGCGCCCTCGGGCCGCCATACGATCGTCACCACGCCCCGGCTTGCCCGGGGCGTTTCTTTTCGCGGGCGGTTCAGACGGCCGCAGGCAGTTCGCCGCTGGCCGCAGCCTGGGCCTTCCGCAGTGCTTGCAGGAGGTCGTTCGGCCGAAACGGCTTTTGCAGGCAGACCACGTTGGCGAGGTGAGGCGCTTGGTCCAGGAAATCGAGCGTCGTCATCCCGGACACCGCAATGATGGGAAGTCCCGGCGCACGCTCGCGCAGGCTCGCGATGACGTCGACGCCGCTGGTGTCACCAAGGAAGATATCGACGATTGCCGCGTCAAAGGAGCCTTCCGCGAAGGTTTTCAGCCCCGCCGCACCGCTGTCGGCCTCGGCAACCTCGTAACGGTTGACCCGAAGCACGATCGCGACCATCGCGCGCACGTCCTTCTGGTCGTCGATGATGAGAATACGAGGCATGGGAACAACCCCCACGATTGATCCAAATCGTATGATTCAAGCCTGGAACCCGCCGCGGCGGCAGGGCATTATGACACCGCCCAGTAAAGCGCATCTTACCCATCCCTATTCCGCGCTCCCACCAAAATTAAGTAAGCTGTAACCTTCGGTTGAGTCGTCACTGCAACAGTTCACGACACGCGCCCGGAACGGGCTACCGTGGGAACCGTGGAGATCAAGACTGCCGTATCTTGGAACTGCGGAGATGCTCAAAACGGGTCTGCATGAGATGAACGTGCCTGCGATCGACCGAAGCACATTTCTTTCAACGCTGCCGGCCGCACCGGCCGACCGGACCGCGGCAATGTGGATCGTCGGCGTCTCCTCGATCCTGTTCGCCCTGGCCGTTCCGTTCGCAGGTATCCAGCTGCCGCCGGTCCCCGCCTTCGTGGCGAGCTACCAATCCGCCCTGGCGGTGAGCGACATCATCACGGCAGTGCTGCTGCTGTCGCAGTTTTCGGTGCTGCGGACCCGCGCCCTGTTGTGGCTGTCGACCGGCTACCTGTTCACCGCCGCGGCAGCGCTGGTCCATGCCCTCACCTTCCCCGGCCTGTTCGCGCCGACCGGGCTGTTTGGCGCCGGCAGTCAGACCACGGTCTGGCTCTACATGGTCTGGCACGGCGCCTTCCCGCTGTTCGTGCTGGGCTATGCCTGGCTGAAGGAAAAGGACGGCGGCCCCACGATCCGGGGCACGACAAGCAACGTGATCTACGCCATCGTGCTCGGCGTCATCGTGGCCATGGCTGCCTTCACCTGGATCGTCACCGCCCAGCACGATCTGTTGCCGGTCCTGCTCCGCGACAGCCGATACACACCGACCATGATCGGGGTCGTGTCTTTTGTTTGGTCGCTGAGCTTCGCCGCGCTCGTTTCGCTGTGGTTCCGGCGCCCGCATTCGGTGATCGACATATGGCTCATGGTCGTGATGTGCGCATGGCTGTTCGACATCGCGCTGTCTGCGATCGTCAACGTCGTGCGCTTCGATCTCGGTTTCTACGCCGGCCGTCTCTATGGCCTCTGCGCGTCGAGCTTCGTGCTGGCGGTGTTGCTGATCGAGAATGTTCGCCTTCAGGCCCGGACGGTGGGTCTTGTCGGCAGGCTGCGCGAGCAATCGGCGTCGGATCGCGACTTCTATGGCAAGCGCCTCGCGCTGTATGGCGCCGTCGTCGAATCCTCCAACGACGCCATCATCACCCAGTCGCTCAACGGCGCCATCACCGGCTGGAACCGTGCGGCCGAGCACCTGTTCGGCTATTCCGCCGCAGAGGCCGTCGGCAAGCCGATCGACATCATCGTGCCTGAGGACCGCAAGCCGGAAGTCAGGAGCATTCTCAATCGCATCAGCAGCAACGAGTCGATTGCCCAGCACGAGACCGTCCGTCTCAGGAAGGATGGTCGCGCGCTCGACGTCGTCCTCAATGTCTCGCCACTTCGGGCGGAGAGCGGCGAGATCATCGGCGCCTCCAAGATCGCCCACGACATCACCGAGGAGAAGCAATCCAGGGAAAAGCTTCGCCGCGAGATCGAGGAGCGCCAGCGCATCTTCGAGACCTCGCAGGACCTGATCCTGGTCACCGACGGTTTCGGCAATTTCATCCAGGTCAGCCCCAGCGTGAAGGACATCCTCGGCTTCAGCCCGGAAGATCTGATCGGGCACAGCGCCACCGAGTTCATTCACCCCGACGACCTCGATAGAACCCGGGAGGAGATGCGCGCGGCGCGGCGCGGTGCGGTCAAGCGCAGCTTCGAGGCGCGCTACTATCACTACGACGGTCACGAGGTCACGCTGAACTGGATGGGCACCTGGTCCGAGCCGGTGAAGCGTCACTTCTTCATCGGCCGGGATCTCACCGAGAAGCAGGCCGCCGAAGCCCAGTTCCGGCAGGTCCAGAAAATGGATTCCATCGGTCAGCTGACCGGCGGCGTCGCCCACGACTTCAACAACGTGCTGACCGTCATCACCGGCACGATCGGCATCTTGTCGGACGCGGTCGCCGACCGGCCCGAGCTGGCTGCGATCACCAAGCTGATCGACGACGCCGCCGAGCGCGGCGCGCAGCTGACCAAGCATCTGCTAGCCTTCGCCCGCAAGCAGCCGCTCCAGCCCCGCGAGATCGACGTCAATGCGCTGGCGCTGGAAGCCGCCAAGCTGTTGCACCCCACCTTGGGCGAGCAGATCACCATCATGCCGCAGCTCACCGAGGATGCATGGCCGGCTCTGGTCGACCCCGGCCAGCTTTCCACGGCGATCCTCAACCTCGCGCTGAACGCGCGTGACGCGATGCCCGATGGCGGCACCCTGGTGCTGGAGACCCGCAACGTCTTCCTCGACGACGGCTATGCCAGCATGAATGCCGACATGGTCGCCGGCAGTTACGTGATGATCGCGGTCAGCGACACCGGCTCCGGAATTCCGCCGGAGTTGATCGACCGGGTGTTCGACCCCTTCTTCACCACCAAGGAGGTTGGCAAGGGCACCGGGCTCGGGCTCAGCATGGTGTTCGGCTTCGTCAAGCAGTCCGGTGGCCACGTCAAGATCTACAGCGAGGAAGGCCATGGCACGAGCGTCAAGATCTACCTGCCGCGCTCGAGCGGCGTGCAGGAGACCGAGATCGAAGTACTCCAGAACGCGCCCATCACCGGCGGCGACGAGAAGATCCTGATCGTCGAGGACGACGCACTGGTGCGGCAATATGTGGTGACCCAGGTCAAGAGCCTCGGCTACACCGCGCTCGAGGCCGCCAACGGCGCGGAGGCCCTGACCATCATCGACAACGACAAGACCATCGACCTGCTCTTCACCGACATCATCATGCCGGGCAACATGAACGGTCGCCAGCTTGCCGATGAAGCCGCCCGCCGCCGTCCGGACCTGAAGACATTGTTCACCTCGGGCTACACCGAGAACGCCATCGTCCACCACGGCCGGCTCGATTCCGGCGTGCTGCTGCTGGCAAAGCCCTACCGCAAGTCCGAGCTTGCCAAGATGCTCAGGACGGCACTCGCCAGTTGAGCCTGCGTCCTCTCTGCGCTATCGCAGATCGCGAACTGCACTCAACGATGAGGCCGCCTTGAAAAATCTGCTCACCGATATTGCCGGCGTCCGCGTTGGCCATGCCGAAGATACGAAAGTGGCCTCCGGCACGACCGCGATCATCTTCGACCAGCCGGCGGTCGCGGCGATCGACGTCCGCGGCGGCGGACCCGGCACGCGCGAGGACGCACTGCTCGATCTCGCCAACACCGTCGAGCGCGTCGACGCGATCGCACTGTCCGGCGGTTCCGCGTTTGGTCTCGATACCGGCGGCGGGGTGCAGGCCTGGCTCGCCGAGCAGGGCCGCGGCCACCGGGTTCGGGAAGCACTGATCCCGATCGTGCCGGGCGCGATCCTGTTCGATCTGCTCAATGGGGGCGACAAGGCCTGGGGACGGTTCTCGCCCTATCGCGACCTCGGCTACGCCGCGGCGGCCGCCGCCGGCACCGACTTCGCGATCGGCAGCGTCGGCGCCGGCCTCGGTGCCACCACCGCAACGCTCAAGGGCGGGCTCGGCTCGGCCTCGGCGGTGACGCCCGATGGCGTCAAGGTCGCCGCGATCGTCGCCGTCAACGCGGTGGGAAGCGTCACCGTCGGCAACGGACCTTGGTTCTGGGCGGCGCCGTTCGAGGTGAACGGCGAGTTCGGCGGACGCGGCCTGCCGGACAAATTCACAGACGACATGCTCCGCATGCGCATCAAGGGCGGCCCTGCCGCGAACGCGCGCGAGAACACTACCATTGGTGCGGTCGTCACCGACGCGGTGCTGACCAAGCCCCAGGCCAAGCGGCTCGCGATGATCGCACACACCGGCTTTGCCCGCGCGATCTACCCGGTGCATGCACCGACGGATGGCGACGTGCTGTTTGCGGCCGCCACCGGTGAGAAGCCGATCGATCCGCTGGTCGGCCTCACCGAGCTCGGCACCGTCGCGGCCAACGTGGTCGCGCGCGCAATCGCCCGCGGCGTCTATAGCGCAGCCGCGCTACCGTTCCCGGGAGCGCAGCCGGCCTGGATGGACCGGTTCGGCTAGCAACGAAACGGCGGATACGGCGTTGTCCTGGCGGGCCAAGGTGTACCGCCATGCCGTCGTCCGTGATCCGCTTCTTCCGCTATGCGCCGAATACGCGCGAGCTGAAGGTGACTTTCGTTAGCGGACGCCTCTATGTCTACGAGGACGTTCCGCCCGAGGTCGCCGCGGCGTTCAGGGAAACGCGCTTAAAGGGGGCGTTCTTCAACCACGAGATCCGCGACCGGTACGCCTATCGTGACATCACGCACGAATATGCCGGCTGACTCGGATGCCGCTCACACGCTCATCGACATCGACGAACCGGCAGCCGCCGAAGAGCCTTGCCCGCCTTGCTGCTGCATCAACTGCGCGAACAGATCGTAAGCCGAATTGCGGGGGCTGGAGGCGCCTGGCACCGTCGTCGACATCTTGAAGCCGTCGGCATAGGTGACGGTCGTCGTGGTCGAGCCGTCGGCAGCGGTCGTCGTGGTCGAGGTCGATCCGCCGCTGGGCTTCGAGGAGGAATCCGAGCCATCGCCCGCGCCGCCGGCGCCTTGCGCGTGATGGTGCCCGTGGCCGCTCTTCAGCGCCTTCGACATCTCGTCAAGGCTGACGTTGCCGTCGGCGTTCGCATCCAGCTTCGAGAAGACATCGTCGGCCTGCGCGAGGTTGGTGCCGCCGGCGCCCAGCGCGTCCTCGAACTCGGACTTGGTAATGCTGCCGTCGCCGTCCGCATCGATCTGAGAGAACAGATCCTTGAGCGCAGCCTCCCGGCCCTTCGACATCGAGGACGACGAACTCGACGAGGTCGAGCTCGCCGAACTGCTCGCGCCGTCGGTCGACTGGCTCTGCGCGGCGAGCAGCGCGTTCATCGTCTCCGGCGCGATCTGTGGCGGACTGCCTGAGCCGACCAACGAGGTCGTCATGCTGCCCGCGCTGCTGTCGATCGCGAACGGGTTGGTTGCGCCCTGCGAAGATCCGGCCTTCTGCGCCGACCCGGCCTTCTGCGTCGACGAGGACGACTTCGAATTCGTCAGCGACTGGATCGCGTCGAGCGCGCTGGACACGGCGCCAAGGGCTAACAGCATTGCACAACTCCAACCGACGCGGCATGCCGCGGCCAATGTTCTGTCGGGTAACGTCAGCAAGCGTCATGCCAGCGCAAAAAGTTCAATGAAATCCGCCGCCACGCACCTTCGACGGCCCGGGAACACCGGCAAATCATGCCGGTCGCGGCAGAAATTTCCGCCCACAGGAAGCACGCCTGCCCTGCATTGCCGACCACGGAGGCCCATGTTAGCGAGGCCCAATCTTCTTTCGGCCGCCACGGGAAACCGCCATGACCCAAGCCTTCGCCCCCCGCCCCCTGGCAATCGCGCCCTCGATCCTGGCCTCGGACTTCTCCAGGCTCGGCGAGGAGGTGCGCAGCGTCGACGCCGCCGGCGCGGACTGGATCCATCTCGACGTGATGGACGGTCACTTCGTCCCCAACATCTCGTACGGCCCCGACGTCATCAAGGCGATGCGCCCGCACACGAAGAAGGTGTTCGACGCACACCTGATGATCTCGCCCTGCGACCCCTATCTCGAGGCCTTTGCGAAAGCCGGCTGCGACCACATCACGGTGCATGCGGAGGCCGGTCCGCATTTGCACCGCTCGCTCCAGGCGATCCGCGCGCTCGGCAAGAAGGCCGGCGTCTCGCTCAATCCCGGCACACCGATCAGCACGCTCGAATATGTCCTCGACCTCGTCGACCTCGTGCTGGTGATGTCGGTCAATCCCGGCTTCGGCGGCCAGGCCTTCATCCCTTCCGCGATCGGCAAAATCCGCGACATCCGCGCGATGACGGCCGGACGTCCGATCGACATCGAGGTTGATGGCGGCGTCGGCCCTGAAGTTGCGGGCGCGCTCGCCGCGGCCGGCGCCAACGCCTTCGTCGCCGGCACATCCGTGTTCAAGGGCGGCACGCTGGACTCGTACAAAGCCAACATCGCCGCGATCCGCAACGCAGCACTGGGGGCACGCGGCGAGGCGATCTGAGACCATCGCTGTCCGAACCGGAGCTGCTGCCGCTGCGACCAACGGGGATGGATGAACTCCGCGCCACTCTGTTTTCTGCCGGCCTGCTTCGTCTTCTCGCCGAGTCCCTTCAGGATGGAGAGCAAGTGGTCTGGCAGGGGCAGCCCGACGGCATCGCCCGCGCGGCAATGTGGCGATTTCTCTGGTGTATCGGATTTCCCTGGTTGTTGCTGACCGTCATCGCCGTCAGGAACGATTGGATCGACCAAGCGACCCAACCTCTCGCGATGCTTGGAGTTGGGATTGTTGCAGCTCCGTTCGTGATGCTGCTGCAAGACCTGCAGACGCTTTATGTGATCACCGACCACCGCGCGCTGATCGTGCGCACGGCCTGGAGCAGACGTAGCGTGACGGCTACTTCGTTCGACGCCATGGATGCAGTGTTCGAAATCCTCGACATCGGCGGCGGCGTCGGCCACCTCAACTTTGCGTCAGGGCGCTCGACCCGTTCGCCCGATACCGACTACACCGGGCACTATGGGTTTCGCTGCGTTCGAGACGCACGGCGCATCCGGGATATCCTCGATCATGCGCGCACCGGCAAAGTAAGCCGGTCGCACCTGGAAAGAATTGCGGCTTCTACGGGTAAAGCTTAAAATTGTAGCCTTCGTCCGTACTCACCCGGACTTCACTGATTCGTGCAAATCACTGCAAGTGATTCCTGCCTGTTTTCGCGGGAGCACATCATGACGACGACCCTGGTTTGGACTGGCGTGGCGTTGTGGATTGGTTTCAGTGCGTTTGTCGTGCTCGGTCCGTCGGCCGGCCCGGTCGAGGCTCCGGCCCGTTCGGCCCGCAACATCCGTCGCGCCCGCGACAGGGGCTGACGTCCATGCAGATCGCTATCGTGAAGCGTCAGCCTAAACGCAGGTGCCGGATTCCACGGCGCCCGCATCCGAGCCTCGACTATTTCTTCGGCCGCCTCGAGCGAGCCGATGGCGGGCTAGACGACGATGCCGGGTTTCGACTGTTCGGACCTCGATCATTCGTTTCCTTCGCGGCGCCGACACTGAGACACTCTTTTCCGGACCACCTCCCATGAAACCGCACTGCCCGAACTGCCTCAAGGAAATGACCAAGGCATCCGCGTCGCGTAACCTGTTCAATTGCGAGCCCTGCCGCGAGATCATCCAATATTTCGGCGGCAGTCCGGATCACGGCGAGCCCGGCCCGCAATTCTGTTGGCCGATCCGCCGCAAGCGCACCGTTCACTCCGCCCACGCGGCCTGATCCACCCTCAAACGGCCGGCGGTCTATCCGGCACTTCGCCGGCATTGGGCTCGCCGGCGTCCCCAGCCATCCGCGGCGGCCGCACCACGGTGACGGTGCAGGCCGCTTCCGAAGCCACCTTGGCCGAGACGCTGCCGAGCAGCGTGCGCCTGAACGAGCTCTGCCGCGCGCCGATGATGACGTGGTCGACCTGGTTGACCTCGGCGAACTCCAGGATCGCGGCGGCGGGATCGACCGCCTCCAGCACATGAGCCGACAGCCGGCTCTCATCCAGCTTGAGCGGCGTCGCCCAATGCCTGAGCGCGACCAGGCGGTCGATATGCTTGTTGGACCCCTGCTCGTCCAGGGTACGGTCGATCGCGATCCGGTTCAGCTTGAGCACGTTGACGCAGGCAAGCCGTGCTGACGGCAAGGTGGCAAGGATGCGCTCGGTGGTCACGCGCAGCGCCTCGTTCAGCTCCGGTGCGCCTTCCACGGTGTCGAGCGCGACGGCGAGGATGGGGCTCGATGCGATCTGGGCGGCGACATCCGATTTCGCGCGCGGCGCCATGACGCCCTGGTTGAAGCGGCGACGCCATGCGACGCCGATTGGGTCGCGTTTCACCCGCTCCGAGCGCGCGGTGAGCTTGACCTGGTCCGGATGGACGAGATCGAAGGCGAGTTGGGATGCCGTCGGATAGCGCCATACCGGCTCGATCTCGAGACACCGCAACACTATTTCCTGAAGCCAGAGCGGGTAGTCGGTGCGCAAGCTTCGCGGCGGATACGGATCGCGCCACAGCCGGCGCCGCATCGCGCCCATCGTCTCGCCCTCGCCGAACGGCCGCTCGCCAGTCGTGAAGAAATAGAGCAGCACGCCAAGCGAAAACAGATCACTGCGCGGATCGTCGCGCACCCCTGACAGCCGCTCGGGCGCCATGTAGGGCGCGGTGCCGTAAGGCAGGCGGAATTCCTCCTGCAGGAGATCCGGCAGGTGGTTGTGATGCGACAGGCCGTAGTCGATCAGCACCGCCTCGCCGGTTTCGCGGAACATGATGCTGCTCGGCTTGATGTCGTGATGGATCACGTTCTGTCGGTGGAGATCGGCAAGCGCGGTTGCGATCTTGGCGACGAGCTGCCGCGCTTCGTCGTAGGGCAACGGCAGGTCAGGCAGCCGCTTGTAGAGCGTGGTCCCGCCGATGCGCTCGATCACGACATAGGCCTGGTGCGCGAAATCGCCGGTGCCGAAACAGGCCGGGACGTGGGGACCCGCCAGCCGCGGCAGGATCATCATCTCCATCTCGAAGGAGACGATCGCGGCAGGATCCTCGCCCTCCGACACCCGCGGGATCTTCATCAGCAAGGGTACATCGATGCCGGGATGGGTGACCGTCCACAACGTCGCCATGCCGCCGGCATGAACGCATTCACCGATGGTGTAACCATCGATCAACGCACCGGATTTGACCAGGGGCTTCGGCATCGGCCTCTAGCGCCCCTGCGAGAGCCGATCGGCGAGCCAGTGCGGCAGGCCGTTGTCGCGAATCCTGTCCGCCGCGGTCCCGATGTCATAGGGCGCGCGGCAGTAGGTGATCTGGCACGATTCGGTGTCGAACAATACGAAGGCTGCCGACGGATCGCCGTCGCGGGGCTGGCCGACCGAGCCGAGCACGGCGAGCCATTGCCGGCCGCGCAGAAGCTGCACCGGAACGTCGGTCTTCGGCACGAAGCTCGTCATCTTGGCCGTCACCGACATCGAATAGAGCGCGGGACGATGGATGTGGCCGCAAAACGTAACATGAGCGGGCGTTGCAATCAGGCTCTTGGCGGCGTCCACCGTCGAGCGGACATAGTGCCAGCGCTGGGGGCTGGAGGCTTCCGAATGCACGAAGAGACGATCGCTATCCTCCACCAGCATCGGCAGTTCGGTCAGGAACCGCCGCTGCGCGGTATCAAGCCGGCCGCGGGTCCATTCGATTGCGATTTGCGCCTCGGCGTTCATGGTCTCCGTCGAGGAATTGACCGCCTGGTCGTGATTGCCGCGGACGGCGATCGCACCCTGGGCAACGAGCTCCATCGCGGTATCCACCACCCATTCCGGATCGGCGCCATAGCCGACGAAATCGCCAAGCAGGACGAACCGCTCCGCGCCCCTCGCGCGGGCGGCCTTCAGGCAGGCCTCGAAGGCCTGTCTGTTGCCATGGATATCCGAAAAGACCGCTAGGAGCACGCATCCTCCACCCTCCAATTCTTATTGAAGGCCGGTAAGGCCAAATTGAGGGAGGTCAAAACCATGCGCCAGCGCCGCGCCGTTTACCAGCGCAGCCTTGTGGTGATGATCCTGCGGCGATGACGAAGGGCCTATTGCTCGTCCTTTGGCGGCATCCGGGGCGGCGGTATCGGCGTGAACACGGCGCCTTGCGCGCCTGCCGGCGGGGCAAGGAATTCGCCGGTCGAGGAATCGCCGCCGGTGGTCTCCAAAATGGTCTTCGGCGTCACATATTCGCGGACCATATCGATGAGGCTGCCATCGCCGCCGCCGAAATCGGCGGCGCGGCCGCCTTGCGGATGTCCCAGAGCGATCTCGTTCTCCGCGGCATGGGTCTTGTCGGCGAGCCTGTCGTCGTAGGGCACGCGGAAGGCGCGCGGAATGCCGCTCGGGCGATTGTCCTCGTCCAGCTGCTCGACCCACAGATAGATCGAGCCGGGGTCACCCTGAAGCGAATGCGGCTCGACGATGCGGGACTTCAGCAGCTTGAACGTCGTCGGCAGCCGGTCGGTGCTGGCCCAACCGAGCAGGCCGCGCATCTCGCTGAAGCTGACGATGTAGAACGCGCTGGTGACCACCACCGCGACCGCCTTGAACGACCAGTGCAGCCGCCCATAGACCAGCACGATCAGCAGCAGCGCACCGATCACGGCATAGGCAACCGACAGCGTGAGGATGACCGTTTGCAGATTAGTCACGGCGTATCCTCTTGGCGTTACTGCTCACCCCGGTCCTCGGGTCGAGATCGGCCCCGTTGCGCCAGCTGCTGCGGAACGTCTCCAGCAGCGATTTCGGCCGCTGGTCCACATTGACGACCTTGCCTTCGGCGTCGATCCGGAACCGCACCGCGGTCTTTTCGTCGCCGGTGTGATCGAGCGTGAACTTGTTGTCGAAGACCACCTGCGCGGTCGGATTGAGCTTCTGCACCTTCACATTGGCCGTAACGGGCTCACCTGTCGTCGCCACGAAATGCGAGACGTTGACGGTGTATTCGCCGGCGAGGATGCCGCGCACGGTGACGATCTCCTCGCGGATGGGCGAGGCGATCTTCTTGCCAGCGACGATGATGAAGTCGTTGGCCCCGCCGCGGTCGTCGCGATCGAGCGTCAGGAAGCCGGCCTCACGATGGCGGTACCAGGCGATATTGCCGGCGGGATCCTGCACGAACAGGTCGAGATCGTCGGGGTGGCTGTCCGGCCAGTCCAGCGTGATCATGAACTCCGCCTTGGAGTCGATCTTGCCCTCCTTGGCATCCGGGGAGACCGCGAGCAGCGCAAGAAAGAACAGGAACGCGATCACCTGGAGCGCCTTGAACAGCATCACGCCCAGCGGATCGAACGGCTCCTCGCGCGGATAGAGGCCGAAATCATCCATCATGACGGGATTCCGGCGCCCTTGATCCCAGACCCCTTTTCAGACCCCTTGCGCTCCAGCACCGGCGTCACATAGGTCTCGGTCAGCACCACCGCATCCGAGAACACCCGCTGGGTCGCGGCATCCAGCATGTAGTACTGGATACGGACCAGGATCGAGCCGACGAGGCCGGCGAGCGTCGTGTACATCGCGACCGCCATGCCGTCGCTCATCAGCCCCATCGAGGAGCGCATCGCGACCTTGTCGGCGGCATCCAGCCCCGCGATCGGCGCCAGCATGATGATGAAGCCGACGATGGTGCCGAGCAGGCCGAGCTTCATCAGCGTATCCGAGACGAAGGCGCCGAACCCATTGGAGCCGCGCAGCCGGTCCGCGAGCGTCCGCAGCAGCAGCGTCTGGTCGACCGGGCGGTAGCCCTGCGCGGCCGCTTTCGTCAGCAGGCTCTGGATGTGGTCGCGCACCAGGCCGCGCGGCAGCGCCGCCGCGCTCGCATCGAGCACCTTGCCACCGTCAGGCGCGGCGAGCGCCTCGCGGCAGCGCCTCGCCGCTGCGCCTTCACGCGCGATCGCCCGCGTGCGCAGGAAGCAGTGGCCGCAGGTCAGGACATAGAGCACCGCGATGACGCTCGAAATGTAGGTCCGGTCCGAGGTCAGCATCAGATGGATCAGGCCGAACCGCCACAGCAGCACGACGGCGAAGATCGAGAGCCCCGTGAAGATCATCCAGAACAGGAGCGCGCTGCGCTCGGATGGGTCGGTCGCGGTTCCCGCGATCGGTCCAATCGTGATCGAACTCATGCTGCACTGCTCCCGGCCCGCAACGATTGGCCTGCAAAGATTTCCGGTCGATTAGATCAAAGCCGCCGTATCAGGTCCAAAGACCCATGCCCAATCCGGCTTGGGAAATTTGCCCGAGCAGCAGTCCCGCCACACCCCGCAATTGGCAAGGCGCGGCGGCGTTGTTAGGCTGAGCTTATCAAACGTCGGGGATGATCGCATGCGCCTCGTGCTTCAGCTTGTCGCCCGTCTGCTGCTTATCGTGGCCCTGTGCCTTGGCGCGGCAACCATATGGGCCACATTCGACGCCTATCGCAGCGTCGACCGGTCCACTGCGGCCTCGGCGCAGCGGGTCGCGCAGGCGCTTCAGGCGCTGTATTGGCGCGAGCTTTTGTTGCGCAGCAGCAGAGCGCGCGAGCATCTCCTGCCCGTTCCGGACTGGCGCACCCTGGAGACCATGAAGCTGATCTCGCCCGGCGTCTGCGTCGAGTTCCAGCCAGCCGCGGCATTCGAGAAGCCGCTCTGCGGCCAGAGCGAAGGGCTGGGCAAGACCCCGCCGCGCTGGTTCGCCGCGATCGTGCCGACCTTCCTCGGCAGCCACGCCGAGGTGGTCCGGCCCGTCAGTCCCCGCGCCGCGACCGCCGGCACCGTGGTCGCGACGCCGGATGCCGCGGCCGCCGTCTCGCTCGCCTGGGAATACATCCTCAACGTGATCGACGTCGCGCTATTGATGGCGGCGGCGATCGCGCTGCTGGCTTCGCTGGCGATCGCGCATGCGCTGGCACCGGCGCGCACGATCGTGACCGCCCTGCAGCGCATGGCGCGCGGGCAGTATCGCACCAAACTGCCGCGCTTCCGCTCCATGGAGCTGGCGATGATCGGCGGCGCCGTCGACGAGCTCGGCGGCCGGCTGGAGGAAGCCACCGAGCAGCGCGCCGCGCTGACGCGGCGCTTGATCGAGATCCGCGACGACGAGCGCCGCGCCCTCGCCCGCGAGCTGCACGACGAGTTCGGACAGAATCTTTCCGCCATTCTCGCCTTCGCCAACACGATCGAAACGGCGAGCACGAAAGACAACCGGGATAATGGCATCGCGCAGGATGCGCGCATGATCTCGCAGGCGACCCATCATCTGATGGCATCGCTCCGCGATGCGCTGAAGCGGCTGCGCAATCCCCTGCCCGAGGAGCTCGGGCTCGAGGCAAGCCTCGTCAACCTCGTCGACAGCTGGCGCTCGCAGAGCGCGGCGCGGCCGACGATCCAGCTCGATCTCAGGGGTGACCTCACTGACATCAGCGGTCCGGCCGCCACCACGGCCTATCGCGTGGCACAGGAATGCCTGACCAACGCGCTGCGTCACGGTGCGGCGCGCGAGATCTCTTTGCGCATCGAACGCCGGGCCGGCGAGGACGACGCGCTGATCATCCGCGTCGAGGACGACGGCGGCGGTGATGCGGAGCGCGTCTCGCAATCGGCCGGCTTCGGCCTGACCGGCATCCGCGAGCGCGTCACGGCGGCCGGCGGATCGCTCTCGATCCTGCCCGCCCGCGGCGGCCTCAGTGTCGCCGCCACCATCCCACTCGCCGCGTGAGGGCGGAATGAGCGAGGTTGCAGCAACAGGCATCTCCGTGCTGCTCGTAGACGACCACCCGATCGTCCGCCAAGGCTATCGGCGCGTGCTGGAAAGCCAAGGCGACCTGCATGTCGTGGCGGAGGCCGACAACGCCGCGGACGCCTACGGCGCATTCAAGGCGCATGATCCTGATGTCGTCTTGCTCGACATCTCGATGCCCGGCGCGAGCGGGCTGGAGGCGATCCGCAACATCCGCGCGCGCAGTCCGCGGGCGCGGATCCTCGTCTTCACCATGCACAACGAGGCCGTGCTGGTGAAAGCCGCCTTCAGCGCGGGAGCCAGCGGCTTCGTCACCAAGAGCAGCGAGCCGTCCGCCGTCGTCGCCGCGATCCGCGCTGTCGCGCGCGGCGAGCGGGCCATGAGCGACGATATCGCGCACATCCTCGCCGAGGACAGCCTGTCGGCGGGCTCAGCGCTGGATCAGTTGGGCGAACGCGAGATCGAGATCCTGCGTCAGTTTGCCGGCGGCGCCACCACCGAGCAGATCGCGACGCATCTCAATCTCAGTGTGAAGACAGTGCAGAACTACCACTATTTGATCAAGACTAAGACCGGCGCGCGCACCGACGCGCAGCTGGTGCGGCTCGCCGCGACCTGCGGGCTGACGAAGATCTAGCAGCGGGGCTGCCGCATTCCCCACGTCACTTGAAGATTTCGAATCTGCCGGGCTCCGATGGAACGGAGGCCATCCGGCTCCGGTTAGGAGTAGAGTGGAGGAATCGCCATGAGTAAGGCTCATCACAAGGCAGTCGACCATCCCCCGATCATCACCGTAGGCGAGCTCATCGATGAACTTTGCCGCCTGCCCGATACGGCCGTCGTCCACTTCCGCTGCCCCATGCTCGAGCAGGAGCTGACATTCTACCGCCTTCGAAAGCGGTCAAAGGATGCCGTCGAAATCGCGGTCAATGCATATCCGGAGAGCCCGCCAGTCGTACCGGCGACCAACGGCGGTGCGTTTCAGCCGCGCAGGCACGCAACGGCCGCGCCCCCCGTTCGGGAGAGTGCGCTTCTTCACAAGGCAAGAGGGTGAGATAGCCTCCGGGTCTAGGCCGCCTTCAGGCCGCGCAGCACCAGCGCGAGCGTCGCGTCGACACGCGCCGGCAGATCAGCGTCCTTCCATTCGTCGGCATGCGCCGGATGGTGGAAGCGGACGGTGGCATCGAAGATCGCGCGCGCAGTGGTCTTGACGTCGCCGATGGCGAATGCGCCCTGCTTCACGCCGTCAGTCAAGATCGCCGAGATCTGGTCGATCATGGTGTCCTTGTGACATTTGACGGCCGCGCAGGCCTCGCGCGCCAGCGTCAGATAGGTCTCGAACATCTCGGGGTCGTCGAGCACACGCGAACGCTTGGCGGCGAACAGCGTGCGCAGCCAGCGCTCGAGCCGCGCCGGCGCCGGGCCCTGCTCCGCGGCGATCTGGCGGAGCGGCGCGTCGATGCGGTCCAGCCAGCGTTTGGCGACGGCCTCGCGCAGCGAGGCCTTGCTCGGGAAATGGCGATAGACGCTGCCGTGGCTCACATCGAGCGCACGGGCAACGTCGACCACGGTGGCCTTGGCAAGTCCGTAACGCCGCAAGACGTCCTCGGTCACTTCGAGGATCCGCTCCGGCGTCAAGACAACGGCTTCATTCATGCCAGCACCATGTTCCCGTTTGGGCTCAGTTACCCGGCGATGGAGCTGCTTCCGAAGCGCCCATGCCGGCCGTTTCGGAAAGCTCTCGCCTTAATGAGGCAGTTTTGCAGCCTGCGCCGCGATCTGGCGCGCCACCAGCAAATTGAGCCAATGCCCAATCGCGCCGGTGAGGTTGATGATTTCGGTTGTCATTGTCTTAAGTCTCCATTCGTCCGCGGTCCCCGCTCTTCAATCCGCCCTCCGATCCGAGCTTGGCTCGGATGTCGGGCTCCCCGGGGCTTGTCGCGGGACGCCCAATCGGAGCGTCCGAGAACGGATATACACGTCCCGATGACAGATTTCAATATCTGTCAGTCAATGATCCGTGATTGACAGTTAATATTTGCGGCTGAGGTCGCCAACCCCTGCCTCCGGTCCGGTGGATAGCTCGGCGATCCCCCTCTCCCGGGGCCCAGACCGTTTGTTTCGCCCTGCCTGCTCTGTTAAATCACGGCGTAAAAAGCATTTTGGCCGGCGCCGCCCCCCGGGATCGCCCGCCCACCTTCCTGGAGCCGTCAGATGATCCCCCGCTATACCCGCCCGGAAATGGCCTCGATCTGGGAGCCGCAGACCCGGTTCAAGATCTGGTTCGAGATCGAGGCGCATGCGGCGGACGCCCTCGCCGAGCTCGGCACCATCCCGAAGGAGGCCGCCAAAACAGTCTGGGCCAAGGCCAAGGACGCCACCTTCGACGTCGCCCGCATCGACGAGATCGAGCGCGAGACCAAGCACGATGTCATCGCCTTCCTCACTCACCTCGCCGAGATCGTCGGCCCCGAGGCGCGCTTCGTCCACCAGGGCATGACCTCGTCCGACGTGCTCGACACCTGCCTCAACGTCCAGCTCACCCGCGCCGCCGACCTGCTGCTCGCCGACCTCGACAAGGTGCTGGCCGCGCTCAAGAAGCGCGCCTTCGAGCACAAGATGACGCCGACCATCGGCCGCAGCCACGGCATTCATGCCGAGCCCGTGACCTTCGGCCTCAAGCTCGCTTATGCCTATGCCGAATTCTCGCGCGCCAAGGAGCGCCTGATCGCGGCGCGCAAGGAGGTCGCGACCTGCGCCATATCAGGCGCCGTCGGCACCTTCGCGCAGATCGATCCGCGCGTCGAAGAGCACGTTGCGAAAGCCATGGGCCTCGTCCCCGAGCCGATCTCGACCCAGGTGATCCCGCGCGACCGCCATGCGATGTATTTCTCGACGCTCGGCGTGATCGCCTCCTCGGTCGAGCGCATCGCGGTAGAGATCCGCCACATGCAGCGCACCGAAGTGCTGGAGGCCGAAGAGTTCTTCTCGGAAGGACAAAAGGGCTCCTCCGCGATGCCGCACAAGCGCAACCCGGTGCTGTCGGAAAACCTCACCGGCCTCTCCCGTATGGTGCGCGCCTATGTGACGCCTGCGCTGGAGAACGTCGTGCTCTGGCACGAGCGCGACATCTCGCACTCCTCGGCCGAGCGCATGATGGGCCCGGATGCCACCGTGACGCTCGACTTCGCACTGGTGCGCCTCGCCGGCCTGATCGACAAGCTCCTGGTCTATCCCGCCAACATGCAGAAGAACCTCGACCGCCTCGGCGGCCTCGTGCATTCGCAGCGCGTGCTCCTGGCGCTCACGCAGAAGGGCGCGAGCCGCGAGGACGCCTACAAGCTGGTGCAGCGCAACGCGATGCCGGTCTGGCGCGGTGAAGGCGATTTCCTTCAGCTGCTGAAGAAGGACACCGAGGTGAAGAAGTATCTCTCGGACGCCGAGATCGAGGAGCAGTTCGACCTCGGCTATCACCTCAAGCACGTCGACACGATCTTCAAGCGCGTGTTCGGCGAAAGCTGACATCTTGTAGGGCGGATTAGCGTAGCGTAATCCGCCTTCCGTCCCGGCATCGCGGCGGGTTACGCTACGCTAACCCACCCTACGAAGAAAAAACGGATCCCACCCCATGCCCATCGTCAACCGCGTTGCCGCCCTCTCCGACGAAATGGCCGCCTGGCGCCATGACTTCCACGAGAACCCCGAATTGCTCTACGAGGTCCACCGCACCGCCGGCATCGTCGCCGAGAAGTTGCGCGAATTCGGCTGCGACGAAGTGGTGACGGGTATCGGGCGCACCGGCGTTGTCGGGGTGATCCGCGGCCGCAAGTCCGCCTCCGGCAAGACCATTGGGCTCCGCGCCGACATGGACGCGCTGCCGATCATGGAGACGTCGGGCGTGCCTTATGCGTCGAAGGTCCCCGGCAAGATGCACGCCTGCGGCCATGACGGCCACACCGCGATGCTGCTGGGCGCCGCCAAATATCTCGCCGAGACGCGCAATTTCGACGGCACGGCGATCATGATCTTCCAGCCCGCCGAGGAAGGCGGCGGGGGCGGCAAGGCCATGGTCGAGGACGGGTTGATGACGCGCTGGAACATCCAGGAGGTCTACGGCATGCACAACATGCCGGGCCTACCGGAAGGCCATTTCGCAACCACGCCCGGCGCGATGCTGGCCTCCTCCGACAACATCCAGATCACGGTCCACGGCAAGGGCGGCCACGCCGGCGCGGGCCCGCACAAATCCGTCGACAGCGTGCTGATCGGCTCGCAGATCGTCAACGCGCTGCAATCGATCGTGGCGCGCAACGTCGATCCGCTGAAGTCGGCGGTCATCTCGATCACGCAATTCCACTCCGGCACCGCCTTCAACATCATCCCGGAGGTCGCCGAGCTCGGCGGTACCGTGCGCACGCTCGATCCCGAGGTGCGCGATCTCGTCGAGCGCCGCATCGGCGAAGTCGCCGATAGCGTCGCCCGCGCCTATGGCGGTTCGGCCGAGACCAAATACAGCCGGATGTATCCGGTGACGATGAACCATGCGCGCGAGGCCGGCCTTGCCGCCGACGTCGCCCGCGACATCGTCGGCGCCGATCGTGTCAACGACAAGTTCATCCCGATGATGGGCGCCGAGGATTTCTCGTTCATGCTGGAGGCGCGTCCCGGCGCGATGGTGCTGGTCGGCATGGGCGACGGCAACGAGTGCCATCACCCGGCCTATGTCTTCAACGACAACATCCTCGGCCACGGCGCCTCGTTCTGGGTGCGCATGATCGAGACGCGGATGCCGGCGGGGTAATCCCTCGCCTCAGCGGGGGCCGCTTCAATTGCAGACCTCGGTCAAGCCGCCACCGTTAATGGCAACGCTCGGCGATCGTCCCAGCTTGCAGCCGGGACGAAGGGGCCGGCAGCCGGCATTCGTGCATACGATCTGGCCGGACGAATTCGCTTGTGAAGCAGCCGGCGATGACTCACTCTTTTTCCGGTCCGAGTCACGTCTTGCGGGTTCATCGCGCGTCGCGACGGGCTTCTTCTCCGGGATCTTCTCGCATTCGTTGTCGTCGCTGATACGGTGACCAGCACGGCACACGATCTTGCTGCATTGGTCTCCATCCGCCCTGAAGCCGCGCTCGCAAACCAGGGGACACACCCGCCCCGACTTTCCCTTGAGGGCGTCCAGCACATCGGCGTTCGCAATCTTCGCATCGAATTTGGTGCCGGCGTATTTGTTGAACAGCGTCAGCGAGCGTTGCGCCGTCTCGCTCCACTCGCTGTACGGCTCGGCCTTCATGCAGCCGACGCGCCGCAGCTCGACTTGCACGGATCTCGGCAGATCTTGCGCCGGAGCGGAGCTCGGCGGCGGCGAAAGCGCTGCAACCTTCTTGCTCTCGGCATCAGCGGCCTGCTTTTCCGCAACGTGCTTCGCGGCGGCGTCGGCCGCCGCCTTCTCCATGACCTGCTTCTCCGCGAGCGCTTTCGAGGCCGCCGCCTCGGCGACCTTGCGCTCGCGCTCGGCTGCTTCAGCCTTCGCCTGCTCGATCTGCTTTTGCTTCTCCGCAGCGATCCGCGCATCCTCGGCGGCTTTGGCGGCAGCGGCGGCCTTTTCCAGCTCCGCCTTGTGGGCCCGTTCAGCGGCGAGCTTCACCTTCTCCTGCTCGGCCTGCCGTGCCTTCTCGGTCGCCGCCGTGCGCTCCTCCTCGGCGGCAATCTTCTTCAGCTGCACGCGGGCGAGGTTGGCGTAGAAGCCATCCGGATAGGTCTGCAGGAAGGCTTCCCAGGCCTCACGCAGGCCGGCCTGAAGCGCAAGCTCATAGTCCCTGCGCACGCTGTCCTGTGGATTGGCCTGCGGCCCCGCCACAGTGACCGGCTTCGCTGGCACCAGCGGCACGTCGTCGCCGCCGAGCGAGCCGTAGACATAGGGCTCCTGCCTGTTGCCGGTGTTCTTCAAGACATCGTCCCGCACGAAGCCGAACGCCTTGCGCAGATCAAGCCCCGGCTTCGGCAGGTGCTCGACCAGCGCCGTCGCGAAGGGACTGTTGCGGGAATCGCCGTCGGATGCCGTCGATCCCGCCTTGGCAGCGAACGCGATCATCGTGTTCGGGCTGGTCGGCTCGACCTTGGCAAGACCTCGCCCGATCGCGCGCGAGGCCACCATGCGCTTCATGGTCTTGGAAAAGGGATTGTCGCGGCAGGCGTCGAGGATGACGAGGCGCAGCCGCTTGGCCGGCTCGACGGCGAACAGCGCACGATCGAGCGCAACCGTCTCGTCGAGAACGTCGCCGTCGGTCTCCAGCATGGCGTCGGTCGGGATGAGATAGTTGTTACCGTCGAGCTCGATGCCGTGGCCGGCGTAGTAGATCACCGCCATGTCGGCGTCGCGGACCCTGCCGGCAAAGTCACGCAGCGTCCGCCGCATCTCGGAGGCATTGAGGTCTGTTTTGACGTCGACCGCATCGAAGCCGGACTTCTTGAACATGTCGCCGATCAGGGCAGCATCGTTCACGGGATTGGTGAGCCGCAGCGTGTTCTTGTAGGCGGAATTGCCGATCACGAGCGCGACGCGCTTTTCGGCATAGGCCGGCCCGCAAACGAGCCACGTCGCGAAGGCCATCACAGCAATGAGACGATACACACTCAATTGCAGACCTCTCTCGTGCGGCCAGCCATCACCGAGCTCGCATCGGAGGTGCTGGCGCGCTCTATTCTGCATCCCTTGCCAACGGGGCGGCAGCCGGCAGCATTGCAGAATATCTGCCCAGATGCCTGCGGCTTGGACGGCGTCGACTCGACTTGCCTGCGCTCCGTATCCCGCTTCTTTGAGTCCTCCCGCGTCGCAACCGGCTTTTTCTCCGGGATCTTCTCGCATTCATTGTCGTCGCCGACGCGATAGCCGGCGCGGCAGGTGATCTTGACGCATTGGTCGCCGTCGGCCTTGAAGCCGAAATTGCACACCAGCGGGCAGACCCGCCCCGGTTTCGCCTTCAGCGCATCGAGCGCGTCCACGCTCGCGAGCTTCACGTCGAGCTGGGTGCCGGCATATTTGTTGAACAGCGTCAGTGAGCGCTGCGACGTCGCGCTCCAGTCGCCGTCTGCGGCGGCGGACAGGCAGCCGACGCGGCGCAACTCGCTCTGCACGGATTTTGTCAGATCAGCCGCCGATAACGTGGAGGCCGGCGCGGGCGAGAGCGCAGCGACTTTCTGGTTCTCGACTTCGGGCAGCTGCCGATCGGCAGCCGGCTTCGCGGCCTGCTCAGCTTTTTCTGCCGCCTGCTTGGCAGCAAGCTCGGCCTTGGCCTTCTCCGCCGCCTGCTTCTCGGCCAAGGCCTTCGCTGCCGCCGCCTCCGCTATCTTGCGCTGCTGCTCGGCCGCCTCGGCCCTCGCCTGCTCGATCTGCTTCTGCTTCTCTGCGGCAATGCGGGCATCTTCGGCAACCTTGGCCGCAGCAGCCGCCTTGTCCTGCTCGGCCTTCTGGGCGCGCTCGGCGATAAGCCTGGTCTTTTCCTGCTCGGCGGCCTTCGCCTTTTGCTCGGCTGAGGCACGCGTCTCTTCGGCGCCGATCTTGTTCAACTGGCCTTTGGCGAGATTCGCATAGAATCCCTCGGGATATTGCGCCAGGAACGCTTCCCAGCCGTCACGGGTGCCGAGTTGGAGCGCAAGTTCATAGTCTCGCCTGAGCTCAGACTGCGGATTGGGTTGCGGGCCGGTCGCAACGGGCTTGGCAGGAACGAGCGGCACGTCATCGCCGCCGAGCGAGCCATACACGAAAGGCTCTTGCTTGTTCGCAGTACTCCGCAGCACGTCATCGCGCACGAAGCCGAACGCTTTGCGCAGATCCAGGCCGGGCTTTGGCAGGTGGTCCGAGAGAGCCGTGGCGAACGGGCTGTTCCGGGAGTCTCCATCGGATGCCGTCGAATCGGCCTTGGCCGCAAACGCAATCATCGTGTTCGGAGTGGTTGGCTCGACCTTGGCGAGGCCGCGGCCGATCGCGCGCGAGGCCACCGTGCGCTTCATGGACTTGGCGAACGGATTGTCGCGGCAGGCATCGAGAATGACGAGACGAAGCTGTTTGGCGGCTTCGATGCTCACCAGCACGCGATCGATCGGTAACGCTTCGTCGTAGACGTCGGTGTCGGTCTCGAGCGCGGCATCGGTCGGGATCAGATAGTTGGTGCCGTCCACCTCCATGCCGTGGCCCGCATAGTAGATCACCGCGACATCGGCATCCCGGGTCCGCCCGCCGAATTCGCGCAGCGCCTTGCGCATTTCAGACGCGTTCAAGTCCTGCTTCACGTCAACCGTATCGAAGCCAGCCTTCTTCAACATGCCGCCGATCAAGCCGGCGTCGCTCGCCGGATTGGCAAGCTTCGGCACGCTCTTGTAGGCGGAATTGCCGATCACGAGCGCGACGCGCTTCTCGGCCTGCGCCGGCGCGCATGTGCAGAGAGCTGCAAATATCATTACGTAAAAATATCGAGCGATAGTCACGCAATTCATCCGCGGGTTTTGATCGACTGGACGATTGATCAGTTACAGACCTCGTAATTGCCGCTTCCTATGGCGGCGTTATATCTTCCGGGCGTAGCCCCGGACACAAGCCTGCAGCCTTTCTGCACTGGGCGGCATCCCGCCGAGTTACAAAAGATCTGTCCATTCGCTTCCGGCCTGGACGGCGCAGCTTCGGTTGCCTTCCGGTCTGCGTCCCGCCTACTCGTATCCTCGCGCGTGGCGACCGGCTTCTTCTCCTGAATCTTCTCGCACTCGTTATCGTCGCCAAGACGATAGCCGGCGCGGCAGGTGATCTTGACGCATTGATCGCCGTCGGCCTTGAAGCCGAAATTGCACACCAGCGGGCACACCCGTCCGGGCTTCGCCTTCAGCGCATCGAGCGCATTCACGCTCGCGAGCTTCACGTCGAGCTGGGTGCCGGCATATTTGTTGAACAGCGTCAGCGAGCGCTGCGACGTCGCGCTCCAGTCGCCGTCCGCGGCGGCGGACAGGCAGCCGACGCGGCGCAACTCACTCTGCACGGATTTTGTCAGATCAGCCGCCGATAACGTGGAGGCCGGCGCGGGCGAGAGCGCAGCGACTTTCTGGTTCTCGACCTCGGGTATCTGCCGATCGGCCGTCGGCTTGGCGGCCTGCTCAGCCCTCTCCGCCGCCTGCTTCGCGGCAAGCTCGGCCTTGGCCTTCTCCACTGCCTGCTTCTCGGCAAGCGCCTTCGCAGCCGCCGCCTCAGCCACCTTGCGCTGGTGCTCGGCCGCTTCCGCTTTCGCCTGCTCGATCTGCTTTTGCTTCTCTGCGGCGATCCGCGCCTCTTCCGCCGCCTTGGCAGCTGCTGCCGCCTTCTCCTGCTCGGCCTTCTGGGCGCGCTCGGCGATCAGCCTCGTCTTTTCCTGCTCGGCCGCCTTGGCCTTTTGCTCAGCCGACGCGCGCGTCTCTTCGGCGCCGATCTTGTTCAACTGGCCCTTGGCCAGGTTGGCGTAGAAACCGTCCGGATACGCCGCCAGAAACGCTTCCCAGCCGTCGCGCGTCGCAAGCTGAAGCGCGAGCTCGTAATCCCTGCGGATGGCTTCCTGCGGGTTTGCCTGGGGACCGGTCGCGGCCGGCCTCACGACGAGGGGCACGTCGTCGCCGCCGAGCGAGCCGTAGACATAGGGCTCCTGCTTGTAGCTCGTGCTCTTGAGCACGTCGTCGCGCACGAAGCCGAAGGCCTTGCGCAGATCAAGGCCCGGCTTCGGCAGATGCTCGACCAGCGCAGCGGCGAACGGACTGTTTCGCGCATCGCCATCGGACGCTGTCGATCCCGCCTTGGCCGCGAACGCAATCATCGTGTTCGGGCTGGTCGGCTCGACCTTGGCGAGCCCGCGCCCGACGGCGCGTGAAGCCAGCGTGCGCTTCATCGACTTGGCGAACGGGTTGTCGCGGCAGGCATCCAGGATGATCAGGCGCAGCTGCTTGGCCGGCTCGACCGCGAACAGCGCGCGTTCGACCGGAATGGTCTCGTCGAGAACGTCGCCATCCGTCTCCAGCGTCGCGTCGGTCGGAATGAGATAATTGTTGCCGTCGAGCTCGATGCCGTGGCCGGCGTAGTAGATCACCGCCATGTCCGCATCGCGCGACCTGCCGGCAAACTCGCGTAGCATGCGCCGCATCTCGCTGGCACTGAGATCCAGCCTGACGTCGACGGAATCAAAGCCCGCCTTCTTGAACATGCCGCCGACCAGCGTGGCGTCGTTCACTGGATTGCTGAGCTTCGGCGCGCTCTTGTAAGCGGAATTGCCGATCACGAGCGCGACCCGCCGGTCGGCATGCGCCGGTCCGCAGGCAAGGCCAATCGCGAATATCAACAAGACAAACAGTCGAAACGGAATCACTTGCGTCCCCCCGGATGCAATTCCCTGAGACTATTCGCTAGCGTCGCCGATTGCTAATTCTTCCTATGTGATTCCTGTCACACAAGCCGGTCTAACGGGGGTAAGGATAATGCGGCGAAGCGTCACCCTGGTTTTTCCAGGTGACGCCGCCGCCTGTCGGGGCCGCTACATTTGCACCACCTCGTGGCGCATCACGAAGGGTGCAAGCAGCGCGTGTACCTCGCTCGCAACGGCCTCGCGCTGCTCCGACGGCAGGCCGGCAAGGGTCACGGTGGCGATCGATCCGTGACTGCCATGGGCACCGACTTTGACCCTGCAATCGATGCCGCGCTCGACCAGCGGCGTGAGCACCTTGGTGAACACGCGCTCAGCCGCGTCCCAGCGCAATTGAGGCTTGAATACCTTCCCGACACCGGTCACCGGCATCGGGTCGATCGGAATGACCTGCACCGGGACGGCGGCCCGCTCCGGCGTGCGCTCGCGAACCCAGGATTCCAGTTCGCCGGGCTCCACGGTCGCGCCGGGCTTCAACTGCACGTAGCCCACCGGCAGTTCGCCGGCATAGGCGTCGGGCTGGCCGACGACGGCGGCGAAGCCGACCGCGGGATGCCGGAACATGATCTCCTCGACCGGCGCGGGATCGATGTTATGGCCGCCACGGATCACGAGGTCCTTGGCGCGACCGGTGATCCAGAGATAGCCGTCGGCGTCGAGCCGGCCGAGATCGCCGGAATTGACCCAGACCTCGTCGACGAACGCGCCCTTGTTGTGCTCGTCGTTGAGATAGCCGCCGAACACGCCGGGCCCTGCCATGATGACGACCCCGATCTCATCCGGAGCGCAGTCGCGGATCAGGCGACCGTCGGCATCGAGTTGCACGATGCGCACGCGCGCATAAGGCATGGGCAAGCCGACCGAGCCGAGCCGGATCGGCCGTGATGGATAGGCCAGCGTGTGCACGCTCGAGGTCTCGGTCATGCCGTAGACCTCGACCACGGGCAGCTTCAGCTTGTCCTGGATCGCCGAGCCGACCGCGACGGGGATCGCCGAGCCGCCTCCGGCGGCATATTTCAGGCTTGAGATGTCGGCTTGATCAGGTGGCACCGCGAGCGTTGCGGCGAGCACCGTCGGCACGCTCGACAGCGCTTCCGGCTTGAAGCGCTCGACCAATTTCCAGATATTCTTCACCGCATTCGGATTGCGCCAGCCGCTCGGCGACAGCACGACCAGCGAGCCGCCGCTCGACAGCATCGTCAGCACCTGGGTCAGCGATCCCCCGACATGAAACAGCGGCATGCCGAACAGCAAATTGGCACCGGGCTTCGCCCTTAGCAGCAGGTTGAGCGCCCAGGCCTGGTAGACCTGGTTGGTATGCGTGTGCCGCACCAGCTTGGGCGTGCCGGTGGTGCCGCCGGTGTGGAAATAGGCCGCGATGTCGGCACCCGAAATCTTGCGCCCGCTGACAAGCTGATCCGACGGCTGCTGCTTGATCAGGTCGCTGAAAGCAAAGATGCCATTCGCCGGATCGCCGCCGCCGAACACCTGCACGATCGCCTTGAGGTGCTCGAGTTGCGGGCGGATCTGCTCGACCTTCTGCCAGATATCGGTGCCCGGCATCGGCCCGAGCGCCACCAGGATCTTGGTGTTTGCAGCTTCAAGGATCTCCGCGATCTGGTGCGGCTCGAGCAGCGGATTGACGGGATTGGCGATGCCGGCGGCCTCCGCGCCGAACAGCGTCACGAAGGCATCCGGCACCAGCGGCAGCATGAAGCTGATGACGTCGTCTTTCTCCGCGCCGAGCGCGTGAAACATGTTGGCAGCCTGCGTGACGCGCGCAATGAAATCGCGGTAGGTGACCACCAGTGGCGTGTCGGCGGGATCAGCATTTTGCAGAAACTGGATCGCCGCGCCGTCGGGATTGCGCGCCGCACCCAATTTGATGGCGTCATAAGTGCTGTCGGCTGCAACGCGCTCTGCGTAAGGGACCCGCTCGAAATCGCGGACTTCCGCGTCCGTCAAAAGTTCCGGATAGTCGTTGCCAATCAGCCGATCGAGCGCGTGGATGCCCGCCATGGAATTCCGTCCTCCCTCAGATGTATGTCCCCGCCCCCTGTCTTTTGACATTTTTGGGTCGGCGAGGCCCCGACCGATGGCCGGCCGGGCGCCGACAGAATGATGGATGATTTGGCGTTCGTCCATTGCCAACGGGCTGCGGCGCTCGAACACGAACCTAAGGCGCTTGAACCTCTGCGGCCGATCCGGGGACCAAGAACTGGCACTGAATTCGCTCGCCAGCGCCCTGCCGCAAGACTTGAGGTCACCATGACGATGTCCCTGCGGAACCGCATCACACGGCTGATCGCCGCGTGCGCTATCTCAACAGCCATCGCGCTGCCCTCCGCAACATTCGCCGCGGACGGCCAGCTTGACAAGATGCGGGCCAAGATCGCGGCATTCATCACCGACAAGATGGAGAAGCTGGGCGGATCGCGCATCATCTACAAGGTGGACAGTGACGCCTTGCGGGAGGCGGTCACCACGGATCTGCGCGACGACGTCTACAAGACCCTGCGCGAGGGCCGGATCGCCTTCTCCGGCCTTGCGATTCGTGACGGCGGCGTCGAGGTCAAGATCGCGGACGCCAAGGGCCGCGAGCTGCTGACGCGCAAGCTCGCCTCGGCGGCAGAGGGATTGCCCACGCACGCGCTCGCCGTGACCGACGCCGGAGACGGGCTGATCAGGCTAGCGCCGACCGATGCCGCATCCGCCGCACGGCTGCGCGATCTTGTCGAGGATTCCATCGCCATGATCGAGCAGCGCCTCAAGGACGCCGGCGTCACTCTGGCCAGCGTCCAGCCTGAGGGAACGGACCGCATCCGCATCTTTCTGCCGGGCACGATGGAGCCCGAGCGCATCACCGCGATCTTCGCCAGGAAGGTCAAGGTCAGCTTCCGCCTGATCGATGTCACGATGTCGGCGGAGCAGGCGCAATCCGGCACGCCTCCGGCGGGCACGGAAGTGATGTTCGGCTTCAAGGACAAGCTTCCCTATCTCGTCAAGGCCAGCGCGCTCGACGGCGACGACATCAGCTACGCGGGACCGGGATTCTCGAGCGGCACTAAGGAGCCGATCGCCTCGTTCCGCTTCAACGGCCGCGGTACGCGGCGCTTCGCTCACATCACCGCAGAGAACGTTGGAATGCCCTTCGCCATCGCGCTCGACGACAAGGTGATCTCCTCCCCGGTGATCCGCGAGCCCATCACCGGCGGCTCCGTCCAGATTTCCGGCAACTTCACCCTGGAAGAGGCGAACAGCGTCGCCATGCTGCTGCGCGCCGGCTCGCTGCCCGGACGTCTTGGCCTCGTCGAGCAGCAGGTCATCCAACCCGCCGCCAAGCCATAAGGCGAAGATCGTCAGACGCGCCCCACCAGGGGCATCCGGCCGTTCCGCGACGCCGAAGCCCGCCCCGAATCACGGCCGCGTTGCGGCCGGACGCACAACCAACGGGCAATTGCCGAAACGCCCGATCAGGCTAAAATTTGCCTCTTGCGGCGTGACGGCCAAAGGCTTCATTTCAGGCGGCCGTCATTCGATTTCGGCTATACGTGTCGAGCATACCGACCAGGACTGAAAGCCTTACGCGGGGTTAGTACCATGCCGTCCGGCAGCGCAGACATTTCCTCGATCCTCGACCGCATTCTCGATGCGGCAACGGACAACCTCAGGATCGCGAAGATCCTGGTCCAGATGGGCCTGGATCCGAACAACGTCACCTATGACGCGATCTTCAATAGGCTGCTGGAGATCTTCGTCCACAACATCACGTTTGCCAATCTGTTCGCCGCGGTCGGCGCCGGTTTCTTCGTCGCCACCCTCTTGATGCGGACCATGGTGCCGCTGCGCGTCGCCAACATGATCGGCTGCGCGTTCTTCGCCGTTTTCGGCGCGCTCTCCGCCAACGTCGCGACGTTCCTGCTCTATCTGCTGCTGCTTCCGATCAACGCCCTGCGCCTGCGGCAGATGCTCAAGCTGGTCAAGAAGGCGCGCCATGCCGCCGAAGGCGACATGTCGATCGAATGGCTCAAGCCATTCATGACCGAGCGCAAATATCGAAGCGGCGACACGCTGTTCAAACTGGGCGATCCTGCCAAGGAGATGCTCCTCACGGTCACCGGCAAGTTCCTGGTCAAGGAGATCAATGTCGAGATCGGGCCCGGAGCGCTGATGGGAGAGCTCGGCTTCCTGACGCCCGACAACCGGCGCACCGGAACGATCGAATGCATCGAGGACGGCCAGGTGCTGACGATCACCTACGACCGGCTGCTCGAGATCTACTTCCAGGACCCGCAGTTCGGCTATTACTTCCTGGTGCTAACCAGCCAGCGCCTGCTGCAGAACATCGATCGTTTGCAGAAGCAGCTCGCCACGGAGCGGGCGGCCACGACGAACAGGATCGCGTGATCGCCGCTGCTCAGCCTAGCAGCAGCGCCATGCCGGGGTCGCCCTTCTCCATCGCGCGCCGATAGGCCGGACGTGCACTGACACGGCCGAGATATTTGACCACGTTCGGGCAGCGTTGGACATCGTAGGGCTGGAAGTAGCGCATCGTCGTCAGCGAAAAGCCCATCATGATGTCGGCGGTGGTGAAGGCGTTGCCCGCCAGATATTCGGCGTCGCGAAGGCGGGCGTCGAGGAGATCGTAGGAGCGATCGAGCCGTCCCTTCATGGCGAGCAGGGTCGGGTTGTCCTTTGCAAGATCGAGTCGATTCAGAATCATCATCCGCCCCATGCCGGGTTGCAACGTGCCATTGGCGAAGTGAAGCCAGTACAGGAACTGCGGGAAGGCGGGATCATTGGGGCCGAGCACCAGACGGCCGTTGCCGTACTTTGCGACGATGTAGTCGACGATGGCGCCAGACTCCGCGAGCACGAGATCGCCGTCGGTCACGACGGGCGCCGCCCCGCTCGGGTGCAGCGCCTTGTACTCCGGCGGCGCCAGCATGGTGACGGGATCGCGGGCGTAGCGCTTCAGCTCGTAGTCAAGCCCCAGCTCCTCGCACAGCCAGACGATGCGCTCGGACTGAGACTTGCCGAGATGATGGACGGTGAGCATGCGGCCTCCTGCAGCGGTAAGTTGGGCACGTCGTGAAGACGCGTATAGCCTGCCATTGCTGGGGACGCATCTCGGTCTTGTGTCCCGGATGCAGCGCGGCGCCGCTTCGACGGTGCTGCAGAGCCGGGGCCCAGCCCACCGGGTATGTCCTGTCCGCGGCGCGTCCAGCCTCCCTCCAAAACGGTCCCGCCGCAAAATCGCCCTAAAAACCGAATGGTAACCATGACGGGCTAGGGTAATGACGTGACCAATCCTCCGACGATCCTGGTGTTCGATTCCGGCCTTGGCGGGCTCACGGTGCTCCGCGAGGTCGTGGCCGCGCGTCCGGACGCCCATTTCGCCTACGTCGCCGACGACGCCTTCTTCCCCTACGGCCACCACAGCGAGGACGAGATCATCGCCCGCGTCGTGCCGCTGATGGGTGAGCTGATCCGCACGCATGACCCTGATATCGTCGTCATCGCCTGCAACACGGCGTCCACCCTGGTCCTGTCCCACTTGCGCGCCACTTATTCGGTGCCCTTCGTCGGTACGGTGCCGGCGATCAAGCCGGCCTGCGCGCAATCGAGGACCCGCCGCGTCTCGGTGCTCGGCACCAAGGGCACGGTGAAGCGCGAATACACCAAGGCCCTGATCCGCGATTTCGCGCAGGGCTGCGAGGTGACGCTGGTCGGCTCGCCCGAGCTTGCCTCGCTGGCTGAAGCTGAACTCAGCGGCGCTTCCGTCAGCGACGGCGACATCCTGGCCGAACTCGCCCCCTGCTTCGTCGGCGAAGACGCGACCTCGCGCACCGACACCGTCGTGCTCGCCTGCACACATTATCCGCTGCTGCTCGACCGGCTGAAGCGGCTGGCACCCTGGCCGGTCGACTGGATCGATCCCGCGCCGGCGATCGCCCGCCGCGTCTCGGATCTGCTCGGCCCGCGCATCGGCGGCATCGCACAGGCCGGCGCCGAGATGATCTTCACCTCGAACCGCGTGCACGGCCTTTCGGCTACGCTGACGCCGTTCTTCGGCGGCCGCGCGCTGGCCTGACTTTGCGCATCGGCGCCGCGCTGCTAGGTTTTGCCGTCGTCACCTCACTGCAGGCCTTTCCATGTCGGTCCAGACTCCGCCGCTCAACCGCCTCCGCCAATTGTGGCGCGATGGCCGCCCCGCTTTCGGCGCGATCGCGACCATCCCGAGCGTGCAGATGGTGCAGATCATGGCGCGCTCGCTCGACTGGATCATCGTCGATCTCGAGCATGGTCCCATCGGGCTGACCGAAGCGCATGCGATGATCGCCGCGACCACAGGCACGCCGTGCACGCCCCTGGTGCGGATCGCGGCGAATGAGCCGTGGCTTGCGAAAGCCCCGATGGACATCGGCGCCTTCGGCATCAACTTTCCGATGATCACGAACCGTGCGGAAGCGGAGAAGGCGGTGCGCAGCGTGCGCTATCCGCCGCACGGCGACCGTCTGTGGGGGCCCTTCCACGCCCCGTTCCGCTGGGGCCAGACGATGCCGGACTACATGGCAAGCGCCGACGACGAGATGATCTGCATGATCACCATCGAGCATGTCGATGCCGTCGACCGCATCGACGAGATCATGGCGACGCCGGGCATCGACGTCGCGGTGATCGGCCCCGGCGATCTCGCGACCTCCATCAACAAGCGCGGCCAGATGGACGATCCGGAACTGCTGGAGCTGGTCGCGCGCGCCGAGGCCGGCATCCTCAGAAGCGGCGTGCCGATCGGCGGCGTGGCCCGCACCGCCGACCAGGCCAACGCCCTGGTCGACCGCGGTTACCGCGCGATCGCGCTGGGCTTCGACTGGTCGCTGCTCCAGCGCGGCATCATGGCGGCGTTCGAGGGGATCAGGCGCTGAGCAGGCCGACTGCCACCTTGCCGGGAACTGCGGCCCTGCTAGGGTCGGCCGCATAGGGAGGAAAAACCATGCTCAAGAAGACTTTGCTCGCTCTGACCTTTACCGGCCTTGCCGTCGCCGCCTTCGCACAGCAGCCTGGCATCAAGCGCACCCCGCTCCAGAAAGTCGAATTTCCGGAGGGCTATAATACCGTCACCGCGATTGCGGAGGTCCCGGCGGGCGGCGCGGCCGGACGCCATACCCATCCCGGAATTGAGACCGGTTATGTGCTGGAAGGCGAGCTCAATCTCCTCGTCGACGGGCAGCCGGAGAAGACCTTGAAAGCCGGCGATTCCTACCAGATCCCGGCAGGCGTCGTGCATGACGCCAAGGCTCATGGCGATAAAGCCATGAAAGTGCTTGGAGTTTACGTCGTCGACAAGACCAAGCCGCTGGCTTCGCCGGCTCCCTGATTGGTCGAACCGTTCAACCCCTGGCGGGTTGGTTCGTGCTAAAGGAAACGGCGGGCGGGACCCGCTCGCTGCACATTTTTTCATCTGTAGGAACCGAAGACCGATGCGGGGGACGCCAAAGCCCATTTCGCTGCCGCGCCGCCTGATTTGCGATCTCATGCGCGCGTCGATGGACGTGCCGTTCGTTTCGCTCTCCCGTTCGCTCAATATCCGCCCCCTGATCGAGGCACGCGCCGGAGCCGCCGCGCCGGCCGGCTGGGCTGCGACCTTCGTCAAGGCGTTCGCCCTGGTCGCCAGGGACGAGCCGATCCTGCGCACCGTCTACGCCAAATGGCCCTGGCCGACGTTCTACGAATTGCCGAACAGCGTGGCGTCGGTGGCGATCGCTCGGGTCGAGGACGGCGAGGAATGCGTGATGCCGCAGCGAATCGCGGCTCCCGAGGCCATGGCGCTGGCCGCGGTCGATGCCGAGATCCGGCGCGGCAAAACGGCGCCGATCGCAGACGTTCCGATGTTCCGCAAGATCATGCGGGCAACCCGCCTGCCGCTGCCGCTGCGGCGCCTGTCCTGGGCGATCGGCCTCAATTTCGGCCGCCAGCGTGGCAACTGGTTCGGCAGCTTTGCGGTGAGCTCGGTGGCCGCCTATGGCGGCGGAGAGCTCCATCCGATCACGCCGGGCCCCTTCATCGTCAGCTACGGCCTGGTCGAGCCCGACCAGACCATTCATGTCGTGATCCGCTGGGATCACCGGGTTACTGATGCGGCCCCGATCGCCCGCGTCCTGACCCGGCTGGAACAGGTCCTGAACACTGAAATCGCTGCCGAATTGCGGGCGGCGGGGTCAAAGCCGATAAGAGTGGTCGGGACATAAGCACCGTCATTCCGGGGCAGCTCGCAGAGCCGAACCTGGAACCTCGAGATTTTCCGGGTCGATGCTGGCGCATCGCCCGGAATGACGGGCTGAACAATTGACAGCGAACCCCAAACTCCCCTAAAAGCCGCCTGCTCGCGGGCCGATTTCGGCCCGCGAAGCGTTTCGCGACCCGTGGTCCTCTCCCTTGAAGCTTTGGGGATCGGACCTGTCAGTGCCGGGCTAGCCCGTCACACAGGAGGGCGCGTTTCCTCAAACCATGTACCTGAAGAGGACGCGATGACTAAGCGCAGTGAGGCGAAGTACAAACTCGATCGCCGTATGGGCCAGAACATCTGGGGCCGCCCGAAGAGCCCCGTGAATCGCCGCGAATACGGCCCCGGCCAGCATGGCCAGCGTCGCAAGGGCAAGCTCTCGGACTTCGGCGTGCAGCTGCGCGCCAAGCAGAAGCTGAAGGGCTACTACGCCAACATCTCCGAGCGTCAGTTCCACGGCATCTATGTCGAGGCGAGCCGCCTCAAGGGTGACACCGGCGAGAACCTGATCGGCCTGCTGGAGCGTCGTCTCGACGCGGTCGTGTACCGCGCCAAGTTCGTTTCCACGATCTTCGCCGCTCGCCAGTTCATCAACCACGGCCACATCAAGGTGAACGGCCGCAAGGTCAACATCTCGAGCTATCAGCTCAAGGTCGGCGACGTGATCGAGGTCAAGGAAGCCTCCAAGCAGCTCGCCCACGTGCTGGAAGCCAGCCAGCTCCCCGAGCGCGACACTCCCGACTATCTCGAAGTCGACCACGGCAAGATGACCGCGAAATACGTGCGCATCCCCGGCCTCTCCGACGTGCCGTTCCCGGTGCAGATGGAGCCGCATCTGGTCGTCGAATTCTATTCGCGCTAAGATCTGAATATCGAAAGGCCCCGGTTCGCCGGGGCCTTTTTGCTTAAGAGCCACAATTCAGTGGCCGCAAATGCGTTAGGAGCCGTCGCATGCTCTACACCCCTCCCCCGATCGATCCCAAGGCGCCGCCGGTGCGCATCAATCTGCTCTCGGACACGCAGACCAAGCCGACGGCCGCGATGCGCGACGCCATGGCGCGGGCTGAGGTCGGCGACGAGCAGGTCGGTGACGATCCGACCGTGAATGCGCTGTGCGAGCGCGTCGCCGCGCTGATGGGCAAGGAAGCCGCGGTCTACATGCCCTCGGGCACCATGTGCAACGTCACCGCGACGCTGGTGCATTGCCGTCCCGGCGACGAGATCCTGGCGCACGAGACCGCGCACATCATCGCTCGCGAAGGCGGCGCGCATGCGGCGATCGGCGGTTTTCAGGTCACCCAGCTTAGGGGTCCCGACGGCCAGTTCACGCCGGAGACGTTCCGGAAAGCACTGCATCCACGCACGCGCTACCAGCCGCCGCAGACCGTCGTCAGCGTCGAGCAGACCGCCAATATCGGCGGCGGCACGATCTGGAAAAAGGCCGCACTCGACGAGATCGTCGCGATCGCGAAGCAGCACGGCCTCGTCACCCACATGGACGGCGCGCGCCTGCTCAACGCCACCGTCGCCAGCGGCATCTCCCCGCGCGACATGACGGCGGGCTGGGATTCGGCCTGGATCGATTTCTCCAAAGGCCTGGGCGCGCCGATCGGCGGCGTGCTCGCGGGCTCGCGCGCCTTCATCGATGCGGTCTGGCAGTGGAAGCAGCGCCTCGGCGGATCGATGCGGCAGGCTGGCATTTGCGCCGCCGCCTGCATCTACGCGCTCGACCATCACGTCGAGCGCCTCGCCGACGACCACGCCAATGCGCGCGCGCTTGCCCGCGGGCTGTCGCAGATCCCCGGCGTCGAGGTGCAGGAGCCCGAGACCAACCTCGTGTTCTTCAAGCCCGACGGCGCCGGCATTGCCGGCGACAAGATGGTCGCGGCACTGCGCCAGCGCGGCGTGACACTTGCGATGATGGACGGCCGCATCCGCGCCTGCACCCATCTCGACGTCGATGCGGCCCAGATCGAGGAGACCATCGGGTACGTGCGCGAGATCGTGCGCGGGGCGTAGTCAGCGCGTATTCGAGCGAAGTGGATACCGGTTCGCGTAAAGAAAACGCGTCAAAATGAGAGTCTACCGCCCCATCGCCTGATAGATCAGCGTCTTCAAGGCCAGCTGAATCCGGCCGCGTTGCGACGGGGTCTGCACCATGAAGATCCCGAACAGATCGTCTTCGGGATCGATGAAGAAGAAGGTGCCGCCGACGCCGTCCCAGCGATATTCGCCGAGCGGCCATGACGTCCCCGGCGGCACCGAGGTGCGCACCGCAAAGCCGAGGCCAAAGCCGGAACTGCCGCCCGGATAATAGTTCGGGTCGCGTGCGATCCTGGTTTCGGGGCCGACATGATCCGACGCCATCAGCGCGATGGTCTCGGGCTTGAGATAGCGCCGGCCTTCATAGCTGCCGCCATTCAGCAGCATCTGCGCGAAGCGGGCGTAGTCGCCGACTGTACCGACGAGGCCGGCACCGCCCGATTGCCAGATCGCCGGGCGCCTGATGTCGCGAACCGGTGTCGTTGCATTGATGTTGCGATCATCCGGCATCGGTTCGGCGATGCGTGGGAATTTGGCGGGGTCGGTGACGTAGAACGCCGTCTCCGTCATGCCTAGCGGGTCGAGCAGCCGCTCCTTCTCGAACTGCAGCAGCGTCTTGCCCGAGATGACCTCGACAACCCGGCCGAGCACGTCGGTGGCAAAGCCGTAGTCCCACAGCGTGCCCGGCTGCTCGGCGAGCGGCAGCGCCGCGAGCTTCGCGACGAAATCGGCGTTGGAAACATCGCCATTGAAGAGGTTGGCGGCCGCATAGAGCTCGCGCACCGCGCCGCCGCCAGAAGAACCGTAAGGCAGCCCCGCGGTGTGGCGCAGCAGATCCTTGATCGTGACGGGACGCTGCAGCGGCTCCAGTGCCAGCGAGACCTTGCCGTCCTCCGCCTTCTTCTCGACGCCGACCTTCATATCGGCAAAGGCCGGAATGTACTTTGCGACGGCATCCTCGAGCGCGAGCTTGCCTTCCTCGACCAGCATCATCGCCATGACCGAGGTGATCGGCTTCGACATCGAATAGAGACGGAAGATCGTGTCCGCGCTCATCGAACTCTCGGTCGCGACATCGCGAACGCCGAAATTCTCGTAATAGACCGGCTTGCCATGCTGCTGGAGCAGCAGAATGGCGCCGGGAATCTTGCCGGTCACGATCTCGTTGCGGATGTAGTCGGAGACCTTCGCCAGCCCTTGGGCCGAGAGAGTGCGAGCGCTGCGTGCTTCGGAGCCGGCCTTCGCACCGACCGCTCCGACCAGAAGCACGAGCGCCGCGATGAAAGCGCGGCGCCCGAACATGTCACTTTTCCATGGCTTCATAGACCAACAGCTTCAATGTCCGCTGCACGCGCTGGCGCTCGGTCGGGGTCTGCTCCAGCAGCACGAAGAACATGTCCTGCTTGGGATCGATGACGAAATAGCAGCCGGAGGCGCCGTCCCATTTCAACTCGCCGAGATTGCCGGGCGGCGGCGGTTTTGCGTTGCCGGGGTCGGTGCGCACCGCGAGCCCGAGGCCGAAGCCGAAACCGTCGCCGGGGAAATAGAAATAGTCGCGGTCGACGCCTGATTTGGGGCCGAGCTGATTGGTCGTCATCAGCTTGAACGTCTCAGGCTTGAGAATGGTCTTGCCGTCGAGGCTGCCGCCGTTGAGCAGCATCTGCGCGAAGCGCTCATAATCGGCCATGGTCGTCACCATGCCACCGCTGGCGAACTGCATCTTCTTGACCACGGTCGGATCATTGATCCGGCCAACGCGGAAGTCGCTGTCGTTCGGCACCGGCTGCGCCAGCAGCTTCTGCTTCTCGGGAGCGGTGACGAAAAAGCCGGTGTCGACCATGCCGAGCGGATCGAGCAGCTTCTCGCGCATGATGTCGATCAGCGGCTTGCCGGCCGCGATCTCCATCACGCGTGCCAGCACGTCGGTGGAATGGCCGTATTGCCAGAGCGCGCCCGGCTGGTTGTGCAGCGGCAGCTTGGCGATGCGCTCGGCGAACTCGGCGAGGTCGAAATCGCCTGCGTAGAGGTTGGCATCGCGATAGGCCTTGCGGACCAGGCTGTCGCCATAGAAGCCATAGGTGATGCCCGATGTGTGCGTCATCAAATCATGCACCGTCATCGGCCGGTTCGGCGGCACCAGCTCGAGCGACTTGGTGCCGTCCTCCGCCTTCTTCTCGACGCCGACTTTCACATTGGCGAAGGACGGAATGTACTTCGAGACGGGATCATCCAACTTGATCTTGCCGTCCTCGACCAATTGCATCGCGACCACCGAAGTGATCGCCTTGGACATCGAGAACAGGCGGAAGATCGTCTTGTCCGTGATCGGCGCCTTGCTGACCACGTCCTGCACGCCGAAGGCTTCGTGATAGACCGGTTTGCCGTGCTGCCGGATCAGTACGGTCGCGCCGGCGATCTTGCCGGTCGCAACCTCGTTCTTGAAGAATTCGCTGATCTTGCCGAGCTTCTCCTGATTGAAATGCGCGCCGGCCGGAATCTCGTAGGTGCCCTCCGCTCGCGCCAGCGACATCGCGCCGAGCGACACCAGCGCGCCGCAGACCAGCGCACGCAGTCCAGACTGTGAAATCATATCCCCTCCCCGGAACATGGTCCGGCGGAGTGTACTGAGCGCGCCATCAGGCACAAGGGCCGGCGTGTCGCGCAAGCGCCTCGGCGTGGAGCTTGGCGCTCGGCTCGGCGAAGCAGCAGAACACCACGCGGGCCACGGACGGCGCCGCAGCGAGCCCTTCGATTGTGGTACGAACGGCGATATCGGCCGCCCGGTCGGCTGGAAAGCGGAAAATGCCGGTCGAAATCGCGGGAAATGCCACCGAGGTGAGCTTGTGCTTCCCGCACAGCTCCATCGAGCGGCGATAACAGGACGCGAGCAGATCGTCCTCTCCGAGCGTGCCGCCATTCCAGACCGGTCCGACGGTGTGGATCACATGGGCAGCCTTGAGCCGGTAGCCTTTGGTGATCTTGGCATCACCCGTCTTGCAGCCGTGGAGCATGCGGCATTCGGCAACCAGATCGGGCCCCGCCGCCCGATGGATCGCACCATCCACGCCGCCCCCACCAAGGAGCGACGTGTTGGCCGCGTTGACGATGGCGTCAACGCTCAGTGTGGTGATGTCTGCGACAATGACCTCGAGCTCGGCGCCGCCAATCCGGCGCGTCAGCTGGGTCACCTATCAGGCCGCGACGACGACGCCCTTCTCCGTGAAAAGCTGCTGCAATTCACCGGCCTGGAACATCTCGCGGACGATGTCGCAGCCGCCGACGAACTCGCCCTTCACATAGAGCTGCGGGATGGTCGGCCAGTTGGAGAAGGTCTTGATGCCGTTGCGCAGTTCGGCGGATTCGAGAACGTTGAGGCCCTTATAGCCGACGCCGATATGGTCGAGGATCTGGACGACCTGGCCGGAGAAACCGCACTGCGGAAATTGCGGCGTGCCCTTCATGAACAGAACCACGTCGTTCGACTTCACTTCGTTGGCGATGAATTCCTCGATGCTCATTTCCGTGTCCTTCTGGGGCGGAGCCCCCACCAATCAATTCGGGCTGGCTCAGCCGATCTAACCCGATACCTGCCTATATATGTAGCCCAAACCGTTGTGCATCCAAAGTAAAATGGCGGCGACACGCCCCCGCTGACCGGTTTGCCCCCGGCCGGATCCATAGGCTGATGACATCAATATCATCGCCGGGGAGGACTTTCATACCGTAACGGAGCCCCTATCTAGGACGAACCCAGGTTTTGGAACCGGGCAACGCCAACAACGTTCTCTTGTCCTGTCTGGAGAAAAACGTGACGAAACAAGCCTCCGCTACGGCCGCCCCCTCGCTTTCGTCACTGTCCTCTGCCGGTAACCTCGCCCAGCGGCTGGAAGACGCCTTTCTCGCCGTCCGCAACGAGACCGAACGCCGCGCTGCGCCACTGTCGCCGGAGGACCAGCAGATCCAGTCCATGCCGGATGCGAGCCCGACGAAATGGCACCGGGCCCATACCACCTGGTTCTGGGAGCAATTTTTGCTCGGCGAGCACGCGGCTAGCTACCGGCCCTTCCACCCCGATTTCGCGTTCCTGTTCAATTCCTATTACGTCGCCGCCGGCCCGCGTCATGCCCGCAATCATCGCGGTGATATCACCCGTCCCAGCGCAAACGAGGTCGGCGCCTATCGCAACTATGTCGATGCGGCGGTCGTGAAATTCTTCCGCGAGGCGGGAGAGGACAAGCTTCGCGCGATCGCACCGCTGGTCGAGGTCGGGCTCAACCACGAGCAGCAACACCAGGAATTGATGTTCACCGACATCCTGCACGCCTTCGCGCAGAACCCGGTCTATCCGGCCTATGACCCGGACTGGCGCTTCCCGGCCGCGACGCGCGCCGCCGATGACTGGCTGACGCTGAACGAGGGCATCCACACCGTCGGCCATGTCGACGACAGCTTTCATTTCGACAATGAGAAGCCGGCGCATCGCGCCCTCGTCGGCCCGGTCAGGGTCGCTCGCAATCTCGTCACCAATGCCGAGTGGCTGGCCTTCATGCGGGACGGCGGATACCGGCGTGCGACGCTGTGGCTGATGGACGGCTTTGCCGCAACCAGCAAGGAAGACTGGCAGGCCCCGGGTTACTGGCGCGAGATCGATGGCCAGTGGAACGTGATGACGCTGGCCGGTGTGAAGCCGGTCGATCCCACCGCGCCGGTCTGCCATATCAGCTACTACGAAGCCGACGCCTTTGCGCGCTGGGCTGGCAAACATCTGCCGACCGAGATGGAGTGGGAGGTCGCGGCCCGCGCCGGCCAACTCAACGACGCCTTCGGCATCGTCTGGCAGTGGACCCGCAGCTCGTACGCGCCCTATCCCGGCTACCGGGCCATCGAAGGCGCGCTCGGCGAGTACAACGGCAAGTTCATGGTCAACCAGCTGGTACTGCGAGGCTCCTCGCTTGCAACTCCGAAAGGCCACAGCCGTATCACCTATCGGAACTTCTTTTATCCGCACCACCGCTGGCAGTTCACGGGACTGCGGCTCGCCGATTACGACTAGTTCTCATCCGACGACAGATGCGCGCCGGACAGCGCGTTCAGGAGAGTATCATGAATGTGCACGCCAGCGCTTTGGCCGAAGCCCATCTTCCCGACGAACAGACCACCGCCTTCGCCCGCGAGGCCATCAAGGACCTCTCGCAGCAGCCCAAAACACTGTCGCCGAAATATTTCTACGACGCGACGGGATCGGAGCTGTTCGAGGCGATCACGCGCCTGCCGGAATATTATCCGACGCGGACCGAGCTCTCGATCCTGAAGGATCGTGGCAGCGAGATCGCGAAGATCATTCCGGAGCACGCCGCACTGGTCGAGTTCGGCGCCGGCGCAACGACGAAGGTCCGCCTGCTGCTCAACCATTGCAGGTTCGCGGCCTATGTCCCCGTCGACATCTCCGGTGACTTCCTCAAGGCGCAGGCGAACGGCCTGAAGCGAGACTTCCCGTCGCTCGGCATCTATCCGGTGACCGCCGATTTCACCACGCCGTTCGAGCTGCCGAGGGCCGTCGCCTCGATGCCCAAGGTCGGCTTCTTTCCGGGCTCGACCATCGGCAATTTCGAGCCGCATGAAGCCCAGGCCTTCCTGAAGAGCGCACGCGCGATCCTGGGTCGGGGCGCGCAGATGATCATTGGCGCCGACCTCGAGAAGGATGAGCGCGTGCTGTTCGATGCCTATAACGACGCCGCCGGCGTCACCGCGCGCTTCAACCTCAATGTTCTCGTGCGGATCAACCGCGAGCTTGGCGGCAATTTCGACCTCTCCGCCTTCACCCATCGCGCGATCTACAATCGCGAGCGGCACCGCATCGAGATGCACCTGTTCAGCAAGAAGAGCCAGACCGTGCGCCTGCTCGGCACCAGCTTTTCGTTCCGCCCGGGCGAAAGCATTCACACCGAGAACAGCTACAAATACAGCATCGAGCGTTTTGCCGCGCTGGCACAGGGCGCGGGTTGGCGCGTCCGCGAGAGCTGGACGGATGCGGCGAAGATGTTCTCGGTGCATGCGCTGGAAGTGGCGGAGTAAACGCTGCGGCCGCTCTCCGCGAGAGCGCTTTCCCCGCAGCGCATCCTTCGAGACGCCCGCTTAGGCGGGCTCCTCAGCTCAGGCCGCTCCGCAATTCAATGTTCCTTGGCCTCTTCTCTGTCCGCCCCCAGCGACACCGATTCCCACACCGCGACGATGATCATGATCACCGTCGTCGCGACCGACAGCCAGAGCGGCGGGAGGCCGGCGGCGAACCACCACAGCAACAGCAGCAGCATGATGCCGATGCCGTGCGAGAGCTGGAGGAAGCCGCGGATCGCGTGCTTGAACAGGATGGTGCCGATCAGGAACACCAGCGGCCCGCCGATCGTGCTCACGATGGTGCGCACGTCGGAATGGCCGGTCGGGTGCTTCAGCACCAGCTCGTCCGAGACCGCGGTCAGGATGATGCCGGCGATGATCGGCGTGTGCAGATAGGTATAGGCGAGCCGCGCCAGGCGGCCGGATTCGGTGGACTTCGAGATCCGCTCCGAGCCGGCCTCGGCGCCCTTGTGGAAATAGACCCACCACATCGCGATGGCGCCGACCAGTGCGGAGACGAAGGCCATGATGTTGTCCGCGGTCCAGTCCAGTTCGGCGAAGGTCGCGCCGTTGACGACGACGGCTTCGCCGAGCGCGATGATGACGAAGAGCGAGCAACGCTCGGCCATGTGGCCGCCCTCGACGGCCCAGGCCTCGACCGACGAGAAGCCGAGCTTCGGAACCCAGAAGCGCACCGCCGGCGAGACGTACTCCCAGGCGACTGCCGCAATCCACAGCCATAGCCGCGTCTCGCCTTCGGACAGGCCGCCTGCGATCCACAACACCGCGGAGATCGCGAGCCAGGTCAGAATGCGGATCGCGTTGTGGCGGACCGCGGTCCGATGCCGCGGCGTTGCGAACAGCCAGAAGGCCGTGCGCCCGATTTGCATCGCCGCGTAGGCGATCGCAAACCACAGACCCCGCCCCTCGAAGGCGGTCGGGATCGTCGTCGACAGCACCAGCCCGCCCAGCATCATCAAAAAGAGCATGACGCGGACCGGCGTCAGCTCCGGATTGAGCCAGTTGGTGACCCAGGCGGTGTAGACCCACACCCACCATACCGCGAGAAACAGCACCGTAACATGCACCGCGCCGAGCGGCGTGAAATGGTGCAGCAGCGTATGCGACACCTGCGTGACGGCGAAGACGAAGACGAGGTCGAAGAACAGCTCGACATTGGTGACGCGGCTGTGCTGGTTCGGCACGATGACGCGAAACATCGCGCCGCGAGAATTGTCCGCAGCCATCGTCGTCCCCCGTCGCGCGATCAGATCAAGCGCCCGGCACGCCGGTTTGCAGCGCCAGCGCGTGCAGCACGCCGCCCATCTGGCCGCGCAGGGACTGATAGACGATCTGGTGCTGCTGGACGCGGGATTTGCCGCGGAAGGATTCCGAGATCACGGTCGCGGCATAGTGGTCGCCGTCGCCGGCGAGGTCACGGATGGTCACCTCGGCATCGGGGATCGCTGCCTTGATCATCGCCTCGATATCGTGGGCGTCCATGGGCATTCGGGTCTTGCTCCTTCTGGTCTCGAATCGCTGCCGGGGTCCCCTCTCCGGCAGGGCCAAACTTAGCGTGAACGGACTTCTGCGTCACGCTTTCCGGCACTATATCCATGATCCCATCAGGATAAAGGCACGACAAAGTGCCGCGCGCGGCAGATTGATCGAAAAGGTGTGAAATCATGAAGCTTCCAGGGCCCGACCATCCCATCACCATCACCCCAAACCCCCGCCGCGTCCGTGTCACCGCGGGCGACATCGTGATCGCCGAAACCAGCAAGGCGCTGACGCTGAAGGAGGCCAGATATCCGGCGGTGCAATATGTGCCGCGGGAGGACACCAACATGGCCCTGCTGGCGCGTACCGACCGCGTCACCCACTGCCCCTACAAGGGGGATGCGAGCTATTACAGCGTCAAGGCCGACGGCAAGGTGCTCGATAATGCGATCTGGACCTACGAGACGCCCTTTCCCGCAATGAGCGAGATTTCCGGCCATCTCGCCTTCTATCCGGATAAGGTGAAGATCGAGGAAGTGGGGTAGGCGCACGCGCTGTGACGCCGGGGCGATCCTGGATCGCCTCCTTCCAGTCGACACAAGGCACGAGATGCCGCGCCGGGCCGCAAGACTGATTGGGGTCTCGTTGCTGGGATTGTCCGGCATCCTTGTTGTGCTCGCTGCTGCCGGGCTGGGTTTTCGTGCCTATCGTCAGCACCTTGCTGCCCAAACTCTCGCGATCCGCTCTCCTGCCGGCGTGCAGGAGGGAGAGTTCATCGAGATCGGCGGCATCAAGCAATGGATTCAAATCCGCGGCGAGGATCGGGATAACCCGGTTCTCCTGTTCGTCCACGGCGGCCCCGGCGGCTCCACCCTGCCGATCTCCTCGGGTTGGCGCGCCTGGGAGAAGCATTTCACCGTCGTGCAGTGGGACCAGCGCGGCACTGGACGCACCTTTGGCGCGGCTGGAGACGCGCTCGGCCCCACGATGACACTGGAGCGGATGACGCAAGACGGCATCGAATTGGCCGAGTACCTGCGCACGCATTTGCACAAGGACAAGATCGTCCTGGTCGGGCATTCCTGGGGCTCATTCCTGGGAATTCGGATGGCGAAGCAACGTCCGGATCTGTTCTCGGCCTATGTCGGCACGGGCCAGGTGGTCGGCAGGGCAACCTTTGAGAAGGCGCCTTCGAGCTCACGATCGCGCGCCTGCAGCGGCTTGCGGCAGCGGCCACCAACAAGGAGGCTCTGGCCGAGTTGGCGCCGATCGCTTCGCAGCCGGTCCTCACCCCGGAGAATCGCCTGATTGCGGACAAATGGAGCAATGTGCTGGGTCTGCCGCTCGCCGACGCCTTCCAGCTGGCCGGTCCCATCCCGCCGCTCTTCATGCCGGACGTCTCGCTGCTTGATTTGTACAATTGGCGGAAGGGTGCCGCCTTCTCAGCAAAGTATTTGACGGGACGGAACGGGCCGATGTTTCAGAGCGACACGGCCTCGCTCGGATTCGAATTTTCAATACCCATGTTCTTCATCGAGGGCGATGCAGACGCTGTGACGCCGGGAGGACCCGCCGAGCAGTTTTTCAACCAGATCAAGGCCCCGCACAAGGAATTCGTCTGGGTTCGCGGCGGGGACCATTTCATTCCGTTCGATCGCCCCGATGAGTTCTTGGCGGAGCTGATGGCTCGCATAAGACCGTTCGCAAGCCATTGACGGCCTGCGCCTTGGGAGCCGGCGCCCCGTTCCGGTCCGACCTACTGCCCGCTACGCCCTGAAGATCGTGAGCCCCAATATCAGCAGCACCAGGAAGATCACGACGAAGACGTAGAACAGGAAGCGGGCGATATCGGCGGAGACGGTCGAGATGCCGGTGAAACCGAGCACGCCGGCCACGATCGAGACAAGTAGGAAGATCAGCGCCCATTTCAGGATCGTCATTGCCAGCTCCGAATTGTGCCGCTTGTCGCGGCCGTCAGCCCCTTCCCTTCGGCGGACGCTAACTTCGCTGCGCGGAACTGGTTCCTACGGGTGTCAGGACCCAGTCGGGCTCAAGTGGGGCTCAACTACCGCGCAAACGAGCCTTGCTGAATCCGGCTCGCGGCGGCACAGTCCAGCCCGGGGCAGGAGTGCGGGGGCGACCAAGATGACGATGGCAGATTCAGCGACGATCGGCGCGGAGGTGCATGCCGCGCCGAAGAGCAAGGCGCGCAATTTGGCGATTGATCGCGCCCGCACCTTCCTGACTCTGGTGGTGCTGCTGCATCACGCGGTGATCCCCTATACCTATTTCGGTCATACCGATCCGAAGTACTTCTTCGGCTTCGACATGATCGTGCTCGCCACCGACAGTTTCTTCATGGCGATGTTCTTCTTCCTGTCGGGGCTGTTCGCCTGGTCTGGCATCGCCCGGAAGGGAGCATGGAGCTATTTGGCAGATCGCCTGCTTCGGCTTGGCTTACCCTTCGCGATCTGCGCCCTTACGGTCATTCCGCTCGCCTACTACGCGATCTCCCTGCGGCAGCATCCCGAGATCGGCTTTTCGGAATTCTGGTGGAATATGGTCACGAAGGGCCCGTGGCCGAGCGGGCCGATTTGGTTCCTTTGGGTCTTGTTCGCTTTCGACCTGGTTGCCTGCCTGCTGCACCGGCTGTCGCCCAATCTGCTCGATCCGATCAATCGCCTCTCGCTACACGGTCGCCGTCGGCCCGCCGTGTTCTTCGCGGTCATGCTTGCCGTCACCGCGGCGTTCTACATTCCCGGGAGGGTTCACTTCGGACCAAGCAGTTGGTTCGAGTTCGGGCCGTTCTCGGTCCAGCACGGGCGCGTGATGCTCTACGCGACCTACTTCTTTTTCGGTGCAGGCATCGGCGTTGCGCAAATGGATCGCGGGCTGCTCGCTGTCGACGGCCGGATGGCAAAGGTCAGCTGGGACTGGATGGTGCTGGCGATCGTTCCGTATTGCCTCCTGTGGGTGCTGATCTTTATCAAGCGCGAAATACTGGGCAACCCGTCGCCGTTGCCGGACTGGTATGAAGCGCTCTATGCCATCTGCTTCACTGTCTTCAGCGTGGCCATCATGTTTCTGATCCTGGCCTTTTTCCAGAGGTTCAGGCAATCAGGCTCAGCCAAGCTGCTCGATCCAATGCAGAGCGACGCGTTCGGCATGTTCCTGGTGCACTATCCGATCGCACTGTGGCTGCAATATTGGCTGTTCGACTATGGCCTGCCGGCGATCGTCAAGGCCACGATCGGATTTGTACTGACAGTCATGGCGAGCTGGGCGCTGACGCGAGCGTTGCGGCAGATCCCGGGCGCGACGAAGGTGCTTTGAGGAAGCGGCAACGGCCTCCTATCGTCGTTGCGAGCGCAGCGAAGCAATCCATCTCACCGCAGGCAGCATTGTGGATTGCGTCGTCGCGGCGCCTGTCATCGGGCCCGCCAAAGGCGGGACCCGGTGGCTCCTCGCAATGACGGATGGCGTCGCTACGCCGCCTTCCCACCCATATATTCCGGCAGCCAGCGCTCGAACGACTTACGGAGCGCATCGATCGCCACGGGCGCTTCGCCCGCGATCGCGATCGCATCGCCGCCGGTGGTGCCGATCCGCACGCAGGGCACTTCGCAGCCGCGCATCTTGGCGAGCACGCGGCCGGCTTCGGTTTCCGGCACGGTGACGAGATAGCGCGCCTGGTCCTCACCGAACCAATAGGCCTGCGAGATCAGCGAGGTCGGCGCCGCCAGCAGCTTGGCACCGATGCCGCTCGCCATCGCCATCTCGGCGAGTGCGATCAGGAGGCCACCGTCCGAGAGATCGTGCACGGCGGTTGCGGTACCGCCATGGATCATGCCGCGCACGCAGTCGCCGTTGCGCTTCTCGGCGGCGAGATCGACCGGCGGCGGCGCGCCCTCCTCGCGACCGCAGATATCGCGCAGGTAAACGGACTGGCCGAGCCAGCCATGGGTCTCGCCCACCAGGAGGATCGCTTCGCCCTCGGCCTTGAAGGCGAGCGAGGCAGATTTGGTGAAATCGTCGAGCAGGCCGACGCCGCCGATCGAGGGCGTCGGCAGGATCGCGCGGCCATTGGTCTCGTTGTAGAGCGAGACGTTGCCGGAGACGACCGGAAAGTCCAGCGTGCGGCAGGCTTCCGAGATGCCCTTCAGGCAGCCGACGAACTGGCCCATGATCTCGGGCCGCTCAGGATTGCCGAAGTTGAGATTGTCGGTGATCGCGAGCGGCTTGCCGCCGACCGCGGTGATGTTGCGCCAGGCTTCCGCCACCGCCTGCTTGCCGCCTTCGAACGGGTCCGCCTCGCAATAGCGCGGCGTGACGTCGACGGTGAGCGCGAGGCCCTTCGGCCCGTCCTCGACGCGCACGACCGCTGCATCGCCGCCGGGACGCTGCATGGTGTTGCCGAGGATGACGTGGTCGTACTGCTCCCAGACCCAGCGCTTAGAGCACATGTCGGGCGTGCCGATCAGCTTCTCCAGCGCAGGCCCGAGGCCCATCGGCGCCGGCACGTCGCGCGCATGCACGACCGGCAACGCGGCGGAGGGGACATGCGGACGGTCGTAGAGCGGCGCCTCGTCGCCGAGCTCCTTGATCGGCAGATCGGCCATGACGTCACCGCCATGCTTGACGACGAAGCGCTTGCTCGGCGTGGTGTAGCCGACCACGGCAAAGTCGAGGCCCCACTTCTTGAAGATCGCCTCGGCTTCTTTTTCCTTCTCGGGCTTGAGCACCATGAGCATGCGCTCCTGGCTCTCCGAGAGCATCATCTCGTAGGCGCTCATGCCGGTCTCGCGGGTCGGCACCGCATCGAGATCGAGGTCGACGCCGAGGTCGCCCTTGGCGCCCATCTCGACGGCCGAGCAGGTCAGGCCCGCCGCGCCCATGTCCTGGATCGCGATGACGCAGCCCTTCTCCATGATCTCGAGGCAGGCTTCAAGCAGCAGCTTCTCGGCAAAGGGATCGCCGACCTGCACCGTCGGGCGCTTCTCCTCGGACTTGTCGTCGAACTCGGCCGACGCCATCGAGGCGCCGTGGATGCCGTCGCGCCCCGTCTTGGAGCCGAGATAGACGATCGGCATGTTCACGCCGGAGGCCGCCGCATAGAAGATCTTGTCGGCATCGGCGAGGCCTACCGCCATCGCGTTGACGAGGATGTTGCCGTCATAGCGGGTGTGGAAGCGCACCTGGCCGCCCACGGTCGGCACACCGAAGGAATTGCCATAGCCGCCGACGCCGGCAACGACGCCGGAGACGAGATGCCGGGTCCTGGCATGCTCGGGCGCGCCGAAGCTGAGCGCATTCAGGCAGGCAATCGGCCGCGCCCCCATCGTGAACACGTCGCGCAAGATGCCGCCGACGCCGGTGGTCGCACCCTGATAGGGCTCGATGTAGCTCGGGTGGTTGTGGCTCTCCATCTTGAAGACCACAGCCTGGCCGTCGGCGATGTCGATCACGCCGGCATTCTCGCCGGGACCCTGGATCACCCAGGGCGCCTTGGTCGGCAGGCCCTTGAGATGGATGCGTGACGACTTGTACGAGCAGTGCTCGTTCCACATCGCCGAGAAGATGCCGAGCTCGGTGAAGGTCGGTTCCCGCCCGATCAGCTTCAGGATGCGCTCGTATTCGTCGGGCTTGAGCCCGTGGGCGGCAACCAGTTCGGGGGTGATCTTGGGTTCGTTCTTCATGGATTCGAGGCTTTCGGCGGCGGTTTGGCCGTTCTTAGGAACATCGGGGGCTTCCGGAAAGCCCTTTCTGGCGCATTTTCCCGCTGTCCCACGTTTTGCAGGCGGGGACGGCGGGAACAGGAATTGCACGGCGCGGACGGATCGGATTTAAGGGCTAAAGACCCGCAATTGAAGGCCCATTTCCTTGCACGAGTTGACCAAAGCGCCCCCGCCCCGCCGCCCCGACCTCCACGTCGCCACCGAGGGCGAATTTGTGGGCTGGCGGACCTGGATTCGCGACAGTTTTGAGTCCCATGTCGGCCCCTTCTGGCACCGGATCGAGGCGGACGGCAACGTCCGCAGCGCCTTCAGGGTCGAGAAAAAGCACCTCAACGGCTCCGGGAACGTCCACGGCGGCTGCTACATGGCCTTTGCCGACTACTCCCTGTTTGCGATCGCCACCCATGTCCTGGACAGCCGGGCGGTGACGACCAATTTTGCATGTGAATTCCTCGACGCGGCACGCGAGGGCGAGCTGATCGAATGCACCGGCGAGGTCACCCGCGCCGGCGGCTCGCTGATCTTCCTGCGCGGCAAGATGATGTCCGGGACGCGCGTGCTGCTGACCTTTTCCGGCACAATCAAGCGGATGAAGCGGAAGGCGCTACCTCAGCCAAACGCATAGCTCGGCGGCTTCCCTTTTCAGGTCCCCTCGCCCAGACTTCCCGGCAAGCACTATCGCGCCGGGGAGCAGGAACAAGGTGCCGCAGAGCACGTCGGAGGCGAGTCGCGCGACGGCCGCCGCACCACTGTCGCCCATCGCCGCCACCGGCGCGCGCAACTGGCGCGACTATGCGCTGCTGCTCGCGCTCGCCTGCTGCTGGAGCTCGACCTATCCGCTGGCGAAGCTGGCGCTTCCCACCATCCCGCCCATCACCTTCATCTCGGCACGCTCGCTGATCGCGGCTGCCTTCCTGCTCGCGATCCTGTGGATGCGTGGCATCAAGGTCCCGACCGACGCGAAGGCGTGGAAGCTGTTCGCGACCCAGCAATTGATCAACTCGACCTTTCCGTTCCTGATCATCACCTGGTCGCAGCAATATGTGCCAGCGTCGAACACGGTGGTGCTGGCCTCGACGACACCGATCTTCGCGTTCCTGATCACCTCGCTGATCACCCGGCATGAGCCGGCAACGCTGCTCAAGCTCGCCGGCGCGATTTTGGGACTCGCCGGCACAGTTCTCATCGTCGGCCTCGACGCGCTGCGCGGCTTCGGGAGCGAGATCGTGGCGGAAATCGCGATTTTGCTCGCGACCATCTCCTTTGCCTGCGCCACGATCTTCGGCCTTCGCCTCTCCGAATACGACCCGATGGTGGTGGCGGCCGGCTCGCTGTTGTTCGGCGGCCTCATCCTGTTGCCGCCCTCGCTGATCATCGATCAGCCCTGGACGCTGCAGCCGACCTCGACCGCAATCGTCGCCACCATCGTCATGGGAATCGTCTCGAGCGCGCTGGGCTTGATGCTGTTCTACGTCTGCCTCGGCCGGCTCGGCACGCTGACCACGAACGCGCAAGGCTATTTGCGCATCCCGATCGGCGTCGGCCTCTCCGTGCTGCTGCTCGGCGAGAGCGTGCCGTCCAACCTCGCGCTCGGCCTGCTGCTGGTGATGGCAGGTGTTGCGGCCATGACGGTGCCGGCGGAGCGTCTGAAGCTGCGGTAAGCTCGCCGCTCAAGCCGAAATCTGCTTCTCCGCGATCGACAGCCATTCGGCCTGCGCCTTGCGCAGATATTTCGGCGCGCGCCGCATCTGGATCAGGAGCTCGTTGAAGACCATGCGTGCCTCGGCGCTGCGGCCGACCGTTTGCAGCAGCATGCCGTAGCGCACCCGCGCCTCGGCGCCGGGGAAGTAGCCGGCGAGCGCGTGATATTCCTCGAGCGCCTCGTCGAGCCGGCCGACCTCGGCGAGCGCGCGGGCATAGAGCAGATGCGCGTCGGCGGAATCGAAGTCCGGCCATTGCTTCTGCAGATCGTCCAGCGTGGCGAGCGCATCGGCCGGGCGGCTGGCGGCAAACTGCGCCTGCGCCTTGCGCAGCGCATAGGCGGGATCGTGGCCCATCGACAGCTTCAGGATGTGATCGTAATGCGATTCCGCTTCGGCGAACCGGCCGATATTTGCGCACTCTTCCGCCAGCGCCGCACGGTTGGAGATGGTGTCGGTGCCGGCCAGCCGGTCGGACAGCTCGCGATAGCGCTTCTCGGGATCGAGCCGGTTGGCAACACGCTGGCGCGCCTGCCGCGCGCCGGGGCTGGAAAACCATTCGGGAATGAGCTCGACCGCGATATAGGCGATCGCGCCCATCAGCGGCACCATCAGGATGATGAAGGCCCAGGGCCGCAACCGTCCGGTTCGCGAGGCGTGATAGATCAGGGTGATATCGAGCAGCAGAACGACCAAAGCGACGGGCATGTGACATCCGGACAGCACAACGGCAGCGCCGCTTCCTGATATCGCAACTCGCGCAGGGAAACAACTTTGAGTTGCCCCTGCCCGCGAAATGGGCGAACCCGGACGCACTGTGACGGCGACGAAGAGTCAGTCGCCCCAAACGCGACGCAGGTTCATGAGATCGTTGCCGAACGCGGCTACTTGTTGGCGTCGTCCGCCAGCATCTTCCGGTATTTTTCGACGTCTCGCGTCACGAGCTGCTGCAGCAGCTCCGGCGTATGCTCGCTTGCATCGGGCGCAACGGTCGAAAGGTCGGCAAAGCGCTTCTTCACCGCGTCGGTCTCCACGGCCGTGCGCGCTGCGGCGTTCAGCTTGGCAATCACGGCCGCCGGCGTGCCCTTCGGCGCGAACAGGCCGTTCCAGCCCTGTGCCTCGAATTCGGGCAGGCCCGCCTCCACCGACGTCGGCAGGTCGGGCAGCGTGGCGAGCCGCACGGTCGAGCCGACCACGAGCCCTTTCACCAGCTTCTCGTTGATCGATTGCGAGACCGACGCGGCGGCATCGCAGACGCCATCGATCTGGCTGCCGACGGCGTCGGTGAGCGCGGGCGCGGCGCCGCGATAGCCGACCAGCGTCGCGTCGATGCCGGCGGCGGTGACGAAGCTCTTGCAGATCAGATAGTTCGAGGAGCCGACGCCGGCATGGCCGAGATTGATCTTGCCGGGATTGGCCTTGGCGTAGGCGATGAACTCCTTGAGGTCCTTCGCCGGAAAATCCTTGCGGAGCGCGATGATGCCGAACGTCTTCGCCACCATGGCGATCGGCACGAAAGAGTCAGGCGCGAACGGCAGTTTTGGATAGATCGTGTAGGTCGCGGCGTTGGTGCCGGCATTGCCGATCGCGATGGTGTAGCCGTCGGGCTCGGCGCGGGAGGCGCGCGCCAGCGCGGTCGAGCCGCCGGCGCCCGCAACGTTCTCGATCACGATGGTCTGGCCGAGCGCGATGCCCATCTGCTCGGCCACGGCGCGTGCGATCACGTCCGAGGTGCCGCCGGCCGCGAACGGCACGATCATGGTAACAGGACGCTTGGGATAATCCTGCGCGAACGCGCCAGTTGCGAGCGAAAATGACGCGAGCGACAGCGCCGCGATCGCGGCGAGTGACCGCTTCAGCCCGAACGAAATCACGCGGCCTTTTCCAGATGCGCGGTCAGGCCCGCGAACAGGCCGCGGCCATCGGTGCAGCCCATGATGTCTTCGACGTGGTTTTCCGGATGCGGCATCATGCCGAGCACGTTGCCTTTGTCGTTGACGATGCCGGCGATCGAATGCGCCGCGCCGTTGATGTTGCTGTCATCGTCGACCACGCCGGCGGCGGAACAGTAGCGATAGAGCACCCGCCCCTCGCCTTCGAGCCGCTTGATGGTCTCTTCATCCGCCTCGTAATTGCCTTCGCCATGGGCGACCGGCACGCGGATCACCTGTCCGGCATTGTAGCCGCGGGTGAACGGTGTGTCGGACCGCTCGACGCGCAGATGCACGTCGTGACAGATGAATTTCAGCCGCTCGTTGCGCATCAAGACGCCCGGCAACAGGCCGGATTCGCAGAGGATCTGAAACCCGTTGCAGACGCCGAGCACGAGGCCGCCCTTGGCCGCATAGTCGCGCACCGCGTCCATCACCGGCGCGCGCGCGGCAATGGCGCCGCAGCGCAAATAGTCGCCGTAGGAGAAGCCGCCCGGCACCACCACGAGATCCGTGCCCGCAGGCAGCGCCGTCTCGGCGTGCCAGACCATCGCCGGCTCGCTGCCCGAGATCATCCTCAGTGCACGCGCCATGTCGCGTTCGCGGTTGATTCCGGGAAAGACGAGGATGGCAGCTTTCATGTTCGGGTTCCGACGGTGATGGGAATCGGGCTGGCCAAAGGGCCAATTCGTGAAGAGACATAGCCATTTGACGGGGATTTTACCAGTGCTAGCCTTGCCGGACGGCCTTGTACACAGGCCATAGCCGAGGCACTTTTGCCCGCGATCTTGCCCGGGATTGAAGCCATGAACGTCCCGTCGCTGCCCACATCCCACTCCGAGCCCGTGTCCACCGAGGGCGTCGTCGCCGCCGGCGCCTATGTCGATGGACGCCGTATCGCCAATATCGCCATCAGCGAGGCCTCGAGTTGGCGGGCCAAGCCCGGCCACGTGGTCTGGATCGGCCTGCACGAGCCCGACATGGCGCTGCTCGGCGCGGTGCAGAAGCAATTCGACCTGCACGAACTAGCGATCGAGGACGCCAACCACGCCCATCAGCGACCCAAGATCGAGCAATATGGCGAGGCCCTGTTCATCGTGGCGCGGACGGCGCAGCTGGTCGAGGGCCGCATCGCCTTCGGCGAGACCCACATCTTCGTCGGCGAAGGTTATCTGGTCTCGGTGCGCCACGGCGCCTCGACGTCCTACACGCCGGTGCGCGAACGCTGCGAAAGCTGCCCGCGGGCACTCGCGCGCGGCGAGGATTACATCCTCTATGCGATCCTCGATTTCATCGTCGACAATTACTCGCCCGTGCTCGAGAGCATTCACGACGAGGTCGAGGGCATCGAGGACGACGTGCTGTCCAAGCCGATCAGCAAGGCGCAGATCGAGCGGCTCTACATGCTGCGCCGCGACCTGCTGCGGCTGCGCAACGCGATCGGGCCGCTGGTGGAGGTCTGCCGCCGGCTGGAGCATGACGAGCTGTCGATGGTGCGGCAGGCCATGCAGCCACTGTTCCGCGACGTCACCGACCACGTCCGCAACATCCAGGAGCGCATCGATTCCATGCGCGAGGTGCTGGCCTTCGCCTTCGAGGCCAGCCTCCTGGTCGGCCAGGCGCAGGAGACGGCGGTGTCGAAGAAGCTCGCCTCGTGGCTTGCGATCATCGCGATCCCGACCGCGCTGGCCGGCATCTACGGCATGAACTTCAAGCACATGCCGGAGCTGGAATGGGAGTACGGTTATTTCATGCTGCTCGGCGTGATGCTGACTGCATGCGGCTCTCTGTACTGGCGGTTTCGCAGAGCGGGCTGGCTGTAGCGCCGGCACTCAGCGCTTGGCCGGCATCAGCACCACTATCACCCCGATGGCGAATTGCGCATAATTTTCGGAGCTGGCTTTTTCGGTGGCCGCCGAACTGATCAGGCTGGCGGCGCCTCGATCGCCAAACAAATAGCCACTGACCTGATATTCCTTCGTGCCGTCAGGCTTCATCATCAGTCGGCGCGCCTTGAACAGGCGTGGCACCTTGGTGCCGCTGTCGCCATCAATTCCGAGAATCGAGATCTTCTGTCCCGGCGTCCGTTGCTCCAGCATCTTGACGATTTGCGTCTGCTCTTGCCGGAATTGCTCCAGCGTCATTGTGTTGCCGGGAGGATAGAACCGAAAGCTCACCCTCGACTGCGCACCGCAGGCGGGTTGCTCGCACAGGAACATGTGGACGTCGTTGGGCCTCAGCTCATAGCGGAATCCGCCGACCGAGAAAGGCGGGCCGCGCTCCGCCCCGGATTTCGGGGCCTCGGCGAAAGCCGTGCCGCCCGCCAGCAGCGCGGCGAGCAGCGACAACAAGCAAACGTAAGACCGCATCGATACTCCCGCAACCCTGGCCTATCAGGCCGCCCCGCCAAAACTTATAGTTGGGGCCCTCGGGATGCGCTAGTGCAGTATCGGTTAGAGACCTCGGCGCGCGTTGTGGATGCTGGTCGTGCTCAACGGATGCGCCGCGACGAAGATGAGGATGCAACGCATCTTCACCCGAGCAGCTCCACCCGATAATTCTCGATCACGGTATTCGCCAGCAGCTTGTCGGCGGCTTCCTTCAGCGCGGCTTCCGCCTTGGTCTTGTCGGCGCCGGCGAGCTCGATGTCGAACACCTTGCCCTGGCGGACGCTGGCGACGCCGTCGACGCCGAGCGACTTCAGCGCGCCTTCGATGGCCTTGCCTTGCGGATCGAGGATGCCCGTCTTCAAGGTAACGGTGACACGTGCCTTCACGTCAAAAATCCCCTCAGCTCTTCACCAGCACCGGGCCGGAGCCCTGCGGACGCTCGTTCTCCATGAGGATGCCGAGGCGCTTTGCAACTTCAGTATAGGCCTCGAGCAAGCCGCCGAGATCCCTGCGGAAACGGTCCTTGTCGAGCTTCTCGTTCGACTTGATGTCCCACAGACGGCAGCTGTCCGGCGAGATCTCGTCGGCGACGATGATGCGCATCATCTCGTTCTCGAACAGGCGTCCGCATTCCATCTTGAAGTCGACGAGGCGGATGCCGATGCCGAGGAAGAGGCCGGTGAGGAAGTCGTTGACACGGATGGCAAGCGCCATGATGTCGTCGATCTCCTGCGGCGTCGCCCAGCCGAAGGCCGTGATGTGCTCTTCGGACACCATGGGGTCGTTGAGCTGGTCGTTCTTGTAGTAGAATTCGATGATCGAACGGGGCAGCTGGGTGCCCTCCTCGATGCCGAGGCGCTGTGACAGCGAGCCGGCAGCGACGTTGCGCACCACTACCTCGAGCGGCACGATCTCGACCTCGCGAATCAGCTGCTCGCGCATGTTGAGGCGGCGGATGAAGTGGGTCGGCACCCCGATGTCGTTGAGGTGCTGAAACAGGTACTCCGAGATCCGGTTGTTGAGGACGCCCTTGCCCTCGATCACCTGATGCTTTTTCGCATTGAACGCGGTCGCGTCGTCCTTGAAGTGCTGGATCAGGGTACCGGGCTCCGGGCCTTCATACAGAACCTTTGCCTTGCCTTCATAAATGCGACGCCGACGGCTCATGGGGATGTACCGTGTTTTGTTGAAATCCATGTATTTGGTGTGCTCCGGTTACTAGGATTTACGACCCACAGCGGAGCTGCCGTGAACGGCCCGGAACCCCATCTATAACCCTTGGAAACAGAACGGGAACCAAGCCTTCAGGCAACCTATCCGATTGGCTGACCGAGCACAATCGATCCGGCCGTCCGGCACCAACTTATACCGTCTTGCCCTGCGGCTTAACGGCCCGTTGTTTTGCCGATTCGTGCTCTCTATGTAGGCATGCAGTCGGGTCGCCGCAACGGAAGGCTCCCGCTCCATCAGCACGGGATTTGGAACAAGGCATGAGCGAGTTCGACAAGCGCCAGGAAGGTTTCGAGAAGAAGTACGCCCTCGACGAGGAGCAGAAATTCAAGGCGGAGGCCCGCCGCAACCGGCTGCTCGGGCTGTGGGCGGCCGAAAAGCTCGGCATGTCCGGCGATGCCGCCACCGCCTATGCCAAGGAGGTGGTCGCGGCCGACTTCGAGGAGGCCGGCGATGCCGACGTCCTGCGCAAGCTGACAACCGATTTCGCCGCCAAGAACGTCGCCGTCACTGAGCAGGCGATTCGCGCCAAGATGAGCGAGCTGCTCGCGGTCGCCGCCGCCGAGGTGAAGGCGGGGAAATAATACGCTCAGGCCCGACGCCGGCGCGCAATGACCTTGCGCGCCGGCGGTCTTTTTTGGGCGCCCCGCCTGGCCGGGCCGTCGAACGTGGCGTAGTCGCGGCGGATGGTCTCCAGCAGATGCTGAGCGGCAGCACTCAGGAAGCCGCCGAGACGAGTCACCAGGACGATGTGCTGGTCCGCGGCGAGATCGCCGACGGTGATCGTCGAGATCGCTCCCGCATGCAGCTCCTCCGCCACATGGCTCCGCGCCAATAGCGCAAGGCCGAAGCCCGCCTCCACGAGCCGCTTTTGCGCCGTGAGGCTGTCCACCGCCGTCCACTCCACGTCCCCGAGGCCTTGCGTCAGGAACAGCGCGAACACGTGAGCCGCTGCGATCTCACGGCGGCCGCGCGTTTCCGGGAACGCGATCCAGCGCTCGCCGCGAAGCTCGGCAAGCCGCTTGACGCGCTTGTTGGCGAGCGGATGGTCGGACGCACAGACCACCTGCAACGCCTCGCTCAGCACCAGCTCACAGGCGAGATCGCCGGCCAGGTCGGTATTGTAACGCAAGCCGATCGTGGCCTCGCCGCGCCGGATGAGATCAGAGACCTCCGCGCTGGTCGCGGTCCGCAGGGCAAGCGCGACCGCGGGATTATCCGCGGCAAACCGTTTCATGATGCCCGACAGGCGGCCGTCGGCGAGCGTGCCGGTCACGGCCAGCGAAACCGGACCCGAAGGCTGCTTGGTCAGCGCACGTATCGCCTGCTCGGCGTCCTGCGCCGCCGCGACGGCGCGCTCGGCATAGGGGATCAGCACGCGCCCGGCGTCGCTGAGCCGCGTACGGCCCGCGATCCTCTCGAACAGGAGCACGCCGAGCTCCTGCTCCAGCAGCGCAATACGGCGCGAAATCGCCGGCTGCGAGCGATGCAGGAATTTCGCGGCATTCGAGACCCCGCCTCTGCGATGAACGGTCAGGAAGGTATTGAGGGCATCGCTGTCCATGGCGGACACCTCATGCAAAAAACTGATGACTATAAGAGGAATAACAAATTTGGCGGATGGCGAGAATGCCCCTAAGGCTTGCCGGCAGACAAGGTCAAGCGGAGACGAGCCATGACGAGCCAATTGGACAAAGCGAAAGCATTTCGCGCCCTGCACGAGCGGCCCGGCGCGTTCATCATTCCCAACCCCTGGGATGCCGGCACCGCAAAACTGCTCGCCGCGGCCGGCTTCGAGGCGCTTGCAACCACGAGCCTCGGCCTTGCCAACATGCAGGGAAGCTCGACCGTCAGCCTGGACGCGATCCTTGAGAATTGCCGCGCGATCGCGCAGGCCACCGATCTTCCGGTCAGCGTCGATCTGGAAAACTGCGGCGCGCACGATCCGAGACGCGCAGCCGAGGCGATCCGGCGCGCCGCCGAGGCCGGTGCGGTCGGCGGCTCGATCGAGGATTCGACGGGCGACCGCGATCGGCCGATCTACGACTTCTCGCTGGCGGTCGAGCGCGTGCAGGCGGCCGTCGAGACGGCGCGCTCGCTGTCGTATCCCTTTACGCTGACGGCGCGGGCGGAAAACCTTCTCCACGGGCGCAACGATCTCGACGACACGATCCGGCGGCTTCAGGCGTACGAAGCGGCGGGCGCGGATGTCCTCTACGCCCCCGGGGTCCACGACCTTGCCACGATCAGGACGGTCGTCGCCTCGGTCGGAAAACCCTTCAACCTCGTGATGGGTTTTGCCGATCCGACGCTGACGCTCGCACAATTGTCCGCGGCCGGCGTCAAGCGCATCAGCGTCGGTGGCGCCATGTCGCGATACGCGCTGGCCGCCTTCCTGAAGAGCGCGCGCGAGATGAAGGAGAATGGCTCCTTCACCTATGTTCGCGAGATGGCACCGATCAAGGACCTGCGCGCCGCCTTCGCCGCGGTCACTCCTCCTTGAAGCCGTATTCCGGCACGTTGCCGCTGGCGCCGTAATATTTGTACGGCAGGAATTTGCCGCTCATGGTGATCTTGACGCGGTCGCCCTTCGGGTTGGCGACGCGTTCGATTCCCATGTCGAAGTCGATCGCCGACATGATGCCGTCGCCGAATTCTTCTTCGATCAGCGCCTTCCAGGCCGGGCCGTTCACCATCACCATCTCGTAGAAGCGATAGATCAAGGGATCGGTCGGCGGCATCGGCGTGCCGGCGCCGCGCATCGGCACCTCGTTGAGCATCGCCGTCTCCGCCTTCGACAGGCCGAACAGCTCGCCGGCATTGGCGGCCTGCGGCTTCGTCAGCTTCATCTGGCCGAGAATGGCGCCGACGATGAGGACCTCGGAATACCCCCCGATCTTGTCGCAGATGTGCTTCCAGCTCCAGCCCTTCTCGCGCTTGATGTCGAGCAGCTTCTCGGTGAGGTCTTCGCGTTTCATGTCAGGTCTCCGTTTCAGGCAGTCAGTCCGGGACTGGTCCCGGGAATCAAGGTCTGGCGTTGCTCGTCACCACTGGTCGCGATGGTCAGGCCGGGCTTGCCGATAGGCACCAGCGGCACATTCCGCGGATCGTGACCGGGTGTCTCGGCGGTAAACGTCTTGCTGCGCGTCACCAGGAAATCGATGATGTGGTTGCGCAGCGCGTAGTAGAGCGGATGGCGGTGCAGATCGGTGCGGCCGCGGTCTCTCGGCAGTGGGTTCTCGACCACTTCCGCGAGCACCGCACCGGGCCCGTTGGTCATCAGGAAGATCTTGTCGGCGAGGTAGATCGCCTCGTCGACGTCATGGCTGATCATGAACGCGGTCTGCCCGGTCTCGAGGCAAATGCGCCGCACCTCGTCCTGCAGAGTGCCGCGCGTCAGCGCGTCCAGCGCCGAGAACGGCTCGTCCATCAGCATGATCTTCGGCGTGATCGAGAGCGCACGTGCGATGCCGACGCGCTGCTTCATGCCGCCCGACAGCTCCGACGGGCGCTTGTGCTCGGAGCCGGTCAAGCCGACGAGATCGATGAAGGTTTGCGCGTGCGCTTTCACCTTGGCGCGGTCCCAGCTCCGCCATTTCGAGCTCACGGCATAGGCGACGTTGCCGAGCACGCTGCGCCAGGGCAACAGCGCGTGGCTCTGGAAGATCACGGCGCGGTCGAGGCTGGTGCCCGAAATCGCCTGCCCGTCGACGATGACGGCGCCCTCGCTCGGCGCATTGAGGCCGGCGAGGATGTTGAGCACCGTGGTCTTGCCGCAGCCGGAATGCCCGATCACACAGGCAAACTCGCCGCGCGCCATCGAGAGCCACAGGTTCTCGAAAACCGTGGTCGTGGCACCGCCGGCGCCCGGATAGCGCTTCGCGATGGCTTCGATCGAGATGAATTTGTCGGTCATCGCCCCTACTCCGGAAACGTGACCATGCGCGTGAAGCGCGCCAGGATCTGGTCGAGCAGCATGCCGACGATCCCGATCAGGAGGATCGCGATGATCACGTTGGTGATCGACAGATTATTCCACTCGTTCCAGACGAAGTAGCCGATGCCGGTGCCGCCGACGAGCATTTCGGCAGCGACGATCACGAGCCAGGCGATGCCGATCGAGATGCGCATGCCGGTCAGGATCGTCGGCGCCGCCGCCGGGAGGATCACGGTGAAGGCGCGCCTGACGGTGCCGACCTCGAGCGTTCGCGCGACGTTGATCCATTCCTTGCGCACGCTGGCAACGCCGAACACGGTGTTGAGCAGCATCGGCCAGATCGAGCAGATGAAGATGACGAAGATCGCCGAGATCGAGGAATCCTTGATGGTGTAGAGCGCGAGCGGCATCCAGGCCAGCGGCGAGATCGGCTTCAGCACCTGGATGAAGGGATCGAGCGCCTTGCTGAGCAGCGGCGACATGCCGATCAGGAAGCCGAGCGGGATCGCGACCAGCACCGCGAGCAGATAGCCGGTGCCGACGCGCCCGATGGAATATGCGAGCTGAATGCCCAGCCCCTTGTCGTTCGGCCCGTTGTCGTAGAACGGCCGTCTCAGATGCTCCCAGAGCTTGGCGCCGACGTCGAGCGGCCCGGGCATCGCCGATTTGCCCTGCGTCGCGGTCAGGCCCATCAGCTTGGCATATTCGGGGCTCATCGTGGCGACGGGGCCTGTCGAGCGCGTGGCGAGATGCCAGATGCCGAGGAACGCGGCGAGCAGCGCGATGGAAACGAGACCGGCGCGGAGACGGAGGGAGGAGGTCATCGCGCAAGACCTCTCCCCATGTCGTCCCGGCGAACGCCGGGACCCATACCGCGGAATCTATCGATCGCAATCGGTGGGCGTACCGAACGACGAGTCTTCGCCAAACGTCTCCCTGGGGTTATGGGTCCCGGCGTTCGCAGGGACGACGCTTGGGAGAAAGCGCAGCCCATCACGACGACTTCCTGATCTTGAAGCTCGCGACATAGTCCTCCGGCTTGGCCGGATCGAAAGTCTTGCCCATCACCGCAAACGACTTGTACGCGCTCGCCGGCGGCGACAGGCCCATCTCGCGTCATCAGCTTCTTGGTGTCGGTGGCCAGATACACCTGCTCGGCCACCGCCTTGTAGTCGACGTCGCCCTTGATCTGGCCCCAGCGCTTCATCTGCGTCAGCATCCACACCGCAAAGGATTGCCAGGGGAACGGATCGAAATCGACGCGCTTGGCGTCGGTCTTCACGCCGCCGAGACCGTCGGCATAGGTGCCGGTCAGGACCTGTTCGAGCACCGTGACGGGCGCGTTGATGTAGTTGGCGGGCGCGATCGCCTCTGCAATCTGCTTGCGGTTCTCGGCCTTCGAGGCATAGGCGGTGGCATCGACGATGGCGCGGGTCAGCGCCGCAAAGCTGTTTGGCGCTGACGTGATGAACTCGCGGCTTGCGGCAAAGCTGCAGCAGGGATGCCCGTCCCAGATCTCCTTCGACAACAGATGCATGAAGCCGACGCCGTCATAGATCGCGCGCTGGCAGATGTTGTCGGGCGCGAGGAAGCCGTCGATGTTGTCGGCACGCAAATTGGCGACCATCTCCGGCGGCGGCACCGAGCGCAGCTGCACGTCGGTATCGGGATCGAGACCATGCTCGGCGAGATAGTAGCGCAGCAGGTAATTGTGCATGGAATAGTCGAAGGGGATGGCGAATTTCAGGCCCTTCCAATCCTTGGGGTCGCGCTTGTCCTTGTGCTTGGCCGCCAGCACGATGCCCTGCCCGTTGATGTTCTCGATCGCGGGCACCGCAAACGGGATGGCGTTTGCGCCCAGGCCGAGCGAGATCGCGATCGGCATCGGCGCCAGCATATGCGCGGCGTCGTATTCCTTGTTGATGGTCTTGTCGCGGATCACGGCCCAGCCGGCGGTCTTGACCACTTCGACATTGAGTCCGTGCCTGGAGTAAAAGCCCATCGGCGCCGCCATGATGATGGGCGTGGCGCAGGTGATCGGAATGAACCCGACCTTGAGGTCCTTCTTCTCGGGCGTACCGGCCTGCGCGAACACCTCGGTCGCCGTCTTGAGCGGGAAGAACTGTGACAGTGCAGCAAGCGCAGTCGATGCGCCGACCGACTTCAGGAAGGCACGCCGCGCCACGTCCTGCGGAAACATCGCGCGCATCACCGCGGAGGCGACGACGCCCTCGTAACGCTTCTCTTGGCTTTCGACCGGTTCGCAATGCAGAGCCATCGCCTGCTCGTGCTCCGCCGCAGAGCGATGCTGGCCGCAGATACAGCCGGCTCGAAGGTTGCGATCGGGATCAAACGGATTGTCGAACGTGGACATCGGCCCTCCTGCGCGTCATTGCGGGGAGAATTACGCAAGGAGCATGCCACGACCCTAGAAGCGGCCAGCGCCTTGATGACGCAGTAATTTCGCCTGCGCTTGGCCACTACGAAAACTCGTGATAAACGAGATTTCGTAGTTCAATTACGAGATTTCGCAATGGCAACGACGCCAATGCCCATCCACGATGATGTGGCTTCCGCCATCGACCCGCGCATCGCGGCGTTCGAATCCTCCGTCGAGGCGACGCTTCTGGTCGACCCCTACGGCGACCAGATCGTCGATGCCAATCCCGCCGCCTGTGCTCTTCTCGGCTACGACCGCGCCCTGCTGCGGCAGACCCGGGCCAGCACGCTCCATGCCGGCGAGCTTCCCGCCCTTACCGTCTTCACCCAGGCCGTGCTGCACAAGGGCGCCTATTGGACCACGGCGCTCAATCCCCGCCATGCCACGGGGCAAGATCTCCGGCTCGAATACGCCGGCTGCCTGCTGCCGCATGACGGCCGCACGCTGCTGCTGCTGACGCTGACCGATCTCGAAGCGCGCCGCCGGCGCAATGTCGATGCCGCCGCCGAAGACCACATGCGCGGCGGCATTTCGACCTGGCAGCGGGTCGAGCGCGTGTTTCAGGACATCGAACGCGAGAACCAGCTGATCCTGCGCGCCGCCGGCGAAGGCATCTATGGCGTGAACGCGGAAGGCAAGACCACCTTCGTCAATCCCGCGGCCGAGCGCATGCTCGGCTGGACCGCCGAAGAGCTGGTCGGCAAGGAGATCCACCCGATCGTCCACCACACCCATCACGACGGCCGCCACTATCACAACCACGATTGCCCGATCTATGCGGCGTTCCGCGATGGCGCCGTGCACCAGGTCGACGGCGAGGTGTTTTGGCGCAAGGACGGCTCGCCCGCCTGGGTCGAATACACATCGACTCCGATCCGCGATCGCGGCGTCGTGGTCGGCGCCGTCGTGGTGTTTCGCGACGTCAGCCAGCGCCGCGAGGCCGACGAGAAGCTGCACGCCGCCCTTGCCGAGGTCGACCGCCTGCGCGAACGGCTGGAGCTGGAAAACGCCTATCTCCAGGAAGAAATCCGCATCGAGACCAATCCGCGCGGCATCATCGGTCAAAGCGAGGCGATCCAGAAGACGTTGCGGCAGGTCAAGCTGGTGGCGCCGACCACCGCGGCGGTGATGATCAACGGCGAATCCGGCACCGGCAAGGAGCTGATCGCGCGCGCCATCCACGAGGACTCCACCCGCAGCGACCGGCCGCTGATCCGCGTCAATTGCGCCGCGATCCCGCGCGAATTGTTCGAGAGCGAGTTCTTCGGCCATGTCCGAGGCGCCTTCACCGGGGCGACGCGCGACCGCATCGGCCGCTTCGAGCTCGCCGACGGCGGCACGCTGTTCCTCGACGAGGTCGGCGAGATTCCGCTCGAACTCCAGGGTAAGCTGCTGCGCGTGCTGCAGGAAGGCCATTTCGAGCGCGTCGGCGAGGCGCGCACCCGCGCGGTCGACGTTCGTGTCATCGCCGCGACCAATCGCGATCTCAAGCAGGAGGTCCAGCGCGGCCGCTTTCGCGAAGACCTCTATTTCCGCCTCAACGTGTTCCCGATCGAGACCGTCCCCTTGCGCGAGCGGCGCGAGGACATTCCGCTGCTCGCCCAGCACTTCCTGACGCGCGAGAGCAAGGCGTTGAAGTCGAATTTGCGCCTGTCGGAGGGCGACGCGCGGCGGCTGACCCGCTACGACTGGCCCGGCAATGTCCGCGAACTGCAGAACGTGATCGAGCGCGCCGCGATCCTGTCGCAGAACGGCCGCCTGCGCATCGATCTGCCTGACGCCTCCGGCGCGCAAGCGCCTAGCGGTGCCGCTCGCCAGAAGCTCGACGCGCGTCCCGCCGTCATGACGTCGTCGGAAATGCGCGACCACGAGCGCGCCAACATTTTGGCCGCGCTCGAGGCCTGTGCTGGAAAAGTCTTCGGCCCCGGCGGCGCGGCCGAGATGCTGGACATCAAGCCGACCACCCTGGCCTCGCGGATCAAGGCGCTGGGAATTGCGCCGCGTTCGCGGACTGGCCTCAACGGTTTGGCATGAAGCGATCAGCTTCGATGCTGGCCACGGGCTCATTTCAACTCTCCCGCTTGCGTGGGAGGTCGGCACGAAGCGCCGGGTGGGGGCTCTCTCCACACTGGGAATCCCGCTGAGGAGACACCCCACCCCAACCCTCCCCCGCAAGCGGGAGAGGCAGTGCACTTCCTTCGTGGCAACACGGCCCGATCTAGTCAGGCTGGATGGAAGCGCGCTCACGCCGCCTTGGTCGTCACCCCCGATGCAATCGGCAATCCCTGCTCGATCGGCAGCGATGGATCGCGCGACCATTCGTTCCAGGAGCCGAAATACATCCGCACGTCCTTCACGCCGGCATTCTTCAGCGCCAGGAAGGTGTTCGAGGCGCGCGCGCCCTTGAAGCAATAGAGATAGACCGGCGTCGTCGGCGAGATGCCCACGGTGGCGCATTCGGCCAGGATCTCGTCCTTGGACTTGAAGCGGGGCCCTTCCGCGGTCGGCTTCATCATGCGGTACCATTCGAGCCACACCGCGCCGGGGATGCGGCCCTTGCGCGGGCAGAAATCCTTTCCATAGGGCGAAGAGCTGTCGCCGATCCATTCATCGACATCGCGCACGTCGAGAATGGAGATGCCGGGCTTGCCGACCGCGGCAAGCATGGTCTTCGCATCGATCAGGATATCGCCGGCTTCCGGCACGACCGCGAACGAGGCCTTCGCCGGTACCGGGACATCCTTGGTCACCGGAAGACCCGCGGCCGACCACGCGTCGAAGCCGCCATGCAGCACCTTCACCTTGGGATAGCCGAGCATGGTGAGCAGATAGTAGCCGCGGCAGGACTGGCCGAAGCCGGAATTCATCGACTGCTCGTAGATCACCGCGGTCTCCTTGCCGGAGAGGCCGGCGGCACCGAAGGCGTCGGCGAATTTGATCTTCAGCTCGCTCATGCCTTCCGGCGTCGAGGTCGCAAGAAACGTGAAGATCTCGTGCACGTTCACGGCGCCCGGCAGGTGCCCGGCGCCATAGGCGTCGGGATTGCGGGTGTCGATGACGACACAGGGTTCGAGCTTCAAGAGATCGGCAAGTTCGCTGGCAGAGATCAGAACGTCCGTCATTGGCAGCCTCTCCGTTGAGGTTAAGTGGTCTTCTGGGGTGGACTCGTGAAGCTCAGTAATCGGCGAGCATCTTGCGCAGCTGCTTGGTGGCCGGCGTGACGATCGCGACGAAATAGGCCTCGCGCAGCCGTCGCTGCGCGCGGTGACTCCTGAGATAGCCGCGTGCGCCACAATGCAGCATCGCCGCATGCGCCGCCGCGACGCTGGCCTCGCCGGCGCGAAGCCTCAGCGCGATCACCTTGCGCCAGTAGGTCTCGTCCTCGTTGTAGGGATCGCGCGCCAGCGCCATGGTCTCGGCCTCGAGCTCGGCAGCGAGATCGCGGAAATGCACCGGCTGCTGCGGCAGATAGCGGTTGATATGGCCGAGCGGACTTCCGACCTCATCCATGATGTTGATGCAATCGCGGATCACGCCCAGCGCCATGCCGGCCTGCAGCAGGATGAACCCGGCGCGGATCTTCTTCACGAAGGGCGCCGCAGGATCAGCGAGGATCAGCTCGTCCGGCACGAAGGCGTCGCGGAACTGCACGCCATAGGTGCCGGTGCCATCCATCGCGAGGAACGGCTTGCACGGCGTCAGCGTGATCGCGGGATACGAGCAGTCGGCCAGGAACATCACAGTACCTTCATCCTCCTCACGCTCGAAGATGGTGCCGAAATAATGATCGGGGCCGAGATTGGAGACCCAGGGCAGCGCGCCGCGCACGATATAGCCGCCCTCGACCTTCTTGCCTTTCAGCTTCAGTTTCTCGATCCCGAAAAAGCTCTTCATCGGGTTGGAGAGCCCGGTGCCGCCGAGCACGCGGCCGGTCGAGAACGCATCGCCGAAACGTTTTGCCAGCTTCAGATTGGTCGAGTTGGCCACGTACCAGACCAGCGTGTTCTGGCACCAGGCCATGAAGGCCGTGGCGCCGCAAACCTCGCCGATCGCAGCCATCGCCTGGATCGCGCAGCGCAGATCCGCGGGACCTTCGTGCGGCACGTGACTGCCCCAGGCGCCGACCGCGCCGAACTTGCGCAGCACCTCGGCGGGATAGACCGAGCCGTCGTCGATGCCGGCGGCAAGCGGCGCGAGATCTTCGCGCGCGATCCGCGCCACCTCCCCTGCAATGGACGGTGCGGGCTGATCCAAAACCTCGGCCCGCGATAAAGCCAGTGACCCCATGATCGTCTCCCGCACCTTGTCCTGGTTGCTAACAGCTAGATGCCGACCTCGAGATTGACCGGCCGGGTGAAGGTGTTGGCGACCGGCGACCATTTCTTCACATGGGCGACCAGCGCGTTGATCTCGTCTTGCGAGACGCCCTCGCATTCCATGTCGACCTTGACCCGCACATCGGTGAAGCCGACCGGCTTGTCCGAGGTGTCGCCAGTGCCCCAGACCGCGGTGATGTTGAGGTCGCCTTCGAGCTCGAGCTCTAGCTTGTTGACGATCCAGCCGCGATGCACGGCGTTGGCGTGCAGGCCAACGGCGAGGCACGAGCCGAGCGCAGCAAGCGAGGCTTCCGACGGATTGGGCGCGGTGTCGTCGCCCAGCAGCCCCGGCGGCTCGTCGACGATATAGGGCTGCAGATTGCGGATGTAGTTGGCGTGACGGAATTTGCCTTCCGCGACCGTCTTGCATTTCAAGGTCTTGACGACCTTCGGATTGGCCTTGCCGCTCGCGATCAGTTGCTCGAGGCCATTCTTGTCGATGGGCGCAAGGCACCCCGTCAGCACTGTCTTTTGAACGACGGCAGTCATCATCTTCTCCCTGGCAGCCGTGGAAAACGGCAGGATACCGAACGGTCTGTTTCCTTGCATGGAGCGTGCCAGACGAGACCGAAAACGAAATGCGAGGCATTGGAGCCGCTTAGCGATGGCTGCCTGCGGATTGATCAGCCGCGCTCTGCTCAAAGGTCATGCAGATGAGATCGCCAGTGCGAATCTTTTTAGCGCGGAGCAGATGCGACTTGATGATACCGCGCGGCTGCGATTAAGTTGCAATCCATGGCCAAACCTTCACTGAACAAGCCTTCACTGAACAAGATGTCGTCGAAGAAGAACGCGCCGCATTCAGGCGGCGGCGATGACGAATCCGCGCGCGGGCGCCTGCTCAGTGCCGCCTCGCATCTGTTTTGCAAGAACGGAATCAACGCCACCGGCATCGATGCGATCATCGAGGAGGCCGGCACCGCGAAGACCACGCTTTACAAATTGTTCGGCTCCAAGACCAACCTCGTCAACGCGGTGCTGGAGAGCGAAGGCAAGCAATGGCGCGAATGGTTCATCGGCGCCATGGAAGACGGCGGCGGCGATGCGCAGGCGAAACTGGCGCGCATCTTTCCGGCCCTGAAGAGCTGGTTTGCCGAAGAGCGCTTCTACGGCTGCCCCTTCATCAACGCGGTCGGCGAGCACGACAAGGACGCCAAGCAATTCCGCAACATCGCGCTGAAGCACAAGAAGATCGTGCTCGGCCACATCGAGAAGCTCGCCGCCGAGCTGGGCTCGAGCGAGCCCGCAATGCTCGCGCATCAGCTCGGCCTCATCATCGACGGTGCCATCGTCGCCGCGATGATCTCGCGCGACCCAGGCGTGGCCGATACAGCGGCACTCACGGCCGGGCCCCTGCTCGGCCAGTCCAAGGCGAAGAAGAAGCGTGAGCTCGAGGCGGTATGATCGCTCTCACGTCGTAGCCCGCGGAGCAAAGCGGAAGGCGGGGACACTGTCCCGGATTGCCTTTCGCTCCATCGGGGCTACGATGACTTCGTAGGGTGGGCAAAGGCGCAAAGCGCCGTGCCCACGATCTGCCTCGGTCCTTCTCGAACGACGTCGTGGGCACGCTTCGCTTTGTCCACCCTACAAGATCGAGCCCTTTATAAATCGCGCGATCGCCTCGAGCACCGGCTGCTGATCACCCGCAAAAAACCAGTGATCGTTGCCGTCGAGCTCGACGAACTCCGCACCGCTGATCCGGCTCGCGATATCGCGCCCGGCCGCGATCCGCACCGCCTGGTCGCCGCGCCGGTGCAGCACCAGCGTCGGCACCGCAATCTGCGCCAGGAGATGCCGCACGTCGGCATCGCGAAAGGCCTCGAGCACGGCCGAGATGCCGCCGGGACTGGAGGCCGCACGCAATAGCCCGGCCCACCAGGCGCGGGCCCGGGGATCGCCGGCAAGACTCGGCGCAAATGTCTCGATGCCGACCGGGCCGCCCCATTGCGCGACGAGCTGCCTGCTCCAGGCGTCATACTGGCTGGCGCGCAAGGCATGCGGATAATCCTCCGACCAGCAGCCCTTGGCGAGCGCGCCGAACAGGATGAGCCCGGCGACGCGGCGCGGTTCGTCGACCGCAAATTTGATGCAGGCCAGCCCGCATTCGGAAGCGCCGAACAGCACGACGCGGCGCGAATCCGCTGCCCGCAGCACGGTGTCGATATCCTCCGCGGTGACGTCGATGCCGGGAGCCGATCCGACCCGGTCGGACAACCCGATCCCGCGACGATCGAAAACGATCAGCCGTCCAAGCTTCATCAACGACGCCAGGAACGTCCGGCTTGCAGGGCTCTCCCAGGCGCGCTCCACATGCGACACGAAACCGGGCATCACCAGGATATCGAGCGGGCCACTTCCGTAGGTCTGATACGCCAGATGCACGCCGGCACCCTTCACATAGCGCGTGGTCGGAACAGCGTGCAGCTCCGTTGCGGGACTCATGAGCGCCTCGGTCTCGGCCTCCGGCGCAATCCCGAGTTCCTCCCGCAGCCGCTGTGTCAGGGCCGCATGGTGACGCTCGGCCGCGCTGCGGTCGCCTGATAGCAGCAGGCTGCGGATCAGATACCGCCCATAGACTTCACTGAGCGGATCGAGCTCGGCCAGGCGCGCCGCATACGCGGTCGCGGCAAAATGATCGCCGGCGGCGTTCTTGTCCTGCACGAGACGCTCGAGCGCATGCATCAGCCGTCCTCTCAGCGCCTCGCGGCGAAAGAACGCCCAATCGTCGAATGCAGGACAATCGTCGAGAGCGAACCCTGCGAGAAAGTCGTCCCGATAGATCGCACAGGCTTCTTCGAAGGCGCCGCGGTCGCAGGCGCCCTCGAACAGATGGGTATCGATCGTCATCTCGACCGCCGCAGACCATCGCACGCTGGCGCGGTCGGCCTCGAAAACCTCCCGGCCAAGTGCAAGCTCGACGCGATGAAGCAGCCGCCGCAACCGCGCCCGGGCGGTTTCGGCTGACGTCTCCGGCCACAGCAGCGCGGCCAGGACCTCGCGCGCAACGGCGCCCCTGGCCTCCGCGAGATAGATCAGCAGCGCAAGAGCCTTGCGCAGGTTCAGCTTGATCGGGCGATCGCCAGCGTAGACCTCGGGAAATCCAAGCGCGTGAAGCGAGAAGACCGTCATGAAAATCCTCTCGTCCTCATCGCGCCGTTCGGGGGACGCACAGGGGACGGTCCATTGGTAGGTGTCGGACCGGATCGAGCCCGCTCGCGAGCGAAGGGTTCAGTTCCTGCATGCTGCGCCATTTGCGCCGACACCTTAAGGGAAGATCGTCATGTTCGCACGTCCGCTGCCGCGCATGTTCGCCTGTCGCAAAACGGGAGCGCCACAATGAAAGCAGTTTTGTGCCATTCGTTCACTGGACCCGGCGATTTGCGCCTCGCTGAGATCGATGTCCCCAAGCCCGCCGGCGACGAGATCCTGATCGACGTCCACGCGGCCTCCGTCAGCTTCATGGACCAGCTCTTGGTCTCGGGTCTCTACCAGATGCGGCCGCAGACGCCCTTCGTGCCCGGCACGGAAGCCTCCGGAACCGTCGTCGCGGTCGGCGACAAGGTGACAAAGTTCGCGCCCGGCGATCGCGTGACCTGCAGCAGCTGGACCGGTGGCTACGCCGAACGGATGATCGCGAAGGAGTCGAAGAGCGTGCGCCTGCCTGACGGCGTCGCGTTCGAAGCAGCGGCCACGGTGCTGCACAATTACGGCACGGCCTATTATGCACTGGTCGAGCGGGCGCGAGCCAAGCGTAGCGAAACGCTGTTCGTCACGGGCGCTGCCGGTGGGGTTGGACTGGCCGCCGTCGACCTCGGCCGTCATCTCGGCCTGCGCGTCGTCGCCGGGGTTGGCTCCGACGACAAGGCGGCCCTGGTCCGCGACTACGGCGCCAGCGCCGTCATCAACTATCGCAGCGAGGATCTGCGCGACCGGATCAAGTCGGTCACGTCAGGAGACGGCATCGATGTCGGCTTCGATAATGTCGGCGGCGCGATCTTCGAGCAGATGGCCCGGCTGATGAAATGGGGCGGACGGCTGATGCCGATCGGCTTCACCGGCGGCGAGATTACGTCCATCCCGATGAACCTGCCGCTGCTGAAGAACTATTCCATCATTGGCGTCTTTGCCGGTGCCTGGGCGGAGAAATGCCCGGACGAGAGCGCGCGGATGAACGACACGCTGATACAGTTGTTGGCGGCCGGGCAGATCCGCCCGCACATCGACCGCGTCCTTCCTTTGGAGCAGGCCGGCGAGGCCATGCGCGCCGTGGCCAACCGCACGGTTCTGGGGCGAATTGTGCTCAAGATCAGGTAGAATGCGCACCATGACAGAGATCATCATCGACAAACGCTATTGCGGCCCTCCCAATTCCGGAAACGGCGGCTATGTCTGCGGCCGGCTCGCCCGTCATATTCCGGGGCCTGCGGAAGTGACACTGCGCGCGCCGCCGCCTCTGGACACGCCGCTCGCTGCGGTCGCGACAGACGGCGACACATGGGAGCTCCGCGACGGCGACAAGGTGGTCGCGACAGGGCGCGCCGTGAGCGTCGAGCTTGCGCAGACCGAGACAGCTAACTTGCCGGAAGCCCGCGCGGCCGAATTGCTCGCACTGTTCAATCCGCACGAGCATCCGCTGCCGAACTGTTTCGTCTGCGGTCCCGCAAGGGCGAAAGGCGACGGCCTGCGCATCTTCGCCGGCCCGCTCCGCCGTCATGCGCGGAACGCCGTTCTCGCCGCGAGTTGGGCACCCGATCCGAATCTCGCCGCCGAGGATGGCCTCATCGCGCCCGAATTTCTCTGGTCCGCGCTCGACTGCCCGACCGGGTTTGCCTGCAATTACGATCAGCAGAGCGGCAGCTTCGAGAAGACCCCGCTGCTGCTCGGACGGATGTCAGCCCGCATCGAAGCCCGCCCCCACCCCGGCGAGCGCTGCATCATCACCGCCTGGCCCACCGGCCGCGACGGCCGCAAGCGCACGGCCGACGCCGCGCTTCGTGATGAAGCCGGCAGATTGCTGGCGTTGGCGCGGACGACATGGATTGCGGTGGAGCGCGAGGTACTGCTCGGGCGCCGGTGACGGTGCGTAGGGTAGGCAAAGGCGCGAAGCGCCGTGCTCCCTAGCTGCTCGTCACCTGCCGGACGGGCGGCGGCTTCCAGGTCCCGTTGATGATCGAGGGCGACTTCTCGTTCGGCCAGTACATCCGCAACATCAGCACGAACTTGCCCGCGGGCGCGGGAAGCCAATTGCTCTCCTTGTCGGGGCCCGGGTTGTCCTTCTGAATGTAGAGGTCGACCGAACCGTCGGGATTGGCTTTGAGATTCTGGCGGGCGCTGATCGACTGGCGGTTGATCGGATTGGCGACGAAGAAATAGTTCTCGTCATACATCGTGAGCGACCAGAAGCCGCCGACCGGAGGAAGCTGCCCCTTCGGAAAACGCATGACGTATTTGTTGCTGCCGACGTACTCTTTGCCATCGGCGTCCTTCTGGGATGTCGGATAGCACGCATCCTGAATCCGGTTGGCGCCGAGGCCGATGGCCGTGACAAGCGCACGGTTGAGAAAATTGGTCCCGTAAATGCCGGCTTCGCTGTCGAAGGCCCAGCCGTTGATGTTCTTGATCGCCTTGTTGACCTTGAACTGGAGCATGATGCGGTCGAATGCCACCTGCGGGACCCGCTTGGCGAAGGCAGCATCGAATTTGCTTGCGTCAAAATCCTTGCCGGGGACAAGACCGATCTTCGCGAATTTGGCGACCTCGGCCGCGTCGGCGGCGGCCGGCGGATTGCGCTTCATCAATTGCGCGAGAAGGGTGAAATAGGCCGCGGCGTCCAGGCGGTTGACCTGCTCGCGAACCGCCGTCTTCATGTCGATCGACGCATCGACCTTGCCTGCCGGGGGCGTAAAGGACTTGTCGTATGCGCTGAGCGGCACGAGCTTGAACTGGTCCTGCGCGGCGTGCACGGCCGCGTAGTCTTCCGGCGTACCGGTGCAATAGATGCGGCCCAGGATCCACACCATGCCCGTGGGTGATTTGTATTCCTTGACGCCGGCGGGAAGCGTTCCCTTCCAGCCCGGGCCGGTGATCGCATAGGTTTGCGCCTTGGTGCCGGTGGTGCGCTTGCCAGGCACCTGGAAGACATTGGTCCAGCCGTCCAGCATCGGAAATAGGAAGTAGCGGTCCTTCATGTCCGGCATGCTCAGGACCCAGGGCTCGTCTCCCACGTCGATCCAGGCCGTCGTGTAGAGCGTATCGGCATTGGGTGCCGTGACGTCCTTGAAGGTGGCATCAGGGTACTTGCGGAGCTTGACGAATTGCCCCATTGGCCCGCGCGTGCCTTCCACCGCAGCAACGTTGGTCATGACCCGGCGTGTCATCTCCATCGTCACGAGCGGATATCCGTAGATATAGGCGTCCTGGGCAAGCCAAAAATCTTCTCCGCCCTCCAGAGCCCTGACGACAAGACCATCAAACTCGGCGCGTGCGGTGCGGGAAATCGCGAGCGCCGATACTGCGGCGCTGAAGGCGGCCAGTGCTTGGCGACGGCTGATTGACATATCGAACCCTCCCTGTTGCCTCAAAACCGTAACGGGCGGGGTTCCATGTTCCTTGACATGCATCAACGAGGCGGGATGGTCTTGGGCGCAGCGCCGTTCGCTTGCCTGGGCGTGGCCGCCACGCCTGCCAACTCGTAGGGTGGGCAAAGGCGCGCAGCGCCGTGCCCACGTGTCTGCCGCGCCGTTGTTGATCGACGTCGTGGGCACGCTTCGCTTTGCCGACCCTACGAGACTAACACAGAGCGCGATCCACTTTGCCAGCATGTGGACGCTGGCAAGCCTCAGAAGCGTTGAACCGATGTTCGATCGACGATACCCTTGAAAATCTTCGTCCAGCAAAAACAAGATTCAAGGGGGACGTCATGGTTCGCAAGTTGACGGCATCTGCAATCGTTGCCACGAGCATGTGGATCGCCGGCATCGCAAGTGTCGCGGCGCAGCAACCGGAGTTCAGCGCACCTGACCTGGTCCTCATTAATGGCAAGGTTCTGACGCTGGATGAGCGATCGACGATGACGGAAGCAGTGGCCGTTGCAGACGGAAAGATTCTCGCAACCGGAACCAGTGCTTCGATAAAGGCGCTCGCCGGCGCCCGGACCCGCGTGCTCGATGTGGCTGGCAAGACCGTCATCCCCGGATTGATCGATACACACGCTCACTTCAAGGCCGCTGGTCTTGGCGACTATGTCGTCATCATGGGCCGAGCCAAGACGGTCGCCGAAGCGCTCGAGGCTATCAAGGCATTCGCTGCGAAGAAGAAGCCGGGCGAGTGGATTGTAGGTGGCGCGTGGCATCCGCCTTCACAATTGGCCGAGAAGCGATATCTGACCAAGCAGGAGATTGATAGCGTTGCTCCAGACAATCCGGTCTATCTTCGCACCGTCGGGCATTTCTCGATGGCAAACAGCATGGCTCTACAGCGGGTCGGAATCGACAAGACCACCGCGGATCCGAACGGGGGAAAGTTTGAGCGCGACGCGGCCGGTGAATTGACCGGCGTGCTGGTGGAGACGGCGATCGATCGGGTCGAGAAGGCCGTACCGCCCTGGACAGAAGACGATGAGATGCGGCAATTCACGATTGCCGAAAGTGTGCTGAACAGCTTCGGTATCACGAGCGTGGTCGAAGGCGCGACAGAGGCACGCGATATCCGCATGCTGCAGAAGCATGTCGCATCCGGGAAAGCCACATTGCGCACCGGCGTGATGTTTCGACCGGAGCCCCCGGCCGATCTGACCGCGTGGGAAGCGATCATGGCAGGCAATGGGGCCTCTTCAGGCTTTGGCGACGATTGGCTGAAGTTCGCGGGAATCAAGATCTTCTACGACGGCGGCATGACGCTGAAGACAGCGCTCATGCGCGAGGTGTATCCCGATTCACATGACAGCTATCATGGCGTTGCGCAGCAGACACCTGAGCGATTGAAACAACTCGTCTCCATCTGCCACCGATATGACTGGCGGGTCGGTGTCCACGTGGTGGGTGACCTTGGTATTGACCAGGTGCTCGATGCGTTCGAGGCCGCGGATAAGGAGAAATCAATCCGAGACCGTCGCTTCGTCCTCATTCATGCCAGCCTGATCCGGCCAGAACAGATGGAGCGGGCGCAGAAGCTGGGAGCCCGTGTCGATTTCCAGAACGCTTTCATGTGGGATAAGGCAGCGACCGTCGAACGATTTCTCGGGAAAGCGACCGCTGACCGCGCCGTACCGACCAGGACGTTAATCGAAAAAATGGGGCTCAATAGTCTCGGCGCCGGGACGGACTTTCCCGTCAACCCGATCAACCCCTTCCTCAACATGTACATCATGGTGACCAGGAAGGACCCCAACGGAAACGTCTACGGCGCGGCAGAAGCCATTACGCGCGAGCAGGCCCTGCGGCTCTACAGCAGCGCGGCGTCGCGCTACACGTTCGATGAAGCACGTAAAGGGACCATTGAGCCCGGAAAGCTTGCGGACATCGTGGTGCTCTCCGCGGATTACACGGCCGTGCCGGAGGACCAGATCAAGGACATCAAGGCGGACATGACGCTCGTGGGCGGCAAGGTCGTGTTTCAGCGCTGACGTCATCCGCTGCCGACCAGCAGGAAGTGCCGTAGGGTGGGCAAAGGCGCGTAGCGCCGTGCCCACCTTCTCTTGATGATCAGCGAGAGATGGTGGGCACGCTTCGCTTTGCCCACCCTACGAGAGCCATGCCTTACGGCACCTACATCGCTTGCTCGATCATCCCCTGCAGCCGCGCCAGCTCCGCCTCGAGATCCCGCTCCACATCCGCGGCGCGAATCTCCAGCACCCGATAGTCCCGCGCCTCGAGCCAGGCCCGCCGCGATGCGCGATCCGCTGCGATCGCTTCCCCCTCGCCCGGATTGACCAGCTCGATCGCGATCCGATGCGGGAAGGAGACGAAGTCCGGGATGTGGCGGCCGACCGGGGTCTGGCGCTTGAACTGGCCGGCGAAGCGACGGTCGCGGGTCAAAGCCTGCCAGAGCAGACGCTCGGCATCGGTCGGGTTGCGGCGAAGCAGGCGGGCGAGGCCGCGCACGGTCGAGCCGCTGTCGGGCACGCCGCCGCCCTGCCCGTGCTGGGCCAAGAGCGCGCGCAGGCGCGTCGCCTGCTCGCCGTCGAGCACGCCGCCCTTGGCCGGGCCCTTGCGTCCCTCGGCGATCGCCATGATCACCCCGTGCAGGGTGTGCATGTCCTGCTTGGTCGGCTCCATCCGACTGAAGATGTTGCGCAGGTTCACCAGCATGGTGTCGCGCTTCTCGGCCGGGCGCAAAAATTCCACCTTGTCGAGCTCGCGGATGAGGTTGTCGAAGAAGGCCTGCATCTGGTGCTGCGAGGCGCGCTCGGAGCGCTCCGGCATGGCGTGCGGCAGCTCGCCCGAGGTCATCAGCTTGAACCATTCATAGCCGACCAGCAGCACGGCCTGGGCGAGGTTGAGCGAGGCGAAGCCCGGATTGACCGGGAAGGTGATGATGCGGTTGGAGAGGCCGACCTCCTCGTTGGTCAGGCCCCAGCGCTCGCGGCCGAACAGGATACCGGCCTTGCCGCCGGTCGCGACGTGACCCGCGATCTCGCTGGCGGCTGCCTCCGGCCCCACCACCGGCTTGGCCTGGTCGTGGGGGCGAGCCGTGGTGGCGAACAGCAGGTCGAGGTCGGCGACCGCGTCTTCGACCGTGCCGAACAATTCGACCTTTTCCAGAATGTGGTCGGCACCGGCGGCGGCCCGCTGTGCCGCGATGTTGGGCCAGCCGTCCCTGGGGTTGACGATGCGCAAGGCGCCGAGCGCAAAATTGCCCATGGCGCGCGCGGCCATGCCGATGTTTTCCCCGAGCTGCGGCTCGACCAGGATCACGATGGGACCGTCGAGGGACAAACCCGCCTTGCTCTTGTCAGTCCCCGACATCTCGTTTCGCTTTCACTCTTCGTCTCAAGGCCTTGCCAGGGCACTCTCAGGAATTGATTCAAGCCAGCCTTTCCCAAGTCGTCCCTGGGCCGGCCGGCGCTGTCCGCCTCGTTTGCCTGTCCTGACGAAATTCTCAAGGGAAATAACGGGTTGGAATCGACTTTTGAATCTCCACTGGATCCTCGGATCCGGCCCTGCGGCAGGGCGGCCCTGCCCCCACGTCTGGGGAAGCTGGATGAGCTAAAAGTGCATAATCCCTTGGCTTTCGCCCGCCGCGTCTGGGTGCTAAGAGGCGGCGGATATTCCCGTGGCGCGCCAAAAGCGCCGTTCCCAAGAGGCTTCCCCGATCATGGCAAAAATCAAGGTATCCAATCCCGTCGTCGAGCTCGATGGCGACGAGATGACCCGGATCATCTGGCAGTACATCAAGGACAAGCTGATCAACCCGTTCCTGGATGTCGAGCTGATGTATTTCGACCTGGGCATGGAGTACCGCGACCACACCAACGATCAGGTCACCATCGACGCCGCCGAAGCCATCAAGAAGGTCGGCGTCGGCGTCAAGTGCGCCACCATCACCCCGGATGAAGCCCGGGTGAAGGAGTTCAACCTCAAGCAGATGTGGAAATCGCCGAACGGCACCATCCGCAACATCCTCGGCGGCTGCATCTTCCGCGAGCCGATCATCTGCAAGAACGTGCCGCGCCTGGTTCCCGGCTGGAGCAAGCCGATCATCATCGGCCGCCATGCCTATGGCGACCAGTACCGCGCCACAGACATCAAGTTCCCGGGCAAGGGCACCCTGTCGATGAAGTTCGTCGGCGAGGACGGCACCGTGATCGAGAAGGAAGTGTTCAAGGCGCCCGGCGCCGGCGTCGCCATGGAGATGTACAATCTCGACGACTCCATCATCGACTTCGCCCGCGCCTCGTTCAATTACGGCCTGCTGCGCAACTATCCGGTCTACCTCTCGACCAAGAACACGATTCTGAAGGTCTATGACGGCCGCTTCAAGGACATCTTCCAGGACATCTTCGACCGCGAGTTCAAGAAGGAGTTCGACGCCAAGGGCCTGACCTACGAGCACCGCCTGATCGACGACATGGTGGCCTCGGCCCTGAAATGGTCCGGCGGCTATGTCTGGGCCTGCAAGAACTACGACGGCGACGTGCAGTCCGACACGGTCGCGCAGGGCTACGGCTCGCTCGGCCTGATGACCTCGGTGCTGCTCACCCCCGACGGCAAGACCGTGGAAGCCGAAGCCGCCCACGGCACGGTGACCCGCCACTACCGCGAACACCAGAAGGGCAAGGAGACCTCGACCAACTCGATCGCGTCGATCTTCGCCTGGACCCGTGGCCTCGCCCACCGTGCCAAGCTCGACAACAATGCCGAGCTCGCCAAGTTCGCCAACACGCTGGAGAAGGTCTGCGTCGACACCGTCGAGGCCGGCTACATGACCAAGGACCTCGCGCTCCTGGTCGGCGCCGACCAGCGCTGGCTCTCGACCACCGGCTTCCTCGACAAGGTCGCGGAGAACCTCACGAAAGAGTTGGCGGTCTGAGCCGACCGCAATTTCGCCCGACTGGGTCAGACATCATCACGGGCCGCGCAACCGCGCGGCCCGTTTCTTTTTGAGACCTCGCGCGGAGATGCCACCATGTTCATCAAGCTTGCCGGCCCCACCATGCTGCTCGCGGCCCTGATCGGACCGGCCGGGGCTGCCGAGCCGCTCCCCGACGCCATCGCCGCGCCGGGCGAGAGCGTCGTACTTAGCGTCCACGCCGAGGGCGCGCAGGTCTATGAGTGCAAGGCCGGCACCGACGGCAAGCTCGCATGGAGCTTCCGCGAACCGGTCGCGACGCTGCTGTCCGAGGGCAAGACAATCGGCCGCCACTATGCCGGCCCGAACTGGGAGCTCGCCGACGGCAGCGCGGTGACCGCCAAGGCCGCGGGCAACGCACCGGGCGCAACGGCGGCCGATATCCCCTGGCTGAAGCTGGACGTAACCGCCCGCCGCGGCAGCGGTGTACTGACGCCGGTGACGACCGTGCAGCGCATCAACACCCATGGCGGCAAGCTCGACGGCACGTGCGACAAGGCCGGCGAGTTCAGGAGCGCACCCTACTCGGCCGAGTATGTTTTCCTGAAGAAAGGCTGACCGCTCAGCGGTCGGTCCCGTCTTTCTCCGCCTGCGCCAATTCCGCGAGCGCGAGATCGCCGCTGTCGGCAAGCCGTGCCTTGGCGGTGGTGTGGACGTGGTCGGCGAGCGTCGGCATCCGTTCGATCAAAGCGTGAAAATCCTGGGCGTCGAGCACCAAAAGGCGCGTCTTGCGCGTCGCGGTCACCGTGCCGCTGCGCTTTGTTTTATGCAGCAGCGCGATCTCGCCGAAGAAGGTGCCGTCCGTGAGGTGCACATGCTGGCTCGGCAGCGCGATCTCGACCTCGCCGGCGGTGATGAAATACATCGACGAGGCCACATCGCCACGGCGGACCAATATCTCGCCCTGCTCGATGGTGCGCGCGCGCAACAGCCGCATGATGTCGGCGATCTCCGCGGCAGACAGATGCGAGAACAGCGGCACCCGCGCCAGCATGCCCCAGGTGACGACGAAATCGCGCCGCTTCACCTCTTCGGCGAAGGCGGTGGAGATGATCGCGACCGGCAGCGCGATCATGGCGAAGCCTGAGATGATGGCGAAGGTGGAGACCAGCTTGCCGAGCGGCGTCACCGGCACGACGTCGCCATAGCCGACGGTGCCGAGCGTCACGATCGCCCACCACATCGCCTGCGGGATGGTGCCGAGCTTGTCCGGCTGCACGTCGCGCTCGATGGCGTAGAGCAGCGAGGCGAAAGTCAGGACCGCACCGATCAGGATGACGATGCAGCCGATCAGCGCGCGACGCTCGGCATGCACGGCGGCGAGCAGCGAGCGCATCGCCGGCGAATAGCGGATCAGCTTGAAGAACGGCAGCACCCCGAGCGCCGCCAGCGTCGCGTGCCGGCCGGTGGCGAGCACGATTGCCGCCGGCAGGAACGCCATGAGGTCGATGACGCCGAGCGCGGAGAAGGCATAGCCCAGCCGGTCGGACAGCGCGGAGCCCTTGCGCTGGGTGTGGCCCGCCACGGTCCACAGCCGCGCCAGATATTCCAGCGCGAACACGATCACGGACAGGACGGTGATGGCCGAGAACACCGTGCCGAACTGGGCGTCCAGCTCCGGCACCGAGGCGAGGATCATCGCGGCCACATTGAGCACGATGACGCCGATGATGATCTGGATGAAGCGCGATCCGGCTGAATAAGCCAGCGGATCGTGCTCCAGCAATTCGTAGAGGCGATCCCTCAAATTGGGATCGCGAAGTCCACGCCCTCGCAGACCGGGGCGCATGGCCGTTTACGCGCCTGCCATTGCTTTTTCGATCGCCGCCAGCGCCTCGGTCGCCTTGGCCCCGTCAGGGCCGCCGGCCTGCGCCATGTCGGGCCGGCCACCGCCGCCCTTGCCGCCGAGCGCCTCGGAGGCAACGCGCACGAGGTTGACCGCGTTGAAGCGCGCGGTGAGATCCGCGGTGACGCCGACCACGATGCCGGCCTTGCCGTCCTCGGTGACGCCGACGATGGCGACCACGCCGGAGCCGATCTGCTTCTTGCCGTCGTCGGCGAGGCTTTTGAGATCCTTCATCTCGATGCCCTCGACCGCGCGCGCCATCAGCTTGACGTTGCCGATTTCGCGCACGCCTGAAGCTGCGCCATTGCTGCCGGCCGAAGCGCCGCCGCCCATCGCCAGCTTCTTGCGGGCGTCGGAGAGCTCGCGCTCGAGCTTCTTGCGCTCCTCCATCAGCGCGGTGATGCGCGCCGGGACGTCGTCGAGCGAGGTGCGCAGCTCGTTCGCCGCGGTCTTGGCCAGCGCCATGGTCTCGTTGGCGTGCCTGCGCGCATAATTGCCGGTCAGCGCCTCGATGCGGCGCACGCCCGAAGCAACCGCGCTCTCGCCGGTGAGCGTGATCAGGCCGATGTCGCCGGTGCGCTTGACATGGGTGCCGCCGCAGAGCTCGACCGACCAGCCGAGCGCGTTGGCGCCGCGCTCACGCGCGGTCCGGCCCATCGAGACGACGCGGACTTCATCACCGTATTTCTCGCCGAACAGCGCGCGCGCCCCGGCCTCGCGGGCCTCGTCGACGCCCATCACACGCGTGGTGACCTCGTCATTCTCCAGCACCACGTCGTTGGCGATGTCCTCGACGCGGGCCAGCTCCTCTGCCGTGATCGGCTTCGGATGCACGAAGTCGAAGCGCAGGCGATCCGGCGCGACCATCGAGCCGCGCTGGGCGATGTGGTCGCCGAGCACCTGGCGCAGCGCCTCGTGGATGAGATGCGTCGCCGAATGATGCGCCCGAATCGAGGAGCGCCTGGAATGATCGACCTCGAGCTGCAGCGCGGTGCCGAGCTTCAGCTCGCCGCTCTCCACGTTGCCGACATGCACGAAGAAATCGCCGAGCTTCTTCTGCGTGTCGGTGACGCGAAACTTGATGCCGCCCTCGCCCGTGAGCACGCCGGTGTCGCCGACCTGGCCGCCTGATTCCGCGTAGAACGGCGTCTGGTTCAGCACGATCGCACCGGTGTCGCCGGCCTTCAGGCTGGCGACCTCTGCACCGTCCTTCACCAGCGCCGACACCACGCCTTCGGCGCTCTCGGTCTCGTAGCCGAGGAATTCGGTGGCGCCGAGCTTTTCGCGCAGCGGGAACCAGATCGCCTCGGACGCAGCTTCCCCGGACCCCTTCCAGGACTCGCGCGCCTTGGCCTTCTGGCGCTCCATTGCGTCGGTGAACGCAGCTTGATCCACGCCGATGCCGCGCGACTTCAGCGCGTCCTGCGTCAGGTCGAGCGGGAAGCCGTAGGTGTCGTACAGCGTGAAGGCGACGTCGCCGTCGAACATGTCGCCCTTTTTCAAGGACGCGCTCTTCTCGTCGAGGATGGCAAGGCCACGCGAAAGCGTCTTGCGGAAGCGGGTCTCTTCCAGCCGCAGCGTTTCCTCGATCAGGTTCTCCGCGCGCATCAGGTCGGGATAGGCCTGGCCCATCTCGCGCACCAGCGCCCAGACCAGGCGGTGCATCAGCGGCTCCTTGGCACCGAGCAGCTGCGCATGGCGCATCGCGCGGCGCATGATCCGGCGCAGCACATAGCCGCGGCCCTCGTTCGAGGGCAGCACGCCGTCCGCGACCAGGAAGGCCGAGGAACGCAAATGGTCGGCGATGACGCGGAACGAGGCGACGGTCTGCTCATTCGGCCCGCTGCCGAGCGCGGACGATGTCGCATCGATCAAATGACGGAACAGGTCGGTCTCGAACACGCTGTCGACCCCCTGCATGATGCAGGCCATGCGCTCGAGGCCCATGCCGGTGTCGATCGAGGGACGCGGCAGATCCACGCGCTCCTCCTTCGTCACCTGCTCATATTGCATGAACACGAGATTCCAGAATTCGAGGAAGCGGTCGCCGTCCTCCTCCGGGGAGCCCGGAGGGCCGCCCCAGATGTGATCGCCACGGTCGATGAAGATCTCCGAGCACGGGCCGCACGGACCGGTATCCCCCATTGCCCAGAAATTGTCGGAGGTCGGAATGCGGATGATGCGGTCGTCGGAGAACCCGGCGATCTTCTTCCAGAGCCCGTGCGCCTCGTCGTCGGTGTGGTAGACGGTGACGAGCAGCTTGTCCTTGTTGAGCCCGAAATCCTTGGTGATCAGCTTCCAGGCGAGCTCGATCGCGCGCTCCTTGAAGTAGTCGCCGAACGAGAAGTTGCCGAGCATCTCGAAGAAGGTGAGATGGCGCGCGGTGTAGCCGACATTGTCGAGGTCGTTGTGCTTGCCGCCGGCGCGCACGCATTTCTGCGACGTGGTGGCGCGCTGATAGGGCCGCTTCTCGACGCCGGTGAAGACGTTCTTGAACTGCACCATGCCGGCATTGGTGAACATCAACGTCGGATCGTTGCGCGGCACCAATGGCGAGGACGACACGATCTCGTGGCCGTTCTCGGCAAAGAAGTTCAGAAAGGTCGACCTGATCTCGTTGACGCCGCTCATGTTCATCCAATCGGGTGTGCTTGGACCCGCTATAGGCCATCCAAACCTGACATTTAGGCTGATATCTGCGGGCCACAGCGCTTTTAGACAAGGCCAGCTTCGCTGTCCAGAAACTGTGCAAGGAGATCAGAGGGTTGCGGCAGCCACTCAATCCCCGCTGCAATCCCGTTGATAGGGCAAGCGGACGCGTTGACAGGCTTGGCCCCGCTGTGGTCTGTACCCATCTGTATCGTACGGCCACGTCGGGAGAGACCGGCTTTAGGCAGCCGGCGCCGAAGGAGCAACCGCCCCGGAAACTCTCAGGCAAAAGGACCGCGTGGCTTTGACAGCATCTGGAAAGAGGCGCCGACGGGTTTAGACCCGGATGGCTCCCGCCGACGGGATAATACTCTCAGGCACAGCGACAGATGGGGCTTCGACTGGTGTCCCCAGGGAATCGTCCCGGGGGAACCGCCGAGGGCCCCTGTGATGCTAGCGCGCGACGACCAAGATTCCCTAAAACGTACGCCCCTTCATGGGCTTCATGTCTCCCTCGGCGGCAAGATGGTGCCGTTCGCGGGCTACGACATGCCCGTGCAATACCCTGCGGGCGTGCTGAAGGAGCACCTCCATACCCGAGCCTCCGCCGGCCTGTTCGACGTCTCCCATATGGGCCAGATCGCGCTCCGGCCGAAATCCGGCAGGGTCGAGGACGCCGCCCGCGCGCTGGAACGGCTGGTGCCGCAGGATATCGTGGCGATCGCGCCGGGACGGCAGCGCTACGCCCAGTTCACCAACGCCGACGGCGGCATTCTGGACGACCTGATGGTCGCCAATTTCGGCGATCACCTCTTCCTGGTTGTCAACGCCGCCTGCAAGGACGCCGACGAGGCGCATCTGCGCGCGAATCTCTCTGACGACTGCATCATCGCTTCCCTCGCGGATCGTGCGCTGATCGCGCTGCAGGGGCCGAAGGCCGAGGCGGCGCTGGCGACATTATGTGCAGAGGCGCCCGCCATGAAGTTCATGGATTCCGGCCCGCGCAAGGTGGCCGGCCTCGACTGCTTCGTCTCGCGCTCCGGCTACACCGGCGAGGACGGTTTTGAAATTTCGGTTCCCGCGGCCGATGCGGAACGTCTCGCCAAAACGCTGCTCGAAAATCCCGACGTGCTGCCGATCGGCCTGGGGGCCCGCGACAGCCTGCGGCTGGAAGCCGGGCTCTGCCTCTACGGCCACGACATCGACACCGTGACCACGCCGGTCGAGGCCGCGCTGGAATGGTCGGTGCAGAAGAGCCGCCGCAGCGGCGGCGTGCGCGCCGGCGGCTTTCCCGGTGCCGAAAAAATCCTCGCCCATTTCGACAACGGCGCGGCCCGCCGCCGCGTCGGCCTGCTCGCCCAGGGACGCGCGCCGGTGCGCGAGGGCGCGCTGCTGTTTGCGAATGACGCGGGCGGCGAGCCGATCGGACAAGTCACATCGGGCGGTTTCGGCCCAAGCCTGAATGCGCCGGTCGCGATGGGCTACGTGCCCACGAGCCAAAGCGCGCTCGGCACACAACTCTTCGCCGAGGTGCGCGGCCAGCGTCTGCCGGTCGCTGTCGCGGCCATGCCCTTCGTCAAGAACACCTACAAACGCTGAGGATTCGAGAATGACCACGACGCTGTACACCTCCGACCATGAATGGCTCGCCATCGAGGGCGACGTCGCCACCGTCGGCATCACCGACTACGCCCAGCAGCAGCTCGGTGACGTCGTGTTCGTCGAACTGCCCAAGGTCGGCCGCACGCTGAAGAAGGCGGAAGCCGCCGCCGTGGTCGAGTCCGTCAAGGCGGCCTCCGACGTGTACGCGCCCGTGACAGGCGAAGTGCTCGAGACCAACGCCGAGCTCGCGGCCGAGCCGGCGCTGGTGAACTCGGACGCGCAAGGCAAGGCGTGGTTCTTCAAGATCAAGATGGCCGACAGAAGCGAACTCGGCGGCCTCATGGATGAAGCCGCCTACCAGGCGCACACGGCTTAAGGACGATGGAGCAAGCGATGACCGCGCACCGCAAGACCAACGGCGACACCGCCGCCAGTTTCGTTCGCCGCCACATCGGCCCATCGGCGCGCGATGTCACCGCCATGCTCGAAACCGTCAGCGCCAAGAGTGTGGACGCGCTGATGGCGGAGACGCTGCCGGCCTCGATCCGGCAGGCCGCCCCGCTCGACCTCGGCAAGCCGCTCAGCGAGACCGAGGCGATCGCGCATATGGGCGAGCTCGCACGGCAGAACCAGGTCTTCACCTCGCTGATCGGCCAAGGCTATTCCGGCACGATCCTGCCCGCGGTGATCCAGCGCAACATCCTGGAGAACTCGGCCTGGTACACGGCCTACACGCCCTACCAGCCCGAGATCAGCCAGGGCCGGCTGGAGGCGCTGCTCAACTTCCAGACCATGATCTGCGACCTCACCGGGCTCGACGTCGCCAACGCCTCGCTGCTCGACGAGGCCACCGCGGCCGCCGAAGCCATGGCGCTCGCCGAGCGTCACTCGCAGGTGAAAGCGCAAGCGTTCTTCGTCGACAAGGACGTGCATCCGCAAACGCTGGCCGTGATGCGCACCCGCGCCGAGCCGCTCGGATGGACTCTCGTCGTCGGCGATCCCCTCACCGATCTCGACCAGGCCGACGTGCTCGGCGCGCTGCTGCAATATCCGGGGTCTTCCGGCGCGGTGCGCGACCTCCGGCCTGCAATCGCAACACTGAAGGCCAAGGGCGCGCTCGCGATCGTCGCCGCCGACCTGCTGGCCCTGACGCTGCTCTCCTCGCCCGGCGAGCTCGGCGCCGACATCGCGATCGGCTCGGCCCAGCGCTTTGGCGTGCCGATGGGTTATGGCGGACCGCACGCGGCCTACATGGCAGTGCGCGATGCGCTGAAGCGCTCGCTGCCCGGCCGCATCGTCGGCCTCTCCGTGGATTCGCGCGGGGCACCGGCCTATCGCCTCGCGCTGCAGACCCGCGAGCAGCACATCCGCCGCGAGAAGGCGACCTCGAACATCTGCACCGCCCAGGTGCTGCTGGCCGTGATCGCCTCGATGTATGCGGTCTATCACGGGCCCGAAGGGCTGACGCAGATCGCCCGCAATGTGCATCGCCGCGCCGCCGTGCTCGCGAGCGGCCTGCGCAAGCTTGGCTTTGCGCCTGACAGCGGGAATTTCTTCGACACGCTCAGCGTCGATGCCGGCGCCAGGCGCGCCGAGATCGTCTTGCGCGCGGCAGCCGAGAAGATCAATCTCGGCGTCGGCGACACCAGCTTGCGCATCGCACTCGACGAGACCACGACGCCCGCGACGGTCGAAGCGGTCTGGCGTGCCTTCGGCGGCAATCTGGCCTATGCCGAGTTAGAGGCGACCACACGCGAAGCGCTGCCGGAGGCACTGAAGCGCGCGACCTCCTTCCTCACCCATCCGGTGTTCCACGCCCATCGCTCGGAAACCGAGATGCTGCGCTACATGCGCAAGCTCAGCGATCGCGACCTCGCGCTCGATCGCGCCATGATCCCGCTGGGATCCTGCACCATGAAGCTGAATGCGACCACCGAGATGATGCCCCTGACCTGGCCGGAGTTCGGCTCGCTGCATCCATTCGTGCCGCGTGAGCAGGCGGCAGGCTATCACGCGCTGTTCGCGCGGCTGGAAAAATGGCTGTGCGACATCACCGGCTATGACGCGATCTCGCTGCAGCCGAATTCCGGCGCGCAGGGCGAATATGCCGGACTTCTTGCCATCCGTGGCTACCATTCCGCGCGCGGCGAGAGCCATCGCAAGATCTGCCTGATCCCCTCCTCCGCCCACGGCACCAACCCGGCCTCGGCCGCGATGGTCGGCATGGACGTGGTGGTGGTCGCCTGTGAGACAAACGGCGACGTCGACGTCAATGATCTCCGCGCCAAGGCCGAGAAGCATTCCAATGATCTCGCTGCGGTCATGATCACCTATCCCTCGACGCACGGCGTGTTCGAGGAGCACATCCGCGAGATCTGCGACATCGTGCATGGCCATGGCGGCCAGGTATATCTCGACGGCGCCAACCTCAACGCGCAGGTCGGCCTTAGCAGGCCCGGCGATTACGGCGCCGATGTCAGCCATCTCAATCTGCACAAGACCTTCTGCATCCCGCACGGTGGCGGCGGCCCCGGCATGGGCCCGATCGGGGTCAAGGCGCACCTCGCCCCGTTCCTGCCCGGTCATCCGGCAACGCAGGCGGATGCCCCGGTCGGCCCGGTCTCGGCGGCGCCGTTCGGCTCGGCCTCGATCCTCACCATCTCCTACATCTACATTTTGATGATGGGCGGCGAAGGCCTGAAGCGCGCCACCGAGATCGCGATCCTCAACGCCAATTACATCGCAGCGCGCCTCGATCCGCACTTCCCGGTGCTCTACAAGAACGCCAAGGGCCGCGTCGCGCATGAGTGCATCGTCGACCCCCGTCCGCTGAAGACGACGTCCGGCGTCACCGTCGACGACATTGCAAAACGCCTGATCGATTACGGCTTCCACGCCCCGACCATGAGCTTCCCGGTGCCAGGCACGCTGATGATCGAGCCGACCGAGTCGGAATCCAAGGCCGAGCTGGACCGGTTCTGCGATGCCATGATCGCGATCCGGAAAGAAATCGCCGAGGTCGAGGCCGGCCGCTTCAAGATCGAGGCCTCGCCGCTGCGCCACGCCCCGCACACCGTGCACGACATCGCGGACGACGATTGGAAGCGCGCCTACACCCGCGCCGAAGGCTGCTTCCCCGCGGGCACCTCTCGCACCGACAAATATTGGAGCCCCGTCGGCCGTGTCGACAACGTTTACGGCGACCGCAACCTCGTATGCTCCTGCCCGCCCGTGAGCGATTACGCGCAAGCTGCGGAGTAAGCCACGACGGAGGTCTCGTCGGCGGAGCTCTCGTAGGGTGGGCAAAGCGTCAGCGTGCCCACCACCTCTTGCTTGTTGAAAATGGTGGGCACGGCGCTTGCGCGCCTTTTTCCACCCTACGGCACCGGATGCGCCGCTATGGCGCAATCAACAACCGGCTTTCACGATCCCAGCGCCAGAGCCGTTCGTTGGTGAGTTCGGTCCCGCCCCACCAGCGATAAATCCGGTTGTGGCGCCACATATCATCCTCGCGCGCAAAAATTGAACGCCCGAGTTCAGTGAGCGTGACCTTCCACTCGCTCCTGCCGAAATAGCGATCCTCATTGTCGAATGCCGGATCGCCCAGCAGGATCGGCGGGGCCGGGTGCGCCCCCAGTTCGAGCAAGGCATCAAACGCGTCGTTCTCGTCAAACACATTGCGAAGCCACCTCGCTCCCTCGACGATCCTCGGGTCGGTGTGCCCATCGTTCACAAACTCCAGAACATCCATTTCGCTGGCACCCAGGCCCGTCACACTGTCCGGAAGCTCTTCGAGCAACGCGATGAGCGCCGGCCGAAGTCTCGGCAGGGCCGTCAGATCCGTCATCAGAAGATCGAAGCAGGGCTTTGGCGTTTCAGCCCGATAGGCTTGCCAGGCGCGGCGTGCCAAGGCCAAATGGTTTTCGGTCACCTTGAAGGCCGGCAGCTTCCATTTTGCGACAGATTCCGGAGCATAGTCCGCAACATGATCATCTGTGTGCACCAGACTGAGCTTCGTCGTAATCTCCTTGTAGGGGCGAAGCAGGTCCAGCAGCCAGATCAGCACAAGCTGATCGTTTGGTCGAGGGTCGACCCAGATTTCAATTGAGTCGAACTTCGCACACAGCTCGAAGAAACCGATATCACGCGTTCCGAACCCCTCCAGCGAGCCGCGACAAGCCTCATCGAGCCAATGATCGCCAGGATTGCCGTGCTTCGCCGATCGGCGCTCCAGCCCAAGCAATAGTTGTTCCTCGGGAGGCAATTTCCTCCACACGAAGCGTAGATTGAATCCAACCACGACATTCGCGAGGCGCGACTGGGCAAGCACGTCTTCGTCAAGGTGGTTCGTGGATAAGATCAAATGAGACACGGTCGCCTCTTAAAAAATTGATTCGCGTACAGGAACGCTGAGAGCCATGCGCGCCCTTAGTCAGGTGCGATCAACGCGCGGTGCTCGGCGTCCCATCGCCAAAGCCGTTCGCTGGTGAGAAGTGTGCCACCCCACCAGCGGCGAAACGGATTATGGCGCCGAAAGTCCTCTTCTCCCGTCAGCACCGCCATCCCGAAATCGGTGAGCGACATTAGGGACTGCTTGTATTGCGCGAAACGGCGAGCATCGTCATGCATGTCGAGCGTGAATGGCCCCTCCTCCAGCCCGGCTACGGCCGGCACTGGACATCGCGCGAGTCCATCGAGCAGCGCGCCGACCTCCCAGTAATCGTACACGCGCCGGTCGTTGGGTTTCTGATGTCCCGGGAAGACGTGAAAGGGCTGCACTTCGCCCGGCGCGATGAGTTGCAGCATCCGTGTCTCCGTGGTCCCGAGGCCGCTGGTCACGTTTGGAAGCTCTTCGAGCAGGTCAACAACGCAATGCTCGAGCTGCGGAAGCGGACTCAAGTCCGCTTCAAGCAGGTTGAACCAGGCCTGCGGCATGGGTCCGCAATAAGCGCACCATGCGCGACTGGCCAGTTCAAGGTGATCTTCCGCAAGTTTTCCTATTGGCGGATTCAGCTTCACAAGTTGCTCCGGCGCGACATCACCCACGGCAAAGTCCAGGTGACGTATCGAGAGCTTGGAAACTGCCGCTTTCTCGGTGCTGCAATGTTCGAGCAACCAAAGCAGAATTAACTGTGCATTTGGCTCTGATCCCATCCACAGTTCGGCCGTGTCGCATTCGGACAACAGGTCGACCAGTCCGCGCCCCCTCACCCCAGACCCTTCCAGACGCCAGGCCGGGGTGTGGTCCAGCCAGTGCAGGCCGAGCGCTTGGGTCGTTCGCGGGGAGAAGAATGCCCGGTGTTCCGCATCAGACGGCAGCGGCCCCAAGACAAGCCGGCGCTCGATCGCAAGGACGAGATCGCCAAGGCCGGCGCCTTGTATCGCGCCGGCGGCGGACGAATCGGTCGTCACGATGAGCCGCGTCATGCGGGATCCTCAGGGTTTCGTCAGGACTGCGCCGTAGCGCCATAGCTTATCATTGGTCAGATGCGTGCCGCCCCACCAGCGGTCGATCGGATTGTATCGGCTGAAATCCTCCTGATGGGCCAGGACAGCCTTCCCGAACTCGGTCAACGACAATCGGCTGCGGAGATAGACCTCATGCCGAGCCCTTAGATTGCCGTGATCGATTGTACGCAGTTCATCGCCCAAACCGGCTACGGCGGGCCTGGGGCCAAGCGCGAGCCCCTCCAACAGCGAACCCAAATCAAATTCGCTGAACACGTACGTGCGCCGCTGCGAGCGCAGATGAAACAGGGCGTTCGTGTTTGCAAAGCCTCTGGAAAGCAGCTCCAGGAATCGCATCTCGGTCGCACCAAGACCCGTCGAGGATGACGGTAGCTCTGCCAACAGCTCTTGCAATGCCGGTCGCAACATCAACAAGGCGCTCAGATCGCTCCAAAGTAGGTTGGCGCAGGCCTCGGGCGTCGGCGTGCGATAGGCCTGCCAGGCCATTCTGGCAGTGCTAAGTTCACGGGCCTGAACATCCACCATAGGAATATGCGACGCGGACGCATCGGAAACTCGGTCTCTCAGATCGAAGAGATCGGATGCAAGCAGACGCAACCTGAGTTTTTTCAGCAGCTCAGGGTATGAGGCAAGATAGTCGAGCAGCCAGATCAGCTGCAGTTGATCGTCTGGGCTCGGATCGAACCAAAGTTCGATCTCGTCATAGCGCTCGCAAAAATCGGCAAAGGGTAGCTTCCTGAGTTCCTTGAACTTGGAGGGCCATTTTGTACCCCAATCCGACCAATGATCGCCCGGCCTGAGCGTCCCTGACTGCGCCCCGAAATAGGCTGCGAAATAGTCGGACGAAGGCAACGGCCCCCACGTGAAGCGAAAAAAGAACAGAACGACGATCTCGGCCAGCTTCGATTTGGCGAGATCGGCGCCGGCCGCACTGGTCAGGATCAGACGCTTCATCACACCACCACCCGATCACGACAACGCAAAACGAAACAGGCGCTGACGACGTCGGCAACTCAACGTCTTCAGCGCCCGCTCCTCGCGAAAAGCTTTCGCGGTTCGTCTTACTCGTCTGCCGGCTCCTCGCCGTCGGCGTCGCTCTCGGGCGTACCGGCCAGAATCTGCTCGGAGATCAGACCGGAGTTCTGGCGGATCGAGGTCTCGATCTTGGCGGTGATGTCGGGGTTGGCCTTCAGGAAGGCTTTCGAGTTCTCGCGACCCTGGCCGAGACGCTGGCTGTCATAGGAGAACCAGGCGCCGGATTTCTCGACGATGCCGGCCTTGACGCCGAGATCGAGGATCTCGCCCATCTTGGAGACGCCCTCGCCGTACATGATGTCGAACTCGACCTGCTTGAAGGGCGGTGCCAGCTTGTTCTTGACCACCTTGACGCGCGTGGTGTTGCCGACCACTTCGTCGCGCTCCTTGATCGCGCCGATGCGGCGGATGTCGAGCCGGACGGAGGCATAGAACTTCAGCGCGTTGCCGCCGGTGGTGGTCTCGGGCGAGCCGTACATCACACCGATCTTCATGCGGATCTGGTTGATGAAGATCACCATGGTATTGGACTTGTTGATCGACGCCGTCAGCTTGCGCAGCGCCTGGCTCATCAGGCGCGCCTGCAGACCCGGAAGCGCATCACCCATCTCGCCTTCGAGCTCGGCCTTCGGCACCAGCGCGGCGACCGAATCAACCACCAGCACGTCCACCGCACCCGAGCGCACCAGCGTGTCGCAGATTTCCAGCGCCTGCTCGCCGGTGTCGGGCTGCGAGATCAGAAGCTCGTCGATGTTGACGCCGAGCTTGCGGGCATAGACCGGATCGAGCGCATGCTCGGCGTCGATGAAGGCGCAGATGCCGCCCTTCTTCTGCGCTTCCGCCACCGTGTGCAGCGCCAGCGTGGTCTTGCCCGACGATTCCGGCCCGTAGATCTCGACGATGCGTCCCTTGGGCAGACCGCCGATGCCGAGCGCGATATCAAGCCCGAGCGAGCCTGACGACACCGCCTCGATGTCCATCGACCGGTCGTTCTTGCCGAGCTTCATCACCGAGCCCTTGCCGAACTGGCGCTCGATCTGAGAGAGCGCGGCGGCCAGAGCTTTACTCTTGTCCATGGAAGATCCTTCGACGATACGCAGGGCAGTGGCGGACATTGGGTCGTGCTCCTTATGGCGAGGATTCGCGTGAGGGACAAACGATTGGCGAGGCGGCTCGTCGATAAAAGTAGCGTACCCCATTTGTTCTAGGTTCGCAATATGTTCTTTTGCGGATTTGGGGGTTGTCCGTGAGCATCCCCCAGTCCCCCTCCTCATTCGCGTTGTGCACACAACTGGACAGACGCCGGTCCCGTTAATGGTCCTCAATGGGCCATCACCGCACGAACCGTGGCCACTATCGGTGATGAGAACGCCCGATTGCGCTCCCGCCTTCCTCGCACGGAAAGGAGCGCGCCATGCTCAAGCGGCGACGTTTCAAGCAGCAACTGACGCTTCAAGATCGACTCTCCGCCTGGGTGAAGCAGGTCGAGGAGCAGGCCTCCAGGCTTCCGCCCGGGCCCGAGCGGAACGCCCTGCTCAAGAAGGCCCGGCAGGCCGACGTCGCCAATCATCTGCACGATTGGGTCATATCCCCCGGGCTGCAACCGCCGAAATAACAGGGCTGCCGCGACGTCATTCCCCGGCCGAAGCTGACGCGCATCAAAGACGCATGGCCCGGCCGCCGTCAGAATTCCGTAATCCTGCGGCACCGAACCTTTTCGCGGTCTTGGGCCTTCTCCAGGATGGGACCGCAACTTTGGGGATCTCAGTCATGACGGACAACACGAACCGCGACACGATCAGGCGCAATCCCCTGCTGGAGGCGGCGCAGGAGGAACTGATGAAGTTCGAGCGCGCGGAAAACGAGTTCCGCAAGAAGGACCGCCAAGAGCGCGCCGCCGAGCTCCACCTTCCCCTGAACGAAATCAAGATCCACTAAACACGGCGCGGGGCCGGCGTCCGAAGCTGACAAGGGCGCGCCGGCGATGCTGCTGGCGGCGGCGGGAAGCAGTCGCAAGGTGTCGGCAGCGCAGCTCGAGTCGATTTGAGCGGCTCCACGGGGCGCATCGCGCGCAATGACGGCATCTAAACACTACTCATAAGTCGCTGAAAGAACAACAGAATTTCCATGCCGCCTACTGTGCATGGGGTTGTTTTCCAGTTTTTGAGAATGCGGCACGTCCCGTAACCCGTCATCCGGGGAAAGGCTGCCGCTCGCGCGCCTGTTTTAAAGCAGCGCCAGCAGCACGAGGCCGATCACCAGCACCACGAAGCCAGCCGCTGTCGCGGCGGCGAATGACCGCTCTACGTTATCCATGATGCCACCCCGTGGTCGGCGTGCCACGTTCCCCCATGGCTGCGCCGAACGATGTGGAATCTTGCCGACCGGTGTGTCCGCAGTTGTGCGAACGGATGTCGAAATTGGGACCGGTGCGGGGCCAGTCTGCGGCCTCGACGCTCGGCCCGGAAATCCGCCGCCTGTCAGGCTGCCGTAAGCGCAGCCGGCTAGAATGATGTGGCTATGGTGTTGCAGCCCAGCACCTCAGCCTCCAATAACTTTTTGCCCCGTCTGGCTCTCCCCAGGCGGGGCTTTTTCATCCGTGCCGGGCGGTTCGCGGATCTCTGTCCTCCTGGGTCAGGAGCAGGGAGAAAGTGCGGATCGCGGGCGCAGCCAGCAGAACGATCGGCAGCATCGCGGCCCATGCGATCAGCCACGACACCATCCAGTGCCCGACGAAGCTCATCGCGCTGCCGGCGGGCAAGCTGGCGATCCCCGCCGCGATCAGCGAGGTCAGTCCGGACTGGATGATTCCGAAGACGAAATGACTGTAGCGGCGGGGAATGCCGAGCATGACCGGGCCCATGTTGTTTCTTGCCGTCGTTCAGACCAAGCAAGGCATATGCCGCCGCTTGCAGGGAAAACGGTACCCCCCCCGGCGGGGCCCCCCGCGGCCCGTCCGATCGGCGTACCGGCGCAGCCGGGTGCAGCCCAGGAACTTTGTTCATGGTCGGAGAACCACGGGTATGCGACAGCCTTACTGTCTCACGGCCCGGCGTCTTTCGAAAGCCGGCTCCGCTTGTTTCGGCGCACGCGCGCTTTCGAGATATCCCCGAACTATCCGGGGCTTACCGACAGAATTTGCTTGTCTCCGGAATATTGGGACGCCCAACATGTTTGCAGACATGGAGAGTGAATCGTGGGGAGGTCACCATGAATCACAGGGGCATCGAGTTCACTGTCGCCAAGACGGCGATTCCCGGAATCTGGCAATGGCAGTTCCGCATCGGCGAGCAGGTCAAGACCGGCAAGACCGAGACGAAAATCGATCTGTTGGCGATCCGGCGCGTGCAGCTGCGCATCGATCGGGAGCTGAAGCGATCGGCCGGGCCGACTGAACCGGCCGGATGAAGGTCGGCGTCGGATGGCGCCTTGTGCCGCCGCGGCTGGCGGCGGAACATCATCCGTAGCCGCCCGGAATTGATCTGACGGTGGTTTGGGATTGGACTGCGCGCGCTCATGGCCCTGGGGGCAAGGCCATCACGCGCGCGATCGGTGCCAGCCATGCCATTGTATTTCTTTCGAATCCGGAATGGCCGTTATTCGGGCTGCGCGGACCAGGCGACGGAATTCGCCGATCGCGATTCGGCCTGGAAAGAGATGACCAATGTCTGCGCCGACATGACCGCCGGCATTGCCCGCAAGCTCCAGGAAAATTCCGAATGGCACATGGAGCTGCTGGACGAGGCCAAGGAGCCCGTGTTCCGGATCCGCATCGTCGCCGAAACCCTCGACTAGCAAGCAGCTTCAATCCGCGCTGGGCAGCCGCCGCATGGTGAATTCGATGTCGCCGCCGGGCAGCTCGCGCCAGGTCTCGACCGCGCTCATATAGCCGGCCTTGGGGTAGCGGGCGAAGAAGGCCTGCGCCCTTTCCCGTGCCGCCGCGCGCGGCAGCGTGAAGGTCTCGCGCAGATAGCCGTCGCCGACCGTTTGGCCCGGCTTGCCGGCGATCTTGCGCCGGCCCGCCATCCGCTCGGCGAGATCCCGCGGACGATCGGCCATGTCCTCCTCCTCTGCGCGCTACCCTCCAGCCAAATGTAGGGCGTGAGCCGGACGAAGAGGAGTCCCCTCCCGAAGGCGTTGTGCCGCCCCCGGATGGAGCTGCGGTCAGCTGGCGCCGCTCGTCAGTTGGCGGCGGTGCCGCTCGTCAATTGGCGGCGGTGCCGCTCTTGGACTTCTTCGGCGCGCTGGTTGCGGCCGAGGCCTTCGGCGCCACCGGCTGCTTCGGCGGATCGGCGCGCATGCCGCCCCAGGGATCGTTGGACGTCTTGGAATCCGGGATCTTCTTCAGCGTTTCCTTATAGGCCTTGTCACGCTCGGCTTCCGCGGCCTTTTCCTCGGGGGTCTTGCTCGGGGCGTCCTGCAGCAAATTCAGATTGGGCATTTGCGCATAGGCAGGTCCCGCTAGCACGGCCAGCACCGCGGCCAAACGGAAAAGCTTCATCGTCTACTCCTTGATCATCCATGGAGGCACGGTTCGCCCGCGCCTGGTCATCCTTGTCGCGGCCGGTCGCGACCGCCGAGGCCGTCCGGGCCCCCTAGAGCCGATCCGATCTGCACGATTTCGGCGCATGCAGCCAGTCGTCCCAGATCGGACCGCATTTGGTGCACCCGCTCAGCGCGAGGCCGAGCGCGGCCATACAAAAGACGAGGACACACCGACGCAACATCATCCACCCATACCCCGAGCAAGCCATCATATCGGGCCAAGTCAGGCATTTTCAAGCCGACGGGACCGGCCCCAGACCGGGTGACTTTGCCGCGCCGATGCGCGCACAATGGGCCGAAACATCCGGCAATACAGGAGAGCGCGCCAGCAATGCAAATGCAGCCAGACACCGAATTCGGCCTCTCCGACGCCAGACGCATCCTCGGCGAGATTATCGCGCCCTGGGTCCAGGATCTCAATCTCGCGGTCGAGCGCCTCGAGCACGTGCAGCCGGCGGATGCGCCTGACTGGCAGCCGGGCGCACTCCTGCGCATGCCGTTCTCGGAGCGGCTGTGCCGGAACGGCGGCATGGTCTGCGGCCAGGCCCTGATGGCGCTCGCCGACACCGCGATGGTGATCGCGAACCTCGCGGCCAATCGCGGCTACCGCCCCATGACCACGGTCGACCAGACCACGCATTTCATGCGCGCGGCCTCCTCGTCGGACGTGCTGGCGGACGCGCGCGTGGTGCGGCTCGGGCGCACCATGAGCTTTGGCCGCGTCACGCTGCTCTCGGCGACCGACAACAAACCGATCGCGATGGTATCGAGCGCGTTCGCGATGCTGCCGGGCTGAGCGGCATCTCAAAAGAAGAGAGCCGCGTGGGCGCAAAGCGCACCGCGGCTCTCCATCACGATCGTGTCGAAGCAAAAGACCGAAGCGCGATTGCATCCTCGCTTCGGTCCGCACGCTTCATGACTTGCCGAGATTATTTTCCGAGCACTTCGTCGGCTGCGGTGACGATGCTGGCGGTCGGATTCTTTCCGCAATAGGCACCGAACTTCTTGGCGTTCTCGATGAACACGTCAGTGTCGATGATCGCGTTGTCCTCGTCGCCCTTGTACCAGCCGTCCATCCAGGTCAGCACGACCTGGATGTTGTCTTCGCCGCTCTCGAGGAACTGCTTGCAGCTCATGGTCGAAAGGTCCCACTTGACGGCGTGGGCAGGCATCGACGACAGCGAGAACGCGGCGGCGAGCAAAATCGAAAGCGTGGTCTTCATCAGTATCTCCATCGGCGCGTAGCGCCATAAAAGAAGAGCGTGTGGGGAAAGTCGGCGGAGAGATTCTCCGCGTCAACGTCGTAAACGAAGTCTGAAGCGCTGTGCAAGTAGCGCCAGTATTGAGTTTAGTTCAACGTAATTTCTATGCATTACTTCACAATCATCATGATGGACCAACGCGGATGATCGAGAAGCGTGCAGCGCAGCGGCACCGTGTTTTCAAGGGTGGAACGATCACCTTCGAAAGCAGCGGCATCCCCTGCACCGTGCGAAACATGTCGGCGGGCGGCGCGGCGATCGACCTCGACACCCCCGTCACATTGCCGCAATCGTTCACGCTATCGATCGCGCGCGACGATTTCGTGCGGAATTGTCGCACAGTTTGGCGCAGTGACAAGCGCGTCGGCCTCGCCTTCGTGCAATAGCGCGCGCGATGTGAACGAACGTTCGCATCGCATCCACAACACGATTATGATTGCGTGATACGACGACGGCGACGCCAGCGCAGGCTTGCGATCACGAGCGCGGCGATTGCGATTCCGATCGCCGCGGATGCTCCGAAAAATCGTCCACCGGGACGATCGATGGTGCGCGACCACAATGTCGGCGCCTCGCCCGGCCGCGCCAGGCGGAACGCGACCACGCTGTCGCCGATCGAGGTGCCGACTTCGGAGTGACCGCCGGCGCCGATCGCGACATATTGCTCGCCCTTCCACAGATAGGTCATGGGATTGGCGACGCCGGGCACCGGCAGCCGTCCCTGCCACAGCTCCTTGCCGCTTCGCGCATCGAAGGCGCGCAGATAAGCATCCATCGCGCCGGTGAAGACGAGGCCGCCTGCCGTGACCGCCACTCCGTTGACGAGAGGCGCACCCCAGGGCAGCGGCGCGCCAAGTGGTGCCAGGTCTTCGGTGGTCCCGACGGTCGAACGCCAGAGGATCTTGCCGGCCTTCAGATCGACCGCAACCATCTCGCCCCAGGGCGGCTTGTTGCAGAGCAGACCGAGCGGCGACATCGCCACCGCGCGCGACATCGCAAACGGCGCGCCGCGCTGCTGGCCGAAATCATGCCCCGGCGGCGGATTGAATCCGGCAGCCTCCGTGCGCGGGATCAGCCTGATGAGATGAACGGCGCGCCCGGTGTTGGCGTAGAGAATCTGCCGGACCGGATCGAAGGCCGCGCTGCCCCAGTTCACGCCGCCGCCGGTGAAGGGAAACTCCAGCGTGCCCCGCACGGAAGGCGGCGTGAACAGACCCTCGTTGCGCGCCTCCGTGAACAGGCGCTCGCAGGACGAGGGGCGCAGTTCCGGCAACGGCGAGAGCGCGTCGTCGGTCGAGATCGCCTGTGATGTCAGCGCCGGCACATGCGTCGGAAATGGCTGCGTCGGCGACAACGTTTCCCCTTCCGCGCCGCCCTGCGGCACCGCGCGTTCTTCCACCGGCCAGACCGGCTTGCCGCTGTCGCGGTCGAGCACGAAGACAAAACCTTGCTTGGTCGGCTGGATCACGACGTCGCGCTGGCCATCACCGGCATCGAGGCGCGCGAGCGTCGGCTGCGCCGCCAGATCGTAATCCCAGACGTCGTGATGCACGGTCTGGAATGCCCATGCGAGTTCACCGGTCTCGATGCGCAATGCGACCACCGAATTGGCATGCTCGTTGTTGCCCGGCCGCTTGCCGCCCCAGAAATCGGGCGACGGCGAGGACGTCGGCAGGAACACCAGGCCGCGCGCCGTGTCGACCGACATCGGCGCCCAGACATTGGCGTGCCCGGCTTCGATGCCGTCACGCTTGAGCGGCTCGAAGCTCCAGCGCGCCCGGCCGGTGCGCGCATCGAACGCGCGTATGACGCCGCTCGGCGCATCGACGCGTCGGTTGTCGGAGATCGAGGAGCCGACCACGACGACACCCCGGCCAACGGCGGGCGGCGAGGTGATCTGGAACTCGCCGGGCCATTCCAAGGCAATACCGATATCAAGCTTCACCTCGCCACCATTGCCGAAACCGGCACAGGGAATTCCCGTCTTCGCATCGAGCGCGATCAGGCGGACGTCGTTCGTGCCCATGAAGATGCGCGATCGACAGGCGGCATTCGCGGGCGCCTCATCGTCGGTCCAGTGGGTGACGCCGCGGCAGACGTAACGATTGGCGGGACGCTGATTGGTCGCGATCTTCGGATCGTAACGCCATTTCTGCGCGCCCGAGCCGGGATCGAGCGCAATCACCTCGTTGAAGGGCGAGCAGAAGATCAGGCTGTCCTCGACGAACAGCGGCGTTGCCTGGAATTTTGTTCGCCGCATCACCTGCGGCGGGCGCACCGCGAGATCGCCGGTGCGGAATTCGAAGGCCCGAACCAGATTGCCGACATTGTCGGGCGTGATCTGTTGCAGTGGCGAGAAGCGCGAGCCGCCGGCATCGCCGCCCCAACTCTCCCAGGCCGCGCTTGGCCGCACGACAATCAGCAGCAGCGCAACGAGCCCGATCGGAAATCGCAGGCCGGTCCGCAACGCTCGCCTCGCCCTATTTCGGCTTCTTGGCGGGTTCACTCGGGCGGGCCCCGCCCCACGGGTCGTACTTGTCCTTGGGCTCGGGAATGCGCTCAAGCGCGGCCTTGTAGGCTTTCTCGTCGACCTTGGGCTTGTTGTCCGCCGGTTTAGCTGCCTCATTGGGTGGCCGCCGGCCCTGCGCCTGCGCCGATGCAACCGTCAGCGCCATGACCGCAGCCGCGATGACCAAAATCCTCATTGATGCAACCCCCCTCGTCTGGGGTACAAACTTAGCCTGCAATTCCGGAATATGAAATGCCGCGAGTTCCAGGACTTCCTGGAGACTTCAGCAAATCTTGATCGCCGGGGACTTCGCCGGATCGCATTCCTGCCTATCTGTTGGCCCGCAGGGGACCTTCACGGATGTTACGGATCATTGCACATGCGGCGCTGCTCGCCGGCGCGCTCGCGCTCGGCGCCTGCGGCTTTGCCGACAGCCGCGTGCCGGTGCCGGAATTCATGCGCATGAAGGAAACCGAGCAGCCGCCGCCTGAGCCCGCCCCCGACGTCAAGCGCGTGGTGCGCGAGCAGATCGACGTCGTCTTCCTCGCCACCTCCTATCCGCGCGAGGTGCACGTCGCTGCGCCCCATCGCGAGGTGCGCGGGCCGGGCTGGACCGCCTGCGTCCGGGCCCAGCTCACCTCCGCCACCGGCACCTCGCTCGGCGCCCAGACCTACATCGTGACGATATCAGGCGGAAAAGTGGTCGACCGCCGCCGGGCAGAAGCCGAGGACATCTGCGGAACGGAAACCTACGAGCCGATCTAGCAGCGAATCTGCGTAACAAAGCTCCGGTTCCGGGAAAAACCAGCACCGCAACCGGGAACGATCGCCGCCTCCCCTTCTTGTTACCGCCGAGGGCAGTTTCGGTGGAGGACACGATGAAGACATTTACGATTGCGCTGTTGGCGGGTGTCGGCGCGCTGGCCGCGGCAACCGGTGCCAAGGCGGCGGACATCTATTCGACCAGCGAATACACGAACCCCGATCTCATTCAGGAAGTCCGGCTTGTCTGCGACGACGCCGGCAATTGCTACCGCACCCGCGGCGGCTCGCGCGTGATCGTGCGCGACTCCTACGCGACCATGCCGCGCGATCGCTATTATGAGCGACGCACCTATCGCGACTGGGACGATGGTCCGCGTGCCGGCGTCGGCATCCGGACACCCGGCGTCAGCGTGGGCGTCGGTGTCGGCGACCGCTGGTAGTTGATAGATCGAGCACGGACGGGACCGGACGAGACAACTCGCCCGGTCCCGTCGCGTGCTTGACTCAGATCGCGACGTCAGGCGGCGACCGATTGCTGCTGAAACTGCTCAAAGGCCGCGATCGCATCGGCGGCGTACATCAGCGACGGTCCGCCGCCCATGTAGACGGCCATGCCGAGCGTCTCCTCGACCTCCTGACGCGTCGCGCCGAGCTTGACGAGGGCTTCGGTGTGAAAGCCGATGCAGCCGTCGCAACGCGCGGCGACACCGAGCGCCAGCGCGATCAGCTCCTTCGTCTTCTTGTCCAGTGCACCCTCGTGCGTGGCAGCCTGGGCGAGTGCGGAAAATCCCTTCATGGTCTCGGGAATGTCGCTCCGCAGCTTGCGCATGTTGGCGGAGATTTGCCTGACGATGTCGGGGTAGTTCTTGTCCATGATCTTTACTCTCTGCAGTGACTTCAGGTTTCGAGCGGATCGGCCGGCGCGACCAAGCGCGTCAGCGACGGCAGGTGGGCGGCAAAGCGTGCGAGCACCATGCCGGCACACATCGCCGCAACGAAGATGAAGGCCGAAGAAGACCCGAACCCGAGCGCGGTCAGCGCCGGCCCCGGACAGAAGCCGGCCAATCCCCAGCCGATACCGAAGATCGCCGGACCTGCGACGATTCTGGGATCGATATCGTTTCGCGTCGGGAGGAAAAATCGTTCGGCAAAGAACGGACGGGCGCGCCGCAGGACGCGATTGAAGCCGATGAAGGTCACCGCCACCGCACCGGCCATCACGAAGGCAAGGCTCGCATCCCATGTCCCCGCCGGAATGCCGCCGACGTCGAGGAAGTTCAGAACCTTCGCCGGGTCGGACATGCCGGAGACGATGAGGCCGAGACCGAAGATCAGGCCGATCACGAATTGAACGAGAATGGCCATCGGCGTCAGCTCCAATGCCGCGTCAGGAAGACGGTCGCCATGCCGGCTGCCATGAAGGTCACGGTCGCGACCAGCGAACGCGTGGAGAGCCGCGACAGGCCGCAGACGCCGTGGCCGGAGGTGCAGCCGCTGCCCCACACCGAGCCAAAGCCGGTGAGCAGGCCCCCGACAATCAGGATTGCCGTTCCCGCCTCGATCGTCTGCGACGGCAGGCTCCCCGTGGCGAGCCGTACCAGCACGGGCGCGGCGACAAGGCCGGCGACGAAGGCGAGGCGACCGGCGAACTCGCCATCCTCATAGGGCGGAAACAACCGTGCCGCGATGCCGCTGACGCCGGCGACCCGTCCCTTCGCCCACATCAGCAGAACGGCGGACAGGCCGATCAGCACGCCGCCTACAAGCGAAGCCATTGGCGTGAAAGACGTTGCAACCATTCGACCCTCCGGACCGAGAGCGCCCTTCACGGGCGGCGAATACCTTTATTTCAGTTGTTTCTTATTTTCGAATATACTAATATATCGGCCGACCATGAATCGCAAGCCCCGCAATCAGGAATTGATCGCTCTGGAGGAGAAGGCCGAAGAGGCCTCCCGCCTCCTCACCGCCATGGGCAATCCCAAGCGCCTGCTGGTTCTCTGCAACATGCTGGAGGGCGAAAAGTCCGTCGGCGAACTCGCTGAGATCGCGGGCCTGTCCTCGGCGGCGCTATCGCAGCATCTCGGCAAGATGCGCGCATTGAGCCTGGTCAAACCCAGACGGGACGGCCAGACGATATACTACAGCATCGCGAGCCGGGAAGTCCGCGTGGTGCTGGAGACGCTGTACCGCCTCTTCTGCGCACCCTAGGACTTCGCCGGCGCAAACGCGGGAGCGCGGCATGACCGACGACACCTTCATCGAGGGACCTCTCTACGAGAAGCGCAGGAAGGTCTATCCACAGTCGGTCCACGGGCCGTTCCGCCGCATCAAATGGGCGATCCTGTGCGTCACGCTCGGGATCTATTACCTCCTGCCGTTCGTGCGCTGGAATCGCGGCCCGGGCCTGCCCGACCAGGCCGTGCTGATCGACCTGCCGCATCGTCGCTTCTATTTCTTCTTCATCGAGCTATGGCCGCAGGAGGTCTACTACTTCACCGGTCTGCTCATCATCGCAGCGATGGCCCTGTTCCTGATGAACGCAGTCGCGGGACGGCTGTGGTGCGGCTATTTGTGTCCGCAGACGGTGTGGACCGATTTGTTCTACGCCGTGGAGCGCTGGGTCGAAGGCGACCGCCGCGAGCGCATGCAGGGCGACAAGCGATACTGGACCTTCGACCACATCCGAAAGGTCGCGCTGAAGCATTTCCTCTGGATCATGATCGCCTGGTGGACCGGCGGCGCCTGGGTGCTGTATTTCGACGACGCGCCGACGCTGGTGAAGGAGCTCGCCACCTTCCAGGCACCGTTCATCGCCTATCTCTGGATCGGTATCCTGACCGCAACGACCTATGTCTTTGCCGGCCACGCCCGCGAGCAGATGTGCATCTACATGTGCCCGTGGCCGCGCATCCAGGCGGCCCTGACCGACGAATGGGCCCTCAACGTCACCTATCGCCGCGACCGCGGCGAGCCGCGCATGTCGGTGAAGAAGGCGGAAGCCGCCCGCGCCCACGGTGATTTCGCCGGCGATTGCGTCGACTGCCACCAATGCATCAACGTCTGCCCGACCGGCGTCGACATCCGCCACGGCATCCAGCTCGGCTGCATCCAGTGCGGCCTCTGCATCGATGCCTGCGACAACGTCATGCGCGAGATCGGCCGGCCCAAAGGGCTGATCGGCTACGACACCGACATCAACATGCAGCGCCGGCGCGAAGGCAAGCCGCCGATCTATCGCATCGTTCGCGCGCGCACGCTGATCTATACCGCAGCCATTGCCATCGTCGGCACCATCATGGTCTACACCCTCGCCACGCGCGCGACCATGGACGTCAACGTGCTGCACGAGCGCAATCCTCTGTTCGTTCAGCTCTCGGACGGCGGAGTCCGCAACGATTACACCGTGCGCATCCTCAACAAGGGCGCACAGCGATCGTTTGCGATCGAGGTCTCCGGGCTGCCCGGCGCGAACATTCGGATTGCGGGCATCGAAGTCGCTCCCGGTGGCAAGCCCGTCGTCGAGGTCGGACAGGACCAGACCCGCGAGGTCAGACTGTCGGTGCAGGTCGGGCCTGCCGATCTGCCGAAGACCTCGCGCGATGTCGAGGTCACGATCACCGATACCGCCGGCGGTGGACGGGCAAGCGCCCGTGATCACTTCCTGCCCGGCGACAAGTAAGGCCTGCGTTGAGCATCCGGCCACGGATGCTCAACGAGACGTTAACATTACCGTTCGAATTGGAGCCGCGTCCCAACGGTATTTTCCAATCTTTGCGCTAAGCATGGCCACGTGACGCGGCATTTGCCCGCGTGAACGGGACGAGGGGACGTGGTCGATATCGCGCAGCAGGCAGCGATCCATCCGGCATCCGGGGATGCCATGGCGGCGCGCGTCCCGCTCGCGGCGATCGATCCTGGCCAATGGCGCGCGCTCGCGCAGCGGGCGATCGAGCCGAACGGATATTACCTGCCCGCCTGGGAGCTCGCCGTCAGCGCCACCGCGCGCGGCCGCACGAACGCCTCGGCCCTGCCCGCATTCGACGGCACGTCGACGCGGCTGATCGGGCTGATGCCGGTGATCCCGCTGTGGCACGCCCTGAAGATTCCCCTGCCCGCGCTGGTGAGCGCGCATCCCTACGGCACGCTGTGCAGCCCGCTGATCGACCGAGGCGCCCCGATCGAGGCGGCCACGCAGCTGTTGCAGCGGGCACGCGAGTGCGGCGCGCATGCGCTCGTGCTCAACGACGTTGCGCTCGAGGGCGCTGCGATGACTGCGCTCGAGCAGGTCCTGACCCGCGACGGCCTGAGGCCGCGCGTCCTTTCCTCGTACATCCGCGCCAGCCTCGATGCGACGCAGGATGCCGAGACGCTGCTGCGCGACGCACTGGGCACCAAGAAGCTCAAGGAGCTGCGCCGACAACGCCATCGCCTCGAAGAGCATGGCCCTGTTGCGTTCGACGTCGCACGCCGGCCTGACGAGATCGGCCCCGCGCTCGAAACATTCCTGCAGCTCGAAGCCAGCGGCTGGAAAGGCAAGCGCGGCACCGCGCTGGTTCAGCACGCAGGCGATGCGACCTTCATTCGCCGCGCGGTGCCGGCGCTGGCGGAGACCGCGCAGTGCGAAATCATCACGCTTCGCGCCGGGACGACACCGGTCGCCGCGGGCATCGTGCTGCGCCACCAGGACCGCGCCTTCTTCTTCAAGCTCGGCATCGACGAGCGCTTTGCAAGATATTCGCCGGGCGTGCAGCTCACAATCGAGCTCACCCGCCATCTCTGCGCCGATCCCGCCATCGCCAGCGCGGATTCCACCGCGAGCGCCGATCACCCCATGATCAACCCGATCTGGCGCGGGCGTTTTGCGGTCGGCGACGTGCTGATTCCGCTGCGGCGGCACGATCCGGTCGTGGCGCTCATTCACGCAGCGCTGGTTGGCCTCAACGCCGCGCATGAAGCTGCGCGAGGCGTGGTTCGCCGGCTCCGCAAATAAGCGAAGGCTATTCCGCTGCCTGGGCGTTGATCTCCTCCGAGACCTGGCGGATGGCGCGCGCGAGCAGGTTCGGGTCCTGCGCGCCGGAGACGGCGTATTTCTGCGCGAACACGTAGGTCGGCACGCCGGAGATTCCCTTCTCCGCCGCCTCCTGCGCATCGGCCGAGACGCGCGCGACGTCCTCGTCGGTGGCAAGGCGCCGACGCACGTCCTCGGCATCGAGGCCGACATCGGCGGCCGCCTGCACCAGCACGTTCACATCGGTGAGATCGCCGCCGTCGCGGAAATACAGCTCCATCAGGCGCTGCTTCATCTCGGGCGCCTTGCCGATCGCTTCCGCCCACAGGATGAGGCGATGGCAGTCGGTGGTGTTGGGCTGCCGCGCCACCAGCTCGGGCTTGTAGAGGAGGCCCTCCTCGCTGGCGGCCGCAACGACACGTCCGGCAATGCCCTTATAGGCCTCGACCGAGCCGAACTTCTGGGTGAGATAGGCCTCGCGGCTGATGCCCTCGCGCGGCACCCAGGGATTGAGGAAGAACGGGCGGAAATTGAGCTTGACCGGAACGTCCGGCACCAGCGCCAGCGCACTCTCGATCCGGTGCTTGCCGATATAGCACCAGGGGCACACCACGTCGGAGACGACATCGATCTGGAGCGGTTTCAGCGTGCTCATGTCAGGCGTCTCCTTCGGGCGGGTCACGGGTTCGCCGGAAGATAAGCCGAACCGGGGGCAGCGCAAGCCGCCGGTCCTGCATGGCTCACGACTTCACCTCTGCGGTTATTGTGACCGCTGCACCCCGCCCCGATACTCGCGACCACAATCAAGTCCGAGAGGAGACCGCGATGAGCGCCATTTTCAGGCCGGAAGGCCAACAGTTCCGGGCTACGGAGCATGCCGGCGGTCCGTGGTCTCCGGACATGCTGCAGGGAAGCGCCACCACTGCCCTGATGACCCGCGAGGTCGAGCGTCTCGCCACCGAATCCGGCTTTGTTGTGCGACGCCTGACCTTCGATCTGTGGCGACCGGCGGGCCTGCGCGCCTTCAGGGCCGTCAGCGAATTGCTGCGCGACGGCCGCAAGGCCAAGACCTTGCAGGTGCGGCTGATGGACGGCGAGACCGAGATCGGCCGCTGCACGGCGCTGCTGACGGCGCCGAGCGGGGAATCCCCCACCGATCCCTTTGCGAGCCCCATGGCGCTCGACAAGGCGCCCGAGGCGGGCAGCCCGCCGCCGGCCTTCGCGCAGAAATGGAGCCGCTATTTCCAGAACGTGTCGGTGCGGCTGATCGAGGGCGCGCTGGAGAAGCCGGGCCCGGCGGCGGCCTGGATGCGGCTTGACGCGGCGCTGGTCGAGGGCGAGCCGAACACACCGCTGCTCCAGGCGGTGCAGGCCGCGGATTTCGCCAGCGGGGTCGCGCAGATCGTCGACATGCGCGACTGGACCTTCATCAATCCCGAGATCAGCCTTTACTTCTTCCGTCCGCCCGAGAGCGAATGGATCCTGATCCGCGCCGCCACGCGCGTCGGCGCCAACGGCGCCGGCCTCACCACGGCGACCTTGAGCGATCTCAAGGGTCCGTTTGCCGAGGTGATGCAGGCCATGAGCTTCGAGCGGCGTGAGGCCGCGCAAGCTCAGGCGTCTTGAGCCGCAAACGCGACCAGGGTCGCCTCGGAGGCGGCATCAACAGGCATGAACATCTCGACGCGGAGCTCCTGCAGCGTCACATCCTGCGGCGTGCCTAAAGTCAGAACCGCGCCGATCAGTGAGACGCCGGCATCGCCCTTGCGCAGGCGCACCTCGCAGAGCGGCCCCGGCACGGCGTTGTCCTCGATCCCAAGCGCGGGCAGCTCCGGCAGCCGCATCAATTCGCGCCAGGTCGATTGCAAGGCTTCGTCGAGCGGCGCGGCCATTGCCTCATGGCGCGCGCGCGACAGCAGAGCCGCGGCCACGGTGGTCCAGTTCTCGACGAACGGCTTGAGCTCGTTCGGCGCCAGGAACATGCGCATGTGATTGAGCGGCCGCTGCATGCGCTCAGGTCCGAGCAGCATCGTCATCAGGCGCGATGCGGCACGGTTGGTCTGCATCACGTTCCAACGCCGGTCGGTGACGATCGCGGGAAACGGCTCGTGCCGCCGCAGCAGAAGATCGATGGCCCGGCGCGCATCGGCAAGCTCGGGCGCGGCGAGGTCGCGCTCGCCATATTGCCGGGCGAAGCCGCCGGCCTCGAGCAGCGCGTTGCGGTCGCGCAGCGACAAATCGAGAGCGGATGCGAGTTGCAGCAGAATGTCCCGGCTCGCGGCCGCCTTGCCGGTCTCGACATAGCTCAGATGCTTGATCGAAATGCCGGCCTCGAACGCCAGCTCCGCCTGACTCAACGCCCGGCGCATGCGCCAGGCGCGCAAGAGATCGCCGACGGGATTGGCCGGGCGCAATCGCCGAAACGAGCGTGTGTCCATCGACGGATTATGCGGGGACCGCTGCTGCCTGTAAACGGCGCTATGGCAGCCCGGCCGCCATCTGCTTCAGCCGTTCGGCGGTGCGCTCGTCCGCCGGGAAGAAGGTCTCCAGCGCCAGCTCCGACAGGGTGATGTCGACGGGCGTGCCGAACACCATGGTGGTGGAGAAGAAGCTCAGGATTTCACCGCCGTGACGCAGCTTGAACGGGATCGCGACGTTGTCGCTCGACAGCGGCCCCGTCCGCGCCGGGATCGGATAGCTCTTGAGGTCGTTGTAGAGCTTGATCAGCTCAGGATCGGCCGTCACCTCGCATTGGCGGTGCAGACGCTCCAAAAGATGGCCGCACCACTCCGCGAGATTGACCGTGCGCGGCGCCAGCGCCTCGGGATGAAAGGCGAGCCGCAGCACGTTGAAGGGCTGGCCGAGCAGCCGCTGCGGAATACCGTCGAGCAGCGGCGCCACCATGCGGTTGGCCGACACCAGGTTCCAGTGCCGGTCCACCGCGAGCGCGGGATTGGGCTCATGCGCCCTGAGCACGAGGTCGATCGCCTGGCGGGCTGATTTCAAGGCCGGGTCCTCCAGCGGGCGCTGCTGGAATGCCGGCGCATAGCCGGCGGCGACCAGCAGCACGTTGCGTTCGCGCAAGGGCACGTCGAGACGCTCGGCAAGCCGCAGCACCATGTCGCGCGAGGGCGCGGCGCGGCCGGTCTCGACGAAGCTTAGGTGACGCGCCGAAATTTCGGCCTCGCCCGCGAGATCGAGCTGGCTCATGCGGCGACGCTGCCGCCATTCGCGCAAATGGTCGCCGATGTGAACCGGCTGGCTGCGGTCGGCCTGTGCCGTGGATGCATGTGCGTTCATGACCAGAAACCTATCATGCGGATTTCGGCCCTTCCATTACCCACGAGGTAATCGAATTGGCCCTCGGGCCGGCGCATCTTCAGTGGCGACAGGAGATGACCATGATCGCGCTGCTGCTCTACCGGACCGTCGCAGACCACCTTGTTCCCTGGGCCACGGCCTTCGCAACGCGGATGCTGGCGCGCAGCCTCAACATGCCGGAGCCGCTGGTGCATTCGACCGGCGACTACGTGCTCGCGCAGGTTACCGCCTTCGAGCACGGCGTCGGCAGGAGCCTTTGTCCGTTCCGCCTCGCCCGCCTGCTCCGCGCCTGGTGGCGCGCATGGCACTGAGTTTCACCCCGAGCCCACCCCAACCATGGAGACCTCTGATGATCGACGCTTCCACCTTCCTGCGCCGCGCCCTGTTGGCCGACGCCGTCTTCAGCGGCGTTGCCGCCCTCGGCTTCACTTTCGGCGCGAGCGCGTTCGCTGCTCTGTTCAACCTGCCCGAAGTGCTGCTGCGCGAGACCGGCCTGTTCCTGATCGCCTACGCCGCGCTGGTCGGCTGGCTGGCATCACGGGCCTCGGTGGCGAAGGCGCTCGTGCTGCTGGTCGTGATCGGCAATGCGGCCTGGACCGTCGGCAGCATTGCGCTGCTGCTCTCCGGCGCGGTGTCGCCGAATCTTGCCGGCGCACTCATGGTCGTCGCGCAGGCGATCGCCACCGGCGTGTTCGCCGAGCTGCAATATGTGGGATTGCGGAAAAGTGCGAGCGTGGTGGCGGCTTGAGGCCCGGGCTTGGCCGCGCATCAGTCGCGGCCATCCCGCCACGCTTACGCCTTGGCGCGGCCGACCTTGCCGGCAAAGTGCTTGCCGTTCAGCTTCTTCTTTTTCACGGACGCGGTTTTCGCGCCCGCCTTCTGCGCCTTGCGCTCCGTGCGCGCCTTCACCTTGGCGCGCTCAGCCCGCGCCTCGGCGCGCAGCTTCTTGCGTTTCTTCTCGCAAGACTCGCACTTGCAACCGATCGGCTTCAGATAGGCTTTGAAATAGTCGGTGCCGTAATCGTAGTTGATCTCGTCGCCCGGCTCGATGTTCTTGATGGCGCGGATGAAGACCTTGCGCTCGCGCGGCCGGACGTCGGACTCGGCATTGGGCCGGCAGGAGTGGTTGATGTAGCGGGCGAGGTTCTTGCGCACCGAACCGTCGATGGTCCAGCGGCCATTGAGCTCGAACAGGTACTTGTTCTCGATGTCGTCCTGCTCGGGGATCCGCGAATCCAGGATCGGTCCGAAATAGCGGATGATCCGGGTGCCCTTCTTGATCGGCTTGGTGGCGAAGAGGCCGAGCCCGGTCTTGGAGCGGCCGACGCGATAGGGTTTTTGCGAGGAGATGGCTGGCATGATCAAGTAAAGGAGGACGCGAACGAGGCTGGAAGAGCCCAAGCGAAGCCGCTCTTCTAGAACGATTCCGCGCCGCTGTCAGGTCTATCGCACACCTGTTTGAACCTTGCCCACAATGAAGACGTCTGATGCTACGGAGTTCCCTGCGCTCGAAGCCCTCATGATGAACCGCATCACCTGCATCGGCCTGGCCGTCGTGATGATCTGCATCGGCCTGAACAGCGCCGCCGCCCAATCCGTGGGCAGCACATACACCTCGACCGCGCCCAAGGATTGCCGCAAGATCGGCAAGCCCAGCGAGCTCGACGGCAGCACGACGCGCATCTGTCCGGGCAAGGACGGCCTCCTGGTGCTGATTGCCGAGGACGATCTTCGCGAAATCGTCTCGGTCGGCCGCAATCGCAGGGCTGCGGCTGAGGAACCGGCAGCCAAGGTCTGGTTCGCCCCGTTCAATTCGTCGGAGACCACGATCGAATGGCGTACCGTGGGCGCAAAGCCGTTCGCGATCATCCAGCGCTGGCACATCGCCGATAACGCCGATCCCGACAAGCAGGGCCGGCCCAACACCAAGGCCATGCTGGTCGTGACCCGGCTGCCGCCGGGCCCGGTCTGTCACGTCGCCTATGTCGATGCGATCGCCAATCCCACCGCCAACGAGCTTGCGCGCAAGGCTGCGGACGATTTCGCCCGCGGCTTTGCCTGCGGCAAGGACGAGGTGAAGATCATCGGCACGCGCGGCCGCGCCGTCGAGCTGGCGACGATGCGCTAGCCTCTCGCCTTGGCATGCCGATAGCGCGCCAGCAGCCGCTCTCCCTTCGCCGCGATGCGCCGTGCCGCCGCCACCGTCTTCGGAACCGGCTCGCCCCAGGCATGCGCTGACAGCGCGTGCCTGGTCGGCTGCCCCTTGGCATCGACCAGCGGCGGCAGTTTCGTGCGACCATAGAAGCGCACGGCCCAGCTCCCTTTCCGCCGCATCTCCTGTGGCGTCATCTCCGACTCTCTCTTCGTGACGCCGGGCCGCAAATGGGCGCCCTGCTTGCGCGCAAACGCCTTGCGGCCCGTCGCGGTCAGGCCGCCACGCGGATCTTTTTCGCGGCTGGATACGCTGCGCTTCCGGGACTTGGCCTTCTTCGCTGTGCGCTTGCGCGTCTTCTTCGCCGAAGCCTTCGACTTTGCTTTTGACGCTTTGGACTTTGAGCTCTTCTTCGCGGTCTTCTTCTTTGAAGTCTTCTTCGCTGCCATGCGCATGTTGTCCACGAGGTTTGGATAGCGGCGGCCGGCGCGGCGGGCGCGCGCCTTCGCCGCCGATTTCTGCGCGGGACTGAGATGCTTGGAGGCCTTGCCTGCCCGCTTGCGGGGATTCGAGCGTTTCCAGGGCGCGCGCGGTGTTCTTGCCATGCGGCGTCAACGCCTGACCACGGCAAGGGTTGCGTTTCGCGGTGGCGATCAGGTGCCGGGCGGCTTCGCCGCGATGGGCGCCGTCAGCATCGCCTCCAGCAGGCGTTCGGCCGTCGTCCCCTCGGGCAGCCGCCCGAGGATGTCCTCGAGCCGTCCATCGAGCAGCAGCATGGTGAAACCGTGCACCATCGACCAGGCGCGCGCGATCGCGGCGCCCTGGTTCAGCGTCAGCGCGTCTTCGCTGATCTGCTCCTGCCGCATCATGCCGATGGCGTTGGCAAGGCCCGCGAAGGAGGCTTCGGCGGCCTCGTGCAGCGAGGGTCTCGAATAATCCAGCCGCTCGGTGCGGAACATGATGCCGTACATGCCGGGATGGGCCTGCGCATAGGCGACATAGGCCTTCGGCCGCGCCAGCGCGCGCGCGAGCGGCGTGGTGGCGGCGTCGGACGACGAGGCCATCGCGGCGTTGAACTGGCGGAAGCCCACGGCCGCGAGTTCGCTGAGCAGGCCGGTGAGATCGCCGAAATGATGGGTCGGCGCGGCATGCGAGACGCCCGCCTCGCGCGCCACCGCGCGCAATGTGAGACCGGCGAGCCCGTCGCGTTCCAGCACCCGTTCGGCGGCCTTGAGCAGCGCCTCGCGCAGGGCGCCGTGATGGTACGGCGACTCGGTCTTCGCGCTCGCCGCGCCGCGCCTTGGGCGCGATGCCGCAGTCGACGTTGTCTTGCTGGGGGCACGCGCGCTTCGCGCCGTTTCGCTCTTGGTATCGGTCTTGGCCATTTGCAAGCTATATGACGCAATATTGACAGTGTAAAGATTTTGCTTGACCGATGCGAGGATCGGCGTTATTTCATCTTTACGATGTAAAGATAGGAAGGGATACGCCGTGCAGCACGACGCCGTCGCCGAGCGCCGCAACAATATCGCGCCGATCCCGTTCGAAGCAAACGCGCCATTCCTGAAGATCATTGGCGAATTGCCGCGCGAGCTGAACGGCGTACTCTATCGCAACGGCCCCAATCCGCAGTTCGATTCCCCCGGCGCGCATTGGTTCGTCGGCGACGGCATGCTGCACGCCTTCCATCTCGAGAACGGCCGCGCCAGCTATCGCAACCGCTGGGTCCGCACGCCGAAATGGCTCGCCGAGCACGATGCCGGCCGCGCTTTGTTCGGCGGCTTCGGCCGCAAGCTGCCGGACGCGCCGGCTGATCTCACCGATGGCGGCGTCGCCAACACCAACATCATCTTCCATGCCGGCAAGCTGCTGGCGCTGGAAGAAGCGCATCTGCCGACCGAGATCGAGCCGGGCACGCTGGCGACGCGCGGCTATCACAACTACCAGGGCCGCGTCGCCGGCAGCTTCACGGCGCACCCGAAGATCGATCCTGTGACCGGCGAGCTCGTGTTCTTCGGCTACAACGCGGCGGGGCCGCTGACGCCTGCCCTCTCCTACGGCTCGATCGATGCCGCCGGCAAGGCGACGCGCTTCGAGCGGTTCGAGGCGCCCTATGCCAGCATGGTCCACGACTTCATCGTCACCGCGAACCATGTGCTGTTTCCGATCCTGCCGATCACCGGCAGCATGGAGCGCGCGATGCGCGGGCAGCCGCCCTATGCCTGGGAGCCGGACAAGGGCGCCTATGTCGGCGTGATGAAGCGGAGCGGCACGGCAAAGGACATCGTCTGGTTTCGCGGTGAAGCCTGCTATGTCTTCCACATCATGAACGCGTGGGAGGATGATAACCGCATCATCGCCGACGTCATGCAGTTCGAGGAAGCCCCGCTGTTTCCGCATCCCGACGGCCGGCCGACCGATCCGGAGAAATCGCGCGCCCGGCACTGCCGCTGGACCTTCGATCTCTCGGGGAATACCGATCGCTTCCAGCAGACATACCTGGACGATCTCACCGGCGAATTCCCGCGCATCGACGACTGCCACGCCGGGTTGAAAAATCGCCACGGCTGGTACGCCTGCGCCAATCCGCGCCAGCCGATGTTCGGCGCGCTCTCCGGCGTCGTCCATGTCGACGGCAACGGAAGGCGTCTCGGCCATTATCTGCTGCCCGCCGGCGACACCATCTCCGAACCTGTGTTCGTCGAGCGATCGAAGGATGCGGCTGAGGGCGATGGCTGGCTGCTGGCGGTGGTCTGGCGGGCGCGGGAAAACCGCAGCGACCTCGCCGTGTTCAACGCCACCGATGTCGAAGCGGGTCCCGTCGCGCTGGTGCAGCTCGGCCACCGCGTGCCCGACGGCTTTCACGGCAATTGGGTGGGAGCGCAGTAACTCCCGTCCTTCTGGGGCGCGCCACTTGGCGCGCGCCGGAGCCACAGCACGGACGCGTCACCAAAGAGGCCCGTATCCAGATGCCCTCAATCACCGCAGGCTTCCTCGCCATCCTCGCCCTTGTCTGCGTCGCGCTCACATTCGAAGTGATCCATCTGCGGCGGAGCGGCCAAGTCATCTTCAACGGCGTCATCTTCAACGGCGGCATCCTGCTCGCCCTCGGCCTCGCGATCGCCTGCGCGCTCCCCATTCTGTCGCGCCTGCCCTGGGCGGAATTGGCCGACGAGGCGTCCGACCAGGCCGTTGCAGCCCTTCATCTTTTGGAGGTTGCCTACGTTATTTTGACACTGTAAAGATTCCCCTTGACCCGACCTCGCCTCTGAATTATTGATCTTTACATCGTAAAGATCGACCTGACCGAGATAGGCAATGGCGATTTTCCTGATCCTTGCGCCCTACGGCGCTTACAGCCTCCTGATGCTGGTGACGTCGGCCGCGATGAGCGTGTTCGTGGCCTCCGCGATCTGCCTCGGCACCGTCGCAATCGATGTGGCGCGCGGGCGCTCGGTGAAGACCCTGGCCGCAGGCTCGGCGATCGTGTTCGCCGCAATCGGCCTCTACCTCGTGCTGCTCGACCCGCAGCTCGGAACGCTCGGCGTCAAGCTGTCGGTCGATATCGGCATCTTCGTCATCTCGCTCGGCTCGCTGCTGGTCCGCCGTCCCTTCACGTTGCAATATGCGCTTGAAGCAGTGCCGGCCGAGACCGCGGCGATGCCCGGCTTTCTCTATGCCAATTACGTCATCACCGGCGCCTGGACCGTGGCCGCGCTGTTGATGGCGGCTGGCAATCTCGTGCTGCTCTACGTCCCCGGCCTGCCGCTCTGGTCGAGCCTTGCAGTCGCCTTCGCCGCCCGCAACAGCGCCATCTACTTCACAAAATGGTATCCCGAGTATCGCCAGATCAAGTACGGTACGCCTGCCCGCGCATTGCACAACGCCCACTGAACAGGATTGACGATGAAGGACGTATTCGCCCGCCTCGGCTCCGATCTCTTCTCCGCCATCCTCTTCCTCGTCATTTATCTTGTCACCGACAACGTCATCCTGGCGACGTCGGTGGCGATCGCCGGCGCGATCGCGCAGGTGATCCACGCCCGCATCAAGGGCCAGCAACTCAACTACATGACGTATGCGAGCCTCGCGCTCGTCGTCGGACTGGGCGGGATCACACTGCTGACCAATGATCCCCGCTTCATGATGGCAAAGCCTTCGATTGCGCATTTCGCCATCGGCGCGATCATGCTGAAGCGCGGCTGGATGCTGCGCTACATGCCGCCGATCGTCGTCGAGACCGTTCCGGAATATGTGACGGCTGCAGGCTATGCCTGGGCGCTGCTGATGTTCGTCATCGGCGTCGGTATGATCGTGGTCGCTTCCACGGGCGATCTGAAGCTGTGGGCCTTCTATCTCACGGTGGTGGCCGGCGGTGCCAAGATCCTCGCCTTTGCCGTGCAGTATGTCGTTCTAAGGCTCATCGTCACCAGCCGCCGGCGCGCTGCAGCCCGCGCTTAAATGCCCTATCGCAGGGTTAGGCAGGAGCTGCGAGTTGGGTTATAGGCTCGCTTAAGGACTGGCCGCGGATCGTCGCGGTCCGCCGGGATTTGTTCGGGAGACGGGAATGGCCGTAGACGGCAACTGGAATCTGACCATGACGACGCCGATGGGCGAGCGCCAGACCACGCTGAGCCTGAAGGCCGCCGGCGGCACGCTCACCGGCACGCAGCAGGCGGAAGGTAATACCACCGAAATTTTCGACGGCACCGTCTCCGGCGACAACGTCTCCTGGAAGGTCTCGATCGACAAACCGATGCCGCTCACGCTCGAATTCACCGGGACCGTCTCCGGCGACAGCATCAACGGCGAGATGGGCATCGGCCCGATGGGCAGCTTCCCGTTCACCGGCGCCCGCGCCTAAGGCCGCGCAACATCATGCGCGTGCTTCGTCTCATCGCGGCGACGATGCTGTGCGTCGCGACACAAGCGGCGCGCGCGGATGACACCGAACCGGCGTGGCGCGCAAGCGCGCTCGCCCTGCTCCCGGCAGGCTATGTCGCCGGCGCCGCTTATCGAACCGATGGCTCGATGGGATATCTCGCGGTCTATCCGGCGACGTCGAACGATCCGAAAACACCGGCAAGTGTGTTCGCTGCGCGCCAGGCCCTCGTGGTCACGCTGACGCCGGATGCAACACGCGCCGTTTCAGCCGAGTTGAAGCCGCGCGCGGAGCCCGATCCCGACAATGACGAGACCGATTTCGCAAAGCTGCACGCCGATCTCGCCGCCGGACGTGCAAAGCTGCCCGATGGCACCGAGCCCTGCAGTCTCGGCGCCTGGTCCATCGACAAGGACCCTGCTGGCCTCAACGTGCGCGCCGAGCCGTCAGCGACGGCGCGCGTGCTCGGCACGCTGCCGCCGCCCTACCGCTTGAAGTTAGGCGGCGCCGAGAACACGCCCGACGGCGGCTGGCTCACCGAATTCCGCATCATCGGCTTCAAGAACGGCTGGTTTCTGATCGAAGGCGCCAAGCCGCCGGGCAAGGACTACGAGGACGAGAAGAGATATCCGCGGAGCGCGCCCAAACCCTATGCCGGGCGCGGCTGGGTCGCCTCCAACAAGGTCGGCGCGAGCTACGCCAACGGCTATACGCGCGCGGGCGGGCTGTTCCAGGCTCCCTTCGTCGATGCCAAATGGATGCCGGCCCAGCGCGAGCTCGGTGGCCCGATCGATGGTGACGGCGGCCCGAAGCGCCGCTTCGCCTGCAGCGGCTTCTGGGGTCTGGTCGAGAGCCATGACGGCGTCCGCGGCTGGTGGCGCGCGCTGTGCTCCAATCAGGTAACGAACTGCAGCTGAGTATTCTCCCTCGCCACGCAAGCGGCAGAGCAATGGCGCTTTGCGAGTCCCGAGAGCGCGCCTCGTCCTTCGAGACGACCGCTTCGCGGTCTCCTCAGGATGAGGCTAAGCAGCATCCGTGCTCGTTGAAACTACAGCCGCGCAGTCGGTCCTCATCCTGAGGGCCCGCCAACGGCGGGCGTCTCGAAGGATGGCCACAGGCGAAATCGCTCACGCATGCGATTGTCCTGCCCGCATGCGGGGCGAGGTAAAAGGGCTAGCCCAAATTCAACTCCTTGAAGAAGTCGTTGCCCTTGTCGTCGATGATGATGAACGCCGGGAAGTCGACGACTTCGATGCGCCAGATCGCTTCCATGCCGAGCTCGGGATATTCGAGCACCTCGACCTTCTTGATGCAGTGCTCGGCAAGGTTCGCCGCGGCGCCGCCGATCGAGCCGAGATAGAATCCGCCGTATTTCTTGCAGGCCTCACGCACGGCCGGCGCGCGGTTGCCCTTGGCCACCATCACCATCGAGCCGCCGGCGGCCTGGAACTGGTCGACGAAGGAATCCATGCGGCCGGCGGTGGTCGGACCGAACGCGCCAGAGGCGTAGCCCTCGGGCGTCTTGGCCGGGCCGGCGTAGTAGACCGGATGGTTCTTGAAATAATCCGGCAGCGGCTCGCCCTTCTCCAGCCGCTCGCGCAGCTTGGCGTGGGCGCTATCGCGCGCCACGATCATGGTGCCGGTCATCGAGACCCGGGTCTTGATCGGATACTTCGAGAACGTCGCCAGAATGTCCTTCATCGGCTGGTTGAGGTCGATCTTGACGACCTCGCCGCCGAGCGCCTGCTCGACCTGCGGCAAATATTGCGCCGGGTTGTGCTCGAGCTCCTCGAGATAGACGCCGTCCCTGGTGATCTTGCCCAGCACCTGTCGATCGGCCGAGCAGGACACGCCAAGCCCGATCGGCAGCGATGCGCCGTGACGCGGCATGCGGATCACACGGACGTCGTGGCAGAAATATTTGCCGCCGAACTGCGCGCCGACGCCGAGCGATTGCGTCATCTTGTGGATTTCCTTCTCCATCTCGACGTCGCGGAAGGCGTTGCCGTCCGGCGAGCCGTGGGGCGGCAGCGCATCGAGATAGCGCGCGGAGGCGAGCTTCACCGTCTTCATGCAGAGCTCGGCCGAGGTGCCGCCGATCACGATCGCAAGATGATAGGGTGGGCACGCCGCGGTGCCGAGGGTGAGGATCTTTTCCTTAAGGAAAGCGAGCAGCCGGTCCTTGGTCAGCACCGAGGGCGTCGCCTGGAACAGGAAGCTCTTGTTGGCGCTGCCGCCGCCCTTCGCCATGAACATGAACTTGTAGGCGTCATCGCCTTCGGCGTAGATCTCGCACTGCGCCGGCATGTTGTTGGCGGTGTTCTTCTCCTCGTACATCGAGAGTGGCGCGACCTGCGAGTAGCGAAGATTGCGGCGCAGGTACGCATCGCGCGCGCCTTCCGACAGCGCCGCCTCGTCGTCGCCGTCAGTGATGACGTTGCAACCCTTCTTGCCCATGATGATCGCGGTGCCGGTGTCCTGGCACATCGGCAGCACGCCGCCCGCGGCGATGTTGGCGTTCTTCAAAAAGTCCAGCGCGACGAACTTGTCGTTCGGGCTGGCCTCGCCGTCCTCCAGGATCGCGCGGAGCTGCTTCAGATGGCCGGGGCGCAGGTAATGATTGATGTCGCCGAAAGCCGCCTCCGACAGCGCCCGCAGCGCCTCGCGCGACACCACCAGCATGTCCTTGCCCAGGACCTTCTCGACCCTGACGCCCTCGGCCGTGATCTTCTTGTAGGGCGTCTCGTCCTTGCCCAGCGGGAACAGCGGGGTGTGCTTGTAGGGCGGAACGGGCTTTGACGGGTCGGGGAAGGCGGTGGGAGCGTTCATGGGGCGAATCTCGGGGTTTGGGGCCACGCGCGGGCCCTCGCGTAGAAGCGTTCTAAGCCCATTTTGGACGGAAAAGGAAGGGACCGATACGCATGAGAGCGCGCGGCCAGGGCTCGGGAAGGCATTGGCGCAGCACGTGGAAATGCCCGTTCCCACCCTTGCACTTCGCGCCCGACGACGCTTGAATGCGCGCCCTAAGGGGCTTTTCATCATGACATTGAACTTGAACGTCCGCGGCGCGATCCTGGTCGCCGCCGCCATCACCGGCCTTGTGACCCTCATTTCGCCCGCACGCGCCGACCGCTGCGACGACAGTGCCAAGGAGCTGGCGAACCAGGTCGATCGCCTCAAGGTGAATTTCCGGGCGGCCAACGTTGTTTACCTGACGCACCCGGCGGCCAAGGAGCTGTCCGTGGGTTGCCGCGGCGACAAATATTCCATCGAGCTCTATGCAAAGGGCGATCGCAAGCCGACGCCAGAATTCTATGCGCTGGTGGGATCGATGGCGGCGATCGTCTTCACCGTGACCAAGGACGACACCACGACGGGCGCAACCCGCTGCCTCAAGCGGATGGGTCTGCTGCGCGGCGACAAGATCAGCATGCGATATCGGCGACTCAACATGGAATGCACCCGCACCAAGAAGGATGCGTCCATCGCGATCACGCGCGGCAAGGACGAATAGGCGGGGTTGCCCTCCTTCGTAACTGCTGCGGACACGGTACACGTCTGGTTCGACGCACTTGGCCACATACTCCGTCATTGCGAGCGTAGCGACTTGTCCGCCGAAGCCTTGGCGAAGGCGGAAGCAATCCAGAATCCCTCCGCGGAAAAATTCTGGATTGCTTCGTCACAAGGGCTCCTCGCCATGACGGGGAGAGGTTCGTCGCCTCCTTTGGCAGCGCGCGGATGAGACGCAAACACGGCCCTCCCGCCACACCAATCCTTCGCATTTTATCGATTGCCTTGAAGGAATTTTCGCTCCTCGCAGCGCAGGGTCAGTTGCTTCCATGTGTGAGGATTTGCGGATGAAGGTTTCCACCGTTGCGCCGCCGCCGATCGCGATCGTGGTTCCGAGCTACGACACGACCAAGCAGCAGGACGATCAGACCAAGACCAAGGACGCCGACCCCACCTACAAGCCGCAGCCGCCCGCGCCGCTGCCGCCGGGTCAGGGCACGCGGATCGATCAGCTCGCCTGATCAGGTTTGCCTAGGCTGAAGCGCCCGATCCGGTCGATCGGGCCTTTCGTACGTCTGGCCCTATCTTTGCCGGATAGCAAAGCCAACATCGTGCGAGATTGCCGGGGGAGCCGCGCATGATCGCCAGACTGCTGCTGCAGAACACGATCACCACCGCCGCGATGGGCGCGCTGCTGTTCGCCTCCGCAGGGACGCTGCGCTGGCCCTCGGCCTGGGTGTTCCTCGCGACCTGCACCCTGCTCGGCCCGCTCTGCGGCTGGTGGCTCTACCGGATCGATCCGGCGCTGCTCGCCGAGCGGCTGCGGCCGGTGCTGCAGAAGGATCAGCCCGCCGCCGACAAATTGTTCATGAGCGTCTTCGTCGTCGCGATGCTGGCCTGGCTGGTGCTGATAGGCGTCGACCGGCGCCTTCAATCGTCCGACATGCCGGTCGCGCTTCAGGCCTTCGGCCTCGCGCTGTTTCTGGCCTCGACATTGTTCACGATGTGGGTGTTCCGCGAAAACTCGTTCGCTGCTCCCGTGGTGAAGCTGCAAGCCGAGCGCGCGCAGCGCGTGATCTCGACCGGCCCCTATGCCCATGTGCGTCATCCCATGTATAGCGGCATGGTCCTGTTCTTCGCCGGCGTGCCGTTGCTGCTGGGCTCGTGGTGGGGACTGGTGATGGTCCCGATCCTGGTCCTCCTGTTCGCGATCCGCATCGGCATAGAGGAACGCACCTTGCGCGATGGCTTGGCGGGCTATGCCGATTACGCGGAACGGGTGCGCTATCGCCTGATGCCGGGCGTTTGGTGAGCGCGCATCGCGCTGCCTCCTCCGAACGGCTGACGCCTGGGAATGCGGACTTCGCTAGACAGCGGTGGCACGCAACGCAACGAAAGACGCGACGATGTTCTGCAAGCCGCCCTGCCCCGACGAGCATGACCTCTCGCCTCTGCCCGATGATTCAGACGACCGCTCTGGGCCGCAGCGTCTACAGACGCCCACCGGCCACGACGCGTTCGGGCGATTGATCGCGCCCGAAGCGGCCGGTCCGGAACGGGGGCTGCCGCCAGCCTCCCTCCGGACCGGCTAAAGTTCTTCTTTTGACGCGTTTTCTTGACGCGAACCGGTATCCACTTCGCTCGAAAACGCTTTAGCCATCCAGTTCGCGATAGCGGCGGAAGATGCCCTGCTCGTTGAAGGGAATGCGGCGCTCGCTTGCCAGATAGGCTTTGATGTTCGGCCGCGCAGCGATGCGGTCGTGCAGGCCGAGGAGGCCCGGAATGTCTGTCTCGAACGCCTTCATGCGCTTGGGAAAGGCATAGCGCAGCCCCGCGACGATCTGGAACAGCGAGAGATCGACATAGGTCAGCCGCCGGCCAGTGACATAGGCGCCGCCATTCTCGGTGAGAAGCTGCTCGAAATAGCCGAGATATTTCGGCACCCGCTCCTCCCAGAAATCGGCCGTGCGTTTCTTTGCCGGCGGCTTCTGGTCCTCGTAATAGAGCGAGGGTCCGAGCGGATGATGGGTGTCGTGGATCTCGACCACGAGGTCGGTGATGGTGAGCTGAAGCTGGTGCACCCAGAGCCTGCCGGCTTCCGTCTTCGGCGCGAGCGCATGGCGGGCGCCGAGATAGAGCAGGATATTGGCGGTCTGGCCGATGACGAGCTTGCCGGCTTTCAGGAACGGCGGCGCAAAGGGTGGCGTGTCCTTGTGTGCGTCCATCATCTTCATCATCGCAGCCGTGCCGCGCGGCCCGCGCGCGACATCGACGTAGGCGGCCCCCGCCTCCTCCAGCGCCAACCGCACATATTCGCCGCGGCCCTGGATCTCGGGCCAGTAGTAGAGCTCGTATTTCATGAGAGAGGTCCGTGAGCGTGAACACGTACGGACCAATGTAGCATGTGGCTCGGAGTTCCGGCAGGGTGAGACGGAACGGCGCCACCAAACACTCCGTCATTGCGAGGAGCGAAGCGACGAAGCAATCCAGACCGCCTTCGCGGAAAGATTCTGGATTGCTTCGCGGCGCTCGCAATGACGGGTGGAGAGAGTTGCGTCCAAACTCAATTCGCAGCGAAGCAATACAGCAGGCCGTCGCCGCCCGTGCTCTTCAGATCAGCCTGCGAGCAGCCACCATCGGGACCGCGCGAGGGGTGCGAGCTGTTCCAGGACTTTGACGGTTCGTCGTCGCGCAGGCCGCGGCGATCGAAATGGCCGACCATCGCGGTGCCTTGCGTGCTCGACGTCCAGTTCTTGCAGGTGCGATCGTCCGGACCGGCAAACGCGGTGCCGTCTGGTTGCGATCCCGTGAGGACGTCGTGCCGGTTCGGCTGGTCACCCATACCGTTGATCCCCTCGCCCTTCTCGCTGAGCGCGGTCTGCTTGGTGAGGTTGTTGGCGGGGCCGTGCAGTTCGGCAACATCCTTGGCAATGACCGCGCCCTTGGCGTTCTGCCACGGTCCCTTGCCGATGCGATCGCGCGCGTTGACGGCCGGTTTTCCGTCGGCGGCCTGCGTCGAGAGATAGGCGCGCCAGGTCTTCGCACCGGCGCCGGCGGTCTGAGCGAGCCTCGCGCACTGCGCATCGGCTCCCTCCAGGCCGCCGAGATCGGCACCCTTGCCCGGGCCATTGGAGGTCACGAAGAACGTCATGTCGGCCGACTGTGCCTGCACGGCTGGCGCCGCAAGGCATGCAAGCGAGGCCGCAGCGAGCGCTGAAATCGTCACGGATCTCTTGATACGGATCATCTTGTCCTCCCGTTGTGTTTGTCGTTGGCCGCCTGATTTCAACCCGATGCGCCCCCACTTATTCCGATGCCGCGATGAAAGGGGTACAAAAGAAAAGGGCGCCGTGCGGGAAGCACGACGCCCTTGTCTTCAATCGCTTTGCAATCAGTTGGTCTGCTGGATCGCCGACAATTCCCAGCCGCTGCCGGGCCGTCGGGCAAAGGTCCAGACTTCGGTGACTTCGCCCGGCTGCTCGCTGCCGGCGACGACCGTGCCGCTGTTACGGTCGAGCGTCTTGTCGGTGAGCGCGAAGCGCAGCGCCACCGTGGCGTAGTCGGTCTCGCCTTCGCGCCAGGCTTCTGCGAGGTCGCCCTGCAGCAGCTTGACGCCAGTCACCTTGTTGACGACGTTGCGCGCGCGGTTCTGGGCGAGGTCCTGCTCGAAATAGGAGACCATCTCCGGCGTCGCGAGCGTGTGCAGCTTGGCCACGTCCTCGTTCGACCATGCAGTCTGGACATCGCCGAGCAGGCGCTCGAACGCCTCGTAATCGTCCGGCTTGATCTCAAGCGGCGCGTTATTGGCGTTCGCGCCGAAGCCGAAGCCGCCAAGACCACCGCCAAGACCACCACCAAGACCGCCGCGCTGGTTCGGCTGCGGTCCGGAACCTGCGCCCGCGTCGGCATTGGCATAGGCCGCCTGCGGCGTGTGACGGCGCTGCCACCAGGACATCGCCAGCCGCACCACCAGCACCACGAGCGCGATCTGGATGATCAGGCCCAGGATCGAGGACAGGCCGCCGAGGCCGCCGAACAGGCCGCCGCCGAACAGCATGCCGAGCAGGCCGGCGCCGAGGAAGCCAGCCGCGAGGCCGCCCATAAAGCCGCCGGCGCGGCCGAACAGGCCGCCGCGCGCGGGCGCGGAAGCAGCCGAGTTCATGCCTGCACCCGGCTGGGTGTAGGTGCGGTTGAACTGCGAGGTCGAGCCGGGCGCCGTCGTGGTCGGGGGCGGGGCCGAATAGGTGCGCGAGCCGCGCGAACCGGACGAGCCGCCGCCGCCGACACGCGCGTCGGCAGACGAGATCGCCAGCGCAGTCGGCAGCGCAAGCGCCAGCACGACAGCGATCGTCTTGAAGAGACTGCGGGAGCGTAGCGAGAAATTCATGTGCGTTTCCCAAATCCCCGGCATGGGGACGTGCGCCTAAGATGGGCAGACTTCCCGAAAAGTGAAGCCGGTTTCGGAACCTATGGCTGCGGCCCTCAGTCGCGGGGATGTGGCAAAAGCCCATATTTGGCGGGGGCTTGGCCGGGTGCGTCGGGGAACCGTGGTCGCGGGATACCGGCGGTTTTGGGCCGAGATTTCCGCTCTTTCCCCGTCATTGCGAGCGTAGCGAAGCAATCCAGACTGCCTCCGCGGAAGGACCCTGGATTGCTTCGTCGCACCAGCGCAAAATTGCTCCGCAATTTTGTCGCGGGCTCCTCGCAATGACGGAGGGGGCGAACGGCGTGCGCCGCCGACCCTCACCCCTGCTTCGCCATCGTCTCCTTGACCGCCGCCACGAGCTGGCTGAGCGTGAACGGCTTCGGCAGGAAGTCGAACTGCTGGCCTTCGGGCAGGCTCTTCTCGAACGCATCCTCGGCATAGCCGGAGACGAAGATGAACTTGATGTCGGGGTTCTTCTCCCGCATCGCCTTGAGCAAGGTCGGGCCGTCCATTTCGGGCATAACGACGTCGGAGACGACGAGATCGATCGCGCCGCTCTGCTCCTCCAGCACTTCCATGGCCTCGACGCCGTTCTCGGCCTCGACCACGGTGTAGCCGCGCGAGCGCAATCCGCGTGCGTTCAGCGCGCGCAGGCCCTCTTCGTCCTCGACCAGCAGGATGGTGCCCTGCCCCGTAAGATCGGTGCGCGGCTTGGCCTCGGCCGCCGCGGCGTCCTTGCCGGCGCCGCTGGTCGCGCTGACCACAGCCGCCGGCAGCTCGACCTGCGCTTCAGGCTCGGCATGGTGACGCGGCAGGAAGATATGGAACGAGGTGCCCTCGCCCGGCTCCGAATCGACGTAGATGAAGCCGCCGGTCTGCTTGACGATGCCGTAGACCGTGGAAAGGCCGAGACCGGTGCCTTTGCCGACTTCCTTGGTCGAGAAGAACGGCTCGAAAATCTTGTCGCGGATGTCGGCGGGAATGCCGGTGCCGGTGTCGGCGACCTCGATCCGGACATAATCCGCGGCCGGCATCCCCTTGTAGGCGAGCTTGGCCGCTTGTTCCGCGGTGACGTTGGCGGTGCGGATGATCAGCTTGCCGCCGTCGGGCATGGCATCGCGCGCGTTCACAGCGAGGTTGACGATCACCTGTTCGAACTGGGAGACGTCGACCTTGACCGGCCAGAGGTCGCGGCCGTGGATGGTCTCGTGCTTGACCTTCTCGCCGATCAGGCGGCGCAGCAGCATCGCGAGATCGGACAGCGCATCGCCGAGATCGAGCACCTGCGGCCGCAGCGTCTGCCGCCGCGAGAACGCCAGCAACTGCCGCACCAGGGTCGCGGCCCGCGTGGCGTTCTGCTTGATCTGCATGATGTCCTGGAACGACGGGTCGGTCGGCTTGTGCGCGTTCAGCAGGAAGTCGTTCGCCATCATGATGGCGGAGAGCACGTTGTTGAAGTCGTGGGCGATGCCGCCGGCGAGTTGGCCGACCGTCTCCATCTTCTGCGACTGGTTGATCTGGTTCTCCAGCGCGCGTCGCTCGGTGGTCTCGAGCATGTGCACGATGGCGGCTTCCGCCTCGTTCTCGGCCGCATCGACCGGCGTGACGAAGAACTGGCCCCAGCGCTCCTTGGTCCCTTCCAGCGCCACCTCGACCGGGGCGATGTCGGCCTGGCCGTCGGCGGCCTGGTTGATGGCCGCGATCAGGAGGTGCCGGTCGCGCGAATTGACCGCGCGGAAGATCGACTTGGAGGCGCTGTCGAGCCCGAGCGCCTGGCCGAGCTTGGCGTAGCGCGCATTGGCGCGCACGACATTGCCGGCACGGTCGACGGTCGCGATCGCCATCGGCGTATGGTCGAAGAAGCGCATGAAGCGCACTTCGGCGGCGCGATCGGGATCGCTGCGCTCGTCGCGGGCGCGGCTGATGACGAGCGTGCGCGACGGCCCCGGCGCGCCGTCGGCGCCGAAGGCGAGCTTGTGATAGAGCCGCACCGGCATGGTCTTGCCGGTGCGCATCCGCAGGTCGATGTCGAAGACCTCGGTCTTCACCTCGCCCGGCACCGCCACGATCGCGGTGAGCAGCGAGGCGCCATCGCCGGAGACGATGTCGGTCAGCTTCAGGCCGCCCGAGCCGATCTCGGCGAGGTCGTAGTCGAGCCAGTTCGCCAGCGTCGCGTTGACGTAAGCGAGCTCGCCGGCCGGATTGACCGAGAAGAAGCCGCACGGCGCGTGATCGAGATATTCGATGGCGTGCTGGAGCTCCTGGAACACGTCCTCCTGGCGCTCGCGGTCGCGGGTGATATCGGCAATCGACCACACCGCGTATTTCGCCTCGCGCTTGCCGGTGCCGAGCGGGCGCACCCGCATGCGCAGCCAGCGGCCCTGGCTGCCGTCTTGGCCGGAGATGCGGACCTCTTCCTGCTGCCGTTTGCCTTCGCGCGCGGCCTTGAGCAGGCGGAACACGGCTTCGGAGACGTCGGGGTTGCCGATGAAGACACGCTCGACCGGGCGCACGTCTTGCGGACCGGTCGCGCCGGTCAGCGTCAGATAGGCGGCGTTGGAATAGACCACGTGGCCGCGCGCATCGGTCACGGCGAGGCCGTCGAACCCGTGATCGGCGATGCGGCCCACGACCGGGTCATCAAGACCGCGGTCGGCGAAACGGATGATCCCGGCGGCGAAGGCGAACAGGTTGAACAGGCCGACCATCGCCAGCACGGCGAGGATGCCGAGGATATAGGGCTGCGCCTGCGCGCGCCCGAGCGTCATCAGCCCGACGGCGACGGCGACGAGGCCGGCGGCCACCAGCAGCACCAGCGCAATGCTGCCCGAGCGCGGCGACGGCTCGTGCGTCGCAACGGGCTCGCGGGTGAGGTCGTGGTCGGTCTCGGCGGTCATTCTCGAGCTGGCGCAGCCTGTCGGCAGAGAATCAACGCGCTACGGGGCGCGTGGGGTCCTCCCTGCCTGAATCGGACCCTGAGGTGCAAGGGCAGCGGGGACGAAAGGTACGCTGATTCCCAGATTACGGCCATTTCCGGTACTTTTCGGGTGTTTTATCCTCGCCCGGCGCTGAATCCGCGCTTCAGCCGCATGACGTAGCCGATGACTTCGGCGACCGCATGGTAGTGCTCGGTCGGGATTTCCTGGTCGATCTCGACGGTGGCATAGAGCGCGCGTGCCAGCGGCACGTTCTCCACGATCGGGATGTCGTGCTCGCGCGCGATCTCCCGGATCTTGAAGGCGAGATTGTCGACGCCCTTGGCGACGCAGATCGGAGCCGTCATGCCGCGCTCGTAGGACAGCGCCACCGAATAGTGGGTCGGGTTGGTGATGATCACCGCGGCCTTGGGAACCGCCGCCATCATGCGCTTCTTGGCGCGCTGCTGCCGCAACTGCCTGATCTTGCCCTTGATGTGCGGATCGCCTTCGGACTGCTTGAACTCTTCCTTGATCTCCTGGAGCGACATCTTCTGCCGCTGGAACCAGCTTCTGTACTGGAAAAAATAGTCGGCGATGGCGACGATCGCGAGCGCGGCGACCACCGCACCGAGCAGATGGATCGTCATGCTGGTGCTGGCGCCGAGCATGGCGGCCGGATCGAGCCTGACCATCGCCTCCATGCGATGCCGCTCCGGCCACAGGATCATGGTCATGACCACGCCGAGCAGCACCAGCTTGCCGATGCCCTTGAGAAAATTGGCCGCCGCCTGCTTGCCGAAGATGCGCTGGAAGCCGGCGCCGGGCGAGATCTTGCTGAACTTCGGCGTCAGGGATTCGGTCGACCAGACCAGGCGGTGCTGCAGCATGTTGCCGGCAATCGCCGCCAGCATCAGCAAGAAGAGAGGCACGCCGATCGCCGCGAGCAGGGCGAACTCGATCTGCTGCATCAGCGCGAGCAGGGCCTTGCCGTCGGTCTTGATCATCCAGGAATTGGCGAGCAGGTTGCGCATCGGCGTCAGCAGCCCGCTGCCCACCGAGCCCGAAAAGGTCGAGACCACGAGCGTGCCGCCCGCCATCATGAACCAGGTGTTGATCTCCTGGCTCTTGGCGACGTCGCCGCGTTCGAGCGCGTCGTCCAGACGCTTTTGCGTCGGGTCTTCTGTTTGACTCTCTGGGTCCTTGTCTTCTGCCATCGATCTACCGTGACCTCAGCGGCATCAACTGGTGCATGACACCGATGAAGTAATCCAGATACGTCCCCATCATCGCCGTGAGCACCACGGCGAGCACCAGGAAGCCCGCGAAGATCGAGAGCGGCACACCGACGAAATAGACCTGCATCTGCGGCATCAGCCGCGCCAGCACGCCAAGGCCGATGTTGAAGACCAGGCCGAACACCAGAAACGGCCCCGAGAGCTGCAGGCCCAGGCGGAACGCGGCGGCGAAGGCGCGCGTCGCGAGCGAGGCCACATCGCCGCTTGATATGGTCTCACCCGGCGAGAAGATCGTGTAGCTGTCGTTCAACGCCGCGATCACCAGATGATGGCTGTCGGTGGCGAACAGCAGCGTTACCCCGAGGATGGTCAGGAAGTTGCCGACCAGCACGCCCTGCTGGCCCTGCGTCGGGTCGACCGAGGTGACGAAACCGAGCCCCATCTGCTGCGCGATCACCGATCCCGCAACCTGGAGCGCCGAGAGCGTCACGCGCGCGGTCGCGCCCAGCACGATTCCGATCGCGATCTCATGCAGCATCAGGACCAGGAGCGGCGCGAGCGAACCCATGTCGACCTGATAGGCGTTGCGATGCAGCGGCAGGATGATCAGCGTGAGCAGCAGTGCGATCGACAGCTTGATCCGCGTCGGAATATTGGTCTCGCCCAGCCCCGGCAACAGCATCACCATCGCACCGACCCGGGCGAAGGCGAGCATGAAGGAAGCGGCGAGCGCCGGCAGCAGCGAGACGTCGATGCGCATAATTGACGCATCTTGCCTCAGCCGCCGATGATTCGCGACGAGATCCGCAGCATGTGGGCGTGGAGCGCGTCGGCCATGAACGGCAGCGCCAGCAGCATCGTGGCAAAGATGGCGAGGATCTTCGGCACGTAGATCAGCGTCTGCTCCTGGATCTGCGTCAGCGCCTGGAACAGCGACACGATGACGCCGACCACCAGACCGACCACCATCAGGGGAGAGGACACGATCACGATCGTCCAGATCGCATCGCGCGCAACGTCGAGGGTCTCGGGTCCGGTCATTGTTTGATACTCGCTATTGGTTGTCTGACGTGCCGGGAAATGCGAATGGCGAATCGGAGACGTCCCCATTCGCTACTCACCATCCGCCAAAATCAGATCGGCATCTTCATGATGTCTTCATAGGCCGCGATCACGCGGTCGCGGACCGAGACCAGGGTAGACACCGCGACGTCGGTGTCCGCCACCGCAGTCACCACGTCCATCACGTTGGCCTTGCCGGAGGCCATCGCCACGGTCTGCGCATCCGACTTGCGGCCGGACTCCATGACGCTGCCGACGGCGTCCTTCAGCATTGAGGCAAAGGATTGCCCGCCGGCCTCGGTGGCTTTGTCGGCACCGCTGTTCTCCAGCACCCGGGCGAGGTTGGCATAAGCGTTGGCCGCGATTGTCGGTGATGCCATGGCTCAATTGTCCTGTTCAGCTCTTGAGGATGTCGAGCGTGCGCTGGATCATCCGGCGCGTCGCACTGATGATGTTGAGATTGGCCTCGTAGGACCGCTGCGCATCGCGCATGTCGGTCATCTCGACCACTGAGTTCACGTTGGGGTATTTGACGTTGCCGCTGGCGTCGGCGACCGGATTGTTCGGCTCGTATTTGACGCGGAAGCTCGACTGGTCGGGCTTGATCTTGCCGAGGGTGACGACCTGCGCGTCGAGCGTGCGGTCGAGCGCGGAGGAGAAGGTCGGAACCTTGCGTCGATAGGGATCGCCACCGGCGGTCTGCGAGGTCGAATCCGCGTTCGCGATGTTCTCCGAGATCACCCGCATGCGGCCGGCTTGCGCCCGCAGACCGGAGGTCGCGATCGCCATCGAGCGGGCAAAGTCGCTGCTGTCATTGGCCATGATGCGCCTCCTCTAGCTGTTCTGTTCCCGGATCATGCGGCTAGCCCTTGCCGATCGCGGTCTTGAGCAGATGCAGGCTCTTCGAATAGAGCGAGGTCGCCGCCGCGTAGTCCATCTGGTTGCTGGCCGCCTTCATCATCTCCTCTTCGAGATTGACGGCGTTGCCCGCGGGGCGGGTCTCGAACCCCGCGTTCCTGTTCTGGTCGAATCCGGAAGCAGCCCCCGACGGCGTCATGTGAGAACCGCTGGTGCGGGCGAGCGCGAGGGGGCCCATCGAGCCGGTGACCGCCCCGGACTTGTCGAGCTTCGGCTCGACCAGGTCGCGCGGCCGGAATTTGGGCGTGTCGGAATTGGAGACGTTCTCGGACAGGACGCGCTGGCGCTCCTGGTGCCACTGCATCTTGGTGCGAAGCGCCGACAGTACCGGGAGGTCGTTGATGGACATCGTCGCGGCTCCTTCCGCCTCTTGCGAACCTTGAGGTCCAACTAGGCAGAATTTGCCGCGTGTATGGTTAATAGCTGGTTAAGGACGCCCTCGCGGCGTGTCCCCGGGCGGGACACTATTTTGCGCCCCGTGATTCTACGCGTCCAAAAATGGCATTAACCCAACCATTTGGCGGCGCATGCACGGGCCAAGAAGTCGTTTTGGATCGGGCGATTCATAGGTTATTAAGAGTTGGGGACGGCAAAACTTGCCGTGGGACGTTAAGAGATCGCAGTTTGGGGCATCGTTAAGCCGGTGGTTGGCGCGTCTGACCATGGGCACGAGAACAGCGCCATTTGTCGGGGACAAGTATGCAAGGCAGCCCTATCACCTTCATCGTCGCGTTCATCGTCGTTCTGGCGTTGATCGGCGTCGCTGCCTGGCTGGTTCGCCGATTCGCCGGCAGCCGGGTCGGCGCCAACACCCAGCGCGGCAGGATGCCCAGGCTCGCGGTGATCGACGCTGCCGCGGTCGACGGTCGGCGCCGCCTGGTGCTGGTCCGGCGTGACAATGTCGAGCATCTCCTGATGATCGGTGGGCCCACCGATATCGTCGTCGAACCCAATATCGTTCGCGCCGCGCCCGGCCGCGACCAGCTTCCGCAGCGTCCGAACGCCGCGGAACCGCCGCGGCTTGCGCCCATGCCGGATACCAGCAGCTGGGCCGACGAAGCACCGCGGCCCGAACTGCTCGACCATCCCGAGCCGCAAATGCCCGAGCCGCCGCCGCGGCCCGCGCGCCCGTCCTTCGCCGACGAGGTGCGCCGGCCCGCTCCCGCGCTGGCCGAACGCCGCAGCGATCCCCTCGCCGGCTTCACGGCCGAGCCGATCGCGCCGCGCCCCGAGCGCGAACCGCGGCCCGAGCCGCTGCCGCCGCGCGTTCCGCGCAGCGAACCGCCACTGATGCCGCGGCCGCCGCGCCAGAGTGAGCCGCCGAAGATGCCGCCGGTGCGCGCCGAGCGCGCACCTGCCCCGCCGCCTCCTCCGCCGGTGCCGCAGGCTCCGCCTGTTCCGCCGCCGGCTCCCGCCGCGTCCCCCTCCAGCGCCGAGCAGAATCTCGCCGAGATGGCGCAGCGGCTGGAGGCAGCCTTGCGTCGCCCGGCCGGCGAGACGGTCGCGCCTCCGGTTGCGCCCGAACCTCCTGCGCCGCCGCCCCGCGCCGCACGCAGTGAGCCGCCGGCACCACCGGCCCCGCCCGCAAAGCCGGCCACGGAAAAGACCAGCTTTGAAAATCTCGAAGACGAGATGGCCTCCCTGCTTGGCCGTCCGAAGCCGTCTTCGTGAGGCTGCCGTCCCTCCCGCGTAGAGTATTTTTTCTTTCTGTCCTGATCGGCGCGGCATCGGCAGCGATGCCGGCGCATGCGCAGGACATCAGCATCAATCTCGGCGGCGGCGCTGGCGGCGGCGGCGTCACCGAGCGCGCGATCCAGCTGATCGCGCTGCTCACAGTGCTGTCGATCGCGCCGTCGATCCTGATCATGATGACGTCGTTCACGCGCATCGTGGTCGTGCTGTCTCTGCTGCGCACGGCGTTGGGCACGGCGACCGCTCCGCCGAACTCGGTGATCATCGCGCTGGCGATGTTCCTCACCTTCTTCGTGATGGGGCCGGTCCTGCAAAAATCCTACGATGACGGCATCCGCCCGCTCGTCGCCAACCAGATCGGCGTCGAGGACGCACTGCAGCGCGCCTCCGTTCCCTTGCGCGGCTTCATGCAGAAGAACGTGCGCGAAAAGGACCTCAAGCTGTTCCTGGATCTCTCGGGCGAGGCACCGCCGGCCACCCCAGACGACCTCGCACTGCGCATCCTGGTCCCCGCCTTCATGATCTCCGAGCTGAAACGCGCCTTCGAGATCGGCTTCCTGCTGTTCCTGCCCTTCCTGATCATCGACCTCGTCGTCGCCTCGGTGCTGATGTCGATGGGCATGATGATGCTGCCCCCGGCAACGATCTCGCTGCCGTTCAAGCTGATCTTCTTCGTGCTGGTCGACGGCTGGTCGCTGGTGGCCGGAAGCCTGGTGCAGAGTTACGGGGGGTGAGACGGAGTTGCGGGCCGCGCTTCGCGCGGGCAGCAGTCCTACCGCGTCATCTTGATCTGCCGCACGACGGGGATCGTCGGCAGCGAGCCGGTGTGGTCGGCTTGTTCCTTGGCCTGCGGTGAGCCAGGGGCGCGGGCGGTGGCGTCGGGGAAGCGCTGCTTCATCTCGCGCAGGAAGCCGTCGAGCGTGTCAACGCTGGCAGCCAACTTGGCGATCTCGGCGAATTCGGCGCTGGAGGCCGCGGCCGGCTTGCTGGCGATGTCGAAGGCGAGACGGTCGGCGCTCTCGCTCATCAGCGGCGCGTATTTCTCGCGGAAGCGCGACAGGCCGATCGAGTCGTCGGCGAGCGCATAGCCGACGGCGGCGCGGATGATGTCGCTCTTCTCCACCGCGTTGAGCGGCTTGAAGTCGCGGAAGCGCTCGCCGTAATAGAGCTCGATCTGCTCGGCGGACTCGCGCCAGCGCCGCCCCGCCCAGAAGATGTCGGAACGCAGGCGCAGCACCTCGCGCCCGGAAACGTTGGAGACGATGTCGAGCGCGAGATCGTGGCGGCCGACGTCGCTCTGCGCGCGCGCTTCCAGCAGCAGGCGCTGCTGCCTGAGCTCGCCGGAGAGATCGCTGATGCGGCTCGCGCGCAGCGCGGTGATCGCCATGTCGGGCTTGCGGTTGGCGAGATAGATCATGGACAGGCGCGCGGCGACTTGGGCGCGCGCAGCACCTTCGAGGCGGTGATCGACCTGATATTGCAGCAGCTCGGCGGCCTGGTCGAGCAAGTCAATCGAGGCGAGACGGTCGGCGAGACGGCGGATCAGCTCGTCGCCGCGCCGGCCAATCGGCGTCAGCTCGCGAAATTCGTAGAACATCCCGAGCGCCTCGACCGGCGGCAGCTCGTCGCCCTTCGGTCCCAGGAAGATCTTGGTGAACAGGTCCGAGGCGAGATCCTGCGCCTGGCGCGAGGCTTCGGCGTTCGGCTGCAGCCTGGTCGCGGTGCGCGCGGCGGTGAGCGCGTCGCGGTAGCGCCCGTTCTCGGCAAACATCTGCGACAGCATCTGCAGCGTCTTGACCTCGATCGCGTCGCCGCGCCAGGTCATGGACAGGGTCTCGAGCTCGCGCAGCGCGTCTTCCTTGCTGATCTCGTCGCGCTTCTGCCGCAGCGCGACCTCGAGCTGCTTGGCCTCGGCCGCAGCCGGCCGATCGGCCGAGGCGGCCGCGAACTTGTAGTCGTCGAGCGCGTCCTTGTCGTGGCCGAGCGCCTCGGCGAGCCGGCCGCGCAGCACGGCGAAGCCGGGCGCGGCCTCGGGCGAGACGCCGACCACCTCGAGCTCGCTGCGGCGCTTGGAGGCGCCGGCATAGTCCTTCACCTCGAGCGAGGCGCGCATCGCGTCCATCGTCACGATGCGCTGGATGTCGAGCGGCAGCGAGGCGATGGCGAATTCGACGTTCTTGAATTTTTCGCGCGCATCGGCCCATTTGCCCTGGCGCGCATAGGCGAGCGCCTTCCAGAGCTGGGAATCGTGGCTGTTGCCGATCACGGGATTGGCGAGGTCCTTCAGGCCCTGCGCCGGCCGGCCGATCAGGACGCTGGCGATCGCATGCATGATCAGCGCGCCGCTCTCCTCCTTGTTGAGCGGATCGCTCAGCATCAATTCGGTCACGGCCTTGGCTTCGTGATACATCGCGCGCGACATGTAGAACTGCGCGAGATCGAGCCGCGGCAGCGAGCGCAGTGCCGGTTCGACGTTGGAGATCGCCGTGATCAGGTCGCTCTGACGCGTCATGAAGTTGTCCGACTGACCCTTGCGCCAGCCTTCGGGGCTGAAGATCGGGCGCACTGCGGTCGGCGCCCGCTCGGCGGAGATGTCGACCGGCGACAGCGTCAGCCCGCCCTTCTTGCCGAGGATCACCTTGTCGGCGCCGACCTCGACGCCGACCTCGTCGGAGTTCGGCCGGATCGCGATGCCGTGCGCGGATTCCAGCAGCGAGAGATCGACGAGGTCCTGCCGCTTGATGAAGCCGCGCACCGGCCGCTGCGCGGTGACGACATAGAGCGCGTCGCCGGCGTCGGGGTCGGTGAATCTGTGCAGCAGGCCCGGATTGGCGAAGGGGATTGCAATGTTGGCGAGCGCGGGGTCGGTGATGTTGCGCGACATCATCAGCGGAAGCGGCGTCGACTGGATCTTGTCGGCGAGCGTCAGGAGCCAGTTGGTCTCCTTGCCGACCTCCTCGCTCGCCAGCGAGTAGACCAGCGGGCGGGTGAGACGGATACGCACCGCCTGCCCCTTGTCGAGCGGGATGCGGCCGACCTCGCCGATCATCGCCCCGCCCCTGGCACGGATCGCCTCGACGTCGATCGGCTTCGGCGTATCGAACACCAGCCACACCGTGTCGCCGCGGCGGAACGCGGCCGCAGGTGTTGCGACCTGAATCGGGAACGTCACGCGCAAGCCGTCGCTGTCGCGGCGCGCATCGACGCTGGCGACGGTGGGCTGCGGCGCGGCCGGCGCCTCGGCGGGCGCAGCCTTGGCGGCTTCCTTCACGGCCTCTTTCGGCGCTTCGGCAGGCACCGGCTTGGCCGGCGCGGCCGCAGCCTCGGAAACCGGCGGCGCGGGCTTCGCAGCTTCCTTCGCCATTTCCTTGGGCGCTTCCGGAGCGTGCACAGCCTCAGTGGCGGCAGCCGGCGCCGGTTTCGGCGCTTCAGCGGGCGGCATCGCGGCGGGCGCTTCCGGCCTCACCTCGGGCTTGACGTCGATTTTGGCGTCGCGCGCGATCGTCTCGGAGGTCGGCGGCGCGATCTCGCGATGGGCCTCCTTCGGCTTCTCGGCCGCGGGCTTGTCGGGCGCGGGCGCCGGTCCGTGACCGGCAGGCTTCATCTGCGCGATCGCCGCCTCGGGCGTCGCGGCGGTCTTGCCCTTGTCGGGCTGGAAAGAGACGTCGACGACGTAGTTCTTCTCGTCGCGGAACGAATGCACGTCGGAATCGCCGATCAGCGCGATCTCGACATTGGTCTGATCGATGTCGGCCTTCTGCTTGATCGAGGCGACGTTCGGCGGCGCCGCGACGACCGCGTCCGCCAGATCGAAATTGAGGTTGGCGTTGAAGGCGAGCGTGAGCTTCTGCTCGTTGAGCACGGAGGAGACGCCGACGCCGTCGGGCATCTCGAACACGAAGCGCACGAAGGTCGGCTGCACCGAGGCCCGCACGCGGATCTGCGGACGCTTCTTGGTCTCGGCCGCGGCGCGCTGGGCGCGCAGCGCGCGCTCGGCGACGCGGGCGCGCTCGGCGAGCTCCTTGACCACGTCCATCGGCAGGCTCGGCGGCGGTCCCTTCCAGCCCTCCGGCAACAGGTCGACGAAGGTGCGCTCGCCGGCATTCATGGTGTTGACGGTGACGCGCCGCGCCAGCGACAGGCGGATGGCGCCGCCATCAGGATCGCGGCGCGCGGAGTTGACGTAATCGGGCGCGCCTTCGGGAACGCGGTCGACGGGAACGTCAACCGCGCGGTCGAAGCGGATGATGAGGATGGAGCCTGCGGTCGTCACCTCGGAGGGGACGTCCTCGCCGAGCTTGATGACGAGACGGGCAAAGCCGCCGCCGGCCGAAAAGCTCGCCTCGCCCCTGATCGGATCGGCCGCCCGGGCAGGCGCACCGAGACCGATCAGCAGGCAGGCCGCCAGCGCGCCCGCCGTTCGGACATGACGCGACAGCCCCGGCGCCAAGGCGCGGGTTCGCGACACAAATCCAGCGGCAGCCTTTCGCGCCATTGGCGGCATTTCTTCCGGTTCGGCGGTCCATGCCGGCATCAAGGCCGGCCATGCCGTCGACTGTAGGTCCCGCCAATTAAGGACTTGTTAATGCTATATCTTGATTTGCTTTGGAGGCAGCACGCCGTGCCGCATCGAGCGTGGGCGGATCCGCCGGGTCTGAATTTGAGACGCCGATAGTTAAGGCTTCGTTAACACCTGCAAGACGGTGCTGTCGCGGTCGGCCAGTCCCTTCACGGGCACCCCATAGCGGACAAAGGCTTCGTCGATCCCAGCGTCGATTTTTCTGGCCGCCGAGATATCGCTTTGGCCACCAACTGCGTCGCCGAGCTTGAATCTGGCAATCCCTCGGCCGTAGAGCGCGCTCGCAAGCTTGGGCGCCAACTGCAGCGCTGAGTTGTAGTCGTCCATCGCCGCGGAGAATTGCCCCATTTTCAGATTAATGAGAGCGCGCGAGTCGTATGTTGCCGCGCTGTTTGCTCCCGATCGAAGCGCAATATCGCAATCCTCCAGCGCAGCCTGCAGAGCGCCAAGGACGGCTCGGGTCCAACAGCGTCCGCTTCGCGCCGCCTCCAGCTTCGGATCAAGGCGAATTGCCTCGTCATAGTCCCGCGCTGCGCGGTCGTACGCGTTCCCCTGCAGGTAGGCCGCCGCACGGTTGGCAAAAGCCGCGCCATAGTTCGGGTTGAGCTTGAGCGCCTCCTCAAAGGCGCCGATCGCCAGATCGCGCGCCCCCGTTCTCAGATAGGCCACGCCGAGGTTGTTGAAGGCTTTCGCATAAGTCGGATCAAGCCTGGTCGCTTCGACGAAATCCTTAATCGCGCGTTCGTAGTCGGCTTTGGCGCTATAGGCATTTCCCCTGTTGTTGTAGGCGATAACGAAGCCGTTCACGGCTCCCTCGCCCGCATCGATAAACGCCGTGCAGCCATCGATCCGAGCTTCGGGTGATACGCGGTCCGAGCCGTTGCACAGTTCAACATTCTTGAGGGAGCTGCCCTTCTTCTGTGCCCAGCCCGACGAACTGGACAGCCCAAGGACAAGAATGAGCATCACGGCCTTGATGAAACTGGCTCTTGCGGTCATTTCCACACCAAGTGTCCGACACCGACGGCGAACGAAGCGCCAATCCTGATCTCAGTGCCGGCCGGCACTGCGGCGTCGCGGCGGCTTCGGGCCAAGCAAGTTTCTCAGCACCCCCGACAGATGTTGAGTCTCCGATTGAGGCTTCGATCGGGCTCCGGCGCCGCGGATGTCGACGGCTTCTTCAAGAGCTTGCTCTTGCCCTCTTCGATCAGGGTCGAAATTTTGACTGACCCATCGTCCGAAATCTCGACATGCGGCGTCGTGCCTCGAATCCCCAGCGTGGCGACGGGAGTATCGACCTTCATGTCGCCGGTCTTTGCGACCCCGCCCGCAACAAAAGTGAATGTTCCCTTGGCGAGATTGAACAGAGTCGCATTGGACTTGCCGGCCGGCTCATACACATAATGATCCAGCACCATACGGGCGTTGCTCGATAGATTGAACGAGCTGCCGTCGGTAAAGTTGATGCCGACGCGGCCGTCGGCACCGGTGTACACCACGTCACCAAGATATACGGGATCACCCGTGTTGGTGCGGCCAGGGTCACTCGACACATTCGCCTGAACAATCACTGCGCCCGCGTGTTCGATCGTGACCGAGCCTGAGACCACCACCACCTTCCCAATCGGTTTCGGCGATGAGGCCGCGACGGCGGGCTTGGCGGAATCGCTCTGCGCTTGAGCCGCGCTCGGCGAGAAATTGGCAAGCGCCAAAACAAGACCAATCGCCAAAGCAGCTATCGTAGGTCTGCACATGATCCCCCCTTTCTGAGAAGATCTTGTCGCTATCGGTGGCCCATTTCTTGAACCGCGTAGCGCAGCCACAGCAAATATAATTGTTGTTTAATTCTATTAACCAGCCTAATTTATCTCCGGCGCTACGCAAGCGCCACAAATTAAATGCGTTCCGTTTGTCAATTTAATCACATTGGCGGGAGGGGGCACGGCGGGAATGGCGGTACGCGTCGCCGTCCCCCGCGCAATGCGTCTCTCTCGATCAGACTTGATTATTTCGGCGGGCAAGCCTTCGGGCTGCCAGCGCCCAGGAAATTTTGTCCCTTGGCGAGGGCCCGAGCAGGATTATGGCAGCACGCCGAGCCTGAATCGATCACCCAGGCGAGGTCGAGCCATGTTAGTTGCATCCGGCATCCACGCTGATAACGGGGCCACCATGGCCCTGCCCGTCGAGCTCATCGGCCATATTCATACTGTGGTCGGTTGCTGTGCGCTTACGCGAGCGAGCGGCGTCGCCACACAGGCGGTAGCTGGTGCGCCTATCTGTCGGGGCGACGTGCTGGAAACCGACGCCGACGGGCAGATCACAATTGGCTTCATCGACGGTACTTTTTTCAACATCGCCTCCGGCACTCATGTTGTGCTGAGCGAGTTCGTCTTCGACGTCGAAGGCATGCCATCTGCAGCCTTGTTCGACGTGACCCAAGGGAGCTTCGGTTTCGTACCCGGCCGGCTGGCGGAAACCGGAGCGCTCCGGCTGAATACGCCCATTGCAGGCATTCGCGCCCGGGGCCACGCGGGCGGTTTCGGGATCCTGACACTTGCAGCATTGACTTTCTCGGCCGCGCAGAATGCCGAGGCCGCGGATCCGGATGTCACATTCCTGGATGACGACTCCATTACCTACAAGGACCTTGCGCACGGCGCATTTGAGCTCGTGACCAAGGAGCGGGTCCCGCGACACATCATCGTCGAAGATCCCGGCGAGACGATCGTCATCAAGAAGGTGGGATCCACCATCAGCGTCAATCAGGTCGCGAATACGGCGGCTCGCATGGAGGAGTTGCGCGCCGCCCAACAGGATGTGCTCGCCAATCTAGGAGAACAAGGGCCCCGTGGCTCGAGCACGCCTTTCTTCGTCAAACCCCAGCCACTGCAGCCGATCAATTTCATTCAGCCGGATGCGCCCACGCTGCAGATCTTGCCGACCACGTCGCCACTCATCACTTTCGCGCTGGTGGACCCTGTACCGCCGACTCTCAGCACCGGGGCTGGGCCAATCGAGCTCGATACGGTCGTGTTTGACACATTCACGGCGACGACGGGAACCTTCAGTGCCAGTAGCACCAGCGGCGGTGGCAATCTGACCTTCGGCGTCGTCGGGGCCAGCGCCGGCAGTACGGTTCTGGATGGAGTGACGTACGATCTGTCGAAGACAAGTTCCTACGGGATTCTCTACGTCAACAGCACGAGCGGCGCTTATACGTTCGTGCCCGACAATGCCGCAATCAACGCGCTGAAGGCGCCTACGACCGACGGTTTCGTTATCACCGTCTCCGACGGACTCACCTCCGTCACCCAGACCTTCACGATCACCATCAACGGTGTCAACGACGCTGCAATCATCTCCGGCACCACGACCGGTTCGATCATCGAGGCTGGCGGCATCGCCAATGGAACGCCCGGCACGCCGATTGCGACCGGCACCCTTTCCGATACCGACGTCGACGATCCGCCCAATACGTTCACCGCCGTGAGTTCGCCAACCGCGAGCGCCGGTGGCTATGGCACCTTCACGATGACGGCGGCCGGCGTGTGGACCTACACCTTGGACAATGCCAACCTCGCAGTGCAGGCACTCAATGCCGGCGAGACGCTGACCGACAGCTTTACGGTGACCTCGATCGGAGGCACCCCACAGGTGGTGACGATCACCATCCACGGGACCAGTGACGCGGCGATCATCTCCGGTGAGACGACCGGTGCAGTTATCGAAGCCGGCGGCACCGCCAATGCAAACCCCGGCACACCCACCGCGACCGGCACGCTCACCGACGTCGACGTCGACACCACCGCAAACGCCTTTACGCCCGTCAGCTTGCCCAAGGCAAGCGAGGCGGGCTACGGCACCTTCACCATGACGGCAGCGGGCGTGTGGACCTATACGCTCGACAACGCCAACGGGGCAGTGCAGGCGCTCAATTCAGGCGAGACGCTGACCGACAGTTTTGCGGTGACCACGCTGGACGGAACCGCTCAGGTGGTGACGGTCACCATCCATGGCACCAACGATGCTGCCGTCATTACCGGCATGACGACCGGCTCGGTGACCGAGGCTGGAGGCCTTGCCAACGCGACGCCCGGTACGCCGAGCGCAACCGGCACGCTGCTTGCGGCTGACGTCGACAATCCATCCAATACATTCACGGCAGTGACCTCGCCGAAGGCAAGCATCAGCGGTTTCGGCACCTTTACGATAACCGCCGCCGGCGTGTGGACCTACACGCTCGACAACGCCAGCGGCGCGGTGCAGGCGCTCAATGTCGGCGGCACGCTCACCGACAGCTTCACTGTCACGACCCTCGACGGTACGCCGCAGGTGGTGACGATCACCATTCAGGGCAGCAACGATGCCGCCCTCATTTCCGGCACCACGACCGGCTCAGTGACGGAGGCGGGAACTTTCTCACCCGGCGTTCCCATCGCGACCGGCACGCTCACCGATACGGACGTCGACAACGCTCCGAACACGTTCACCGCAGTCTCTTCGCCGGCTGCGAGTGACGGCGGATACGGCACCTTCACGATGACCGCAGCCGGCGTATGGACTTACACCCTCGATAACAACAACACCGTGGTTCAGGCGCTCGATGTCGGCGACACCTTGACGGACACCTTCTCGATAACTGCCATCGACGGTACGTCACAGACGGTGACCGTCGCCATTCATGGCGCCAGCGACGCAGACCCGAACGATTTTGATAATTTGGCCACCGGATCTGCCGTGATCTCCGATCCCCCCAACGTGTATGGAACGCCGGGGAGCGAAACCATTGCCGGCGGCGGCGACACAGGTCAGATCATCTACGCGGGAGCTGGCAGCGATACCGTCAACGGCACTGGTAAAGCCGACGTTCTCTACAGCGGATCAGGCAATGACACGATCAAAGGCAATGATGGGGATGACACCATCTTCGGCGGCTCGGGCAACGATACGATCAACGGCAACAACGGCGCCGACACCATAACGGGCGGATTTGGTGCGGACCAGCTCACCGGCAGCAATGGGAACGACCGTTTCGCTTACTTGTTCGTAGCCGATTCCAACGCAAGCCAGTTCGACACCATCACCGACTTTGCATCGGGAGCGGACAAGATCGACTTGACCGCCATGGGCGCGCTTGGGTTCGCCATATTGGCATTGAGCTCAACCAGCACGGCCGTGCCGGCACATACGATCGCCTGGCTCTATGACAGTGCGGCGAATGAAACGATCGTGTACGTCAATTCAACGGACCAGACCCTGCACGTCGGCGATTCCAGTCTGCTCGAAATCCATTTGCAGGGCATCGCCACCATCGACGCGTCGGACTTCATCACGGCGCCGGCAGCGGCACCTGCGACGGCGGTTGCCGGCGAGTTGCTCGACCTCATCGCAACCTCGCAGGGTGACGCGACCGCCGTGATGACGATCACTTCCGAAGGCTTGTCCGACTCCGGCAGCGCCGACGGCACGCTTCTCGCTGCAGAGAGTTCGACCATCCAATCGACCGAGGCGACCTACAGCCTCGATTCGAACTGGGACCAGATCGGACAGGCCGAATATTCCAGCTTGTCCAGTTCAGACGAAACGCAAACGCTCGCGACCGAAACGCTCCGCAGCGACACGGCAGCTCCCTCAGCCAGCGGACTGTCTTTGATCGTGCAGCACGTGATCCCACTCACCGAGGCCAGCTTTGTCTTCAACAACCCGACCGGGTTCAAAAATGGCGCGGTTGCCGCAAGCGGCCAGATGCCTGACGTCGCCATGCTGAATTTTGCCCACGACGCTGCCGGACAGCACGCCGGTAGCGGGCTTGCGCTCGGACACGATACAGGGAATGACGGCGTCGCGTCATCAAGAGGCGCCGCCCAGGCGGCTCATGCCCATGGGCATACCAGCGGGGAAACGGCAGACACGGCGTTCAACCCAAGCCTGCTGAACCCAAGCCTCCTGAAGTCATCGACCGGCGGCGCCAACCATTCGTTCTCAAGCGGGGCGGACCAGCACAACCCCTCCCTGGAAGCGTCTGGATCAAAGCCTGCCAATCCGCTTCAGCTCGGCGACTCGTTCCAGTTCAGGGATGTCGCGTCGCAAGGCTCACTGCACGGCGCAGTGTTGGATCATCTCTCAGACTTCGTCGGTCATCACGAGCACGCTGGGGAATTCCATGGATCCGAGCCGGCATTCATGCCTGAAGCATCGCCGTCCGATGTTGATCCACCTTTCTCGGCAGGTACCGTTCACGGCCATGTGTCGCACGATCTGATCGTGTGACGGCTCAAGCCGATTGCGGCTTCAATGTTGCTTGCCGGCGCCTTCCGGTGCCGAGGAGCTGTCTTCGTCGAGAGAAGATTCATCATCGTTGCCGTCGTCGCCTTCTGGCGGCTCTGCATGCTGATGGCTGAGGGCGGATGTCCACGCCGATGTCATCGCCGCGATGAGCAGCCGGTTGAGGGCCTCGATGACGCGTTCTGCTGCGGACGAGTAGTTCATGGCCTCCTCCTGCGCTGCCGATTGCGACTAGCCAAGCGTAGGACCGGGCCTTGAACGCCACTGTACGCCACTTCACACCCGCGCGCGTCAACTCATCGCAGTCTCAGAAGATGCCGCCAGCTTCGACTGCATCCGCCACGGGAGCTTGATCTGCCGCATTGAGGAGTTGCTGAGCGCGCCCACTCACAACCTTCGGGGCGTTGCAGTTCGCGCGCGACTCTGACTCAGATGTGACCTCGGCGATGCGAATCGCATTGGTTAGCTTTGGGGGTAATCAATGAGCGGAGAAGCCGGTTGCATTGTGTGTAGCAGGGCAAGAGCGGTCGTAGCGATCGTTCCGATCGCCAGAGGATATGCCCTGAAAATATACGAGTGCTCCTGTTGCCATAGCACCCTGCAGCTCGTGACTCGCGTCACGAAGGCAGCGCTGATCAAGCAGCAGGCCGATACTCTTCCTCAGGTGGAGAAGCAGTTGCGCCCGCCTGTTCGCAGGGTGCAACAGGTCTTCGCGAGCTAGACCCCGCAAGGCCTCTCGCGGGGCGCCAGTCGAACGACCACGCGACAACGCGCCGGGTCGCGAAAGCGCGCTTCGCCTCGCGCCCTCAATTCGGCTTTTGCGTCGGCTTGCCGTCGATCTTGGGCAGCTCGCCGGCCGAGGCCGACTGATCGCCGCCGCCATTGGCACGGCGGGCCATCTCGACCGTCAGTTTCTCGGCGGCCTCCGGCGACATCAGTCCCATGATGTCCGACATCTTTCGCGGCGCGATCGCCGAGGCGATCTCGATCAGCACGCCCATCTCGAGCCGGTCGAACACCCGTGCGGCGTCCTTGGGCTTCATGCCCTCATACATGGTCACGAGGCCCTTCATGCGCTGGGCTTCGGCGGCCTTCTGCTCGGCCTGCGTCGCGGAGATGCGGGTTTCCACCGCCTTCATCTCCTCGACCTTGCCTTCGATGCGCTTCTCGGCCGACTTCAACAGGCTCTCGCGGATGTCGATCTCGCGCTGGCGGGCCTCGATCTCCTGGCGGCGCGCCTGCAACCGCTCGAGGATCGCGCGCTCGGAGGCCGAGACCTGCGGCTGGGCTTCGTCGACCTTGACCACGGTGCCTTCCGGCTTGGTCTCGGGCGCGGCGGGCTTGGGCGCCTCCTTCGGCGCGCCATGGGTCGAGCCGGTGATGATCTCCGGCTCCTCGCGGCCGGTCGGGAAGTTCAGATTCTCCTGCGCCCAGGATTTCTTGGCCTGGTTCGGCTTGTAGTCGAACACATAGCCGCCATTGATCACGAGGCCCGCCACCTTCAGCGTGGCGAGGCCTGCGACGGCAACCAGGACGACCGGGATGACGCGGATGTTACGAAAGGACTTCATACCCCTGACTTCATGCGGCAAGGCCATTGGATCGTCGGCGCTCGGAGAAGGCTTCGGCCGCAGCCGCCACCGCCTTCGCCGTCGACGGCTTGGCTGCGGGCGCAGCGACCGTTTCCGGAGGGCGCGCCGCGATCGCGATCTTGGACAGCCGCCGCACCACGTTGTCGGCCTCGCCGAGCTGCTTGTAGAGCTGGTCCGACATCTGCGTCGCCGCGGCGAGCTGGCTGCCGAGGTTCTCGTTGACGTCGCGCACCGCCAGCTTCAGCCCGCCGATCGCGCGCTCGGCGATCTCGGTCGCGGTGATCAGCTCGCCGATCACCGCCTTCAGCGAGTGCTCGTCCGCCTTCAGCCGCGTCAGCCGCTTGTTGAGCATGACGCAATAAACGATCGTCAGCATCAGCAGGATAGCCACCAGCGTCTCGATCGCCATTCCCAGGGAGTGGTTCATGGGGCCTCCATCATCTTGTTCTGCTCGTCCACCTTCTCGAACATCGCAAGTGTCGTACTTGGCTTGCGCAAGGGTTTCGTCACGCGGATGGCGACGCGGTCGCCGACCCGGCCCATCCGCCCCTCGGTCAGCGTGACGTCGCCGCAGCGCACGGTGACGTTGGCGTCGGCGCGCATGTCCAGCGGCAGGGTGTCGCCGACCTTGAGCCGCATCAGCTGCTTGAGCGGAATGTCGGCCTCGTAGAGCACGGCATCGACGGCGATCTCGGCCTGCACGATCTCGGTGGCGAAATGGCCTTCCCAGACCGGGTCGCGGCCGAACTTTTCGCCCATGAACATCTGGAGCAGGACGCCCCGGATCGGCTCGATGGTGGCATAAGGCAGCAGCAGCTCGATGTTGCCGCCGCGGTCCTCCATGTCGATGCGCAGGCGCACCAGGATCGCGGCATTGGCGGGCCGGCTGATCGCGGCGAAACGCGGGTTGGTCTCGAGCCGATCGATCGTGAAGGTCACCGGCGACAGCGGCCGGAACGCCTGCTCGGCGTCGGCCAGCACCACCTCGACCAGCCGCTTGACCAGCTCGGTCTCGATCGTGGTGTAGGGCCGGCCCTCGATGCGGAGCTGGCTGGTGCCGCGGCGACCGCCGAGCAGCACGTCGATCATCGAATAGATCAGGTTGGAATCGACCGTCGCCATGCCGAAGTTTTCCCACTCCTCGGCCTTGAAGACGGTGAGGACGGCGGGCAGCGGGATCGAGTTCATGTAGTCGCCGAAGCGCACCGAGGTGATGCGGTCGAGCGAGACCTCGACGTTATCGGAGGTGAAATTGCGCAGGGACGTCGTCATCAGCCGCACCAGGCGGTCGAAGACGATTTCGAGCATCGGCAGACGCTCGTAGGAGACCATCGCCGAATCGATGATCGCGCGGATGCCGGAATGGTCGTCGAGGGTGACGTCGCCGACGGTGAAGCCGAGGAGATTGTCGATCTCCTCCTGCGACAGCACGCGCTCGCCGGAATTCTTGCCGCTGCCGAGATCGCGGCTGCCGTCCTCGACCATGGCCGCCCATTGCAGGGCCATGGTCTCCGACAGCTCGTTCTCGGCCGCAGCCTTCGCGGCCTCGGCGGGATCCTCGGAATCGAGCGACGCCTCCCATTGGGCGGCAATCGCATCCTGGTCCATTTGCTCGTTGCCGGCCATGACGCTAGCCCATCACCTTCCGCAGCGTCCTCACTGGATCACGACTTCCTTGAACAGCACCGCGCTGACCTGGACCGGAGCGACCGCCGCGTTGACGCGCTTGGTCAGCTCCTCCTTGAGGCGGAAGATGCCGGCGGAACCGTTGAGGTCGGAGGGCCGCAGCTCGCGCACATAGGTCTGGAAGATGTCGGTGACGCGCGGCATCGTCGGCTTGATCGCCTCGATCTGCTTTTCTTCCTTCAGCTCCAGCACGATCTTCAGCCGCAGATATTGCACGCGCTCGCCGGGCGCACCGGCCAGGTTGACCATGATGTCGGGGACGTCGACGAAGGACGGCGGCTTCGGCGGAGGCGCGGCCTCGGCATGATGCTCGTCGTCGCCGTGCCGGAAGAAGAAGAACCAGGTCGCAGCACCGCCGCCGAGAACGGCGAGCAGCCCCACGGCCATGATGATGAGCTTGAGCTTGTTCTTCGGCGGAGCGGCTTCCGCGCCTTCGGCAGCTGCGCCGCCTTCCGCTTCATTCTCTGCCATGGTCGCCGCGCCCGGATCTCTCAAAGGGGTCGAAAGAGCGAAGCCTTAAGACAAGGACGCGATACAAATGCCCCGGCGCAATGCGCTCCTCTTCATGGCAAACGCTACGGTAATAATGGTTAACGGAATCTTTCAATTGGGCCTCCACTAGGAAAAATCTGCCGGGCAGACATGGCTAACAGAACCTTTCTGCCGCCCTCCTGCGCCCCTTCGAAATCAGCAAGCCACTGAAATTACGAAGTTTTCCAGGTTGGCACGGCTTTCGCTGAGAAAGGGCCGAGACCCGACGGTTTGGGAGAACCCGACGGTCTCGTTCACGGGGTCCGCCAAGGCGCTTGGGAGAGCGAAATGGCAGATCCGCTCAGGGGAGATTTCCGATGCAGAACGCGCTTCTGATCGGCTTGTCACGGCAGATGACGTTGGAACGGCAGATGGATGTCATCGCCAACAACGTCGCCAATGCCAACACCAACGGCTTCAAGGCCGACCATTCGCTGTTCGAGGAGTACCTCAACTCGAACGCGCGTGAGGACAATTTCATCGGCGCGGACCGCCGTGTCTCCTATGTGCAGGACCGCGGCACCTATCGCGACATCGGCCAGGGGCCGATGGAGCCGACCAACAACCCGCTCGACATGGCGATCGACGGCAACGCCTATTTCGCGGTGCAGGCCAATGGCGGCGAGCTGTTCACCCGCGACGGCAAGTTCTCGCTCAACTCGACTGGCCAGCTCGTCACCCCCGACGGCAATCTGGTGCTCGGCACCGGCGGCCCGATCACCTTCCAGCCGACCGATCACGACATCAACGTCGCGCCCGACGGCACCATCACGGTGCTCGAGGGCACCGCCAAGACCGACTCGATCCGCGGCAAGATCCGCATGGCCTCGTTCGACGATCCGACCAAGCTGACCAAGCTCGGCGCCAATCTCTATTCGGCCGGCTCCGCCACCCTGCAGCCCGACGCCAAATCCAGCAGCGTGCGCCAGGGCTATGTCGAGAAGTCGAACGTGAATTCGGTCGGCGAGATGACCCGCATGGTCGAAGTCATGCGCAGCTACACCGCCATCGCCAATCTGCTCCAGCAGCAGAGCGACCTCCACAAATCGGCGATCGAGAAGCTCGCCGACGTTCCGGCCTGATTGAGGGAGAACTGACATGCAGGCGCTTCACACCGCAGCGACCGGAATGGCGGCACAGGAACTCAACGTTCAGGTGATCTCCAACAACATCGCCAACCTGCGCACCACCGGCTTCAAGAAGCAGACCGCGGCGTTCCAGGACCTGATCTACGAGCACGTCCGCCGCGTCGGCGCGCAGGCCTCGGACCAGGGCACCATCCTGCCCGTCGGCGTCGACATCGGCGGCGGCGTCAAGACCGTCGGCACGCCGCGCAGCATGACGCAGGGCACGCTGTCGCAGACCGGCAACGATCTCGACCTCGCGATGTCCGGCGAGGGCTTCTTCAAGATCCTGATGCCCGACGGCACCTACCAGTACACCCGCGACGGCACCTTCCAGATGGACAATCAGGGCCGCGTCGTCACCGCCCAGGGCAACCCGGTGCAGCCGAGCATCACGATCCCGCAAAACGCCTCCGGCATCAGCGTGAGCGAGCAGGGCCAGGTCTCGGTGACGCTGCCGGGCTCGTCGACTTCTACGATCGTCGGCCAGATCGGCGTGACCCGCTTCATCAACAAGGCGGGCCTGCAGCCGGTCGGCAGCAACCAGTTCACCGAGACCCCGTCGTCCGGCCCGCCGCAGGACGGCACCGCGAACTCCGAGGGCTACGGCAAGATCACCCAGGGCAGCCTCGAGCAGGCCAATGTCGACGTCGTCTCGGAGATGAGCGACCTGATCGCCGCCCAGCGCGCCTACGAGATGAACGCCAAGGTGATCAGCGCCGCCGACCAAATGATGCAATCGACCACGGCGCTGTTCCGCTGAGGCAATGACGATGATCCGCACCACCCTCGCCACCATCTCCGCCCTGCTCGCGCTGGCCCTGCCGGCAGCGGCCGCGGACGACTTCATCGCCTCGCCGACGCTGCGCGCGAGCGTCACCGTGACCTCGGACGTGGTGCGGGTCGGCGATCTCATCGACAATGCCGGTTCGGCCGCGCTGATCCCGGTCTACCGCTCGCCCGATCTCGGCACCACCGGCACGTTGACGGTCGCGCAAGTGCTGTCGGTGCTCCGCGCAAAACAGGTGATCGGCGTGATGACCGGCGACCTCAAGGAGGTCCAGGTCACCCGCCTTGCCCGCACGCTGGCGAACAAGGATCTCGAAACCGCCGTCGCCTCGGCGCTCGAGCGCCGCTTCGGCCTCGGGGACGCCGCCAACATCACCGTCACCTTCGACCGCGGCGTCGCCGAGATGCGGCTGGATGCCTCCAACTCCGGCGCGCTGCAGCCGGTCGCAACCCGCTACGACGCCCGCAGCGGCCGGTTCGACATCGCCTTCGAGATTGCCAACGACAGCAATCCGGCCGCGACCAAGCTGCGCTTCACCGGGACCGCGATCGAGACGGTGGAAGTGGCCGTGCTGACGCGCGACATCGAGCGTCTCGATCTCCTGAAGTCCTCCGACGTCACGCTGGAACGCCGGCCGAAAGCCGAGGTCACCGGCGAGCCCGCCTCGCGCGACCGCAGCATCGGCATGCAGCTGCGCCGGCCGATGCGCGCGGGCACCCCGCTCCGTGCCGCCGACATCGTCAAGCCCGACTTCGTGGTGCGCGATCAGAACGTCACCATCATCTACCAGGTGCCCGGCCTCTATCTCACCTCGCGCGGCAAGGCGATCGAGAGCGGCGCCGAGGGCGACACCGTCAGCGTGCTCAATGTGCAATCCAAGCGGACGCTGACCGGCGTCGTCACCGGCCGCGGCCAGGTGACGATCCAGGGCGCGAGCCAGTCGGCACCGATGGCGCCCGCGGTCGAGCAGACTTCCTCGCTCAAGCGCGATGAGGCGCCCGCCCCTGCGGCTGCGGCAGCAGCCCTCGCCCGGAGCCTGATCGAGGCGCCGGCGTCGCCGGCCCAGATCGCACAAGCCCAGATCCCGCAAGCTCGCGTCTCGCAAGCTCAAGCCAAGTAAGAGTTCGTCATGTCCGCTTTCAGTTCGGCTTACCGTCTTCGTCGCATCGCGATCTCTGCGCTGCTGCTGGCCAGTTGCGCGCTGGGCGGCTGCTCCTCGATCGACCGCCTGTCGCAGATCGGCGAGCAGCCGAAATTGTCCGCGATCGACAATCCGACGGCGCAGCCGGGCTACAAGCCGGTGCAGATGCCGATGCCGAAGCCGGAAGTCGCCTCCTACAATCCGAACTCGCTGTGGCGCAACGGCAGCCGCGCCTTCTTCAAGGACCAGCGCGCCCGCCAGGTCGGCGACCTCCTCACGGTGACCGTCAACTTCACCGACAAGGCCAACATCGCCAACGAGACCCAGCGCAGCCGCACCAACTCGGAAAACTCTCAGGTCACCGACTTCCTCGGCGCGAAGACGATCACGCAGGCCAACAAGATCCTGCCCGGCAGCCTCCTCACCGCCGGCTCCACCGCCTCCAGCGACGGCAAGGGCTCGGTCAACCGCACGGAAGCCTTGCAGACCAACGTCGCCGCGGTCGTCACCCAGGTGCTGCCGAACGGCAACCTCGTGGTCGAGGGCAAGCAGGAAATTCGTGTCAATTACGAGATCCGCGAGCTCGTGGTCGCCGGCATCGTCCGCCCCGAAGACATCCAGAGCGACAACACCATCGATTCCAGCAAGATCGCGCAGGCCCGCATCGCCTATGGCGGCCGCGGCCAGATCACGGACGTGCAGCAGCCGCGCTACGGCCAGCAGGTGATGGACGTGCTGCTGCCCTTCTAAGTCTCTTCAAGAGCTCCCACATCGTGTTCGCGAACTTAAGGCGCGAACGACGATGTACGACGCGGCCCTCGCTAGCTCCCCTGGCGAGGGCCGCATGTATTTTGCCTGCGCCGCGGAAAGCGGCGCAGGCAACTCTCACAGCAGCATGATCCCGCGTGCTTGCGCCCACCGCTCCAGGATCTTGCTCTCCTCCGCGAGCGGCGGACGGTTTGCAAACCCGCGAACCTGAACCGCCCGGGAACGGGAATCCAGCTCGATGGTCAGCAGCCGCTGGACGTCGCCCGAGGCACGGCGACGGAGCGACCAGATCGACGCCTGCCCGGCAATGCACTTTGTCGCGTAAGAGGCGACGCAGTGGCGCATACCCCGCGTCTCGGCCACGAGATCGGCTGCGGTCCGCAACTGGACCACAACATACTCTTCACGCTTGGCCCGGTCCTTGGACGACTTGGTCCATGACCAGTCCGCGATCGCTGCACCGAGCCAACGGTCCTCGATCTGCTCGGGGCTTGCTGCCAGCCCACGCGCACGGTTTCGCGCAGCCTCGGCGCGACGGCGTGCGGCCTCGATACGAGCGATCGCATCGAGATCGCGATGCCATTCGCGCATCTGCCGACCAAGCGAGATCAGTGACGCCCCTTGAGGGTGTACTCCGGATCACGCCGGTGGCAATCGGCGAGGTAATCGTGGAAGTCATCCATGTCCTCGACCGTGGTGGGATGCGCGCAGAAGAAGCGCACCACCTCGCGCCAGAAGCGATGCTGAGCGCGCGGCGTCTGCGTGATCCTGGTGCGTGCGATCCGCATCGCAATGGCGGGATCGTTCGCATAGGATCGCGCGATCGCCTGCCAGATCGCAGCCTCGAAGCCAACGCTCCCCAACGGATTGAGGAACGCATGGACCTCCTTGCGAGACAGCCATTCGGCCGCACCGGCAGTGTAGAGCGAACCGCCGCCGGCCACCGCGATATACCAGCGCTTGCGCAAATGAATCTCGCCGGCGCCCAGTCCCGCGCCGTCGATCCAGATCTGCTCCAGATGTTCTGCGACAGGATAGCGCGCGAAGAGATAACGAGCCGCGGCAAGACGAAGACGCGCGGCATCGCGAGTCTTCATCCGCGGCTTCCAGGCCTCGGCATCGCGCACGATGTCGGCCTCGAAGCCACGCTTGGCCTCGTAGATCGCGGTCTCGAAATCCGGTGGAGGACGCGTCCGCTGCGACACATGCCGCAGCGACAGCTCGTAGGCTTCAACCCGCGCGCGCTCGGCCTCCCGCCGGCGCTGAATCAATGAATGTGCCATTGTCGTTCAACATGATTGGATGACTGTCAGCCGGACGCAGTGAGAGCGTCGGCACGGAACGTGTCGATCGCCACAGACTGTTCACGGCTGGTCTCCTCATTGTTGAACGCGCAGGTTGAATGGGACGGGGCTCATAGACCCGATCGCCGGCGGGCGCAAGATGTCTCTGTCGGATGGAGTCAGAAACTGCACATCACGAGAGAGGCTCGCGGCATTTTGGCAACGCTGTCGCCGCATGCGGTCCTTGCGAGCGGCTTGTCCGCCGAAGCTCAAAGAGCGAAGGCGGAAGCGAAGCAATCCAGAATTGCTCCGGCGAGGGGTTCTGGATTGCTTCGCTTCGCTCGCAATGACGTGGATGAGGGTACAGCATTCAAGCCACCCCTCTGTCATCGTCCGCGAAGGTGGACGATCCAGTACTCCGAGATATTCGTGATTGTACTGGTGCAGCGCGGCGTACTGGATTCCCCGCCTTCGCGGGGAATGACTGCGGGGACTACCGGTGCCCCTCAGGTAAACTTCACGTCCACCGCTCCCAGCCCGTCCAGTTCCATCCGCACCTTGTCGCCGGCCTTCAGCCACAGCGTCTTGACCAGGCTGCCCGTCAGCACGAGCTGTCCCGCGTGAAGACCCTTGCCCTCAGCGGCGAGATGGTTGGCGAGCCAGGCGAGCGCGTTGTGGGGATGGCCGAGCACGTCGGCGCCGGTACCGTGGCTGACCTCCTCGCCGTTGAGGATGGCGCGGCCCTTGACCGCCTTCAGGTCCGGCACCGACGAGCGCGGAACCGACCGACCCAGCACGCAGCCGGCGGCGAAGAAATCGTCGGCGATCAGCGTCGGGGCGCCCATCGCCTCCCACTTCACGTAGCGGTCATCGACGATCTCGATGGCGGGATGATAGGCCTCGACCGCCTCGCCGACCCATTCGGCCGTGAACGGCGCCTCGCCGGCGGCAAGGTCGCGCTTCAGCCGCACCGCAATCTCGCATTCGACCCCGACTCGGACATAGTTGGAGGCGGCGAGCTTGGCGCCGGTGTCGTGCACGCCCTTCTGGAACACGCCGCCGCCGCAGGGATGCGGGATGCCGATGTAGTCCTGCATCACCTGGCTGGTGCAGCCGATCTTGTAGCCGACCAGCGGCCCGAGATGCGGCAGCAGCAGATCGTGCACCGCACGCTGGACCTGGTAGCCCTCGGCTTCATCCATGGGGGGACGTTCCAGGGCCGCGAGCGGCGCATGATTGCGACGCGCCAGCGCGATCGCCTTTGCGGCTTCGAGAATCTTATCCATCGGCGCCGCCTCCCACGCTACGCAACATTGCCGCTCAGTTCAGCATCCCCGTCCGCGCCTGACAAGCGCTGGTCGGCGCTCGGCCGGGCCGAATACGGGGCGCTCCCGCCGCTTAAGGAAATATTGAGCTGGTCCGGTCTTTATGGAGCCACGCGGCCGGGCCCGCCCGCCCCGCGCGGAACGAGACCCTGATTGCAGCGATGCGTGAAGCCGCTGCGCCGCCGTCTCAAGATGCCGGTCGATCTCCTTGATGCGACTCGCAAAACTTCCCGCACCTGAAGTGAAGGCTTTTTCTCATGCGAACTCACGTGAGCATGCAGGATTCGACTCTAGCCCATTGATCGCGATTCATTTTTCGCGATCCCGGAAATTGGCGTCGGACGACGGCGGCGTTGTGGCGCAGGAACCCGCCACAACGCCGCGTGCAATGCCATCGCTTCCGTCAAATGCGTCCAAGCGCGAGGCGGATGGCCACCTCGACCGGCGAGTAGTCGCCCTCGCTCCGCTCCAGCCGGTACGGTTCGGCGAGATGCAGCGGTGGTTGCGCCAGGAAGCGCGGTCGCGTTCCCCGATGCTTCTGCGCGGCATGAACCAGGAAGGGATGACAGAGATAGACCGTGCCGGCCGCACCGGTCGCGAGCGCCACCGGACAATCGGCCCCCATCTGCTCCAGCATCATGTGCGCCCGCCCCGCATCGCCGGCTGGCGCCAGGTAGCGCGCCATCGGCAAATGCGAGCCGACCCGGATCCGCGTCGGCGCATCGTCGTCACCGACATCGGAGAACAGGAACAGCAGCAGCAGCGCCCGCCCCCGCGAGGTGATGTTGACGCGCCAGGCCGAGAAATCCTGCTCGTTCGGGTTGCTGGCCTCGCCGGGAAAGCTGAGATCGACATGCCAGCCGTCGTCGCCCGGATCGTCCGGGTGTGGAAAACGCACCGGAAAAGTGCCGACGTCGCGTCGCGGCCGCCACCGCCCCTGCCCGACGATCTGGTCGAAGGCGGCATGGAGCACGGCGGTGTTGATGGCATCCCGGAACGGCGGGCCGCCATAATAGGGCAGCCGCACCACGGGCCGGGTCCAACTCGCGGGGTCGTGCTCGCTGCATGGCAGATCGCGCCGGATGATGACGCGGGCGGCCTCGGCGAGCTCACTTGGGAAAGCATTGTCGATCCGGACAAAGCCGTCACGGATGAATTGGGCTATTTGCGCGTCGTCCAACGCGCGCGGATTGGCAGTCATGATGATCTCTCAATTGCTCGCCAGCCCTCATCGTCCGCTCGCTGCGGAACCGGCTGGCTCAATCGGTTGGGAAGCCGCAAGTCGAACTCGCGGGACGCAATGCCTCCGCGACGGAGGCGCCTGCGCTCAGCCCAGGAAGAAGACCGATGCGATGTTGAGAGTGCAAATCATCATGACGGCGCGAATCTACGCGCCGGACCACCGGCGTTCAAGCGACGCCGTGAGCCAAAAACAAAAGAGCCGCACGCGGCGGCTCGGGCTCTATTCGTCGCGATAGACCTTCTCGCGCTTCTCGTGGCGCTCCTGCGCCTCCACCGAGAGCGTCGCGATGGGCCGGGCCTCGAGCCGCTTCAACGAGATCGGCTCGCCGGTGTCCTCGCAATAGCCGTAGGTGTTGTCCTCGATACGCTGGAGCGCGGCGTCGATCTTGGCGATCAGCTTGCGCTGGCGGTCGCGGGCACGGAGCTCGATGGCACGGTCGGTTTCGGACGATGCCCGATCGGCGAGATCGGGGTGGTTCACGTTCTCCTCCTGCAGGGCTTGCAGGGTGAGCTTGGACTCTTTGAGGATCTCATCCTTCCAGGCGAGGAGCTTCAAACGGAAGTACTCCTTCTGCCGGTCGTTCATGAAAGGCTCTTTTTCGGTCGGTCGGTAGTTTTTCAACTTTTCCAAGGGCGGCCTATCTGTCTAATCAACGACTCGCAACGGAAACAGGGTCCGTTGAGCCGGGCCTTATATAGTGGCCTCCTGTGACAGACAATATTTCCCTGAAGCCCCGGCTGGCGCCCCCAAGCCCTTGCACAGGAAGGTTTATCCTGGAGGGCCCGGGGACCGCCGAAAGCCTAGTAACCGACCGTGAAACGCTGCCGCGGATGGGCTGGCCGCTCGATCTCATCGGCGAGCGCAATGGCGTAGTCGGCGAAGGTGATCCAGCTTTTTCCGTTCGCATCTGCGAGAAGCTGATCGGTGCCGAGGCGGAACTTGGCCGTGCGTTCCCCTTCGACGAACAGGGCCGACGGCGAAATGAAGGTCCAGTTCAAATCCTTTTCCTGTCGCAAGAGGTCGAGGAAGGTCGAGCCTGCCTCCGCTTCCGCCTTATATTGGGCCGGGAAATTGGGAGTCGTGACCAGTTTCACGCCCGGCGCGACCTCGAGGCTGCCGGCGCCGCCGACGACGAGGTAACGACCAACCCCGGCGTCCTTCGCCGCATCGATCAACTTCCGCGCGTCGCTGGCCAGGAAGTGCACGGAACTCACGGCGACGTCGTGCCCAGCCCACAGCTTGGCAAGACCCGCCTGGTCGAGCACGTCCCCCTTGGTCGGCGTGACGTTCGGCAGGGCCGCGATCTTCTCGGGGTTCCGGGCGATGGCCGTGACCGCATGGCCGCGTCGCGACAGTTCCTTGGTGATTTCCGACCCGGCCCGACCCGAGGCGCCGGCAACTGCGATTTTCATGGAAGGCTCCTTTGCTTCTATGGTAACTAGCAGTGACTAGATATCGCAAAGAATGCTGGTGTTAAGAGAGCACTTTGTGCTTACCTGATTACGCAAGGGTAACCGCCAACGCGTGGCGCAAGCGACGAACATGGATTCCGAGGACCGACGATGAAACCCGACGTCTATGCAGCGAACTGCCCCACGCGCCAGATCCTTGATCGCATCGGCGACAAATGGGCGGTGCTGATCCTGCTGCTGCTGCGCGAGGAGCCGATGCGCTTCAATCATTTGCGCCGCACGATCGAAGGCATTTCGCAAAAGATGCTGAGCCAGGTTCTCAAATCGCTCGAACGCGACGGGCTGATCAAGCGCCATGCCATCGCGACCGTGCCGGTCACGGTGGAATATTCGATCACGCAGCTCGGGCTGACGCTCGCCGGCGCAGTCGATCCGCTGCGCGATTGGGCCGAGCAGAATCTGAAAGACGTTCTCGCCGCCCAGCGCCGCTACGACGCGCAGCAGAAGGAGGAAGCGGCGTAAGGGGTGCGGCGAAGATGCAATAGCAGTCCCGTCATCCTGAGGCGCGAGGCATGGGACGCAACGCGTCCCATGGGGAGCCTCGAAGGATGCACGGCCGAGATGCTTCAGCGGGGCCGTCGCCCTTCGAGGCTTGCCCTGCAATTGCATTGCAGGGCGCGGACCTCAGGGTGACGGATGACGATTAAGCCCGTCCGGCCTTGGCGAGTTCAACCTCGACGCGCAGCTCGATCTCGGAGAGCACCGCATCGAGACCGGGATCGCCCGAGGACGATTTCAGGTTCGCCGCAGCATCGCGCAAGCGCATCACGGTCGAGGCGTCGAGATTACCGGCCAATAGCCCCATCTTGAGATCGTCGAGCACGTCGAGCGCCGTCCTGCCGCGGGTGACCGAGCGCTTGCGGCGCTCGACCGGATCCTCCTCGACGCCTTGCAGCGCGAGCAGCCCGTCGATGTTGGTGGCGGCCTTCGGTGCGGCAGCGCTCCGGGTCTCCTGCGCCGACGAGGTGTCGGGCAACACGAAGGTGCCGGAGCCGGTCCGCCTGGCCTGGTTGGCCGGCGTTCCAAGCGTCGTGCCGTTCGGTCCGTAGATGCGCATCGGAGGGAATCCGGGTGATCGATGCGGTCACCTTCGCCGTCTTATGGTTAACGGCGCGTAAACGGCCCGGCAAAATCTGCCGACGGGCGGCAGTTTCGCTCCTCAGGGACAACGCCGGCTGACACCGGTCGAAACAGATTTATTCAACCTATTCAGCGGCCTATCCCCGCCGCCCCGGGTTGGCACAGCCCTCGCAAGGACAGCGCCGGACCAGCTCGTCATGGGAGTGTCGTGCAGGTCCTTCCGATTTGAGGAGCCCTTTGAGGATCCTTGGGGAGCAGAGGATGCCAAGCGTTCGTTGGGTGAGGATTGTTGGGGTGGCCTGCGCGGCGCTGTCGGCGTTGGTGCTGTCGCTCGCGCCGGCGGCTGCGACCTCGCGCATCAAGGACCTCGCCAATATCGAAGGCGTGCGGCAGAACCAGCTCATCGGTTACGGTCTTGTCGTCGGCCTTAACGGCACCGGCGACACGCTCAACAACATCCCCTTCACCAAGCAATCGCTGCAGGCGATGCTCGAGCGCATGGGCGTCAACATCCGCGGCGCCACCATCCGTACCGGCAACGTCGCCGCCGTGATGGTCACAGGCAACCTGCCGGCCTTCGCCACACAAGGCACCCGCATGGACGTCACCGTCTCCGCGCTCGGCGATGCCAAGAACCTCCAGGGCGGCACCCTGCTCGTCACCCCCCTGTTAGGTGCCGACGGCAATGTCTACGCGGTGGCGCAGGGCTCGCTCGCGATCTCCGGATTCCAGGCCGAGGGCGAGGCGGCCAAGATCGTGCGCGGCGTTCCGACCGTGGGACGCATCGCCAACGGCGCCATCATCGAGCGCGAGATCGAGTTCGCGCTCAATCGGCTGCCGAACGTGCGCCTGGCGCTGCGCAACGCCGACTTCACCACGGCCAAACGGATCGCGGCCGCGGTCAACGACTATCTCGGCGTCAAGACCGCCGAACCGATCGATCCCTCCACGGTCCAGCTTTCGGTCCCGCCCGAGTTCAAGGGCAACGTCGTCGCCTTTCTCACCGAGATCGAGCAACTCCAGGTCGACCCGGATCTTGCCGCCAAGATCATCATCGACGAACGCAGCGGCATCATCGTGATGGGGCGCGACGTCCGCGTCGCCACCGTCGCGGTGGCGCAGGGCAACCTCACCGTCACCATCTCCGAGAGCCCACAGGTGAGTCAGCCCAACCCACTGTCGCGCGGCCGCACGGTGGTCGCGCCGCGCAGCAGCGTCACCGTCACCGAGGACGGCAAGAAGCTGGCCGTCGTCAAGGACGGCGTCTCGCTGCAGCAGCTCGTCGACGGCCTCAACGGTCTCGGCATCGGTCCGCGCGACATGATCAGCATCCTCCAGGCAATCAAGGCCGCCGGTGCGATCGAAGCCGACATCGAGGTGATGTGATGCAGGCGAGCACGATCAGCACACCGCGCCTCGCCACCTCCTCGGCTTTCTCGGTCGAGAGCCGCAACGGCCGGCCCGATTTCGAGCTCGCCGCCGCCCTACAAAAGGTCTCGCCGAAGCAGCAGGCCAGGGCGCAGAAGACCGCCACCGACTTCGAGGCGATGTTCCTCAACAGCATGTTCTCGCAGATGACATCGGGCCTGAAAGGCGAAGGCCCGTTCGGCGACACGCCCGGCACCGGCGTGTGGCGCTCGATGCTGACCGAGCAATATTCCAAGAACTTCGCCAAGGCCGGCGGCGTCGGCATCGCCACCGAAGTCTACCGCACCCTCATCATGCAGCAGGCGAAAACGATCCGCACGGCATAAGGTCAAACGAGATGAACCATTTCAACGCCTCACGTCAGCCGATGCAACAGCGCCCGAACACCGCGCCCGGCAGCGCCGAGGCGCGCAAGCTCGCCGAAGATCTGATGGACGCGATGAGCGCGCTGCTCGGACTGATCGAGCGCGAGACCGAGCTCGTTCGCGCCGGCAAGGTCCGCGAGGCGATGACGCTTGAGAGCAAGAAGCAGGAGCTGTCGCGAAACTATGTCGGCGCCATCAGCCAGTTAAAGGCGAACCAGGCGCAGCTTGCGAAATCGGCGCCGGAGCTGCTCTCGACGCTGCACCGCCACCACGATGCGTTCCGCGCGATGCTCCAGGTCAATCTCACCGTGCTCGCGACCGCGCACGCGGTCTCCGAAAGCGTCGTGCGCGGCGTCAATGCCGAGCTCCAGAAGCGCAACGTGCCGAACACCTATACGGCCGCTGGTCGCCGCGCAGCTCCAGGTCCGCGCCACATCACGCCGTTGGCGGTCAGCCGCTCGCTCTGAGCTGAGCGCCACAAGAACAAGCGACAATTTTACGAAAAACCGCGCGGCGAAATCGTCGCGCGGTTAGTCACGTTTCCTTACCGGGTCTTCAGTCCTGGTGTTCCATGGTTGCGTTATTAGAGGGGTTGGGATTTGACTCACATTAGGCAACCAGGAGGCTGCCATGAGTACAGATTTCAGCATCAGGCCGGTGGGGATCCCGGCCCCCGTGCAGATCGTCACGACGTCCAATGCGGCGGCGAACGAGGCTGTGCAGACTGATCTTCCGGTGCGCCAGACGGTCGCCGCGGCGGATACGGGCGCGCCCGTGCGCAACGATCTGCCGAACCACGAGAACGTCTCGCGCCAGGTCGTGTTCGACCAGGCGGCCGCATCCTTCGTCTTCCAGGTCGTCAACGAGAGGACCGACGCGGTGGTCAACCAGTTCCCCGACGAAGCGATGCTGCGCCGGCGGGCCTATTTCCATGCAATGGATATGAAGTCCGAGCCCTCGCGTCCACTCAGCACCGACGTCAGCGCCTGACGATCGCGTATTGAGCTGGCCGAGGCAATCGCTGGCAAATGCTCGCGATGCCGACCATCACGTGTCCTCGTCACGGCCGTCCGGACAGGCCCGCCGCGATATTGCGGTTGATCTCGATCAGCGGACGGAAGTGATCGAACTGCGGGCTCATCTGCAGCGCGGCGGTCTGGCTCAGCACGAACACGCTGATGTTGGCGATCTTCTGCCGGACGTCGATCGGCTGCGGATTGTTGTCGCGCATCGCCTCGCTCAGGAAGATGGTCCAGAGCTTGCGGTTGAACATCAGGGCCTGCATGGTCTGCTCGCTGAGCGGATCGGCGTTGTTCACCGCATCCTGGAGCTTGTTCGCGGCCTTGAGCAGGGTCTGCGCCTCGATGTCGCGAGGAGATGCGGTGGTTGTTGCAACACGCGCATAAGCCGAGGCAGCGGAATTCGACATCAATCACACCCTGGAGGTTACCTAGCGCGTTGGACGCGCTTAAGGATTTCTTTCCCAACCCTAGGCAGCACCGCTTAAGATTTGCTTACGTGTTGTGCTTGGAAGCCCTCCGGATAATTACGGGTCACGGAGCTCTTCGTCGGCGCAACGCTAGATCCACGCACGCACGATGTAAATTCGCTTCGCGTGATGCGTGTCGATCTCAGCTAATCTTGTCTTAGCGATCTCCCTCAAAAGAACGGCGGAGCGTTAGCCCCGCCGCGATATATCGTGTGGCGATCTTGCGCCTCGAAATTAGCGGAGCAGCTGCAACACGCTCTGCTGCGACTGGTTGGCCAGCGACAGTGCGGACACCGCGATCGACTGGCGGGTCGACAGCGCCTGGCTGTTGGCCGCTTCCTCGTTGGTATCGGCGAGCGTCAGGTTGGACGAGCCGGTCTGCAGCACGTTGATCAGGTTCTTGGAGAAGTCCTGGCGCACCTGCACGATCGAGAGGTTCGAACCGAGCGAGGAGCCTTCCGAGCGCAGTCTGCTCGAGGCGGCATTCAGGCTGGCCAGCACCTTGTTGGTGGCGCCGTTGTCGATGAAGTCCGTGCCGGGAACGAGATTGCTGAGGCCGAGGCCGGCCGCGTTGAACACGACGCCGTTAATGCCGAGCGTGGAGCTGCCGGTTTCGTTGAAAACCAGCTTCAGCGTGTCGCCGTTGAGCAGGTTGATGCCGTTGAAGGACGAGTCCTGCGACGTCGTATCGATCTGCGCCAGGATGTTGTTGAACTGGCTGACCAGGCTCGAACGCGCCGTCTGCGCGACGGGATCCTGAACCGGCGGCTGTGCAGTGGTAAAGGCGAGCACGCCGGTGAGCGTACCACCGACCGCGCCGCCCGCCGCCGTCGAACCAAGGGTCGAGGAGGCGTATTCGTTGACGGTGGTGACCGTCAGCACGCCGTTGGCGTCGATCGTCGCCGTCAGGTGGTTGGCCTGAAGCTGCACATTGAGCTGATCGAGCGTCTTGACGGTGCCGTTGGTGCCGTCGCCGAAGGTGACGTTCACCGGCGTACCGCCGTTGAAGGAGGAGAAGGTCAGGGTCTTGCCGCTGACACCGCCAACACCGGAGGTTCGCGCCGCGGTAAAGGCGGTCGCCGTTCCCGTGTTGCCGCTGAGGCCGAACGCGCTGAGGGCGTTGCCGGTGCCGGTGATCGAAAGATCGGAGTTGATGCCGGTGGAGAGCGCAAGCTGACCGCTGCTGTTGACGGACGACGGGATCTGGCCCGCAGTGGTCGACAGGGTCGCCGCGCCGTTAAAGAGGCTCGCGGTCTTGACGCCGGTGGCAAGGTCGACCGCGTTGAGCAGGTCGGTCAACGTCGCGCTCTGGATATAGACCGTCGAGTTGCCGTTGCCGTCGGTGACGATGTTGCCGCTGACGCCACCCGACGTGACGCTCGCCGCCGATTGCGGCGTCTGCGCGTTCTTGAACGTGATGGTGTGGCCGTCGATGTTCAGCGTCGAGCCGTCCTGAACGAGAGAGCCGAGCGAGCCGGCGGTTGTCGACCGGTTCGCGGTCACGCTTGCATTGCCTGCGCCGGTCGCCGCGGTCAGACCGAGCTTGTTGAGGAAGTCGGCCTTGCCCGTCACGCTCAGATCGGCGCCGGTCGAGCTCTTCACCGTGACCTGGCCGCCGGTGATGGACGATGCGACTTGAAGCGTGCCGACGGGACCCGCCGAACCGCTGACCGCGATGGTCGCCGCACCCGCACTGATTGTAGCGGTCTTGACGCCGCTGGCGAGGTCGATCGCGGTGAGGACGTCGTTGATGGTCGCCGCGGGCGCCGCCGCCGTTCCCTCATAGACGATCGAATTGCCGTTGCCGTCAGTGGCGATGTGCCCGCTGGCGTCGAGGCCCCAGCCGGTCGGCTGCGTGGCCGGAGCGACGCCGGTGCGGAAAGTGATGGACTTGCCGTTCACCGTGATGGTGTCGCCATCCGCGGGCGCGGCGCCGAAGGTGGTGGAAGCGGTGGTGCCGACCAGCGTGGCGGTGCCACTGAGCACGGTGGTGCCGTCGGCCGCGGTCGCCGCAAATCCGACCAATGTGCCGGCGCTCGAGCCCAGCGAGGCGCCAAGTGCGGCGGTTCCGGTGACCGGGGTCGTGCCACCGGCAGCACCGGTATAGAGCACGTTGCTCTTGGCGGTCGCGCTTGCATAGGAGGTCGTCCCGCGCAAGTCGGCCGGCGTCGCACCGGGAATGGTGGTGGAGACGTTGGACTTGGTGGAGTAGCCGACCGTGGTCTGCAGCGCCTGGTTCGCGATCGATTTCGCGCTGTCGATCAGCTTCTGCAGCGAGGTGATGCCGGTGTTGGCGGCTTGCAGCACCTGGACACCATTATTGATGCCATCGAGCAGGTTGCTGATGTCGCTCGCCCGGTTGTCCAACCCCTGCGCCGTGAAGAAGTTGGTGGGATTGTCGAGCGCGGTATTGACCTTCTTGCCGGTCGACAGCCGCTCCTGCGTCGTGGCCAGCAAGTCGGCCGTCGACTGCAGCGACAACAGGTTCTGGCGAACGGACGCCGAGAGAACGATGTTGGACATTGGCGAGTCTTCCTCTTGAACCGGATACGAATCGGCCGCGCGGTCTCGAAAGCGGGCTTTTGTCCAGTTTTAGGAGGTGTCCTTTAAAGTATGGTTAACGCCGGTTTAATCGATAGGGTTAACCGCCGGTGAACGCCCCTGCCCGCCGCCGGACGCAAAAAAGAGCGGCGGGGCAAATGACCCCGCCGCCCGATTTTATTTAGTAATTTCAGCCGCTTATTAGCGAAGCAGCTGGAGCACGCTCTGCTGCGAGGTGTTGGCCAGCGACAGCGCGGAGACCGCGATCGACTGGCGGGTCGACAGCGCCTGGCTGTTGGCCGCCTCGACGTTGGTGTCGGCCAGGGTCAGGTTGGACGAGCCGGTCTGCAGCACGTTGATCAGGTTCTTGTTGAAGTCCTGACGGATCTGCACGACCGAGAGGTTCGAACCGAGGCTCGAGGCTTCCGAGCGCAGCGTGCTCGACGCGGCGTTCAGATTGGTCAGCACCCTGTTGGCGGCGGCGTTGTCGATGAAGTCGACGCCGACGGTCAGGGCAGCAAGACCAAGACCCTTGGAGTTGTAGGTCACGCCGGTGATGTTCAGGCTCGACTTGCCGGTCTCGTCGAACACCAGCTTGAGCTGGTCGCCGTTCAAGAGGTTGACGCCGTTGAACGAGGAGTCCTGCGAGGTCGTGTCGATCTGATTCAGGATGTTGTTGTACTGGGACACCAGATTGGCACGCGCCGTCTGGGCAACGCCATCCTGGACGGGGTTGGAGGCCGTCGAGAAGGTCAGCGCCGAGGTGAGCGTTCCGCCGATCGCGCCGCCGGCAGCCGTCGAGCCCAGCGTCGAGGACGCGTAGTCGTTGGACGCGGTGATGGTCAGCAGGCCGTTGGCGTCGATCGTCGCAGACAGGTTGTTGGCCTGCAGCTTGGTGTTGAGCTGGTCGAGCGTCTTGACCGTGCCGTTGGTGCCGTCGCCGAAGGTGACGTTGACCGCCGTGCCGCCGTTGAAGGAGGAGAAGGTCAAGGTCTTGCCGGCGATGCCGCCGATGCCGGAGGTGCGGGCCGCGGTGAAAGCGGTCGCGTTGCCGGTATTGCCGGCGAGGCCGAACACGTTCAGCGCATTGCCGGTGCCGGTGATCGAGAGGTCGGCGTTGACGCCGGTCGAGATCTTGAGCTGACCGGACGTATTGATCGTCGAATTCGACTGACCGGTGGCGGTCCCAAGCGTCGCGGTGCCGTTGGCGTTGATCGTCGCGGTCTGCACGCCGGTGGCAAGGTCGATCGCCTTCAAGACGTCGTTGACCGTGCCGGCCTGCAGGTAGACCGTCGAGTTGCCGTTGCCGTCGGTGACGACGTTGCCGCTGACACCGAAGCCGCTCGGAACGCTCGGAGCCCCGGTCGAGCCCGGAACCGGCGCGTTCTTGAAGGTGATGACGTGACCATCGACGTTCAGCGCCGAGCCGTCCGCGATCTCCGCACCCAGCGAGGCCGCGCTCGTGGTGCGGTTGACGTTCACGGTGGCATTGCCTGCACCTGTTGAGGTCGTCAGGGCGAGTGCCTTGAGCAGGTCGGCCTTGCCGGTGACGCTCAGATCCGCACCAGTCGAGCTCCTCAGCGTGACAGCGCCGCCGGCAACGGTCGAGGCGGTCTGGCCGACACTCGTGGCGATCGTCGCAGCACCCGCGCTGATGGCAACTGTCTTCACGCCGCTGGCGAGATCGATCGCGCTCAACAGATCGTCGACGGTCGCAAGCGTCGCAGGCGTGCCGGTGCTACCGAGATAGACGGTGGTATTGCCGCTGCCGTCGGTGACGAGATGGCCGCTGACGCCCGAACCGGCGGGAACACCGGTCGCCGCCGGCGCGACGCCGGCGCGGAAGGTGATGGTCTTGCCGTTCACGGTCAGGGTGTCGCCGTCGGCGGGCTGGGCGTTGCCGGCCAGGCCGCTGGCGCTCGTGCCGTTGGTGGCGATCAGGGTGATGGTGCCTTCCAGGGTCGTGGTACCGCCGGCGCCGGTCGTTGCGCCAGTGCTCGCGAAGACGCCGATGCTGGCGCCGAGCGTCGTGGTGCCGGTCGCCGCCGTGGTGCCGCCCGCCGCGCCGCTATAGAGCACGTTGCTGGATGCGGTGGCGCTCGCGAACGAGGTCGTGCCGCGGAGGTCGGCCGCGGTCGCACCGGAGATGGTGGTGGAGACGTTCGACTTGGTGGAGTAACCGACCGTGGTCTGCAGCGCCTGGTTGGCGATCGACTTGGCGCTGTCGATCAGCTTCTGCAGCGAGGTCAGGCCGGTGTTGGCAGCCTGCAGCACCTGCACGCCGTTGGCGATGCTGTCGAGCAGGTTGTTGATGTCGCTGGCGCGGTTGTCGAGCGACTGGGCGGTGAAGAAGTTGGTGGGATTGTCCAGGGCCGAGTTGACGCTCTTGCCGGTCGACAGACGGTTCTGTGTGGTGGCGAGGAGGTCGGCGGTGGACTGGAGAGAGAGGAGGTTCTGGCGAACCGACGCAGAGAGAACAATACCTGACATGACTCTTACCCTTCTGGCTTACGCGTCTTCGTTCGATCGCTTCGGATCGAGTGACGGGGCCAGCGTGCCGCGACATGGCTAACAAAGGGTGAAACGAACATCGCCCGCATAAGCGCCGGTTCACCATAAGCGGGTGGGAAACGCGGAGCGAGATGGCAATCAGCCTGAAATCATTGGCAATTCTTTGCGCTTACGCTCCATTAACCATAACCGCTGGTTACTTTTCGGAGTGTCGCCTGCCCTCTCAAAACCTCGAGCGATAAACGAAAAGCGGCGGGGCCGAAGCCCCGCCGCCGGATCTTGCTTGCGATGTCGTCCGCGACTTAGCGGAGCAGCTGGAGCACGCTCTGCTGCGACTGGTTGGCCAGCGACAGCGCGGAGACCGCGATCGACTGACGGGTCGACAGCGCCTGGCTGTTGGCCGCCTCGACGTTGGTGTCGGCCAGGGTCAGGTTGGACGAGCCGGTCTGCAGCACGTTGATCAGGTTCTTGTTGAAGTCCTGACGAACCTGCACGATCGTCAGGTTCGAACCGAGGCTCGAAGCTTCCGAGCGCAGCGTGCTCGACGCGGCGTTCAGGTTGGTCAGCACCTTGTTGGTGGCGGCGTTGTCGATGAAGTCGACGCCGCCGGTCAGCGCAGCAAGGCCGAGACCCTTGGAGTTGTAGGTCACGCCGGTGATGCTGAGGTTCGACTTGCCGGTCTCGTCGAACACCAGCTTGAGCTGGTCGCCGTTCAACAGGTTGACGCCGTTGAACGAGGAGTCCTGCGCCGTCGAGTCGATCTGGTTCAGGATGTTGTTGTACTGAGACACCAGGTTCGCACGCGAGGTCTGGGCAACCGTATCCTGGACGGGGGTGGAAGCCGTCGAGAACGTCAGTGCCGAGGTGAGCGTTCCGCCGATCGCACCACCCGCCGCCGTCGATCCGATGGTCGAGGACGCGTAGTCGTTGGTGGTCGAGACCGTCAGCAGGCCGTTGGCGTCGATCGTCGCTGTCAGGTTGTTGGCCTGCAGCTTGGTGTTGAGCTGGTCGAGCGTCTTGACGGTGCCGTTGGTGCCGTCGCCGAAGGTGACGTTGACCGCCGTGCCGCCGTTGAAGGAGGAGAAGGTCAAGGTCTTGCCCGTGAGGCCGCCAACGCCGGAGGTACGAGCCGCGGTGAACGCGGTCGAGGTCCCCGTGTTACCGGCGAAGCCGAGCACGTTCAGCGCATTGCCGGTGCCGGTGATCGAGAGGTCGGCGTTGACGCCGGTCGAGATCTTGAGCTGGCCGGAGGCGTTGATCGACGAGTTGGTCTGGCCGGTGGCGGTCGCAAGCGTCGCGGTGCCGTTGGCATTGATCGTCGCGGTCTGCACGCCGGTGGCAAGGTCGATCGCCTTCAAGACGTCGTTGACCGTGCCGGCCTGCAGGTAGACCGTCGAGTTGCCGTTGCCGTCGGTGAGGACGTTGCCGCTCGCACCATAACCGCTCGGAACGCTCGGAGCACCGGTCGAGCCCGGGATCGGCGCGTTCTTGAAGGTGATGACGTGACCGTCGACGTTCAGCGTCGAGCCGTCCGCGATCTCCGCCCCCAGCGAGGCCGAGCTCGTGGTCCGGTTGACGTTGACCGTGGCGTTGCCGCCGCCCACGGCCGTCGTCAAGGCGAGCGCCTTGAGCAGGTCGGCCTTGCCGGTGACGCTCAGATCCGCACCTGTCGAGCTCCTCAGCGTGACGGCACCGCCGGCAACGGTAGAGGCGGTCTGGCCGACGCTTGTGGCGAGCGTCGCAGCACCCGAGCTGATGGCAACTGTCTTGACGCCGCTGGCGAGATCGATCGCGCTCAACAGATCGTCGACGGTCGCAAGCGTCGCAGGCGTGCCGGTGCTACCGAGATAGACGGTGGTATTGCCGCTGCCGTCGGTGACGAGATGGCCGCTGACGCCCGAACCGGAGGGGACACCGGTCGCCGCCGGCGCGACGCCGCTGCGGAAGGTGATGGTCTTGCCGTTCACGGTCAGGGTGTCGCCGTCGGCGGGCTGGGCGTTGCCGGCCAGACCGCTGGCGCTCGTGCCGTTGGTGGCGATCAGGGTGATGGTGCCTTCCAGGGTCGTGGTACCGCCGGCGCCGGTCGTTGCGCCAGTGCTCGCGAAGACGCCGATGCTGGCGCCGAGCGTCGTGGTGCCGGTCGCCGCCGTGGTGCCGCCCGCCGCGCCGCTATAGAGCACGTTGCTGGATGCGGTGGCGCTGGCGAACGAGGTCGTGCCGCGCAGGTCGGCCGCGGTCGCACCGGAGATGGTGGTCGAGACGTTCGACTTGGTGGAGTAACCCACCGTGGTCTGCAGCGCCTGGTTGGCGATCGACTTCGCAGAGTCGATCAGCTTCTGCAGCGAGGTGATGCCGGTGTTGGCAGCCTGCAGCACCTGCACGCCGTTGGCGATGCCGTCGAGCAGATTGTTGATGTCGCTGGCGCGGTTGTCGAGCGACTGTGCCGTGAAGAAGTTGGTGGGATTGTCCAGGGCCGAATTGACGCTCTTGCCGGTCGACAGACGGCTCTGTGTGGTGGCGAGAAGATCAGCGGTGGACTGGAGGGAGAGCAGGTTCTGACGAACCGACGAAGAGAGGACGATACCGGACATTGAGTGTTACCCTTCTGGTACGCAACGCAACAAACAAACTTCGATTAGGATTAATCGATGCCGGGACGGTGAACGCAGACGGCTAACAAAGCATGAAGCGTGTCGCACCAGTCCTTGCGCGGATTCACCATACGCGCGTTCGGAGCCTGATCCGCTCCCTCCATATCGTCATGATAGGATGACGCTTTTTGGTGCAGCGACGAGCCATTTGCCACTTGTCAACCATAACTCAGAGTGAGCAATTGGCTGCATTCGAATGCATCATTCCCGGTTCGTTATGCGGCACCTGATGCCGGCGCAAAAAAGAAAGCGGCGGGACCGAAGCCCCGCCGCCGGATCTTGCTTGCGATGTCGTCCGCGACTTAGCGGAGCAGCTGCAGCACGCTCTGCTGCGACTGGTTGGCCAGCGACAGCGCGGAGACCGCGATCGACTGGCGGGTCGACAGCGCCTGGCTGTTGGCCGCTTCGGTGTTGGTGTCGGCCAGGGTCAGGTTGGACGAACCGGTCTGCAGCACGTTGATCAGGCTCTTGTTGAAGTCCTGACGAACCTGCACCACCGAGAGGTTCGAACCGAGGCTCGAGGCTTCCGAGCGCAGCGTGCTCGACGCCGCGTTCAGGTTCGCCAGCACCTTGTTGGTCGCGGAGTTGTCGATGAAGTCGACGCCGCTGGTCAGGGCAGCGAGGCCCAGACCCTTGGAGTTGTAGGTCACGCCGGTGATGCTCAGGTTCGACTTGCCGGTCTCGTCGAACACCAGCTTGAGCTGGTCGCCGTTCAACAGGTTGACGCCGTTGAATGAGGAGTCCTGCGCGGTCGTGTCGATCTGGTTCAGGATGTTGTTGTACTGAGAGACCAGGTTCGCACGCGAGGTCTGGGCAACCGTGTCCTGGACGGGGCTGGAAGCCGTCGAGAACGTCAGTGACGAGGTCAGCGTGCCGCCGATCGCACCACCTGCGGCGCTCGAACCGATGGTCGAGGACGCGTAGTCGTTGGTGGTCGAGACCGTCAGCAGGCCGTTGGCGTCGATCGTCGCCGTCAGGTTGTTGGCCTGCAGCTTGGTGTTGAGCTGATCGAGCGTCTTGACCGTGCCGTTGGTGCCGTCGCCGAAGGTGACGTCAACCGCCGTGCCGCCGTTGAAGGAGGAGAAGGTCAAGGTCTTGCCGCTGATGCCGCCGATGCCGGAGGTACGAGCCGCGGTGAACGCGGTCGAGGTGCCGGTGTTGCCGGCAAGACCAAGCACGTTCAACGCGTTGCCGGTGCCGGTGATCGACAGATCGGCATTGACGCCGGTCGAGAGCTTCAGCGCGCCGGAAGCGTTGATCGACGAGTTGGTCTGGCCGGTGGCGGTCGCAAGGGTCGCGGTGCCGTTGGCATTGATCGTCGCGGTCTGCACGCCGGTGGCAAGGTCGATCGCCTTCAGCACGTCGTTGACCGTGCCGGCCTGCAGGTAGACCGTCGAGTTGCCGTTGCCGTCGGTGAGGACGTTGCCGCTCGCACCATAACCGCTCGGAACGCTCGGAGCACCGGTCGAGCCCGGGACCGGCGCGTTCTTGAAGGTGATGACGTGGCCGTCGACGTTCAGCGTCGAACCGTCCGCGATGGTCGCACCGAGCGAGGCCGAGCTCGTGGTCCGGTTGACGTTGACCGTGGCGTTGCCGCCGCCCACGGACGTCGTCAGGGCGAGCGCCTTGAGCAGGTCGGCCTTGCCGGTGACGCTCAGATCCGCGCCTGTCGAGCTCCTCAGCGTGACGGCGCCGCCGGCAACGGTCGAGGCGGTCTGGCCGACACTGGTGGCGATCGTCGCAGCACCCGAGCTGATGGCAACTGTCTTGACGCCGCTGGCGAGATCGATCGCGCTCAACAGATCGTCGACGGTCGCAAGCGTCGCAGGCGTGCCGGTGCTACCGAGATAGACGGTGGTATTGCCGCTGCCGTCGGTGACGAGATGGCCGCTGACGCCCGAACCGGAGGGGACACCGCTCGCCGCCGGCGCGACGCCGGCGCGGAAGGTGATGGTCTTGCCGTTCACGGTCAGGGTGTCGCCGTCGGCGGGCTGGGCGTTGCCGGCCAGGCCGCTGGCGCTCGTGCCGTTGGTGGCGATCAGGGTGATGGTACCTTCCAGGGTCGTGGTACCGCCGGCGCCGGTCGTTGCGCCAGTGCTCGCGAAGACGCCGATGCTGGCGCCGAGCGTCGTGGTGCCGGTCGCCGCCGTGGTGCCGCCCGCCGCGCCGCTATAGAGCACGTTGCTGGATGCGGTGGCGCTCGCGAACGAGGTCGTGCCGCGCAGGTCGGCGGCCGTCGCACCGGAGATGGTGGCGGAGACGTTCGACTTGGTGGAGTAACCGACCGTGGTCTGCAGCGCCTGGTTGGCGATCGACTTCGCTGAGTCGATCAGCTTCTGCAGCGAGGTGATGCCGGTGTTGGCAGCCTGCAGCACCTGCACGCCGTTGGCGATGCCGTCGAGCAGGTTGTTGATGTCGCTGGCGCGGTTGTCGAGCGACTGTGCGGTGAAGAAGTTGGTGGGATTGTCCAGGGCCGAATTGACGCTCTTGCCGGTCGACAGACGGTTCTGCGTGGTGGCGAGAAGATCAGCAGTGGACTGAAGGGAGAGGAGGTTCTGGCGAACCGACGCGGAGAGGACGATGCCTGACATAACTCTGTTACCTTTCTGGTAAACGACGCAACTGTTACTCGTCTGCTTGGATCGAGAGTGACCCAGCGACCGGCGGACCGTGGCGCCGAGACCTCTAACGAAACATGAAATGAAATCCGTGCCTTTGCCGGGTTTCGCGTGATTCGGCCGGGGACGCCGCGCAAGATCGCCGCGCAGCCGCAAGGGTACGACCTTGAAAATATTGCGGTTTCCCGCGTGAACGGCTGGAATTTACAGCTCGTTAACTAATTCCGAGCGAGAATCACGTCTTAATAGGCCGCAACGAGCGCTCGGTTACGAAAGCGTTGATGGAGAACAGGCAATGGCCCTCAAGGTCGAGCTCAGACCGCACGAACGCATCATCGTCGGCAACTGCGTGATTACCAACACGGACCAGCGTGCGCGCCTCCTGATCGACGGCGACAACGTGCCGATCCTGCGCGAGCGCGACATCCTCACGCCCGAGACCGCGGATTCGCCGGCGAAGCTCGTCTATCTGGCGGTCCAGCTCATGTACATCTCGCCGGATCCGCAGAGCCAGCACGGCACCTATTTCAACCTGGTGCGCGATATCGTCACCGCGGTGCCGAGCGCCTGGCCGATCATCGAGGGCATCAACAACAACATCCTGAACGGCGACCTCTACCGGGCGCTGAAGGATGCCCGCAAGCTGATCGCCTATGAAGAGAAGCTGCGGAGCCAATTCGAGGCCACCCATCCCCAGACGGAAGCGGCCAAGGACGTGAGCTCCGCCGCCTGACCATCGACGCAAACGACAACGGCCCCGGATCGTCTCCGGGGCCGTTGTCGTTTCAGCCATGCACCAGTGCTATTGCGCCGCGAGCGGCGGTGCCTCGACCTCGATCATTCCGTCGGCGAACCGCCGGCTGCCGAACTCCAGCACGGCCGCGACCAGCGCGTCGATGTCCGCCTCCTCGGTGCGATGATTGACGATCGCGGCGCGGATCGCAAACCTGCCGTCCAGCGTCGTGCTCGAGGGAGCTGCTATTCCGGACTCCTGGATGTCGGCGACAATCTCGCGATTGACCGCATCATCGGCACGATAGCGGAAGCAGACGATGTTGAGGTTGACCGGCGCCAGCAATTCCAGCCGCGGTTCGGCCATTACGCGGGCCTCCAGATATCTTGCCAGCGCGCAGCTTCTCGTGATCGTCGCACCAAGCCGATCGGTACCGAATGTCTTCAGCGTGAACCACGTCTTCAGCGCACGGAAGCCGCGCGACAGATCGGGACCGAGATCGCAGGGCCAGATCGCGCCCGCCGCAAGCCCCCTCGCCTCGCGGCGCAGATAGGCCGCGGGCTGTGCGAAGGCCTGCCGATGCTGCTCGCCATCGCGCACCAGGAGGAATCCGGCGTCGTAAGGCACTTGCCCCCATTTGTGGAAGTCGAGCGCAATGGAATCTGCGAGCTCCATGCCGCCGAGCAGCGGCGCGAGCTCGGGCGAGAAGATCGCAAGCGCGCCGAAAGCGCCGTCGACGTGAAACCAGATGCCCTCCTCGCGGCACAGCTCCGCGATCGCCTTGAGGTCGTCGATCGCACCAATGTCGACCGTGCCGGCAGACGCCACGACCAGGAACGGCTTGAAGCCGACCTCGCGATCAACAGTGATTTGCGCACGCAGCGCGGCTACGTCGATGCGATGATCGGCATCGACGCCGACCTTGCGCAGCGCATCGGTGCCGAGCCCGGCGATGTCCATCGCCCTGGAGACGCAGCCATGCGCGGCCTGCGACGTATAGGCCGTCAGCGCCGCACCGTCATTGCCGATGCCGTATTGCCGCGCCAGCGTGCCGAGTGCAGCCGTCCGCGCCACCAGCACCGCCATCAGATTGGCCATCGACGTGCCCGTGACGAAGATGCCGCTCGCACTGTCCGGGAACGTGAACAGGCGGCGCATCCAGTCGACGATCTGGCGTTCGACCTCGATCGGCATGTGGTCGCGTCCGCCGAGATTGGCGTTGAGGCCGGCCGCGAGCATGTCCGCGACCATGCCGACCGCGGTGCCGCCGCCATGCACCCAGCCCATGAAGCCGGGATGGACGTTGCCGGTCGCATACGGCGCGACGTGATCGGCGAATTCGCGATAGACCTCGGCGAGGTCGCTCGCCTCGCGCGGCACGTCGGCCTTGAAGGCCGCGCGGGTCGCATCAGGAATCGGCTGCCAGACCGGGCGCGCCCGGACGTTGGCGATGCCGTCGATCGCATCGTCGAGCATGCGATGGGCGAGCGCGCGAAATTCGCTCCAGTCCTGCGGGTCGAGCGAGGCGTGCGCGACGGAGCTTTGCGCGCTGCGGATGATCTCGTTCATGCTGCACTCCCCTCGCCTGCTCTTGCATGCCGCGACAGCATCGCCGAGAACGCCGCAAAGATCTTGCGCATCTGTGGCGGCTTGTAGGGAAACACGGCCGGCGAATCCATGTTGTGCACGACAGCGGTGTTGTCGGCCTCGAACACCAAGAGCTCGCCGCCCTGGTTCTCGGCGCAATCGACGATGAAATAATCGAGGCCGACGCGCCTGCTCATCTCGTCGAGCGCGCTTTGGTGGCGCGCGGCGAAGGCGTGATCGAAGTCGCGCATGAAGATCGCTTCCTCTGCCCGCTTCTCCTCGCTGAACGCCATGTAGGCGTTGAGATACCAGATGTCCCAGCGGTCGGCGATCGCCATGTGGCAGGCGTAAGGTTTGCCGTCGACCATCGCGAGACGATATTTGCGGTAGAGCCCGTCGCGGTTCACATAGTCGACGAAGCGCGCGACGAAAAAATCCTGCTCATCACGCTCGGCAAGATAGGCTGCGAGCGCGGCCGCATCGTCGAGCTTGGCGAGTCCGACGCCGGCATGCGAGCCGCGCGGCCGCGCGATCATCGGAAAGCGCAATTCACCCGCGATGTCCCGGCAGGCGATCTGCCCTCGCGAAAGATCTGACAATTGCGCGCGCGTCGCGTGAATGGTCGCGGGAATATCGAGACCCGGCACGCCGGCCAGCAGCCGATGCAGCTTGTCGCGATCGAGGTTGCCGATGCGATCGGGACGATTGAGCAGCGGCCGCGGCCAGTGCGGCGCGGCCTGCTCGATCGAGGCGAGCGCCTCGCGGCATTCCTCGGAATCGGAGGTGACCACGATGGCAACGTCGTGCTCGGGCAAATTCTCAGGCAGACCGACGCCCTTGACAACGTAGAGCGTCAACAGCTCGATGTCGGAGCCTTCGAGCAGGAAATCGATCGGCGTGTTGCCGCCCATGTCGATGTCGGCTGCAAGCGCGAGCACGCGCAAGCCCGGCTTCGGAGCAGCGCTCGGCGTGCGAAACAATTGGTGGAAGCTCAGCACCTCCGACTGGATCGCAAGCCCCTGATCCTTGTCGCCGAGTAGCTGGGTGATCAACGACAGATCCAGTCCTTCGCCTGCCAGTGCGGTCCCCGCCGCGATCCGCGCCAGCAGCTGGTCGCGCAACGGATGCAGGTCGACACCTTCGAAGGCCTGGCGCGTCAACTGCGAAAAGCCGATGCGATCGGCGTAGTTCGCCGCGGTCATGCGAAGCGGCGCGGAAACCGGATGCTGCATCTCACACCTCGAACGCGGAGTTTACCGGCACCGCCGCGACCGCGCCACGGTCGAGCAGCAGCTCGATCTTTACCAGGACATGGGCGATGCGATCGAGAATTTGCTGCACGTTGCGTTGCGCCTGCGCTATGTCGGGCGACCAAGCCTCGGTCACGAGCCGTGCGCCGACGCAGAGGCGCAGCACGGCCTGCGGTGCCTCGTCCTGCCGCTCCAGCCGGACCGGCTGGCCGATCAGGCAGCGCTGCACGGCGACCTGCCGGTCCGCCGCACTGCCGCCGATCGCCTCGTTCATGTCGCGCGCCAATGCCCGATGAACGGCGGCGGTCTCGGCGATCGAGACCGGCTTGCCGTCGCGCAGCAGGATGAACGGAAAGATCGTGGTTTGTGCAAATTCCTCATCATCCGCGCCGGCAGTCTCGATCGCGGATGGAACGGGGCGAAGCGACGGCGACAGCGCGCTCATGCTGTGGATGCCGGCGGCGAGCTCGGCGAGTATCTCCGCGCGGAAAGCCCCGGGCACCGTGTAGTAGCGGCCGATCTCGGCCAGCGCCGCTTCCCAGCGCAACCATTGACCGAAATTCGGACGGCGCTCGAAGCGCGAACGCAGCGCCGTCCAAGCCACCGGCCAATCGCAACGGCCGGCATAGTCGAAGATACCAGGCGCGATCCCCTCGACCCGGTCGAGCGACCGCGAAAGGCCCTTCGGCACCAGCACCGCGCCGCTGAAGGCCGGCCCACCGAAGAATTTGGAGCCTGTCATCAGCACCATATAGCCGCGGTCGAGATAGGAGCGCAGCCGGCGGCGACCGAGCCGGGCCTGGCAGGCATCGACGACGATCTGGACCTTGCGCGGCCAGCGCCGCGCGATCTCGTCGAGACAGGCCGCGCTCGGTGCACGCCAGCCGAGCTTGGATGCATCCATGATCTGGAGCAGCACCGGCGCACCTTGCGCGATCGTGGCCTCGACCGCACGCAGCACCGCGGCATCCGTGTCCGCGCGCATCGCAATCCCGGGCGCAGTCGCGAGCAGCGGCAATGCGAGACTGGCGCCGGCGAGCCCCGCAACCGCACCGTCTTTGCGAACCGCAAGGCCGCTCGCCGTCATGGAGCTGAAATGGTGCCCGCGGGCGGTATGGATCGTCCCGCTTCCGGTCTGGTCGGCGCCGACCACGATCGTCACCGGCGGCGCCCCGAGCACCGCGCGCGCCAGGAACAGGGCATGGAGCTGGGAGTCGGTGCCGGAGGGCGAGAACACGACGTCGACACGCGGCGAGAGCTGGAGATGGCCGCGCAGCTCGTCCCGCATGTCCTCGCAGCGCGCATCGAAGGCGATCTCGACCTCGTCGAACAGGCACTTGTGCATCAGCTCTTCGCGCGCCAGCGCGGCACGGTCGTAAGCCACTTGCGAGATCGTCGATGCGGTCGAGGAGGCGAAATTCCAGATCTCCGGCTCCGGCGAAGCCGCGCAGCCATAGCCGTTGACGCGATCCCTGGCGTCGAGCGCCAGCCGCGGATCACCGCCGGAGACCAGCAGCGTGTCCAGTGGCGTGAAGAGATCGCGCAGGAGATAACGTGAGCCGCCGTCGGGGGCGCGCTCCTGACCTGACAGACGGGATGCGCCGGCGCTCATCCCGGAAGGCTCACGCCGCATCGGCCGCAGCCGCCGGCGCGAATTGCGAGGCGATATCGCCGTGGAACACCGACGGCCCGACGTGATCGAGCGAACTCTGGATGTCGGCCCAGATCTCGCCGCCGATATCGGTCCAGCGCTTGCAGAAGGCGAAGTCCTCGGACAGATACGTGCCGGTCGCCGCATCGATCATGCATTCGAACAGCGCAAACCGGTTCTGGCTTGCCGCCAGCGTGTCGTGCGAATGCTCACGGAAGAACTGCAACGCCGCATAGTCCGGATGGCGGCACATCGCCTCCAGCGCCTGGCGCCGGATCATCAGGAAGCCGGTGCCGGCATAGCGCACCCGGGTGAAACCGTTGACCACGACGATGCGGTCGGGATCCTCGATCTCGAGCACGTAGTCGAGCGAGGCGGCCGGCACGTCGGTGCGGCCCGACTGGATCGCCCGCGCGGCCTTGTCCCAATTGACCCGCTTGATCGGATAGCAGCCGGCGACGACATCCGCGCCGCATTCGATCAGCCGAAACACCTGCTCCGGCTTGAAGCCGATATCGGCGTCGATGAACAGGAAATGCGTCGCCCTGGGATCGTCCAGGAACATCGCGACCAGATTGGCCCGCGCGCGGGTGATCAGCGCATCGCCGTCGCGCAGCAGCACCTTGAGCTCGAGATTGGACATGCCATGCACAGCGCGCTGCAGCGCGAAGATCGAGCTCGCATAGATGCTCGACACCTGCCCGCCGAAGCACGGCGTTGCCACCACCAGTTGCATCCTGTCCGACATCGGCAGCTCCGCCCCGCTCCAATCCTCACCAAGAGGTAAAGAGGCATGGTTAACGGCGCCTTAACGCGTCCTTACAGGAACTTGACGAGCGAGAGCTGCGCCAGGTTCGAGGTCACCTGATAGGACGCCTGGAGCGCGTTCTGCAGCGCCAGCAGCTGGCTCGCGACCTCGTCCGGCGAGGCCGATTCCGCCTGGTCGATGATGGTCTGGAGCTGCGCCTTGGCCTGGGTCTGGCGCGTGCTCGCGTCCTTCATCGTGTTCTGGGCCATCGCGATGTCGGTCTGGATGTCCTCGATGCGCTGCTGGCCGGGCTGCTGGGTCAGCGCCTGGGTCGTGCGCAGGCTCAGCGCAGCGACCTGCCCGCCCGAATACTGCCCGGTCGGCGAGGTCGAGAAGGTTCCGAACACCGCGATCGCCTGCAACTGCCGGCGGATCGCGTCCTCGTTCGCCTGGGCCCCGTACTGCACCGTGACGGAATCGTCGACGCGCGCCATCGCGGTCGAGCGCGCCGAGCCGGGCCCGTCATTGCCAAGATACCATTCCACGGTGGTGGCCGAGCCGTTGACCAGCGTCGTCGCCGAGCTCGCGGGCGAGGATCCGACCCGCAGTGGCGGCTGGGTGGCGGTCACGGGCGTCGCGCTGAAACCGAGCGAGCCCAGCGCGCCGGTATTCGAGCTCGTGATGTTCAGGCTCGCCGCATCGTCGGTGTTGATCGTGATCGAACCGCCATGGACCGTCGAGGGCTTCGACGTCCCCGTGATCTGGTCGATCTTGCCGAGCAGATTCTGGATGCTGTCGGTGACGTTGAGCTGGTTGCCGGTCGCGCCCGAACTGACGAAGGTCAGCGTGGTGCCGTTGACGGTGATGGTGTCGCCGGCGACGAAGCCCGGCGAGATCGAATCCGAGGGGCTCACCCCGGACAGCGCGGTCGCGCCGGTCACGGGCGCCGGCGGCGCCGCCTGGTTGTTGACGGGCGTGCCGATCGCCGAGCTTGCGGTGTTGAAGAAATTGTCGCCGGCGACGATCGCGGATGCCGCCACCAGCGAGGTGTTGGCGAGCTTCGTGATCGCAGTGTTCAGCGCGGCGTTGAGGTTGTTCGCGGTGTTGGTCGGGTTGACGGGGGTGCTGGCGTCGATCGCGAAGCTGCCGAGCGGCGTTGGCGTCGCCGTCGACGCGGTCAGATCGATCTGCTCGGTCGAGCCGTCCGGCAGCGTGAACTGCACGCTCAGCTTGTCGCCATTGTTCGGGTTGACGCCGTTGAGATCGACCGAGAACGACACCGGCGAGCCACTCGGGCCGGTGATGGTCGCGCCCGTCAGGGTCGAGGATACCGCCTTGAGCTTCAGCCCGAACGGCGATCCGGCGGCGTCTTCCGACACCTGGATCGAGCTCGGCGTCGGCTGCGTCTGCACCAGGCGGCCCATGCCATTGGCGCCGAGGTCGGCGGCCTGACGCTCCGCCATCACGGTCTTGAACCCCGCCTGCGTCGTGGTGCCGTTGATGATGTCGCCGGCATCCGCAACCGACTGCGTGTTGACGGCGGTTCCGGAAAACAGATAGCGGTTGCCCGTCTGCGTGTTGAGCACGCCGACCATCGAGCCGAACTGGGCGGCGGCGGTGTTCTGCGCGATGGTCTGGCCGTTGACGTTGAGATCCTGCGCGGTGTTGGCCGCGCCGGTCTGCACCGTGCTGCGGATCTTGGTCAGCGACTGCAACGCCGTGTTGGCGAGGTTGATGCTGACATTGACGTTGGTGATCGTGTCGGTATAGGCGGCGATGTTGGAGAGCTGCGCGCGCCCGGCGATCGCAAAGCCCTCGTTGGTGCCCATCCCGGAATAGTTCTGCGACAGCTTGCCGGTCGAGAGCTGCGTCGACAGGTCGGTGAGCTGCTGATTGATGTTGCGGATCTGCGAGCCGAGAATCGACGAAGAGTAGTTGATGCTGCTGATCGACATGTTTCAGAGCCCTGTTACTTGTTACACTTGAGCCTGGAGCAACGTATTCATCATGCTCTGCACCACCGACATGACGTGGGCGTTGGCGGCATAGGCATTCTGGAGCTGGATCAGGTTCGACATCTCCGAGTCCAGATTGACCTTGGAGGTCGAGTCGAACTTGGCCTGGAGCGTCGAGACCACGACGCTCTGGCCCTGCTGCAGCTGGGTGGCCTGGGTCGCGGAATTGGCCTGGACGCTCAGGAACTGCTGCAGATAATTCGAAACGCTGCCGGTGAAGGGCTGGCTCGCCGAGCCGAGACCGCTCGCTGGCGAATAGGAGAACACCGCCGAGGTGAGCTGCGAGTAGAGATAGTCCGAACGCGCGGTGTCACCCGAAGGCGTCACCGGCGAGGTGTTGTACACCGACATCCGGGTCGGATCGGAGACCAACTGCGTGTTCACGGCGATGCGTCCGGCAAGGCCGGTCATCTGCGAGCCCGAGGCGGTGATCGCGCCGGTGTAGAGCGCCTGTCCGCCGTCGGTGAACAGCGGCAGTTGCGGATTGCCCGAGGTCAGCGGCGAGATCGTCTTGGTGATCGAGGATGAATTGACCTTGGCGAGGCCGCTGTTGTCGTCCGTGATCCGCAGCGTCGTGGCGGTCGCCGGCGACGGCGCGGCGGAGAACGTCAAATGCGAGGTGGAAAGCGCCGTGTTGAGTGCCGAAGCGATCGCGCCCATGCCGCCGGAGAAGTTCACGCCGATCTGCATCGGGTTGGCGTTGGCCGCGTTCTGCAGCGGCAGCGCCGCCGGGTCGGTGACGTTGACAAGGGTGACCTGGCGCTTCGTGTTGGTCGCCGTGTCGGTGTAGGTGAAGGTGGCGGTGTTGCCCGGCAGCGCACCGGCAAGGTCGATGTCGAAGCCGGCCGGCGGGCCCGACACCGTGGTGCCGGCGGTGGTCTTGTCCGACAGCGCGCTCGACATCGTGGCGGCGAGCTGGTCGATCTGGTTCTGCGCCTGCACCAGCGTCTCGTCGCGCAGCTTCAGATCGGCCGCGATCTGGCCCGAGGAGACCACGTTGTTGGCGACGACGTCGACCTTCGAGCCGTTCGGCAGCACGATGTTGAGCGCGCCGACGCCGGACTTGGCCGGATCGATGTTGTAGAGCGAGGTCGCCGACAGCGCGCCGGCGGAAGCAAAGGTGAATTGCGAGGCGAGCCCGGCGCCGACGAGCTGGATGCCCGTCGTGGTGTAGATGTTGGCCTGGTTCGAACCGTCGGTGGTGACGCGGACGTCGACATATTTCGACAGCGTGTTGATGGCCTGGTCGCGCTGGTCCATCAGCGTCGCGGCCGAGGGGTCGTTGGCCGACAGGCCCTGCAGCTTGGTGTTGATGTCGGCGATCTGCTGCATTGCGACGTTGGCCGCTTGCGCCGAATTGCCGAGATCCTGCTCGACATTGGAGCGCAGCGACTGGATGCCCTTGGTGGTGACGTTGAGCTGCGTGGCCAGCGCCTGCGCCGCACCGAGCGCAACAGTTTGCGCCGACGACGCCCCTGAGCTGGTCGACAGCGCCTGCAGCGCCGTGGTGAACTTGTTCAGCGCAGTTTCGAGCGTGCCGCTGTTGCCGGGCGTGCCATAGACATTCTGAAGCTGCTTCAGGATGTTGGCCATCTGATCGGCGTAGCCGCTGCCGCCGGTCTCGGTGCGCAGCTGGTTCAGCACATAGGTGTCGAGCTCCCGGCTGACGCCGGTCGTCATCGCCGTCGAGCCGAAATCGCCGGTGGTGACCTCGATCTGGTTCGGGGTCTGGACGACGTAACCCGGCGTCTGCGCATTGGCGACGTTCGAGGAGACGATCGAGAGCGCGGCCTGGTTGGCACGCAGACCGCTCATCGCACTGGCGAGGGCTGAACTCAAACCCATGTTACTTGCCGCCTTTGGTTACGTTACGCGCCGATCAGCGCAACACGTTCAAGAGGTCCTGCACCATCGAATTCGCGGTCGTGATCACCTTGGTGTTGGCCGAATAGGCCTGCTGGGTCACGATCAGCTTGGTGAATTCGTCGGCGATGTCGGTGTTGGATCCCTCCAGCGACGAGCCGCTGATGGTGCCTGAAGCGCCGTCGATGGCGTCACCCGACTGCTCGGTCGCGGCATAGGCGCCGCCGTCCATCGCCTTCAGATAGTTGGTGCCGTTGAAGTGCGACAGCTGAACTTGAGCGAGGTTGAGGTTCTGGCCGTTGGAGAACGTGCCGACCACGATGCCGTTGTTGTTGACGGCAACCGAGCGAAGCTGACCGGCGGCATAGCCGTTCTGCGTGATGGTGTTGATGGTCACCGCGCCGCTGGTGCTGGCATATTGCGTCAGTCCGCCCGAGGAGATGTTGAAGGCGACCGAGCCGAGCGACTGACCGCTGACGCTGACGTTGTTGATGGTGATGCCCGAGCCGCTCGGCGAGGTCAGCGAGCCGTCGCTGGCAAAGGTGAAAGTCTGGCCGGTATTGACCCAGCCGACGGTCGTGCCGGTCGCGTTCGGGTCGGTCTGGTAGAACAGGTTCCAGCTATCCGAATGACCCGCGCCCAGCGAAGCGCTGTCGGTCTTGGCCCAACGCAATTGCAGGTTCACCGGCGTGCCGGCGGCGTTGTAGGCGGTCACCGCGCCGCCGCTGATCGATTCCTTGGTGAAGGTCGCGATGTCGTTGCCGATCACGCCGCCGGTGCCGGCGGTGCCGCCGCCGTCGCGGTTCTTGGTGATGGTCGAGGTGAAGCCGAGCGCCGAGAAGGCAGCGCTGTTGGAGCTGGACACCGAGAGGTTGGAAACGGTGCCGGTGTTCAGTGTGATGACGCCGCCGCTGCTGACCGTCGATCCGGAGGCGCCGGAGAGCGCATCGATCTTGCCGAGCAGAGTCGTGACGTTGTCGGTGGTGAGGATCTGACTGGCGCTGGGAACCGTAGGCGGCGAGACGAAGGTCAGTGTCTGGCCGTTGACGGTGATGGTATCGCCGGCGGCGAAGCCGGACGAGAGCACCTGGGCGCCACCGGCGGTCGCGCTGCCGCTCAGCACCGTTGCACCCGAGATCGCGGGCGAGGACAGCACGTTGCCGCCGCGGGTCACGCTGCTGATGCCGAGCGCGGTGGCGGCGGTGCCGCTGCCGACCGCCACATCGGTGCCGGTGCCGGTGGAGATCACGATGTTGCCGCTCGCGGAGAGCGAGGCCGTGACGCCGGCGCCGCCCGCGGTCTGGATCCCGTTCAAGATGTCCGCGACCGTCGCCGTCGTGCCCGCGCCGAGACCGATCGTGGTGTTGTTGCCGACGGTCGAGACCGTTGTGCCACCGTTGAACGTGATGGTGTTGCCATTGATGGTCAGGGTCTGGCCGCTCAAGGCGGTGAGGATGCTGGACGCGAGATGCGTGCCGACCGCGTTATCGAGCGATGTGGTGGTCGAGGCCACCGCCGCCGAATTGTTCTGGAGTGCGACCGTGCCCGTGCCCGTCGTCGACGAATAGGCCGAACGGATGTTGCCGGTTGCAGCCGCGCCGGACACCATTGCGTTGGCATAGGGCGCGGGAGGTGTGCCGACCGGCAGCGGGTTGGCGGCGAAATCGGACGGGTTCAGCCCGCCGGCCGCCAGCAGCGTGCCGCTCGACGCGGTCGTTTTCGCCACTGTGTTCGGCTGCGTCGGCAGGTTCGCAGCGTACTGGATCGAGGTGGTCGCCTGCGCCGGAATGAAGTTGTTCTGGAATTGCAGCACGTTGGCCACGCTGCCGGTCGGGTTACCGGTCTTCGGATCGACCGTGACGCCCATCAGGTAATAACCGGCGCCGTTGACCAGATTGCCGTTGGCATTGAGCTGGAAGTCGCCGCGCCGCGTGTAGTAGGTGACCCCGGTGAAGACAGGCACGTTGTCGACGACGCCGCTCGCCTTCTGGATCGAGAAGAAGCCGTCGCCGGTGATCGCCATGTTGGTGGCGACGGTGGAGCCCGAGATCGTGCCCTGCGTGGTGATGGTGGCCTTGGCGTTGGCCGTCACGCCGCCCGCGACCTGCTTGCTCGGAACCGAGGAGTCCGGAATGAGATCGACGAAGCTGGTGCCGATGCCCTTGTAACCGGTGGTGGATGAGTTCGCGATGTTGCCGGAAATGTTCTGCAGCGCGTAGGACTGCGCCTGCAGGCCACCCACCGAGGTGTTCATTGCATCGAAGATACCCATAACTTTGTCTCCAAATCCGATCTCGGCGGCGGGTCGACATGGCCGCAGTCGGAGGAGACAGTCGCAAGGGCTATGCCAATGCAGGTATTCTCAGAAAATCAACGACTTAATGAAAAAGCCCCGGCCTGACGACCGGGGCACATTTGCCGGGACCGGCAACAATTGCCGGGACATATCGTCGTTCCGGGGCGATGCGAAGCACATCGAGCCCTGGTGCGCATTGCGCACCTGAGAACCTCGAGATTCCGGATTCGATGCTCACGCATCGCTCCGGAATGATCCCCGCGAAACCTACGTCGATGCCGCCGCCGGATGGAACACCAGCCCGAAACCGTCGATGCAATAGCGCAATCCGGTCGGCTTCGGACCGTCGTCGAAGACGTGGCCGAGATGGCCGCCGCAGCGCCGGCAATGCACCTCGGTGCGCACCATGCCGTAGGCGCGGTCCTCGGTCTTGCCGACATTGCCCTCGATCGGCTGGTAGAAGCTCGGCCAACCGGTGCCGCTCTCGAACTTGGTCTCGGAGGCGAACAGCGGCAGGTCGCAGCCGGCGCAGGCGAAGATGCCTTTGCGGTGCTCCTTCAACAGCGGGCTCGAGCCGGGCCGCTCGGTGCCATGGTTGCGCAGGATCTCATATTGCTGCGGCGTGAGCTGGGCGCGCCATTCAGCCTCCGTCTTCGTGATCTCGAACTTTTCCACGGCTTTCTCGCCAGCCTCGGCGGGCGTTCCTCTCAGCCAGCGGAAGGCCCCGAGGCCGAACAGGCCGGCGGCAGTCGTCAACAGGATGCGGCGATCAAACATCTCATTCTCCGTGCGCGGGCAATCCACGCCCTGAGATACGGGCTTCTGTCGGCCGAAGTTACACGTCCGGGCGGAATTTCTCTCAACTTATTGGGAGGCGGCGCCATCATGCGAGGCCGGTTCCACGGCACGCTCTGCCTCCCGGACCGCGCGTTTCGGCGGCGGGGCCGGTCGCGGCCTGACGCCGGGCGCTGGACGGCGCGGACCGGTGCCGGCGGCCCGGTTGGCTTCGGCAAGGCGCGCCTCGCGCTCCCTGTCCTTGACCCTGGCGCGTTCGCGGTAGCGGGCGAGCGAGCCCGCGGCGGCAGAACTCGCCCTGCCCCAGATCCCGACCAGCTGGCCCGCGACCCGCCCCGTGGCGCCGCCCGCCCAGACCAGCTCGAACGGCGAGAACAGCTTCCAGCGCTCGTCGCCCCACAGGATGCTGCGCGCGATCATCTGCCCGGCCATGGCCGAAATGTTCATGCCCTGGCGGCCGAACCCGCTCGCCACCCAGAGGCCTTTGCGCAACTGGCCGATCTGCGGCATGCCGTGCACGGTCTGGCCGGTGGCGCCGCCGAACATTTCGCTGATCTCGACATTGCCGAGCTCCGGAAAGATCGTGCGGATCCGCCGCCTGACGCTGCCTGCAAAGCGCTGCGGACGCGCGGCCCAGGTGGTCTCCGGGCTCTCCCACATCAGCCGGTCGCCATCGACGATGCGGAAATGGTCGACCCCGTCGGAATCCATCACCGCTCCCTTGAAGGCGATGATCTCGTGCACGCGCTCGCCGAGCGGCGCGGTGATGCCGGCGTAGCGCCAGACCGGCAGCAGCGTCTCCGACAGCCGCCGCAAGGGCGCGCCGAGATGGATGTTGCCCGCGAGCACGATGTGGGTGGCGCGCAGCCGCGCCGACGGCGTGACGATGCGCTTGCGGATGCCGGAATGATCGATGCTGACGACCGGCGTGTCCTCGAAGATGCGGGCGCCGGCCCGCCGCGCCAGCGCCGCAAGGCCATGCACATATTTGCGGCCGTCGACCTGGAACGCTTTGGGATAATACACGCCGTGGAAATAGCGATCGGTCTTGAGCACCTCGCGGACGCGATCGACCTGCCAGCCCTCGGCCTCGGTGTCGAAATCCTCGTTCAGCATCTGCAACCGGCTAATCAGACGGTCGCCGGCATCGACGTTGGAGACCTCGAGCACGCCGTTGCTCGGGGCAATCCCCGGCATGTTCTCTTCCGTGGCATTGGCCCGGACGAACTCGGCCCCCTCCTTCGACAGTGTCCACAATTCACGCGCGTCCTCGAAGCCGATGCGCTCGATCAGGTCGGTGAGCGGCAGCGCAAAGCCCGGCATCACGGTGCCGAGCTGGTTGCCGGAGGCGTTCCAGCCGATATGACGGCCCTCGAGCACCGCGACACTGGCCCCGAGCCGGGCTGCCTCCAGCGCGATGGAGAGCCCGGCAAGCCCGGCACCGATGACGCAGATGTCGGCGTCGAGATCGAACGACAGCCGCACACGGTCGCGAAAGCCGGCTTCTTCCTGGGACACGCTTGTGAAAGTCTCGCTCATGTCGTTTTCTTAGAGCATGATCCGGAAAACTGTGCAGCGGTTTTCCGAACAGATCATGCTCGAAATAACAACCTTAAGCACGATGACGATTCGTTCTAGTCTCATCGCGCTTTACACCTGCCAGGCGCTTGTCACCTTGTCCCCGCCCGCGTCTGTACATTATCCGCGGCCGTAACGATTCGAGAATGCCATGCGCCGTTTGATGCTGCTGCGTCACGCCAAGACCGAGACCGACGCGCCGAGCGGCCGTGACCAGGACCGACGGCTCGACGATCGCGGCCACAAGGATGCCGCCCGGATGGGCGACTGGATCGCCGCCCATCCGCCCTTCCCCGAGACCGTGCTGGTGTCGCACGCCGTCCGGGCCCGGCAGACCTGGGACATCGCCTGGGAGGCGATGAAGGACCGCGTCCCGACGCCGCAGGTCGAGATCCTGCCGGAACTCTACGGCGCCGATCCCGCGCAGATCCTGGACTCCATTCGCACCGCAACCGCCCCGGCCAACCCGAAGCGATTGCTGCTGGTCGCCCACAATCCCGGCATGCACGAGGCCGCCTTGATGCTGATGGGCGGCGGCGATCATGATGGCGCCAGGGCGCTCAGCCACAATCTGCCCACCGCGGGACTTGCGATCTTTGACTTTGACGTCAAGGATTGGGGTGACGTGGCCTACCGCCGCGGCAAGCTGGTGCTTTTCACCAGCCCCAAGCTGCTTCGATCGGGATGATCGCGACGGCCGGGAAAACGTGCTGACTGGAAGATTTGGAGGCGCAGATGTTCAAGTCCATCCTCGTGCCCATCGACCTCGCCGACACCGACCTCGCCAAGCCGGCGATCGCGACCGCGGCAACGCTGTCGCAGACCTGGAGCGGCCAGGTGCGCCTGCTCAACGTGCTGCCGATGACGCCGGTGATGCTGGCCGAATACGTGCCGGCCGATTTCGACGAGCAGCAGCGCCAGACCTCGGAAGAAGCCCTCGCCATCGTCGCGCGCGAATCCGGCATCGAGGCTTCCCGCATCTCCAGCGTGGTACGCCAGGGCGGCATCTATCACGAGATCCTGGAAGAAGCCGTGCACATGAAGGCCGATCTGATCGTGATGACCTCGCACCGGCCGGCGATGCGCACCTATTTCCTCGGCTCCAACGCCGGACATGTGGTGCGCTACGCGAAGTGCTCGGTGCTGGTGGTGAGGCATTAAGGATCGTCATAGCCCGGTCTCATAGGGTGGGTTAGCCGTGCGGACTGCGCGAAGCGCTGACCGCTCGGCGTAACCCACCACTTTAATATCCGCGGCGGCAGAGAGGTGGGTTACGCCTGGGGACTGCGCTTCGCGCAGCCCGGGGCTAACCCACCCTACTCGTCTACAATCCCTTGCGTTTCTACAATCCCTTGTGTGGCCCGACGGGCAAAACACCCAATTGGTCGGTCAATCCGCGCCGTCGAAAATATTCCGCTTTACCGAAATTCGGAAATCACGTATGTGTCGCGACAACCCGGCCCAAGGAAGAGGGGCGTATCGCGATCGTCACGAACGCGGGCCGGGCGGCGGTGGACGCAGGTGACATCGGCGCGAAGAGCTTTCGCGGGGCAGGCAACTGTGAGCGAGGGTGTTGCGCACACGACCGGTGTGATCGGCGTACGGCAAAATCGTGTGGTCCTGACGCCCGGGGTCTGTGCGTCAAGTGTTGCGGTGATGGGTGTCGTCCAACCGGACGCATCCGTCAGCCATCCGCAAGGCGACGGGGGCAATAGTGCAACGCTCCCCGGGGAGAGCACGACATAAGCCGTAAAACCACTGCGCAGGGAAGGCCGGGATGTCCTGGCTACACCTGTATGCCGCTGTGCAGCTTCTTGTTACGCAGATTTCGCACAGTGGACCGCGGGTGCCAGCCGGCGCCCGGTCTTCCCTGCGCCCTCTTTCAATTGAGGGTGAAGAGATGAAGCAAAGCTCGGGCGAGATGAGCCGCGAGGATGCGAAGCTGTGTGTGCAATGAAGATGCGAATTGAAAGAACAAGCGTTCGTCCCACACTCCGTCATTGCGAGGAGCCCTTGCAGCGAAGCAATGTCGACGTTGAGACAACTGTGCGCCAAACACCGCTCTCGTGCCCCGGACGCAGCGCAGCTTCGACGGTGCGCTGCAGAGGCGGGGCCTATGTATCAGCGACTGCGCGGCTTCCTGGGTCCCGGCTCCGCGCAGCAACGCTTGCGCGTTGCGGCGCGGCCGGGACACGAGAGGCTTACAGATACCGCGTCAGCTCGGCCTTGACCTGCCCGTAGACGGCGTCCTCGATCTGGCTGCGCGTGATCCCGATGTCGCGCAGGGCGCGGTCGTCGAGCTCGTTCAAGGTCTTGACCGCCGAGCGTCGCTCCAGGCGGTTGAACAGCGCATAGGCGCCTTGGGCGAGCGTTGCAAAAAATCCGCTCGAGGAGGATGGGCGTAAACTCTGCCCGGCAGTTTGCGAGATCGTGGTCATTTTTCTTCTCCGGCCTGAGATCCGCGCGGCGAAGCAGATGCCGTTGGCGCGGACGCATTCAGCGCCTGCACCTCATTTGCCGTCGGATTGCTCTCGCTCACCTCGGCTCAATCGCGGACCTTGATGGAACTTAAATGCTCCAGTACACTTCTCGGAGCAAGTAAAACATTGCTCTCGGTGCAATAATGTCCAAGTTCGAGTACGTGAAGCTTGCCGATGCCATTGCCGTGGATATCGCTAACGGCACGTTAAGGCCCGGCGATCGGCTGCCGCCGCAGCGCAATTTTGCCTATGACCGCGGCATCGCGGTCTCGACCGCGAGCCGGGTTTATACGGAGTTGCTCCGCCGCGGGCTCGTCGTCGGCGAGGTCGGCCGCGGCACCTTCATCTCCGGCGACATCAGGCGCGAGGTCGAGGCGTTGAGCGAGCCGCGCGATGCGCGGATCGATTTCGAGGTCAATTATCCGCTATTGCCGCAGCAATGGGCGATGATCGCCAAAAGCCTTGCGGGGCTGGAGCGCGTCGACGCACTCGAATCCGCGCTGCGCGTCTCGACCAGCACCGGCACCAAGAGCGCGCGCAATGCGGCCGCCGCCTATCTCGCGCGCAAGGATTTCGCGCCGCAGGCCGAGCAGATCGTCTTCACCGCCAACGGCAAGCAATCGCTCGCAGCCGCGCTCGCGGCGCTGGTGCCCACCGGCGGCCGCTGCGGCGTCGAGGCGCTGACCTACCCTTACGTCAAGAGCATCGCGGCGCGGCTCGGCATCACGCTGGTCCCGATTCCCATGGACGAATTCGGCGTACGTCCCGATGCGATCCAGAAAGCGCATCGCGAAGCGCACCTGTCAGCGCTGTATCTCCAGCCGATCATCCAGAACCCGCTCGGCGTCACCATGAACGCGACGCGCCGCGCCGACATCATGCGCGTCGCCGAAAAGCTCGACCTCACCATCATCGAGGACGCCGTCTACGGCTTCCTCGCCGACGACACGCCGCTCGCCGCGCTCGGCCCGGACCGTTGCATCGTGCTCGACAGCCTGTCCAAGAAGGTCGCGCCGGGCCTTGCGCTCGGCATCCTGGTGGCGCCCCCTCACTTGCGCGAAAGCGTGATGAGCGCGGTCCGCACCGGCGGCTGGATCGCCTCGGGCCACGCGCTGGCGGCCGGGCAGCGGCTGATGGCCGACGGCACCGTCGCGGAATTGACGCGGCTGAAGCGCATCGACGCGGCGCGCCGGCAGCAGACCGCGGCAAGGCTGCTGGCCGGCTACCAGCATGCCGCCGATCCGCGCTCCTATCATCTCTGGCTGATGCTGCCGTCGCACTGGCGCTCGCAGACCTTCGTCGCGGCCGCGGCCCGGCGCGGCATCGCGCTGACGCCGTCCTCCACCTTCGCGATCGCCCACGGCCATGCACCGAACGCGGTGCGCCTCGCCCTCGCGCCGCCCACCTTCGAGCAGCTCGATTCCGGCCTGCGCACGATCGTGTCGCTGCTCGGCACCAAGGAAGAGGATTTCGACTCGACTGAGTAGCGATTGGTCGTAGCTCTCGGTCTAAGGCAGCAAGGCCTTCGGCACCTGATCGAAGCTGTATCGCTGCGGCTGGTTGCGCCGCACGAAGCCGCCGACCTGCCAGGCGAACAGCGCGGCAAAGCCGAGGATGAACAGCGCGCCGGCGAACTCGCCGCTCACGAGCGCGCGGATCAACAGGCCCGCCATCGCCACCGTCAGCACCGCCAGGAACGCCAGCACCGCCGCATAGGCGGTGCGGCCGAGTCCCGCCGTCAGCACCGCGCGGCTGCCCGCCTTCGCCATACGGGCGTGCAGCGCGAGGATGAACGCGCGAAAGCCGTTGTCCTGCGGCGCCATCAGCGCCGCGGTCTGCCAGCTCGTCGACAGGATCGCGATGCGGCGGCCGCTGTTGTGAGTGACATCGGCGCGAAAGCGGTGCTGCTGCATCGACACCGGGCGGAATGACAGCCGGATCGCGCTGATCTCGTCATAAGGCCAGAGCGAGGTGCGGCCGCCGATGTGCCAGGACAGCCCCTGCTCCGTCAGCTCGAAGCGATGCGCCGAGCCGATCAGCGACGCCTTGTAAGCATAGCTCGTGACCGGCGTGGCCTCAGCTTCCGACCCCTGCATCCCGACAATCAACCTCGTCCGCGCCATCCAGCCCGCGATCCGCTTGCGCGATCGCCCTCGCCCATCCTACAAGCGAGGCATGGCTGAGACGACCTTTTTTCCGCGCCGCCTGATTCTCGGCGCCGCCGTGATATCAGGCGTGCTGCTCGCGCTCGCGGTGCACATGCTGGGGGCGCGCTATGGGCTCGACCTCGGCGGTCTCTGGCGCTCCAACACGCATGAGTTCATCCCGGCGGGCGCGGCGATCGCGTGGTGGCTGATCGCGACCGTCGGCTTCTCCGGCGGCTATTTCACGGCAACGTTGATGCAGAGCGCCGTCTCCGGCCAGATCCCGCAACGGATGCGGCAGTTCCTGATCGCGGTCGGCGTGCTGCTGCTCGCGGGTGCGGGCCAGGTGGCCTCGGCGCCGAGCCCGATCCCGACCGTCGCGGGCGTGCTGGCCGGACTCGCCGCGCTGTGCCTCGGCGCCGTCATGGCATTTTGCGGCGCGCATTTCGCATTGCGCCGAGGCTAGAGCATGATCCGGAAAAGTGCGAAGCGGTTTTCCGAATAGATCATGCTCAAACAATAGTCTCCCTCAAGCCGAGGCCAGCAGCCGCGGGCGGTTGAGCATCACCGCCACGTCGGAGGCGGGCCGCGGCTTGCTGAACAGATAGCCCTGCGCCTGGGTGCAGCCCTCGCGCCTGAGCAGCTCGAGCTGCGTGTCGTTCTCGACGCCTTCCGCGGTGGTGACGATGCCGAGGCTGCGGCCGAGCCCGGTCACGGCGCGGATGATCGCCATGGAATCCTCGCGCGTCGCCAGCTCCGACACGAAGGAGCGGTCGATCTTGATCTTGTCGAACGGAAAGCTGCGCAGATAGCTCAGCGACGAATAGCCGGTGCCGAAATCGTCCAGCGAGATGCGCACGCCCATGGCGCGCAGATCATGCAGCGTGGTCAGCGTCGCCTCGCTGTTCTGCAGCAGCACGGATTCGGTGATCTCGAGCTCGAGACGGCGCGCGTCGAGTCCCGAGGCGGCTAGGGCCGCGATCACGGATGCGATCAGGTTCGGATTCTTGAACTGCACCGGCGACAGGTTGACGGCGAGGTCGACATCATCAGGCCAGCTCGCCGCATCGACGCAGGCCGAGCGCAGCACGAATTCACCGAGCTGGACGATCAGACCGGTCTCCTCGGCCAGCGGGATGAAGTCGATGGGTGCGATCAGGCCACGCTGCGGATGGTTCCAGCGCAGCAGCGCCTCGAAGGCGACGACGCGGCCGCTGGCGACGTCGCGGATCGGCTGATAATACGCCTCGAACTCGTCGCGCTGCACCGCCGCGCGCAGGTCCATTTCCAGGAGGCGCCGCGCCTGCGCGCGCGCGTCCATGCCGGTCTCGAAGAAGCGATAGGTGCCGCGGCCGTCCGCCTTGGCGCGGTAGAGCGCGAGGTCGGCGTTCTTCAACAATTCGCTCGGATCGCTGCCGTCCTGCGGCGACAGCGAGATGCCGATCGAGACGCCGATCACGATCTGATGGTCGTCGATCTCGTAGGGCGCCGAGATGACCTCGACGAGGCGGCCGGCAAGCGATCTCGCAGCGGTTTCCTCGGACCGACCGATCTGGACCACGGCGAACTCGTCGCCGCCCAGTCGCGCCACCGTGTCGCTCTCGCCGACGGCGGCCGTCAGCCTGCGGCCGACCTCCTTCAGCAACGCATCGCCGATGGGATGACCGAGCGAGTCGTTGATGTCCTTGAAGTGATCGAGATCGAGACAAAGCACCGCGAGCTGATCGCCCGACCTGGTCCGGCGCAGTCCCTGCTCGAGCTGCTCGTGGAACAGCACGCGGTTCGGCAGGCTGGTCAGCGCGTCATGGCGCGCCATGTGCGAGATCTTGGCCTGCGCCTCGAGCCATTCGGTGATGTCCTCGAAGGTCGCGACCCAGCCGCCGCCCTGCATCGGCTGGTTGACCACCCGGATGGAGCGGTCGAACCGGCTGACGATGTCGGTCGTGGTGCGCCCCTCGCGCGCGTCGGCGACGAGGCGGGCGAAGAATTGATCCGCATCGCCCTGCCACTGGCCCTTGGCCTGCTCCTCCCTGAGCACGTCGACCAGCAGGCGGCCGGTCAGCGCGATGTCGGTGCGACGAAGCATGGCGGCATAGCGCTCGTTGAACAGCATGATCTTGCCGTCGGCATCGAACATGCACAGACCCTGCGACATGTTCTCGAGCGCCGTATCCAGCACCATTTGCTGGGCGCCCAGTTCGCCCTTGGCGCGGCGGTCGAGCAGCGCAGCCACGAGCGCGATCGCGATGATCGCGACCGCGGCGCTAGCCGTGAGGAAGGACAGCGAGGCCGGCGGGATCGACAGGCCGCCGATCGCGAGCGTCGGATCAGGCGTCAGCAGCACCGCGCCCATGGCGGTGAAATGATGCGCGACGATGGCGACGGTCAGCAGGACCGTCGCGGTCAGCGCATGGAAGAGGTCGTCGCGCCGCGCGGCCACGAACAGTGCAAGTGCCGCAAAGACGATTCCTGATAGCACCGAAACGGCGACCGTGCTTCCGATCCAATTGACCCGCGCCGGTAGCTCCAGCGCCGCCATGCCGGTGTAATGCATCGCCGCGACCCCGGTGCCGACGATGGCGCCGCCGAGGGCGATCCACACCGCCCGCGAGGACGATACGGCGATGCTCAGCCCCACGAAGGTCACGGAGATCGCAAAGATCAACGACAGGATCGTCACCGGGATGTTGTAGGCGCCGGCGCCGCCCGGCCCGTAGGCGAGCATTGCGATGAAATGCGTCGCCCAGATGCCGCAGCCGCTGACGGCGGCGTCGAGGCCGAGCCAGGCCAGGCGTCCGACACCGTTGGTCGCGCGCGCCCGGTGGAACAGGCTGATCGCCGCCGCGCTGGCGAGCAGACACACCGCGCCGCCTAGCGCGACGAGCCGCCAATCGTGCTCTTCGGTGAGACAGTAGAGAACTTGATACATCGCGGGCCCCTATGGACCCGCAGTTGAACCAACAGAGGTGGACAGGTGGTAACTGGCTACGCGCCTGTTGCGGCAATGGTGAACGGAAGATGTGCCCATTCGCTCGGATTGTTCATCCTCGCGCCGGCGCACCGAGGCCGATCGCGACGGCAGCGAGCAGCAGGACGGATGCGGACACGACCAGCGACAGATGCAGCCCCGCCATGAACGCCCCCTCCGCGGCCACCAGCGAGCCGAACAGCGCGACGCCGAGGACGCTGCCGGTTTGCCGCGTCGCGTTCAGGACGCCGGCCGCGATGCCGGAGCGCGCCTTGTCGACACTGCCCAGCAAGGTCGAGGTCAGCGGCGGAACCAGCAGCCCAAGTCCGCCGCTGATCGCGATCATCTGCGCGCAGATCATCCAATAGCTCGTATCAGCCGCGATCCACAGCAGACCGAGACAGCCGAGCGCCGACACGCTGGCACCGACCACGATGGTCGGGCACGGGCCGATGCGCTCGGCGAGGTGCGGCGCCAGCAGATTGACCGGCAGCACCGCCGCCATCATCGGCACGAAGGCGAGCCCGGTCCACCACGCCGACAGCCCATTGATCCGCTGGAAGTACAGGCTGAGCACGAAGATGAGGCCGTAGATCGCGATATTGACGAGCAGGCCGACGAGCGAGGTCAGCGCGAACAGCCTCTGGCCGAACAGCGACAGCGGCAGCATCGGCTGCGCCGCGCGGCTCTCGCGCCAGATGAAGAGCGCGGCGAGACCTGCGGCACCGACGAAGGCTGCGATCACGGCCGGATGATCCCACCCGAGCGCACCGCCTTCGATGATGGCGCCCGCCAGCGCCCCCAATGCGCCGATCGCGGCAAGCTGGCCGGGCAGATCGATCTCGCGCGAGCGGGCCCGCGTGGTTTCGCTGGCGTAGCGCCAGCTCAGCCACAGGCCGGCGAGCCCGATCGGCAGATTGACCAGGAAAATCGCGCGCCAGCCGACCAGCGTGATCAGCGCGCCGCCGACGAAGGGGCCCGCGGTGAGCGCGAGGCTCGCGCCAGCAGCCCAGACCGCGACGGCACGGCCGCGCGCTCGCTCGTCCGGATAGGCATGATTGAGCAGCGCGAGGGAATTCGGCACCAGAATCGCCGCCGCCAGCCCCTGCACCAACCGCGCTGCGATCAGCACGGTCGCATTGGGAGACAGCGCGCAGGCGAACGAAGCCGCGGTGAAGATGGCGAACCCCGCCATGAAGACGCGCTTGGCGCCGATGCGGTCGCCGAGCGCGCCTGCCGTCAGGATGAAGGCGGCAAACGCGATGGTGTAGGCGCTGACCACCCATTGCAGTTCGGCGACACCGCCGCCGAGCGTCCGGCCCATCGCATCGAGCGCGGTGTTGACGATGGTGACGTCGAGCTGCACCACGCCGTAGCCAAGGCTCATCGCGGCCAGCGTGAGCGAGGTCGCAAGAGGCGAACCGGCGCGCGACGCGCCGGTCCTATCCTGAAAGATTTCATGTTTGATGGTGGTGGCTCGCATGCTGCACCTCGATTGCAGCCCCATGCGAAATATACGCTCTCATTGCGCAGTCATGTTTCGATAATGGACGAAGGATGGATGCTGCGGGCACTCGCCTTACAAGCGGTGTCGTGCCCGGCGCATGCGGGGATTCCAGTACGCCGCGGCTTCTCCGTATCCCATTATTGTCTCTGGAATACTGGATCGCCCGCCCCTGTGCGCAATCGCGCACTAGGCGGGCGATGACAGAGCATATGTGGCGAGAGCGCCGCACGGATAGCCGCGCGGCGCGCCCGTCGCTTTACCTTCATCAGCTCGCCGCGCGCAGATTGACCTTGCTCTCGGCGAGCGTGGTCAGCTTTTTGTCGGTCGCCTTCTCCTCCTCAAGCGTCTTGGCGAGCACGGTCGCGCAGTCATTGCGGCCGAGCTGCTTGGCCCAGGCGATCAAGCTGCCGTAGCGTACGATCTCGTAATGTTCGGCGGCCTGCGCCGCGTTGATCAGGGCGGCATCGAGCACCGCCTTGTCGGCGACCTCGCCGGCGGTCTCGTCGGCCTCCTCGATGATGCCGTCGATCGCCGGACAATCGACCGCCTTCACGGGGACGCCGTGCATCTTGAACACTTCTTCGAGCCGCGCGACGTGCTGCTTGGTTTCTTCAAGGTGCGTCAAAAAGCCCTGCTTCAGCTGCGGATCGGTGGCCTTACTGGCCATCTTCGGCAGCGCCTTGGTCAGCTGCTGCTCGGCGTAATAGATGTCCTGGAGCTGGTGCACGAACAGGTCGTTCATGGTCTTGATGTCTTTTGTGAACAGTCCCATCGTTCCGTCCTCTTCGGTTTTGTGGAACACGAAGGCAGCGGCTTGCACGAAAAGCCGCTTATTCCGCCATGTTCGGTTGCTGATGGGGCCCAACGGACACGCGGCATCGACGTTCCAAAAAGACCCGGATGGCTTGCGCTGGAACAATGCGGACGGCAGCGGCATCTGAAATGGTGTCGGCATACGAAACGCGCGGGCCGAGTCGGTTTCACGACTCATATGCTTAACGCGCCGCCGATGTGAACCGCGTATGACAAAAGTGACCGGTCCGACGCAGAACCAATTGTTGTCAAGGGCTGCACAAGCCGGTGTTTTTGCCTTAAATGAGCTGGATCATGCCCCGCGATCGATGCCTGCTTTTGGCCGTGATCGTACCCGACTGGCCAATGTCTGGCCTGGTCGGTCTTGCCCCCCGCCGGGAGGATGAATGCACGGACTGCTGCCCGCGCTGCAACGCGGCTTCAAGAGATGGATCGGCTGGCGACGGCTCGGAGTAGCCGCGAGCGTCTTCATCATCGCCTTCGCGATCACCTCGCTGGTGCGAACCCTCAAGGGCATCGATACCGGGGTCATCCTGACCGCGTTAACCGAGATTCCCCGCGGGAGCATCGGGCTGGCGGCGATCTGCGTGTTCTTTGCGTTCTGTACGCTGACCTTCTACGATTTTTTTGCACTGCGAACGATCGGCAAGAAGCACGTGCCGTACCGCATTGCGGCGCTCTCCAGCTTCACGTCCTATTCGATCGGCCACAACATCGGCGCCACGGTCTTCACCGGCGGCGCGATCCGCTTCCGGATCTATTCGGACTACGGGCTGAACGCGATCGACGTCGCCAAGATCTGCTTCCTGTCGGGCCTGACCTTCTGGCTCGGTAACATCTTCGTGCTCTCGATCGGCATGGCGATCCATCCGGATGCTGCGTCCTCGATGGATCAGCTCCCCTCCTCGATCAATCGGCTGATCGCGCTCGGCGGCCTCGCCTCGATCGGTGCCTATCTGGTCTGGCTCTGCATGGGCGAGAAGCGGCGCGAGCTCGGCCAGAAGGGCTGGAAGGTGGTGCTGCCGTCGGCGCCGCTGACGCTGGTCCAGATCCTGATCGGGGTGGTCGATCTCGGCTTCTGCGCCACGGCGATGTACCTGCTGATGCCGGCCAATCCGCCGATCGACTTCATGTCGCTGGCGGTGGTGTTCATCCTGGCGACGCTGCTCGGCTTCGCCAGCCATGCCCCCGGCTCGATCGGCGTGTTCGATGCCGCCATGCTGCTGGCGCTGCCCGAATTCGGCCGCGAGCAACTTCTGGCGACGCTGCTGGTGTTCCGCCTTCTCTATTTCGTGATCCCGTTCGGCCTCGCCATCTCGATCATGGGCACGCGCGAACTCTGGATGAACGTGGTCGAGCCCTGGCAGGAGCGGCGGCGGCTGGCGGAGGCCTGCGCGCAGGCCAATCTGCCCAAGCAGGTGACGCCGATGGAGCGCGAGCGGATACTGCGCCAGGCCAACAAGCGGTAGGCCACGATCTGGACCCGGCGGGGTTGCGGGCGGCGGAGCAATGCTCTCTTATTTCCGCCTCAACTTTGCCGTTGAAGACGCGGGCCATGATCCCTGTATTCCTTCGTACCCTTTCCGCAGGCGCCCTGTTGCTTGCCGGGATTCTGACGGCCATGCCGCCCGAGCGCGCTAGCGCTCAGGACACCGGCGCCCTGCAGATCAATTGGGAGGTGCGTAACCGCTTCCGGCTGTTCCGCGAGGAGCGCGACTTCCTGCTCCATGTCGAGAACGCCCGCAACCGCAGCATCCTGGCCGCCGAGCAATCGCTGGAGCTCCAGAGCGAGGGCCGCGGCTGGGCCCGCAACATGGTCAACCGGCTCTGCATCGACCTCCAGGGCCGGGTCAACCAGCCCTGCACCCGCGACAACACCAAGGAAAACTACCTCACCCCGATCGATCACCCCGTCACCGTCCGCCTCGTTGGCGCGGTGCCGGTCGGCGCCACCTGCGCCTGGTCGTTCGACGACGGCGACGGGCCGCAACAATCGACCTTCGACTGCGCCGAGCCGATCAATTTGCGCGTCCGCTACGGCAAGCAGACGGTCGCGACCGTCGACGTCTCGTCCGGCTCCGATCCGACCCAGCGCGTCCAGACCGAGATCCAGGTCCGCGACATCTTCGTCGCCGGCCTCGGGGACAGCATCGCCTCCGGCGAAGGCAATCCGGACCGGCCGCTGGCGCTGTCGGACGAAGGGTTTTGCTTCCGCTCCTATCTGGGCACCGCCGGCGCGCAGTACTACCGGCCGAGCCGCCACGGCTTCAAAGGCGGCCGCGCCTGCGAGGCGCCGGACACGCTGGCCAACTGGCAGCGTTACAGCGCGCTCTGGTTCAACTCGCCCTGCCACCGCTCGCTCTACAGCTACCAGACGCGCACCGCCCTCGCACTCGCCGTGCGCTACACCCACATCGCAGTGACCTACCTGCCGCTCGCCTGCACCGGTGCCAGCATCGGCGATGGGCTGCTCGGCTCGCAGCGCGCCCGCGAATGCCCGCCCGGCAAGACCGGTGTCTGCAACACCAGCGTGAACGCGCAAGTCGCCGAGTTGCGCGAGGCGCTCACCGCGGCGAAGAAGCGCCAGCCCGACCGCACGCTCGACCTCGTGCTGCTCTCTGTCGGCGCCAACGACGTCTATTTCTCCGGTCTCGTTGCCGACGTGATCGTCGAGACCGCGACCGAGCGCGCGCTGTTCCGCCGCTCCGGCGTGATGGCGAGCGTCGACGATTCCCGCGATGCGCTGGCGCGCGAACTGCCGCAGAACTTCGTCAAGCTGCGCGAGGCGCTCAAGCCGCTGGTCGGCGGCGACCTCTCGCATGTCGTCTATGTTTCCTACGCCAACCCCGCGCTCGCCGACGGCGGCGTGCCCTGCCGCGGCGGCCGGGCCGGCTTCGACATCCATCCGGCCTTCAACGCCGATCCGCAGCGCCTTGCCCGCGTCTCGACCTTCGTCGACACCGAGTTCTTGCCGCAGCTGAAGGGGCTCGCCACCTGCACCCGCGGCGCGCTGTGCCGCGATCCCGAAGCCGACCGCATGACCTTCGTCGATGCGCATCAGGCGGCGTTCGCCGATCACGGCTTCTGCGCCCATTCCGGCAACGACCCCGAATTCGACCGCAGCTGCTTTGCCGAGAACGGCCAGAGCTTCAATCCAGACATCGTGAGCGCGGCGAGCCAGCCGATGCTGTGCGGCCGCGGCGCCTCGGAATACCGCGCCTATTTACCCCGCGCGCGCTGGATCCGCGATGCCAATGACAGCTATTTTGCCGCGATGACCTATCCGCAGGGATTGCCGGCGGCGAGCCAGCCGACCGACATTCACGACGCCACCTGGGGCGTGCTCTCCGCCGTTTATGGCGGCGCGGTGCATCCGAGCGCGGAAGGGCATGCGGCGATGGCGGATGCGGCGCTGCCGGCCGCGAGCGCCGTGCTCGGGCTCGATGCCGTGCCGCCGGGCGTCACGCGCGGATTTCTGCCGCAGCTGTTGCCGAGCGCAAAGCAGTAGCGCGCGCGAAGACTCCTTTTGCGAGTCGTAGCCCGGATGAGCGCAGCGACATCCGGAGCCATCTCCCCGCATATCGCTTCGCTCATGCGGGCTACGCGCAACGTCCTCGCACCTCGGCAGCCCGGCTTGACCGGGCGATCCAGTACGCCGCGACGGCAGTCTTGAATCGAGGCTGCGGCGTACTGGATTCCCCGCCTTCGCGCGGAACGACAGCGGAGTGCTTGGTGCTCGCACATTCACTCCGCGCCAGCATCGTTCCCCGCTACTTGCCGTTTCATCAATCCAAAAACGGTATCGATCGATACCCCCTTGAGCTTGGACACTTTGCCGCGCGCGCCTCTAGGAGTCGGATCGAGGAAACATTTCGACTTGAGGAGGCGCCTGATGAGCGCAGTGGTGTCCGCAGCGGACGTGAGAAGGTCTCGCGTCAGGCTGTTCATCGTGACCATGTTGTTCCTGGTCACCACCGTCAATTATGCCGACCGCGCCACGCTGTCGATCGCAGGCCCCGCGCTGTCCAAGGAGCTGCATCTCGATCCCGTCGCCATGGGCTGGATCTTCTCGGCGTTCGGCTGGTCCTATGTCGCGGCGCAGGTCCCGGGCGGCTGGCTGCTCGACCGCTATGGCTCGCGCCTTGTCTATGCCTTCAGCATCATCGTCTGGTCGCTGTTCACGCTGATGCAGGGCTGGGTTGGCTTCCTCAGCGCCGGCACGGCTGTTGTCGTGCTGTTCGCGCTCCGCCTCCTTGTCGGCGTCGCGGAAGCGCCCTCCTTCCCCGCCAACGCCCGCATCGTCGCGGCATGGTTTCCGGGCAACGAGCGCGGCACCGCGTCGGCCTTCTTCAACTCGGGACAGTATTTCGCCACCGTGATCTTCGCGCCGCTGATGGGCTGGATCGCGCATGCCCATGGCTGGCGCTTCGTGTTCTTCGTGATGGGCGCGCTCGGCATCGTCATGGGCTTCGTCTGGCTCAAGACCATTTACGGCCCGAAGGAGCATCCTTCGATCAACGATGCCGAGTTCGACTACATCAAGGAAGGTGGCGCGCTGGTCGATCTCGACGCGCCCAAGAACGATCAGCTGCGCGAGCGTGCGCAAGAGGCCGGCTCCGGCTGGGACCACATCCGCCAGCTACTCTCCAACCGTATGATGCTCGGCGTCTATCTCGGCCAGTATTGCATCAACACGCTGACCTATTTCTTCCTGACCTGGTTCCCGGTCTACCTGGTCAAGGAGCGCGGCCTGTCGATCCTGCAAGCCGGCTTCGTCGCGACGCTGCCGGCGCTGTGCGGCTTCATCGGCGGCGTGCTCGGCGGCATCATTTCCGATGCGATCCTGCGCCGGACCGGCTCGCTGACCATGGCACGCAAGATCCCGATCGTCGGCGGCATGCTGCTGTCGATGTCGATCATCGCCTGCAACTATGTCGACGGACAGGCGATGGTGGTCGGCTTCATGGCGCTCGCCTTCTTCGGCAAGGGCATCGGTGCGCTCGGCTGGGCGGTCGTCTCCGACACCTCGCCAAAGGAAGCCGGCGGCGTCTCCGGTGGCCTGTTCAACACCTTCGGCAATCTCTCCTCGATCACCACGCCGATCGTGATCGGCTACATCCTGGCCGCGACCGGCTCGTTCAACGGCGCGCTGGTGTTCGTGGGCCTCAACGCGCTGGTGGCGGCGTTCGCCTATCTCGTCATCGTCGGCAAGATCGAGCGGGTGACGCTCAAACGTTCCTCCTGAGGGCTCCCGATGGGAGCTTGACCAGGCAACTCAACGGCGGCCCAAAAAGCCGCCGTCTTTGTTTTGGGGATGATCGATGCTAGAAGTACCGGGGAAACGCCTTATCCATCTAAGGCATGTATCGATGTTCGACCTCAACCAGCTCCGCTGTTTCGTCACGGTGGCGGAGGAACTGCATTTCGGCCGCGCCGCGACGCGGCTGAACATGACCCAGCCGCCGCTGTCCCGGCAGATCCAGGTGCTCGAGCACATCATCGATGCGCCGCTGCTCGAGCGCACCAGCCGCTCGGTGCGCCTGACGCCGGCCGGGCGTAGCTTCCTGCCGGAGGCGCGGCGCATCCTCAAGCTCGCCGAAAGCGCCTCGCAAGTCGCCCGCCGCATCGCGCTCGGCAAGACCGGCTCGCTGAAGATCGGCTTCACCGCGGCCGCGGCCTATGGCTTCCTGCCCGAACTGGTCGCGGCCTGCCGCGCCAAACTGCCCGAGGTGGATTTCTCGCTGAAGGAGATGGTGTCGGGCGACCAGTTCGAGGCGCTGACGTCGGGCCAGATCGACGCCGGCCTGCTCAGGCCGCCGATCGCGCGGCCCGAGCTCACCAGCCGCCGCGTCGTCGCCGAGCCGCTGCTCGCCGCGATCCCGAAGAAGCATCCGCTGGCGAATGCCGACAGCATCACCATCAAGGATTTCGACGACCAGCCCTTCGTGATGTATTCGCCCTATGAGAGCCGCTACTTCCACGATCTCCTGGTGGCGCTTTTCACCCGTGCCGACGTGCTGCCGCGCTACGTCCAGCATCTCAGCCAGATCCACTCGATCCTCGCCATGGTGCGCGCCGGCCTCGGCCTTGCCATCGTGCCGGCGGCGGCGGCGAGCCTGAAGATTTCCGACGTGCGCCTGCGCCCGCTGAAGCTGCGCACGCGCGTCCCCGTGGAGCTGTTCATGGTCTGGCGCCGCGACGACGAGAATCCGCTGCTGTCGGCGCTGGTCAAAATCGCCGGCGAACTGGCCTCTGCGGAGCCATCCGAAGATTGATGCTGATTTCGCATCGGTCGATATAGGCTTTGGCTTGGACCCGCATCGAACGGTCTCCTAAACCACGGCGCATGGACGCGCAGCCTTCTGCTTGCGTCCTCCACAACACGCAATGAGGGAGCCGCGCCCATGAGCAAGATGACCCCGCAGGAAATGGCCCAGAAGATCGGATCTGGCCTCCTGTCTTTCCCCGTCACGCCCTTCAAGGCTGACTACTCCTTCGACGAGGCGACCTATCGCGCCAACATGGACTGGCTGTGCGGCTATGATGTCGCAGGCCTGTTCGCCGCCGGCGGCACCGGCGAATTCTTCTCGCTGACGCCGACCGAGGTCCCTGAAGTCGTCAAGGTCGCCGTCGACGAGACCAAGGGCCGCGTGCCCGTGCTCGCCGGCACCGGCTATGGCACCGCGATCGCCCGCGAGATCGCAATCGGCGCGGAGAAGGCCGGCGCGGACGGCCTGCTGCTGCTGCCGCCCTACCTCACCCACTCCGAGCAGGAGGGCCTTGCCGCCCATGTCGAGGCGGTCTGCGCCGCCGTGAAGATCGGCGTCATCGTCTACAACCGCGACAACGCGATCCTGCAGCCCGACACGCTGGCGCGCCTCGCTGAGCGCTGCCCGAACCTCGTCGGCTACAAGGACGGCATCGGCGACATCGAGCTGATGACCCGCGTCTACACCAAGCTCGGCGATCGTCTCACCTATGTCGGCGGCCTGCCGACCGCCGAGACCTTCGCGCTGCCCTATCTCGACATGGGCGTGACGACCTATTCCTCGGCCGTGTTCAATTTCGTGCCGGAATTCGCCACCAACTTCTACGCCGCGGTACGCAAGCGCGACCATGCCACGATCCAGGCCGGGCTGAAGGACTTCATCCTGCCGCTGATCGCGATCCGCAACCGCAAGAAGGGCTATGCCGTCTCGATCATCAAGGCCGGCATGAAGGTGATCGGCCGCGATTCCGGCCCGGTCCGCCCGCCGCTCACCGACCTCACCGAGCAGGAGATCGCGGAAGTGACCGCGCTGGTGAAGAATCTGCCCGCCATCCGATCGACACAACAAGCGGCAGAATAGGACGACAACAGCGAGGAGCGAGCGATGGCCCTGACCGATATCTCTGGCGCACCTGTCGTCACGGCGATGCAGGTGATCCCGGTCGCGGGCCGCGACAGCATGCTCCTCAATCTGAGCGGCGCGCATGCGCCGTTCTTCACCCGCAACATCGTCATCCTCACCGACAATGCCGGCCATACCGGCGTCGGCGAGGTGCCGGGCGGGCAGAAGATCTGGCAGACGCTCCAGGACGCCCGCGATCTCGTGATCGGCAAGACCGTCGGCGCGCTCAACAACATCCTCGCCGACATCCGCACCGCCTTCGCCGACCGCGACGCCGGCGGCCGTGGCAAGCAGACTTTCGATCTTCGCGTCATGATCCACGCCGTCACCGCGATCGAATCCGCACTGCTTGATCTGCTTGGCCAGCATCTCAACTTGCCGGTCGCCGCGCTGCTCGGCGAAGGCCAGCAACGCAAGGGCGTCGAGACGCTCGGCTATCTCTTCTTCGTCGGCGATCGCCGCAAGTCCAGGCTCGACTACGTCAGCGGCGAGACCGGCAAGCCCGAATGGTTCGACCTTCGCCATCAGGAAGCGATGACGCCGGAGACCGTGGTGCGGCTCGCGGAAGCCACCCACGACCATTACGGCTTCGCCGACTTCAAGCTGAAAGGTGGCGTGCTGCGCGGCGAGCAGGAGATCGAGGCCGTCACCGCGATCGCAAAGCGTTTTCCGAACGCGCGCGTGACGCTCGATCCCAACGGCGCCTGGTCGCTCGACGAGGCGATCAGGCTCTGCAAGGACATGCACGGCATCCTCGCCTATGCCGAGGACCCCTGCGGCGCCGAGGCCGGCTTCTCCGGCCGCGAGATCCTGGCCGAGTTCCGCCGCGCCACCGGCTTGCCGACCGCGACCAACATGATCGCCACCGACTGGCGGCAGCTCTCCCATGCGCTGCGCCTGGGCGCGGTGGACATTCCGCTGGCCGATCCCCATTTCTGGACCATGCAGGGCTCGGTGCGGGTGGCCCAGACCTGCCGTGACAACGGCCTGACCTGGGGCTCGCATTCCAACAACCATTTTGACATTTCGCTGGCCATGTTCACCCATGTCGGCGCCGCCGCCCCCGGCACGGTCACTGCGATCGACACCCATTGGATCTGGCAGGACGGCCAGGCGCTCACCAGGGAGCCGCTCCGGATCAAGGGCGGCAAGATTGCAGTCCCGGACCGGCCGGGCCTGGGTATCGAAATCGACAGGGCCGCTATCGACGCGGCGCATGACCTCTACAAGCAGCATGGACTCGGTGCCCGCGATGACGCTATTGCCATGCAGGACCTGATCCCCGGCTGGACCTTTGACGACAAGCGTCCGTGCCTCGTGCGTTAAAATACTTCCTCGGAGGAAAAGATGACTGCGATCCTGAAGAACTTCATCGGCGGCGAATGGGTCGATGGCTCTGGCGTCACCAAGAACATCAACCCCTCCAACACCAACGACGTTGTCGGCGAATACGCCAAGGCCGACAAGGCGCAGACCGAGAAGGCGATCGCCGCCGCCAAGGCCGCCTTCCCCGCCTGGGCGCAGTCAACGCCGCAGGCGCGCTTCGACGCGCTGAACAAGATTTCCCTCGAGATCCTCGCCCGCAAGGAAGAGCTCGGCCGCCTGCTCGCGCGCGAGGAAGGCAAGACGCTGCCTGAGGGCATCGGCGAGGTCGCGCGTGCCGGCCAGATCTTTGCGTTCTTCGCCGGCGAGGCTCTGCGCCTGATCGGCGAAAAGGGCGCCTCCGTGCGTCCCGGCCTCGACGTCGAGCTCACCCGTGAGCCGGTCGGCGTCGTCGGCATGATCACGCCCTGGAATTTCCCGATCGCGATCCCGGCCTGGAAGATCGCGCCTGCGCTTTGCTACGGCAACACGGTGGTGTTCAAGCCGGCCGAGCTGGTGCCGGGCTCGGGTCATGCGCTGGCCGAAATCATCACCCGCTCCGGCATTCCCGCCGGCGTGTTCAACCTCGTGGTTGGCTCCGGCTCCGTGGTCGGCCAGACCCTGCTCGACCACCCCGATGTGGCCGCGATCTCCTTCACCGGCTCGGTGCAAACCGGACGCAAGATCGCGCAGGCCTGCGTGCTCTCGAACCCGATGAAGAAGTTCCAGCTCGAGATGGGCGGCAAGAATCCGCTGGTCGTGCTCGATGACGCCGACCTCAAGACCGCCGTCGAGGTCGCCGTCAACGGCGCCTATTTCTCCACCGGCCAGCGCTGCACCGCCTCCTCCCGCCTGATCGTCACCGAGGGCATCCACGACCGCTTCGTCGCGGCGGTGGCCGAGCGCCTGAACGGACTGTCGGTCGACGACGCGCTCAAGGCCGGCGTGCATATCGGCCCTGTCGTGGACCAGAGCCAGCTCGACCAGGACCTGCGCTACATCAAGATCGGCCAGGACGAGGGTGCCAAGCTGTCGTTCGGCGGCGAGCTGCTCAAGCGCGAGACGCCCGGCCACTACCTGCAGCCGGCGCTGTTCACCGAGGCCAACAACAACATGCGCATCGCGCGTGAGGAGATCTTTGGCCCGGTCGCCGCCGTCATCCGCGCCAAGAACTACGAGGAGGCGCTGGCGATCTCCAACGACACCGAGTTCGGCCTTGCTTCGGGCATCTGCACCACCAGCCTGAAATACGCCTCGCACTACAAGCGCAACAGCGAGTCCGGCATGGTGATGGTCAATCTGCCGACCGCCGGCGTCGACTATCACGTGCCGTTCGGCGGCCGGAAGGGCTCGAGCTACGGCGCCCGCGAGCAGGGCTCCTACGCGCGCGAGTTCTACACCACGGTGAAGACGGCTTATACGTTCCCGGGTTGACCGCGGGGAAGATATCGTAGGGTGGGCAAAGCGAAGCGTGCCCACCGCTTACGTTCGGTGTGAAGCATGGTGGGCACGGCGCGTTGCGCCTTTGCCCACCCTACGGCTTCGGAAGGCAGGCGCAGATGGACCAGGACGTCGCAGCGAAAGAGCAGCCCCGCTACATCAAGCTCAACGAGCGCGACAATGTCGCGATCGTGGTCAATGATTTCGGGCTTCCCGCCGGCTCCCGCTTTGCCAGCGGCCTGACGCTGCGCGCCTTCGTGCCGCAGGGGCACAAGACGGCGCTGGTCGACATCGCGCAAGATCAGCCGATCGTCCGGTATGGCGAGGTGATCGGCTACGCGCTCTCGCCGATCCTGGCCGGCGAATGGGTCGACGAGGCGCGCATTCGCATGCCGGATGCCCCCGACCTCGACAAGCTCGAAATCTCGACCGCCGTCCCCGCGCCGCTGCCGCCGCTCGAAGGCTTTACGTTCGAAGGTTATCGCAATCCGGACGGATCGGTCGGCACCAAGAACATCCTCGGCATCTCCTCCTCCGTGCAATGCGTCAAGGGCACGATGGAATACGCGGTGAAGCGCATCCGCGCCGAGCTGCTGCCGAAATACCCCAACGTCGACGACGTCGTGCCGCTAACGCATGCCTATGGCTGCGGCGTCGCGATCACCGCACCCGACGCGGTGGTGCCGATCCGCACGCTGCAGAACATCGCGCTGAACCCGAATTTCGGCGGCGAGATCCTGGTCGTCGGCCTTGGCTGCGAGAAGCTCGCACCGGAGCGGCTGGTGCCGGAAGGCGTCAGCGATGCCATCGTGCGCATGCAGGACGAAGCCTTCGACGGCTTCGGCGCAATCGTCGATGCGATCATGACCCAGGCGGAAGCCCGCCTGAAAATCCTCAACAAGCGCACCCGCGAGACCTGCCCGGCCTCCGACCTCGTCATCGGCCTGCAATGCGGCGGCAGCGATGCCTTCTCCGGCGTCACCGCGAACCCCGCCGTCGGCTTCGCCGCGGACCTCCTGGTGCGCGCCGGCGCCACCGTGATGTTCTCGGAAGTGACCGAGGTGCGCGATGCCATCCAGCTGCTCACCCGCCGTGCCATCAACGCGGACGTCGGCCGCGCGCTGGTGCGGGAGATGGCCTGGTACGATTCCTATCTCGCGCGCGGCGGCGCCGATCGCAGCGCCAACACCACGCCCGGCAACAAGAAGGGCGGCCTCGCCAACATCGTCGAGAAGTCACTCGGCTCGATCGTCAAGTCCGGATCAAGCGCCATCACCGGCGTGCTCTCGCCCGGCGAGAAGGCGACGCAGAAGGGCATGCTGTTCGCGGCAACGCCGGCCTCCGACTTCATCTGCGGCACGCTCCAGCTCGCCTCCGGCATGACGCTGCAGGTGTTCACCACCGGCCGCGGCACGCCCTACGGCCTTGCGGCCGCACCCGTGATCAAGGTCGCGACCCGCAGCGAGCTTGCCCGCCGCTGGAAAGACCTGATCGACTTCGACGCAGGCCGCATCGCCACCGGCGAGAAGACCATCGAGGAGACCGGCTGGGACCTGTTCCGGCTCATCCTCGACGTCGCCTCCGGCCGCACCAAGCCATGGTCGGACCGCTGGGGCATCCACAATGATCTGACGCTGTTCAACCCCGCGCCGGTGACCTGAGGCCGCCAGCCGGCTTCACTGACCACCGATCAGGTGCATGTCATCGAGCGTGACAGGCAGGCTGCGCGTGATGAGATCCGCAATCGCCGCGCGCAGCCGTTCGCTCGAAGCCGGACCGTCAAATGTCCCGTCGATCGGCCCGCTGGGGCCTGCGATCCTCAGGGTCCCGGTGTTGTCGAGCGGCGCGGCCGCCCGCTTTTCGATCACATCGAACGTCTTGCCGTCGATGACGCGGACCTCATACAGCACGTGGATCAGGCCGTAGTCCGCAAGCAGCGTCCGGTATTCGGCGAGCCCGACACCCTCGACGTTGCGGCCGTTGCCGAGTTTCGATCTCGCGCGGGTAATGACGATGTACGCATCGAGTCCCTGGGGCGTGACATCGGTGCGAACCAGCTCCTTGAACGGATCGCTCCGCAGCAGATTGACGGGCGTGACCGCCGAATCCCGGATCGCGGCGAACGCGGCGCGGGTGTAGTTGACGGCCTGAACGCGATAGCGTGCGCCCAGCAGCCTGGTCGCCTGCTGGACGATCAGCTCGTCCAGTCCCCATGCACTGATCGAGGCGCTTTGCCCGGTGGAGCCGAGCTTGGTAAGGCCTGCCTGTGAAAGGCTCATCTCCTCGCCGATGGCGGAGACGATGCCGACCGTCTTGATCGCCTGAATCCGGCTCGCGCGGGTCTCGAACGCAGCGGCGGCGCCGAGGGCGACGCAAGCGGCTGCAAGGCCGAGCCATAGAAATGCAATGCGGCGCATGGCGGCTCATCGAATCCTGAAATCGAACGAGTAGGACGCTCCGATGCCGACGGTGGTTTGGTTCGACGATCCCCGCAGCTTCACCAGCGGACTGTCCGCGGCGTCGCCGAGCAGCTTCTCGTATTCGACATAGGCATGGACCTCCCACTGCGGATTGATGCGATAAGAGACCTGGCTGCCGAACCCGACCGAGTGCGCACCGCCTTTGGCATTGTACGTCGGCAATCCCGACACCAGTGCCTGCGCGGCATCGACGCCGAAATACGGCGCGGTCGCGTTGGTGCTCTTCCAGGCGAAGCGCGGGCCGGCCGAGATCGTCAGCCTTTGAATCAGCGGCACGATGACGTCCGCGGAGATGTCGGCGACGGTGCCGGTATGGCCACCCATGCCCTGGCGCAATTCGCTGCGCAGGCGGAGCCAGTCGACCGGATAATATTCGACGAAGCCGCCGAGCTCATAGGCGGCCTTGACGTCGCCAAGGCCCGTCAGCTCGGCATATTTGTCGGCCTTGCGCGAGGTGACGTATTTGAACGCAGGCCCTGCGCGAAAATTGCCGACGTCGAGCAGCGCGATGCTCGCGCTGTCGCGCGGGCCCCGAAACTGGTCGTTCGATCCGGCGCGGCGGATGGAGAAGATCGGGATCGGCATGAGCTTGCCGTTCTTCGATCCGACGAAATCCGGTGTGTACTCACCACCGATGCCGACCATGATCGTCCAATTGCCGGAGGGCGAAGGCAGCATCGGCAGCTCGAACGGCGGCGCCGGCAGCGTGAACGCGGTCTGCGCCGATGCGGATTGAGGGATCGCCATGATCGCGCCGAGTGCGGCGAGCAAGGTGGTCGTGAGCCGCACATTCACCGTGAGGCGAAGAGCGGCGTCGTCAAAATGCTTCATTACAGGGCCCCGGACCGGCCTTCCTGGCCTGGTCGACTCGTGTGGTTGGAGCTCCAGCATGTGGTCCGGCAAAATTGCCCCAAGATTGCAAGGCGACAACCACCGTCCCAAGATGCTCCCGGCGCGCATGAAGCGTGCGCCATCGAACCAACATTGCCCGAACATTGCCGGGAGGCATTCACGCGCCCAAACTTTGGCCGGCACTGCCGGTCACCCCACTCGCATCTGCCTTTTATTCGCCAAGCTCGCTGCCTTTATGGGAACCCTGCGCAGGAGCCGAAACGCCAGACTTCGGCCAGGGAGCGTCACGCTCGGGGATTTGTTGCCCAGCAGAGTCAAGGACGACCCGCGTGCGTTCCCTCGTAATCGAAGACGAACCGCAGATCGGCGCCTATGTCAGCCGCCTGCTCGGGCAATTGCACGGAATCGTCGACCTCGTTGGCTCGATTGCCGATGCCCGCCAGGCGCTCGACAATTTCAAATATGATCTCGCCATCATCGACCGCATGCTGCCCGACGGCGATGCGCTCCAGGTGGTCACGGCCCTGAGGCAATCCCCGGACCGGCCCGCGATCATCATGCTGACGTCCAAGGACGCCAAGGAAGACGTCGTCGAGGGTCTCAACGGCGGCGCCGACGACTATCTCGGAAAACCGTTCGAGCCGCAGGAATTGATCGCGCGCGTACGGGCGGTGCTGCGGCGGCCCCGGCTGCTCGCCCCTTCGGTGCTGTCGCTCGGCAATGTGGAGCTGCATCTCGGAAGCAACGAGGCGGTGGTTGCCGACACCAGGATCCTGTTGCGGCGGCGCGAGGCACTGATCCTGGGAGCGCTGTTGATGCGGCGCGACCGCGTCATCACCCGCGCCGCCCTGATCGAGGAGATTTACGGCTTCGACGACGAGATCGAATCCAACACGCTCGAAGCGCAGGTCTCGCGCCTGAGGAAGAAATTGCTCGAGCTCGGCGGCGACGTCGAGATCCGCAGCATGCGGGGCATCGGCTACATCCTGCGGCTGGCAACGCCGCGATGAGGTCGATCGCCCATACGTTTGCGTTTTCGCTCGGCATCGCCGCGACGACGATCTTCCTGATCATGGTCGCGATCTTCGTCTCGCGGTACCCGATGGAGGAACGCGAGTTCAGGGCGTGCCGGGTCGTGGCCGCCGTTCTGGATCGCGCCACTGTTATCGATGGGCAAAACCTGACGGTGCGCCCCACTCCCGCGCTCGAAGAGCTGAAGGCGGACAGTCCAAACCTCTGGTACGTCGTCTCCGTCGGCAATCTTGTCAGCGAGTACGGCAGCGAGCACCGGCCACAGCTACCCTTCGCCTTTCCCTATCGCGGGCCTGTCGGCTTGTCCGTCTTCAGCACACCCGACCAGAACAGCACGTTCTGTCTCGCGGTTGCGCAACGGGGCGCCTTGCGGCTCACGACGATGGTCGGCGAGCCTCAGGTCCGCTTCGGCCGGCTCGCAAGAAGCTTCCTCGCCCGCAGCTTCTTTTCGATCCTCGTGGTAGCGCTGGCCTTTGCGGCCACCGTCGCGATCGGGTCGGCGCTTGCTGCGCGTTTCGTCTCACGCGGCATCGAGCGGGTCGCGCGTCGCGCCCTCGCGATCGATCCATCGGCCCCGCAGGGCCTGATCTCGCTGTCCGAGGTCCCGCGCGAGCTGAAGCCGCTGGTCGAGGCGCTAAACCGCGCCTTCGGCGAGATCGATGCCTATATCAGGATGCAACGCCGCTTCCTCGGCAATGCCGCCCATCAGCTCCGCACGCCGCTGACGCTGCTGCGTGCGAAGGTCGAAGACGTACCCGAGCCTGCCCTGAAGGCCGAACTGGTGCGCGATATCAGGCGCCTGACTTCGCTGGTCTCCGCGATGCTCGATCTGGCGCGGCTGCAAAACCATGCGATCGAAAAACGGCCGATCGATCTCGCCCAGATCACGCTGGACGTGCTCGCCGATTTCGGCCCCTCGGCACTGGACGCCGGCATCGAGCTCGCGCTGGAACAGGCCGAGAAAGGTCCGCTCCTGGTGCAGGGCGTGGACGCCGCGATTCGCAGCGCGCTCGCCAATCTCGTCGGCAACGCGCTCATCCACGCCCGTGGCGCACGACGCATCGTCGCCACGCTCGGCCGCGACGGCATCTCGATTGACGACGACGGCGCAGGCCTGCCGGACGGCGTGGAGCACGGGCTGACCGAGCCGTTTCAGACCGGCAACACTGCCGGCGATGGCGCGGGCCTCGGCCTGTCGATCGTCCGCGAGATCATGGCCGCGCACGGCGGCGAGCTGGTCATCGCCTCCACGCCTGGCCGCGGCACGAGCATGAGCCTGCGCTTTCCGATAGCCGTAGCGCCGAGCAGGTCTCCACACATGGATCTGCAAGCGGGCTGACCGCGAGCTGCGCCGGTCAATCCGCGAAACCGTCCGGAAACACTGGCGCGAAAAACTTCTTTCTCGTTTCGTCGTTGCGCATCAAGCAATCAATATGTTCGCCGACGGCCACGGGAATGTTCTCGCACAAGCGAACCTGTTCCGGCATCGAGACGACCAAACCTCCGATTGACATCTTCAACGGAGATTTTCCAATGCGTGTTCTCACAATGATTGCCGTCGCCAGCGCCGTGATTGCGAGCTCGACCGTTGCTTTCGCCAGCGAACTTCCGACTTACGAAGTGAAATCGTTGCCGATCTCGGCGACGCAGGTGCAGGTGCTCGGCGGCGCCGGCGTCGAAGAGCAGTCGGCCGCGCCCTCGATGATCGTCGCCGGCATGCCCGCCTCGCCGGCGCAGGTTTCGGTGCTGTCGCCGCGCGTCAAGCAGCTCGCGAGCGCAGGTTCGGGCAGCGAAGCGCGCTGAGCCTTTCTCGTCGCTTGCGGCGCCTGCATCCGATGCGGGCGCCGTCAGCGTTTTCAGGTCATGCTGCCCGGCATGAAGCAGCGCACGCGCGGATGGCCGTCGATATAGTGCTTCCACACCATGGTGCGGCCGATCTTGTTCGGCACGGTGATCACGGCACCGTCAGGCACCACGACCCATTCGTCGTCGATGCGGACGCGGAAGCGGCCGCGATCGGACTCCCAATCGACGTCGGCAATGACGTAACCGTCGGCGTCGGTGCAGCACTGGCCGAACTCGCTGTGCAGGCTTTCGAACCAGGGTTTTAGCGGCGAGTTGGCGTAGCGCCCGTCGTCGCGCGCCAGCGCCGAATTGGTGAGCAGAACCGTCAACCCCAGCAGCACGGCGGCACACTGTCTTGCAGGTCTCATGTCGTCTCCGCGGTCGAAGTGATCGCCGCGAGGCAAACGCTGCCGTCTGCCCACAGCACCGCGCACGGCAGGCATGGAGACGGCGACTCGCTCCCCAGCAGCTTTGCGGACAGCTATGCAAATCCGGCGCCAGCGCGCATTCCGGGGAACTACTGGAGCAGGCGGGGCACGCATTCGCCTTTTGGCGAACGTCGCCGCGAAGACCGTCTGCTGGTGCGGGGAATGACCGTGACCGGAAGCTACCGCCGATCAGCCAGCTCAGAGCTCGAGCCTACTGCTTGGGCGCCGGCGCCATCATCGTGCCGCCGCTCTTCTTCGTCGGTGCCGGCGGCTTGGTGGCCGCGGCTTGCGCAGGCAGATACTTCGCGACGATGGCAGGATCGACCTGGGCGATGTTGGTGTCAGGCAGGCGCGTCCAGGCCTCGTCCTTGCCGAGCAGCGCGATGCCGAGATAGCCGCGCAGGGTCAGGGTCTGACCGTCGGGACTGACCTTCATGTTGGCCTTCCAGATCTGGCCGTCGCGCGGATTGAGCACGTTGCCGCCTTCGTACTTCAATCCGTCGCGCTTCATGTTGCGGACGAAGGAGATGCCGAGCACCGGCGCATTCTTGCGATCGTCGGTGCACTTGCTGCAGATCTCGTTCGGATCGTCGCCGGGCCGCGGGAAGGTCTTTGCGATCACGCCTTCGAAGATGCCGTTGTGGTCGATGAAGAGAAACCATCCGACCGTCTTGCCGTCCTCGACCTTCTGCCAGAGGCCCGCCGCCGTGGGCTCGGCGATTTGTGCCGCAGACGGCGTCACCGTCGCGAGCGACAATGCGAGCGCGAGGAAGGGGAGCAGCCGAGAGCTGGTAAAAATCCGCATTAGATCACCTTGTTATTCCACGACCGGAATGGCCGCAGACTACGGCGATTTCGCGAACGGTTCCAGCACCAGAAACATGGGGCATCCCCTCCCCACCCTGGCGCCGTCAGTTGACACCGAGCTTCTTTTGCAGGCTGGAGGACGAGGTCGTGTATTGGAACACGAGCCGCTTCTCCGGATAGACGTAGCGATGGGCTTTTTGCGACATCAGCGCGCCCTCATGGAAGCCGCACAGGATCAGCTTGATCTTGCCGGGATACGTATTGATGTCGCCGATCGCGAAGATGCCGGGAACATTGGTCTCGAACGCGGACGTCTCGACCGGCACCAGATTGTTCTCCAGCGCGATGCCCCAATTCGCGACCGGGCCGAGCTTCATGGTCAGCCCGAAGAACGGCAGCATGGTGTCGCAGGCAATGTCCGTGACGCTGTTGTCGTTGCCCTTGATGGTGGCGCCGGTGAGCTTGCCCTCAGTGCCGGAGAGCGCCGTGACCTGGCCGAGCCGGAGATCCATCTTGCCGCCGGCGACCAGCGCGCGCATCTGCTCGACGCTGTGGGGCGCGGCACGAAACTCGTCGCGCCGGTGCAACAGCGTGATGCGCTTGGCAATCGGATGCAAATTGAGGGTCCAGTCGAGCGCGGAATCGCCGCCGCCGACGACCAGCACGTTCTTGTCGCGGAACGTCTCCATCTTGCGCACGGCGTAATGGACTGAAGTGCCTTCATAGGCCTCGATGCCCGGCACCGGCGGGCGCTTGGGCTGGAACGAGCCGCCGCCGGCCGCGATCACCAGCACCTTGCATTCGAACACCTTGCCGGCGTCGGTGGTGCAGCGGAAGGCGGGATCGCCGATCTTCTCCACCGTCTCGACCATCTCGCCGAGATGGAAGGTCGGATAGAACGGCTTGATCTGCTCCATCAACGCGTCGGTGAGGCCCTGCCCCGAAACCTGCGGAATGCCGGGAATGTCGTAGATCGGCTTTTCCGGATAGAGCTCGGCGCACTGGCCGCCGACCTTGTCGAGGATGTCGACGAAATGCGCCTTCATGTCGAGAAGGCCAAGCTCGAAAGCGGCGAACAGACCGCAGGGGCCGGCGCCAATAATCAGCACATCGGTTTTGATCACATCGCTCATGTCGTCTCTTTATCGGTCGTTGTCGGTTGGACGGCGGCCCGGCGGGCAGAGGTGACCCTACCTGTCTAGCCAACGGGGATGGATCAGGGAAGGCATAAAAGAGGGAGCGCCCCGCAGCCGCGCCCACTTGCCGGGGCAAAATAACTGGGCTGTAACAAGGAAAGATATGACGGAGATCAATCGGTGAACGCACCAAGCCGCCTCGATACGACGCCGCGCCTGGAGGACTATCCCTACCGCCTCAGCGACAACGTCCGCTTCGGCGATCTCGATCCCAACCAGCACGTCAACAACGCGGTCTACGCCACCTATTTCGAGACCGGCCGCGTCACGCTGATGAAGCTGCCGGAGTACGGACTGACGCCGCCAGGGCTCGCCTGGATCATGGTGCGGCTCGACATCCATTTCCGCGCCGAGCTGTACTGGCCAAACACGATCGAGCTCGGCCTAGGCGTAGTGAAGCTCGGACGGACGTCAGTGACCTTCGAGCAGGTCGTGTTCTCGCAAGGAAAGTGCATCGCCTCGGCGATGTCGGTCGGGGTCATGCTCGACGAGGCAACGCGGCGGCCAGCGCCGCTCAGCGCGGAGATCGTCGAGAAGCTCAGACCCTGGCACAAGCGCGGCATCGAGGTCGCGACGCCGAACATATAGTTCAGTTCAGAAGGGGCAGGCCTGTAAGGATCAGGCTTGTCAGGATCAGGCTTGGCGTTCCGGCGTCGTCACGACGAGACCGTCGAGATCGTCGGAGACCTTGATCTGGCAGGACAGGCGCGAATTCGGGCGCACGTCGAAGCCGAAGTCAAGCATGTCCTCTTCCATCGGCGTCGGGCTGCCGACCTTCTCGCGCCAGGCTTCGTCGACATAGACATGGCAGGTGGCGCAGGCGCAGGCGCCGCCGCATTCGGCCTCGACGCCGGGAATGCTGTTGCGGATCGCGGCTTCCATCACGGTTGCGCCGTTCTCGATTTCCACCGTGCGGGTTTCGCCCTTGTGGTCGACAAAGTGAATCTTGGCCATGTGTGCTCGTGCTGCCGCGGTGCTGGGAATGAAGGAGGGTCCGGGCTGTCCTATAACGGGTCGATCAGCCGGGCGCCATAGGGTTTTCAGCCGAAGTGAATCCCGCTTTGCGGGAAGAAAACGCGTCAAAACAAGAGACTAGAGTCCGGCTCGGCCGCGTGGCCTCAAGGCTTCAGCATCGCCTCGATGGCGGCGCGGGCCTCGGTCACCGCCTCTTTCAGCGCGGCGAAAGCGTGGCGCTGGTCATGGCCGGTCTGGACCGCAATCTCCAGGCTTGCGGCCGCATCCGCCACCGCAAAAGCGCCGATCCCGCACGCCGAGCCCTTGAGCTTGTGGGCCAGCGCGCCCGCCTCGGCCGGCAGCGTCGCCATCGCCGCGACCAGGCGGACCGCCTGCTCGGCGAACATGGCCAACACTTCCCGTTCCAGCTCGGCGTCGCCGAGCGTCATCCGGGAGAGGTGATCGAGGTCGAGCGGGCTGTCGATGGGTGCAAGCGGGGGCGAGGGCATCCAGTCCATCCGTTGCAGTTCAGGCGTCATGGCGCAGGCCCCGGCATCGCGCGACGGTTCCGCCGGTCCGGCGGTGAATTGACCTCACCCAAGCATGGAAATGGTTAACGAAATGTTCGGGGTCAGCGACGCGGTTCCGCCGGTTTATTGACGAAAAGTTGCCGCAATCGGCCGAGTCATTTATTGCTAAGGCGTTACGGCCCGATCCTGTTAACGATGATTAAGAATGTCTTAATCGCGGGCATTTCATTCGCGACGCTCTGCCAATAGGATGTTGCGGAAATTGGCGGACAAGCCGTCCGGGTGGGGACGGCTCGGAGATCCGCGCAAGCGGCATGATCCGGTCTGTGGGCTTGCGCACGCAGCGCGCAGGGCTCGCGGGGGGACGCGTACAAGTAACGAGGGCTCGGACTGAACATGGCGAACACTCCGAAAAAGGTCAAAGACCCCACAGAAGTTGCGCTTTCTGCGATCCAGGAAGCCCTGAACATCAGCGACACGGCTGCCGACACCAGCCGCAACGCCGCGATGCGCAACGAAACCGCGCCTTCGGTGGCGCCGCCGCCCCCGATCTTCGACGAGCCGAGCTTCGAGCCGCGCCCCGCCGCCAACGAACGTTCGACCGTGTTCGACCCGGTCGAGGAGCCGCGCTCATCGCGCCGCGCCGCCAATGACGACCGCGAGACCATTGGCCAGTTGCTCCAGGCCCTGCAGAAGGGCCGCCCTGCCCGCAACGTCTACACCTTCGCCACCATCTTCGCCGGCGTCTGGCTCGCCGCCTGCGCCGCGCTGACCTTCGGCTTCCTGCCCTCGATCCAGGCCGCCATGGGCCAGAGCGGCGGCGTGCTCGTCATCGCCGGCCTGGTTGCGATGTTCTTCGCGCCGATCATGCTGTTCTACTTCCTTGCGAGCCTCGTCTGGCGCGGCCAGGAAATGCGCATGATCGCGCAGGCGATGGCGCAGGTTGCGATCCGCTTCTCCGAGCCCGAGGGCTCGGCCTCCGATTCCATGGTCACCGTCGGCCAGGCCATCCGCCGCGAGGTCGCGGCGATGGGCGACGGCATCGAGCGCGCCATCGCGCGCGCCGGCGAGCTCGAGACGCTGGTCGCCAACGAGGTCGCCGCGCTCGAACGCGCCTATTCCGACAACGAAGTTCGCATCCGCGCCCTGCTGCAGGACATCGCGCATCAGCGCGACAATCTGGTCGGCCAGGCCGAGCAGGTCCGCAGCGCCATCTCCGGCGTGCAGATCGATTTGCGCCACGACATCGCGCTGATCTCTGATGCCATCGCCTCGCGCGTCGACGAGGTCGCCAAGTCCATCACCGGCGCGCTGGAAGAGCGCGGGGCCCACATCACCAGCGCGCTGAGCAATGCCGGCGACAACATGATCCTGGCGCTCGGCGAGCGCGGCGGCGACCTGCTCGACCGCCTCGAGGAAGCCAGCAACGAGACCACGCGCGCCGTGCTCGATGCCAGCGAGCGGCTGACCACCAGCCTCAACTTCAAGACCGGCCACGTCCACGACGAGTTCGTCGACCTCGCCGACCGCGTCCACGAGATGCTCAACGAGCGCATCGACCGCATCACCGGCGAGTTCGAGCAACGCTCCGCCGCGATCGTCGACGGCATCTCCGAGCGCACCGAGCAGGTGCACGACAGCCTGAAGAATTCCTCGGATTCGCTGCTGCTCGAGCTCGAGCTGCGCTCCAACGACCTCTCCGCCAAGATCGACGACGCCGGCAACCGCCTCGCCGGCCAGATCCTGACGAGCGGCGACAAGGCGAGTGAGGCGCTCGACGCCACCGTCAACACCCTCGTCGCCAAGGTCGTCAGCCAGACCGAGACTGCGCACGACTCGCTGTCGCTGCAGATGAGCGCGTTCGACGAGCTGGTCAGGAACCAGGGCACCGAGCTGGTCGAGAAATTCGCCCGCGACAGCGGGACGCTGGGTGCGCTGATCACGCGCCACATCTCCGAGTTCGACCGCACCGTGAAGACCTTCGGCGGCGAGATCGTCGAGCGCATGGGCCAGCGCACGCAGGACATCCACGAGTCGCTGAAGACCTATGTCGAGAATTTCGACACCCGCTTCACCGCCAATGGCGGCGAGATCACGGCCGTGCTCGACCAGCGCTTGGTGCAGTTCGAGACCACGGTCGGCGAACGCGTCAACCACCTCGACGCCTCGCTGAACAGCAAGATCGCCAGCCTCGACGGCACGATCGATGGTCACATCAAGACCTTCGACGAGCAGCTCATCGGCCGCGTCGCCGCACTCGAACAGTCGTTCGACACCCGCGCGCAATCCATGACCGAGACCATCGACGGGCGCATCAACACGCTCGCGACCTCGCTGACCGACGGCGCCGCGCAGGCGATCCAGTCGATCGACTCCCGCCTCACCCACCTCACGACGTCGCTGACCGGCGGTGCTTCGCAGGCCATCGAAACCATCGATGCGCGCCTCAACCATCTCACGAGCTCGCTGACCGATGGCGCCTCGCAGACCATCCAGTCGATCGATACCCGCCTGACGCACCTCACGACGACGCTGACCGGCAATGCGACGCAGGCGCTCGAGTCGATCGACTCCCGCCTCACCTACCTGACCACCGCGGTCACGAACGGCGCCTCGCAGGCCGTGCAGTCGATCGACACGCGCCTGACCCTGCTGACCTCGACCCTCACGGACGGCACCGCGCAGGCGATCGAGGCGGTCGACCGCCGCATCACCGGCGTCACCGAGATCATCGACGGCCGCAGCACGCACCTGACCGACACGGTCACGGCGCGCTTCCAGGAGATCCACCAGGTCATCGAGACCCGGGTCGGCTCGGTCGCCAGCGACATCGACGTGCGCGTGGCACAGTTCGAGGACCTGCTCGGCTCGCGCGTCGAGGCCGTCGCAGGCCGCATCGAAAGCAGCGGCCGCCAGGCCAGCGAGGACATGATGTCCCGCGCCGAGATGATCTCGACCGCGATCCGCTCGCATGTCGAGGACGCCGAGCGCTCGCTCACCAACCTCGTCGTCAACACCAGCGAGACGATCCAGACCGGTGCGCGCACCGCCCAGCAGTCGCTGATGACGGTCTCCTCCGACGTCAACGCCCAGCTCAAGATGACCTCTGCCGAGGTCGAGCGCGCGCTGACCGCGGTCGGCACCGGTTCGGCGAACTCGATCCTCAGCAGCGCCCGCGAGGCGCAGTCGACGCTGGTCGCAGCCTCGGGCGAAGCCTCCAACCAGATCAAGGGGCTCGCGGCCGACGTCGAGCGTACGCTGTCGGCGGCAGGCTCCGCCACCGCAGCCTCGATCCTGGCCGGCGCCCGCGAGGTGCAGACCACCCTCGTCACGGCGTCCTCGGACGCGGCCAACCACGTCAAGACGCTCACCGCCGACGTGCAGCGTTCGCTGTCGCTGGCCGGCTCCACCACGGCGGAATCGATCACCGCCGGCGCCCGCGATGCGCAGAGCGCGCTGATCGCGGCCTCGGCCGAGACCGCCAACCAGATCAAGGCGCTGTCCTCGGACGTGCAGCGCTCCCTGACGATGGCCGGCACCTCGACCGCCGAGACCATCATGAGCGGCGCCCGCGAAGCCCAGAGCACGCTGGTTACGGCCTCCTCGGATGCGGCGAGCCAGGTCAAGTCGCTCGCGGCCGAAGTGCATCGTTCGCTCTCGCAGGTCGGCCAGTCGACCGCCGAGACGATCACCACCAGCGCCCGCGACGCCCAGAGCACCCTGCTCTCCGTCTCGGCCGAGCAGACCAGCCAGGTCCGTTCGCTCGCGGCCGAGATGCAGCGCGCGCTGGCGACCGCCGGCGGCGCCACTATCGAGGCGCTCACCAGCGGCGTGCGCGAGGCCCAGGGCTCGCTGATCTCCGCCTCGACCGACGCGGCCAGCCAGATCAAGTCGCTGACCACGGACATCGAGCGCACGCTGACCGCGGTCGGCGCCGACACCGCCTCGACCATCCTCAACAGCGCGCGTGAGGCCCAGACCTCGCTGACGTCGACCTCGGCGGACGCCGCGAGCCAGATCCGCACGATCTCGACCGAGATCGAGCGGACGCTGAGCGCGGCCACCGCGAACGCGACCAACGACATCCAGACCAGCGCGCTCAACGCCCAGAACGCGCTGATATCGGCCTCCAACGAGGCGAGCTCGCGGGTCAAGTCGAGCTCGTCCGACGTCGAGCGTTCGGTGCTCGCCGCCAGCTCGAGCTTCGGCCAGGCCATGACCGGCAAGACCGACGAGATCGTCACCTACGTGCAGCAGCAGGCCGACCGCCTGTCGAACATGATCGACGCCAAGCGCGGCGCCCTGGTCGACGCGATCGGCTCCAAGACCAGCCAGCTCACGCTCGACATCGACCGCGTCACCTCGGACGCGCTGAAGTCGATCGAGACGCGCGGCCAGGCCTTCTCGCAGACCATGATGGGCAACGGTTCGGAAGTCGCCCGCACCATCAACGCGGCGAGCGAGATCGCCACCGGCGCGGTTGGCAAGTCGCTGAAGGACCTCGAGCAGGCCTCGCGCGCGGCGATCGACCAGTCGCGCCAGGTCTCGATCGCGGCCGTCACCGAGATGCAGGAGACCAGCAAGATCCTGCGTACCGACACCGTGGCGCTGTTCGAGCGCCTGCGCGAAGGCAACATCCTGCTTCAGGAGGTGCTGACCGGTGCGCACGACAACCTCAACTCGCTCGAGCGGGCGCTGGTGACGCGCGTCGCCGACTTCGTCTCGGCGATGAACGACGTCACCTCGCGCAACGGCGCGGCGACCCAGAACCTGGAAGAGCAGCTCAACGTCTTCAACAGCAAGACCACGAAGGCGCTCCAGGATCTCGGCGAGCTGTCGACCCAGTTCGACGCGCACGGCAAGGCCTTGGTCGATGCCGCGCAGGTCGTCGAGCAGAGCAACAAGAACACCACCGCTTCGCTCGCCGAGCGCAAGCAGGCGCTGGAATCGCTCGTCACCACGATCGATCTGCGCACCGCCGATCTCGACCAGCGCCTGTCGCGCTTCACCGGCCTGCTCGATGAATCGCTGGCGGCCGCCGAAGAGCGCGCCCGCGACATCGCCCGCGTCGTCGCCGAGACCGCCGGCGCAGGCTCCGCCGCGATCACCCGCCAGTTCGAGGCGGTGCGTGCGGCCTCCGAAGAAGAGCACCGCCAGACCATCGAGGCCATGCACGACATCTACCGCCAGACCACGGACGAGGCGGATACGATGTTCAAGCAGTCGACCGAGAAGTTCACCAACCTCGTCTCCAGCATGAAGCAGATGGCCTTCGAGATGCACAACGAGCTCGAAGCCACCCGCAACGAGCTGCGCCGCGGCGTGCTCGAGATGCCGCAGGAGGCCGCCGAGAGCACTGCGCAGATGCGCAAGGTGATCGTCGACCAGATCGAGGCCCTCGCCGAGCTCAACCGCATCGTGGCCCAGCATGGCCGCGGCCTCGACGTCACCACGACGGGCCGCGCCTCCGTCGCCGTCCAGCGCCAGGAGGAGCCGATCATGGCGGCTGCGGGCGGACGTAGCGCCGAGACCCGCATGCGCGACACCGGCAGCGCTTCCACGCTGCCGCCGCCGGACCTCGGCATGCCGGCCGCGCGCCGCACCGACGCACCGCCGGTCGCGCCCGCCGGTAACGACCAGGGCCGTGACGGTTGGCTGTCGGACCTCCTCAACCGCACGGACGCCAATCAGGGCGCCCCGACCGGCCGTGAGGCTCCGCGTGGCCGCGCCGCACCCGCGCCGCAGCCGCAGGTGCCGCAGGCAAGCAGCAATCCGCTGGAATCGCTGTCGCTCGACATCGGCCGGCTGATGGACCGCAACCTCGCTGCCGAGATGTGGGACCGCTACCAGCGCGGCGAGAACAAGGCCTTCACCAAGCGCCTCTACACGCCCGCCGGCCAGAAGGCCTTCGACGAGGTCGCCCGCAAGTACCGCGCCGACCGCAACTTCAAGGGCACGGTCGACCGTTATGTCGCCGAGTTCGAGCGCCTGCTCGACGAGGTCGCCCGCGACGGCCGCGGCCCGCAGGAGCTGCGCAGCCACCTGACCTCGGAGACGGGCCTGGTGTACACGCTGCTCGCCCACGCGGCGGGCCGGCTGGGGTAAGCGGCTCGCAGCGACACGAACAGCGAATGAAAACGGAGGCCTCACGGCCTCCGTTTTTGTTTGGATGTTCTGAAGCTCAATTGCTGCCGGGCTGGCCGAACGACAGCCGTTCCGCGAGGACGGCTGCCTGCGTGCGCGAGCCGACGCCCAGCTTGCGCAAGATCGTCGAGACGTGGCCCTTCACCGTCTGCTCGGCGATATCGAGCTCGCCCGCGATCTGCTTGTTGAGCTTGCCTTCCACGATCATCGCGAGAATGCGCAGCTGTTGCGCCGAGAGGGTGGCCATGCGCGCGGCGAGCTCGATGTCGGCGCTCTGGATCGAGCCGCGGCCACCGACATTTGGCGGCATCCAGATCTCGCCGGCGAGGATCTTCGTGATCGCATCAGCCATCTCGGGCAGGCTGAGCGATTTCGGGATGTAACCGGATGCGCCATAGGCGATGGCGCGACGGATGGTGGCGGCGTCCTGCCGGGCCGAGATGATCGCGACCGGCACCGTCGGGAATTGCGCCGACAGGATGAACAGCGCGGCAAAGCCCTGAATGCCCGGCATCGTCAGATCCCAGAGGATCAGGTCGATCTCGTCCGACTGGACCGCCAGCACGCTGAGCGCCTCGTCCAGCGACTGGCAGGCGACGATGTCGAGATCGGGCAGCACGGTCGACAACGCGCTACGGAGCGCGGCCTGCACCAGCGGGTGGTCGTCGCCGATCAGGATGCGCATCGTCAGGGAGTCTCCGGTTTCGTGCCGAACTGCCGGCTCAGGGCTTCGCCGCCGAGAAAGCGCCGCAGGGCCGCCGGCTTGACCGGCTTCGACAGGATCTCGCAGCCGCGCGCCCTCGCCACCTGGCGCACCGCCTCGCTGCGATCGCCGGTGACGACCAGCGCGCGGACCTCGCGTCCCGCCTTCTGCCTGAGATTGTCGAGAAAGTCCAAGCCGTTGCAGCCGCCGTCGAGATGGTAGTCGAGCAGCACGACGTCTGGCAGGACGGTCGCGGCCGCGTCCATCGCCGCGGTGGCGTCGGCTGCGACCAGCACGTGATGCCCCCAGCCGCCGAGCAGCGCGGAGAGGCCGTCGAGGATGGTCGCGTCATTGTCGAGGCACAGGATGGTCAGAGCGCGTTCCGCCGGTGCCGGCGCGGCCATCGCAGGGTTGCTCTGAAGCGGCCGGCCCGGTCCGTGCGCCAGCGGCACCGTGACGGCAAAGCACGAACCTTGTCCCGGGCGCGACCGGACATCGACGGCGTGGTCCAATAGCCGCGATACGCGCTCGACGATGGCGAGCCCGAGGCCCAATCCCTTCTCCGCCCCCGGCGCGAGGCGCTGGAACTCCTCGAAGATGCGCTTCTGGTCTACCGCCGCGATTCCGACGCCGGTGTCCCAGACCTCGATGCGCAGCGCCTCTCCGCGCCGCCGGCAGCCGAGCAGGATGCGTCCCTTGGGCGTGTAGCGAAGCGCATTCGACAGCAGGTTCTGCAGGATCCGGCGCAGCAGATGCGGATCGCTACGCACCGCAAGGCCGCAATCGACGACGCGGAAGGCGATCCCGCGCTCGCGCGCCATCGCCGAGAATTCGACGTTCAACTGCACGAAGAGATCGGCGATCGGAAAGTCGGATATCTCGGCGCGCACGGCGCCGGCATCATAGGAGGAGATGTCGAGCAACCGGTCGAGCACGTGCTCGGTCGATCGTAGCGCCGTAACCGCGCTGCTCGCCAGGGTCCGCTCCTTGTCGGCGTCGCCAGCGCGCGACGGAGCGCTCAGGCTCTCGTCGAGCGCGGACAGAAACAGACGGGCCGCATTCAGCGGCTGCAGCAAATCGTGGCTGGCCGCGGCCAAGAAGCGCGTCTTGCCGAGATTGGCCTGCTCGGCTTCGGCCTTCGCCTGCTCGAGCGCCTCGGTGCGCTCGCGGACGCGCAGCTCGAGCCCTTCATTGGCGCGTCGCAAGGCCTCGGCGGCACGGTGACGCTCGGTGACGTCGGTATAGGTCGAGACGTAGCCACCCTCGGCGACGCGGTCGTAGACGATCTCCAGCACCGTGCCGTCCGGCCGCTTGCGCTCGTAGAGATAAGGCCAGCGCTGCGTGGCCACGTCGCGGTTGACCAGAAGCGCGGCGAATTCGGATGCGGCATATTCGCCGCGCTCGACATTGAAGGCGATGAGATCCGCCAGCGGAAGCCCCACGCGCACGAAGTCCGGCGGCAGATCGAGCAGCGCGATGAACCGACCGTTCCAGGCTGTGATGTTGAAATCGGCGTCGAAGGCGCAGATGCCCTGCGGTACGCTTTCGAGCGTAGACTGCAACAGGCTGCGGTTGAAGCGCAGCGCTTCCGAGGCCTCGTCGAGCATCGCCATCGCCTCCCGCCGCGACAGCGAGTGGCCTTCCAGCGACGCCGCGATCACGACGCGCGCCGATGCCGCGCCGATCGCGCCGGCCAGCAAATTCTCGGTGAACCGAATCGAGTCGAGATCGACCAGTCCCGACGGATCGAGACGCGGCCCCGTCCCTGCGATGCGGGCCGCCAGATAAGCGTCGAAGGCCGCCGCGCCGCGCTCGGCGCACGCAGCGCCAGCGCGCGGAGATCATCGAGCCGCACCACCACACGCGACGACAGCTTGGGGATGGATTCGCGGACGACGCCGTCGGCGAACGCCGCCGCCTGATTACGCTCGACTGTCGATTGCCGGCCCAGCGCCGAGACCATCAGGAAGCAGACGAGATTGGCGCCAAGGCTCCACAGCGTGGCGTGCGAGATCGGATCGATCCCTTCGAGGCCCAGCAGCGCATTCGGCTTGAGCCAGGCGAGTTGCCAGGGACCTTGGCGAACGATCTCCTCGATCCCCGGCCAGAGCGGCGCGGCCGAGGGCAGCAGCAGCGTGTAGGCCCAGACGAAGAAGCCGACCGCGATCCCGAGCGAGGCGCCGGCCTTGTTGGCCCGCGGCCAGAACAGTCCACCGACGAACGCCGGACCGAATTGTGCGACCGCGACGAACGACAACAGGCCGATCACGGTGAGCGGATAGGACTGGTTGACGAGGCGGTGCATCAGATAGGCGAGCAGCAGGATGCTGAGGATCGAGAGCCGGCGCACCGTCACCAGCACCGACGTCATCGGCCGGCTCTGTGCGTGCAGGCCGAAGACGCGCGAGCGCAGCAGCAGCGGCATGATGACGTCGTTGCAGAGCATAGTGCTGAGCGCAACGGATGTCATGATCACCATGCCGGTGGCGGCCGACAGCCCGCCCAGAAACGCGATCAGGCTGATGGTGCCCGCATCGGCTGCAATCGGCAGCGAGATGACGTAGGTGTCGGGGTCCATCATTCCGCCGAAGCGGGTGAGCCCGGCCGCAGCGATCGGCAGGATTAAGAGGCTGAACAGCGCAAGATAAGTCGGATAGAGCCAGGCCGCGGTGCGCGTATGGCTTGGGCTCTCATTCTCGACGACGGCGACATGGAAGGCCTGCGGCAGACAGAGGAAAGCAATCGCCGAGATGATGATCGTTGCAGGCCACACCGGCTGCGCCGGGTCGAAGCTCAGAATGCTGCCCAATTGCGGATCCGATTGAAACTGCGACAGCAGAGCGGCCGGCCCGCCGGAGAGTCCGAACAGCACGAACAGCGCGACGATCAGGAAAGCCAGCAGCTTGACGACGCTCTCGAAGGCGATCGCGAGCATCAGGCCGCGATGATGCTCGCTGGCATGGACGTGCCGGACACCGAACACGATCGCGAACAGCGCCATCGATGCAGCGACGCCGAACGCCGAGTCTTGCCAGAACCGCAGCGCCTCGCCGCCGGCCCGCTCGGGCTGGAGGATCAGATAATCAAAACTCTTGCCGACGGCCTTGAGCTGGAGCGCGATATAGGGAAGCACGCCGAGCAGCGATGCGAGCGTCACGAAGGCCGCAAGCACCTGGCTCTTGCCGTAGCGCGCGGCGATGAAGTCCGCGATGGAGGTGACGTTCTGTGCCTTGGCGATCGCAATCACCTTGGACAGGAGCCGCTGGCCGAACAGCAGCACCAGGGTCGGGCCGATATAGATCGTGGCGAAGTCCAGCCCGCTGGTGGCGGCCCGTCCGACCGAGCCGTAGAAGCTCCACGAGGTGTTGTAGACCGCAAGCGTCAGGCAATAACTGATCGCGGCCGCCCAGGAGCTTGGCGACACCAGCGGCCCGCCGGCGCTTCGCCGGTCGCCCCACCAGGCCACCAGGAACAGCGTGGTCACATAGCCGGCAGCGACCGCAAGAACGAACCACGCCTGCAAGACATCCTCACCCGAAACAGTCTGATGCGCTCGCGACGAGCGGCCGGGCGCGGGCGGATACTAGAGCGTTTTCAATCGCATGGAAGGCCGTTTCAGTCCGCAGACAAGCGGCGGCCGAAGGGATTTCCCCGGCCGCCGCCCGCAATCGCTCAGGCCGCCTCGCGGGACAGCCGTTGCTGCGGCATGCGCTTGAGCGCCAGGTTGACCACGACGGCCACCACGATGTTGAGCGCGAGCGCCAACAGACCGGTGTAGATCGCGACCTTCCCGGCGCCGAAGTCGATACTGTGCAGCGGCTTCAATCCGTCCGACCAGGCGAGCCACGATCCGCCTGCCAGGCCGACGGCCCAGCCAGCCAGCAGCGCCGGGCTCGAGAACCAGTTCAGATAGAGACCGAACACCAGCGCCGGCAGCGTCTGCAGGATCCAGAGGCCCCCGAGCAGTTGCAGGTCGAGCGCGAACTGCGTCGGCATCAGGAGGATGGCGAGCAGCGCGCCGACCTTCACCAGCATGGAGGTGATCTTGGCGACCTTCGCCTCACCTGCCGGTGTCACCTTCGGATCGACCCACACCTTCCAGAAGTTGCGGGTGAACAGATTGGCGGCGCCGATGCTCATGACGGCGGCCGGCACCAGCGCTCCGATCGCAATCGCGGCGAAGGCAAAGCCTGCGAACCAGCTCGGGAACAGCGTCTTGAACAGCTCGGGCACGACGTCGTTGTTGCTGGCGAGCTTGAGGCCCGCCGCATGGCCCATGTAACCGAGCAGCGCAAGCAGGCCGAGCAGCAGCGTGTAGGCCGGCAGCATCATCGCATTCTTGCGGATGGTGTTGCCGCCCGAGGACGCGAAGATGCCGGTCAGCGTGTGCGGATACATGAAGGCGGCGAGCGCCGAGCCCAGCGCCAGCGAGGCATAGGGCACGATCTGCGCCGGGGACAGCAGGATGCCGCCTGCGCCTTTCGCTGCGAATGCCGCATCCGCCGCGGTGAAGATCGCTCCGTAGCCGCCAAGCTTCGAGGGCACGATCGCAATCGCGGCGATCACCACGATGTAGATCATGATGTCCTTGACGAAGGCGATCAGCGCCGGCGCGCGCAGGCCCGACGAATATGTGTAGAGCGCCAGCACCAGGAAGGCGAGAACGAGTGGCACCTCGCCGTGCAGGCCGAGCGCCTTGATCGCCACCTCCATGCCGATCAGCTGGAGCGCGATGTAAGGCATCGTCGCCAGCACGCCGGTGGCCGCGACCGCAAGCTCGAGCCCGCGCGATCCGTAGGCGCCGCGCACCACGTCGCCCGCGGTGACGTAGCCGCGCTCCTTGGCGACCTTCCACAGCACCGGCATCACCGCGAACACGAACGGATAGACGATGATGGTGTAGGGCAGCGCGAAGAAGCCGTAGGCGCCGACCGCGTAGACCAGCGCAGGAACGGCGATCACGGTGTAGGCGGTGTAGAAGTCGCCGCCGACCAGGAACCAGGTGATCCAGGTCCCGAACTTGCGGCCGCCAAGGCCCCACTCGTCGAGATGGGCGAGCGTCTCCGGCTTGCGCCAGCGCGAGGCGACGAAGCCCATGCCGGTGACGAGAATGAATAGTGCGAGGAATACGGCGAACGCCGCGCTATCGACATTAGTCAGCACGGCGCACGCTCCTGTAGACGATGTAGGTGAGCAGCGAGGTCAGCGGCACCCAGGCGAGCTGATACCAGTAGAAGAACGGGAAGCCGAACAGATGCGGCTCCTTGATATTGTAGAACGGCACGATCATCAGGCCGATGAACGGCAACAACAGCAGCAGGCGTACCACGCGCTCTCTCCTCCCCTGTGAGTGAAGTCGACGCGCCTTGTCGTGGGCACGCCTTGAGCGCGATATAGCGGACAATACCGGCCTACCCCTCCCCCTACCTTGGCTCGGCTGGACCCCCATACTTTCGTATCGCGCGGGGTGAAGAAGGCCGCGATGGTCTCCGCAAGCCGTCATTGCGAGGAACGAAGCGCACGCTGCAGCGCGTCCGGGACACGAGACCTACGATGACGAAGTGCGCGAACTTGCGCTCGCCTAGCGCCTGCCGCTCGCGGTGGGGGCCGGCCTCGGCGGCTCGGGCGGCGGGGCGGGCTGCGATGAGTTGCTGGCGCCGAACAGCACGCGGGTGGGGTTGCGGTCGAAATTGTTCACGGCGCGGCTGATGTCACCGAGGGTACGACGGCCGTCGCTCATCAACGCGCCGGAGCGCTTGTCGAAATCGTCGGCGAGCTCGCGGATCGACTTCACCGCCTGGAACAGCTCGCCGCCGTCCTTGCCGCCGGCGAGCGTGTTGAGTCCGAGCATGAGGTTGTCGGCCTTGAGCATGACGCCGTCGACCTTGGCCATCACGCCGTCGATCTTCTCGGAATTGCGCGCCAGCGAGTTGGTGAAGGTCTCCAGGTTCTTCAGCGAGTTCTTCACCGATTCCTGATTGTCGGCGACGATCTTGTTGATGTTCTGCAGCGTGCCGCGGATCGCCTCGGTGACGTCCTGGAGCTTGTTGGGGTCGGCCGTCAGCGTCGGGATGCCGTCCTGGTCGAGCGGCGGCGGGGCCGCGGCCTCGTCCCCGCCCTTGAGCGAGATGGCCGCAACGCCCGTGAGGCCCTGGAATTCGAGGCCGACCAGCGTGTCCTTGCGGATCGGGGCGTTGTTCTCGATCATGGCGAGTGCGACAACCCGCCGCGGGTTGTCGAGCTTCACCGAGACCACCTCGCCCACCCTGATACCGTTGAAATTGACACTGCCGCCGTTGCGCAAGCCCGCCGCCGGGCCCTCGAACACGACGCGCAGCGGACTGCGCTGCTTGGTGGTGTGCAGCGACTGGAACCAGAGCACGAAGCCGATCGCCGCGGCGATCACCGCCAGCGTGAACGACCCGATCAAGACGTAGTTTGCCCGCGTTTCCATCAGGTGCTCCGGCTACTCATCACAGCTATTCAACCCAGCCACTCAACCCATGACCGCGCGGGCGCGCTTGCCATGGAAATATTGCCTCAGCCAGGGATGCTGCGAGGCCTGCATGTCGGCGATCGACCCTGCCGCTATGATCTTACCGTTCCCTAAAACGGCGATGCGGTCACACGCTGTGTAAAGGCTGTCGAGGTCGTGGGTTACCATGAAAACGGTCAGCCCCAAAGTGCGCTGGAGCGTCCTGACCAGCTCGTCGAAATCGCCGGCGCCGATCGGATCGAGGCCCGAGGTCGGCTCGTCGAGGAAGACGAGATCCGGATCGAGCGACAGCGCGCGCGCCAGCGCCACGCGCTTGATCATGCCGCCGGAGAGCTCGGACGGGAAGCGCTCGGCAACCTCGGGCTTGAGGCCGACCATGGTCAGCTTGGCCATGGTGATCTCGTCCATCAGCCGCTGCGAGACCCGTAAGTATTCGCGCATCGGAAACTGGATGTTCTGCCGCACGGTCAGCGAGGAGAACAGCGCGCCCTGCTGAAACAAGACGCCCCAGCGCCGCTCCACGTGGCGGCGCTGCGAGGTGCTCGAGGAATCCAGATCGACGCCGAACACCTCGATGGAGCCCGCAACCTTCGGCACGAGACCGATGATGGTGCGCGTCAGCACCGACTTGCCGGCACCGGAAGGACCGACGAAACCCAATATCTCGCCGCGCTTGACGTCGAGGTTGAGGCCGTCGAGCACGCGTGTTGAGCCGAACTGCACGGTGATGTCGCGGACGCGGATGATCGGATTTTGGATCTCGCCAGCCATCGTCACATCCCGATCGAGGCGAAGAAGATGGCGAACACGCCGTCCATGACGATAACGAAGAAGATGCCCTTCACCACCGAGGCCGTGGTGTGCTGGCCCAGCGATTCCGCGCTGCCCTGCACGGCAAGGCCCTCGACGCAGGCGACGATGCCGATCACGGCGGCCATGACCGGCGCCTTGACGATGCCGACGATGAAATGGTCGATCGAGATGGCGTCGCGCAAGCGCAGCAGGAAGGCTTCGGGCTCGACCCCACCATAGAGCCAGGCAACGAGACCGCCGCCATAGAGCGCGGCCATCGCGCCGAGGAAAGCCAGGATCGGCAGCGCCAGCACCAGCGCCATCATGCGCGGCAGCACCAGCACCTCGATCGGGTCGAACCCCATGGTGCGCAGCGCGTCGATCTCCTCGCGCATCTTCATCGAGCCGAGCTCGGCGGTGTAGGCGCTGCCCGAGCGGCCCGCGACCATGATCGCGACCAGGAGCACGCCGATCTCGCGCAGCACCAGCACGCCCAGCATGTCGACCACGAAGATGTCGGCGCCGAACCTTCGGAAATGGAAGATGCCTTGTTGGGCGATGATGCATCCGATCAGGAAGGTGATCAGCACGATGATCGGCACCGCGCGCCAGCAGACCTGCTCCATGTGATGCACGGTCGAGGTCAGGCGGAACGAGCGCGGATGGATCAGGACGCGAAACCATGCCGTGAGCACGGCGCCGAGCATGTCGACGAGGCCTGCGACCGTGCCGCCGATGCCGGCCACGGTCCGGCCGATCTGCTCCAGCATGCCCGTGATGGTCACCGTGCCGCCGTCGACCACGGCCGTCGCCCTGACCCGCCGCACCTCGTCCACGAGGCTGGAATAATTGGCGGAGAGACCCGCGATCTGCGCCTCGACGGTCCCTTTCGTCAGGCTGCGGCGCAGCCGCTCGATCAGCCAGGCGCCGAACGTGTCGAGCTTGGCGACCTCGGAGACGTCGATGAAGATGCTTTGCGGGCCGCCGGCGAGCTTCTCGGCGTCGGCCACCATGCGCTCCAGGACCGGCGCGAAGCTCGCGGTCCATGTCCCGGTGGCGCAGAGTGCCAGCGCGTTGCCCTTGGCAATCCGCTCCAGCTTCGGATCGCTGCTCAAGATGTCCGCTCCCGTGCCGGGGCGGAGAAAATCAGATAGTTGCGCACGCGCCCTTACCCAGAGAAGGTATCCCCAAGTGGTTAATGTTAGTTGCTAGAGGTAACTAGCAGGTTCAGATTTCGCCAGAGTTCAAAATGACTTCCATGAAATTTGCTTCCCTGGCGGCGCGAATCGAGCGCTTCCCGATCGCGGGCAGCTTTACCATCAGCCGGGGGGCCAAGACCGAGGCCGTAACGGTCGTGGCGGAGGTCGGCCGGGACGGGCTGACCGGCCGCGGCGAGTGCGTGCCCTATCCCCGCTATGGCGAGACGCCCGAGGCGACGCTGGCGGCGATCCAGGCCATGCAGCAGGCCTTGACGGACGGGCTGACGCGGCAAGCCCTCCAGGCCGCCATGGCGCCCGGTGCGGCCCGCAATGCCCTGGACTGCGCCTTGATTGATCTCGAGGCCAAGGCGGCGGGCCAGCGGGCCTGGAACCTGCTCGACCGCCCGGTGCCGGGCGAGCGCACTACGGCGTACACGATCTCGTTAGGGACCCCCGAAGCCATGGCGGCCGCCACCGCCAAGGCGGCGCACCGGCCGCTGCTCAAGATCAAGCTCGGCGGCGACGGCGATCCGGAGCGGATCGCGGCGGTACGCAAGGCCGCTCCCGAATCCGAGCTGATCGTCGATGCCAACGAGGCCTGGACCGAGGCCAATCTGGCGCACAATCTCGCCGCCTGCGATGCCGCCGGCGTCACCCTGGTTGAGCAGCCACTGCCCGCGGGCAAAGACGAGGCGCTGGCGCGGATCAAGCGCCCGCTCGCGGTTTGCGCCGACGAGAGCGTGCATGACCGCTCCTCGCTTGCCCCCTTGCGCGACCGCTACGACGCCGTGAACATCAAGCTCGACAAGACCGGCGGCCTCACCGAGGCCCTTGCGATGGCGGACGCCGCGCAGGCGCTCGGCTTCGAAATCATGATCGGCTGCATGGTCGCAACCTCGCTGTCGATGGCCCCCGCGATGCTGGTGACGCCGCAGGCGCGCTTCGTCGATCTCGATGGCCCCTTGCTGCTGGCGCGCGACCGCGATCACGGCCTGCGTTACGACGACAGCCTGGTCTATCCGCCGGATGCCTCGCTCTGGGGCTGAGGCTTGAGCCGGTGCCGCGCCGACCAGATCAGAAGCGCGCCGGCCGCCGCCATCGCGGCCATCACATAATACAGACCATCGCCGATACGGGCGTAGATCGCGCCTGACGCGATCGAGGTCGCAGCGCCCAGAAGCCCGTTGCACGCGGCGTAATAGCCCTGCCCTCGCGCGATCTGATGCGAGGGCACGCGCTGCACCAGCAGATTCATCGTGCCGACGATGGTCATGCCGAAGCTGAGACCGTGGCCGAGCTGGACGATCGCGAGCAGCGCGGGCGGCGGCTCGCTCGCGGTGACGATCCAGCGCAGCACGGCGCTGAGCCCTCCGATCGCGATCATGGTGGACGGATGCAGCGAGAAGCGCGGCGACAGCGCGAATACCACGATCTCCGCGATCACGCCCAGCGTCCACAGACCCGCGATCGTCAGCCCGCTGATCCCATGGAGCTGCCAGTTGATGGCCGAGAAGGTGTAGTAGGCGACGTGGCTGCCCTGAATCAGCGCCGCCGAGACGATGACGGCCCAGAAGCCGGCATCGCGCAGCAGCGCCTTGCCGGCATGTCTCTCAGTCGTCTTGCGCCTGACATCGTCGAGCGGCTGAAGCAGCAGGCCGGCTGCGACCGCAACGACGGCCCATGCGACGATGACCCAGATCAGATCGCGCGCGGCGATGTGGTCGACGAGATAGCCGCAGGCGAGCGAGCCGGCGGCGAAGGCCGCCGAGCCCCACAGCCGCAAGGGTCCGTAGTCGAGCCCGTAACGGGCGACGCCGCGTAGCGCATAAGCATCGGTCAGCGGCATCGTCGGCGTCCACATCATGCAGGTCAGCGCGTAGATCAGGAACAGCGCCAGCGGCTGCTGCTGCAAGCCGACCGCGGTGAAGCCAATCGCGGTCGCCAGCACCGACACCATCATGCCGGCGCGAATGGCATGTCGCTTCTCGGCGAAGGCGGTCACTTGCGGCAGCGTGGTGAAGCGCGTGATCGCCGGCAGCGCGTTGATGAGCCCGATCCAGGCCGCGTCGACGCCGATCGCCTTCAGCCATACCGGGAAGAACGGCAGATGCGTGCCCGAGACCGCGAAGATGGCCGAATAGAACAGGGCGAGGCTGACGGCGAATCGCCGTTTCGCGGATGCTGGCGTGGGGATTTGTGATTCGGGTGCCATCAAACCAATTGCGATTCGGACGATATCGTGGTGATCGTTACTGTAACGCGCGGTGATTTGCGCGACGAGATCGCAATGGCCAACGAAGCATTCGCCCTTTCGCCCATGTCTGCCCGCGCGGCCGAGCCGAACGAGCAGGATTACGACGCGATCCGCGAAGCCTTCATGGAGACGGCGCGCGGCCGCTGGTTCCTCGGCGAATACGCCAAGCGCAACCGCAATGCCGACACGCGCATGGTGCTCGACGCGGTCGCGAAAATCGAAGAAACCCTTGCGGCGCAGCGACAACCCGTCGTCGAAGACCGCCTGCCCGAAGCGCTGGTCGAGATTCGCCGCGCGATCCGCGAGGCCGAGACGATCGCCATCGCCGCCGTCGACCCCGCCGCGATCGAGACGAGCCTCGCCGCGATCCCGCGCGGCGTGCGCATTATCAAGGAGATCTCCTGGCGCTGGCGCGAGATCGGCGCCGACGGACGAATCTGCGACCTCATTGATTCGCAGCTCGCCTCGATCGAGGCCGCCTGCGGACAGATTTCGACCATCGACCCCCGCGTCGAGCTCAAAGCCGCATTCGATCTCTTGAGGGATCGGGTCGACCAGACCGACGGCGGCGCATCGCCGCAGGCGGCGCCGTCCACGTCGGCTCCGATGCAGCAGGCGCCATCATCCGCGGCCGACGCTCCGCCCGCCGCGGCCGCGCCCGCGGCGATGGCGAGCGAAGCATCCGTGGCTTTTACGGAGTCACAGCGGGACGTCGCCGCGGCTGCCGAGCCCGAAGCGACCGTCGCCGTCGAAGCGTTCGCCGAGGCGGAACAGGCAATGGACGCGGCCGTCGCGCCGGAGATTGCGGCCGAGAGCCAGATCGCCGTCGAGAGCACAGCGCTCGACCAAGTCGCGCCAGAAGACGTCGCGCCCGAAGCCGTCCCGTTGGAAGAGCCGGCCACGGACACCGCCGCCTTCGCGGAAGCCGCTGACGCGTTCGCGCTCGACGCGGCCGCGCAAGCCGAGGACGACGCCGTGCTCGAGGCCATCGCGCTGGAGATGGCCGCGCCCGATCCTGAGTTCGACGAGTTCATCGCGCCGGTCGAGATGGAAGCGGCCGTTCCGGAGCCGATGGTGGCGGAGGCTGCAGCGCCCATTGCTGCGGAGCTTCCGGAACCGATCGCGCCTCAGCCTGTCGTCGCTCCCATGGTGGAAGAGCCCGCCGCCGACGCGCCGATCGCAATGGACTCGCTCGCGCGCCTCACCGAAGCCATCGCGGAGGCCGCGGCCGAAGTGATGGAGCAGCAGGCCCCGGCGATGGCAGCCACCGCATCGCTCGCCGCAGCACCGGCCGCAACGCTTCCGATGCCCACGCCGCTCCCCGAGCCCTCGCTCGGCGCCACCATCCTCGCCAGCGGCATCCTGCAAAAACCCCGCGCGCCCGCCAACGACCCGCTCGCGCCGATCCGCCGCATGACACAGGCCGAGAAGATCGCGTTCTTCTCGTAAAGGGGAGCGCTCTCTCCGCGTCATTGCGAGCAACGAAGCGACAGCGAGACTGCCAACTCCGTCATCCTGAGGCGCGAGACGCACGATGCTCAGCATCGTGCGGGGAGCCTCGAAGGATGCACGGCCCCGATGCAGCCGGGCGTCGCCCTTCGAGGCTCGCCGAAGAGGCGAGCGCCTCAGGGTGACGGTGATGGACGGGTGCTCGCGGCTCAATCTCGTGGCCGGGCTGCCAAGTGCTGTTGCCCCGTCTGGCCGTAGGTGTATGTACGAGCTTGAACCTAGTCCTCTCAACAGATGTCCGTGGCCGAAGACACCCTCACCCTCTGGCGCCCCGTCGGCCCGAAAGAACTGGAACTGATCCAGCAATCCGGCATGCGCGCGTTTCCGCCGCGCCTGCCGGACCAGCCGATCTTCTATCCGGTGCTGACGGAAGACTACGCCATCAAGATCGCGCGCGACTGGAATGTCCCGGCGAGCGGCTCCGGCTTCGTGACGCGCTTTGCGGTCAAGCGCGACTTCATCGCGAAGTATGACGTGCAGGAAGCTGGCGGACGGTCGCATCTGGAATACTGGATTCCGGCCGAAAACCTCGATGCCTTCAATGCAGCGATCGTCGGACCGATCGAGGTCGTCCGCAGCTTTCCCTAGCCGTCGCGCGCCCTATCATCCGCAATTCCACACCGCCCCGATCGGCGTGCGCGTCCAGCACGGGCCAAAACTGCCGCCGTTGTAGCGGCCGCCGTTGAAACCGGGGCGGCCGAAATAGTGCCACTCGCCGTCCCAGCGATAATATTGCGGAACCGGATCGATGTACCAGTGGCGGCGGTCGTTGCGCGCGAGCCGACGCATCGCGTCCTTCTGCTTGTAGAGCGGAATGCTATTGCTCATCGGCTGACGATAGCCCGGCAGGAAGCCGTAGCCCTTCCAGACGGGCTTGGGACGCTTTTGAAGGGGCTCAGCGGACGCCACAGTCGGCAGCAGCGAGAGGATGATGGCAACAGACAGACACATAAAGCGGGACATGGAGAAACCATAGACAGTCAGTTCCCGCCGCGCCATTCAAATTCGAGTGCGGGACGTTTCGCCGCTTCTGCCGAGCGGCCACTCTCGATAAGCTCAGCTCGCAACGCGTAGCGTGAACGCGGCGCGGACCGCTTGCATGTGCCGGAGTGACCGAATGCCTGAGAGCCCGCGCGTCGGCGCCTTTGCGATCGTTCCCAGCGACGATCTTCCCGCCGCAATTCCATTCTGGGAACGGCTCGGCTTTGCGCGCATCGGCGGCGATGCCGGCTATGTCATCATGAGCGGCTGGGGATGCGAGGTGCATCTCACGCAAGCCGGCGATGGCCCGTGGCGCGTGCCGGAGCACAATCCCTTTGGCATTTTCATTCGCACGCCCGAGGTCGAGGCCATTGCCGCGCGCGTGGACGATCTCATCATCCGGCCCGGCGGCGTGCTGCGCCACCGCGAATGGGGCATGTATGAAGTCGGCATCAGCGGCCCCGATGGCCTTCTCGTCCGGATTGGCTGGCCCTCGGCGCTGATGCGCCAATCCGGCTAGCTGATCACGCCCTTCCTGATCAGGAAGCAGCCGTACCCCCTGCTGTCGCCGACCTGCACGACACCAAACCCCGCCGCGGCCGCGCGATAAAAATCCGCCCGCGAGAGCTTGCCGGGAATAACGGCGCGTCCGACCGCGCGCTCGATCTCAGCCAGCACGGCGCCCTGCACGTCGGGCACGCGGTCGGGATCGTCGACCGGCGCCATCAGCCGCACCGGGTCGGGATCGAAATCGTCGAGCGGGTAGAGCGTCATGATGGCGCGAACGGCCGTCTCCATCGTCATGCCCGGCAGCTGGATCAGGCGCTGCGACGATGTCGAGCGGGCGATGTGCGTGGCCGGGTGGTTGGCGTCGACGACGACGAGGTCGTCGCCGTGGCCCATGGAGGCCAGCAGCCAGAGCAGGTCGGGCGTGAGGATCGGATCGATCGATTTCAGCATGTGACGGCAGTTCCCATTATCGATCGCTAACCATAGCAGGTTCCGAGCGTGATTCAGATCACGCAAGGCCACCATGGTGAGGGGGATCACGGACCTCAAGCTCGAACGCGGCGAGGCTCCCCGGCAACCAATCTCGCATCGAGATCAGTGCCAAAGGAGCACGCCATGTTCCGCCTAAAGCCCTTCCTGATGACAGCAAGCCTTGTGGGGAGCCTGTTCGGCTTCGCCTGCGGCCCTGTTTCCGCGCAAGTTGCCCCGGTCGAGCCGGCCCCCACCGCGCTGCAGGGCCCGGAGCAGCGGGTGGCGCTGGTGATCGGCAATTCGAACTATAAGAACGCGCCGCAGCTCGCCAATCCCGACAATGACGCCGAGTCGATGGCGAAGTTCCTGAACTCGGCCGGCTTCGAGGTGGTTGCCGCGACCGACCTGACCCAGAACGACATGCTCCGCGTGGTGCAGGACTTCTCCGCCAAGGTGTCCGCGCGCGGTCCGAACACGGTGGCGATGGTCTATTACGCCGGTCACGGCGTGCAGCTCGCCGGCGAGAACTATCTCGTTCCCGTCGACGCCAAGGTGTCGAGCCAGACCGAGCTCGTCAATAATTCGGTGCGGCTGGTCGACGTGATGTCGACGCTGGAGACGATCCCGAGCCGCATGCGTATCGTCATCCTCGATGCCTGCCGCAACAACCCGTTCCCTGATGTCAATGACGCCGGCCGCGGCCTTGCCATCGTCGATGCGCCGAACGGCTCGATCGTCGGTTACTCGACCGCACCGGGCGCTGAAGCGCTCGACGGCACCGGCGGTCACAGCCCCTACACGCAGGCGTTCCTGAACGTCGCACGTGAACCCAACGTGCCGATCGAGCAGCTGTTCAAGCGCGTTCGCCTGCAGGTGAACCAGTCCACCAGCGGTGCGCAGATCCCGTGGGAGAGCTCTTCGCTGACCTCGGACTTCACCTTCTTCGGTGACACCGCGGTTGCCGCCAACCGCGCGCCGGTCAGGGCACCGGTGGTGCAGATGGCCTCCAACCTGCCGAGCCGCTCGACGCGTCAGGCCTATGACTATGTCGTGTCGGAGGGCCGGCCGGAATATTATCAGGAGTTCATCCGGATGTACCCGCACGACCCGCTGTGCGACCACGTCCGCTGGCTGCTCAACAACATCCTGCTCTCGCAGGCCTGGCACAAGGCGGTGCTCGTGAATTCGCCGGTTGCCTACAAGACCTTCTATGACAGCTACGGCACCAGCCCCTATGCGCAAATGGCCCTGAAGCTGCAGATGCAGCCGAAGCAGATCCCCTTGATGCAGGCGACCAAGTTCCTGGCCCCGCAGAACATTGCTCCGACCTTCAAGATCGGCAATCTCAGCCAGCCGAAGTACATGCCGCTGCAGCAGGGTAATGGCGGCCAGATCAACGGTAATCTGCCGGTCGTGCAGAAGCCGGTCGACGGCATTGTCATCGGCAAGCTCGGCAATGGTGGCCAGATCGGCAACCTGCCCTCGGGCAACAACCAGCCGAACGGCACGCCGTCACAGACCCCGGGCAAGATCGTCACCCTGCCTGCGCCGACCAACACGACCACCAGCAATGGCGGCATCGGCAAGATCGTCACCCTGCCGGCGACCAACAACAAGCCGGACGCTGGTAACGCCAATGGCAAGCCGGGCAAGATCGTGAGCATGCCGGTGAATGTCGGCAAGGGCGGCACGAAGATCGAGACGAAGCCGGTCAACGTTCAGACGCAGAACAACCCGATCCGCGTCAACAACGGCAACACCGGCATCGTGAAGCCCAACAACAATCCGGTGAACAAGGTGCAGGTGCAGAACAACGTCCAGAACAACCGCCCGCAGCTCAACACGATGCCGAGCCGCGTGGTCAACAGCAACAACAACTTCCGGCAGTCGATGAACCAGGCGCCGAGCATGAATGGCGGCGGCAACCGTCGCGGCGGCTTCATGCACTGATTGGGAGAAGAAGAAGGTGCGCTCCCTCCCCCGCTTGCGGGGGAGGGTTGGGGAGAGGGTGTCTCCACAACGGGACAGTCCCCAAGAGGAAAGAGCCCCCGCCCGGCGCTTCGCGCCGACCTCCCCCGCAAGCGGGAGAGGTTGCACCGAGCAAGCGGTTAGTTCGATCCACAAGATCGACAAACACAAAAAAGCGGCAGAGCGGCAACGCTCTGCCCCTTCTTCATAAACCCTTAGATGTGGTCATTCCGGGATGCGCCGAGAGGCGCAGGCCCGGAACGACGGCTAGGCCACCAGCTCGGCGAACAGGTCGGCGTCGACATTGCCGCCGGAGAGCACGATCACGACGTTCTTGCCGGCGACATCGAGCCGGCCCGCCAGCAGCGCGGCCAGCCCCACCGCGCCTCCCGGCTCCACCACGAGTTTCAGCTCGCGATAGGCGAAGGCGACGGCGGCGCCGACTTCCTTGTCCGACGCGGTGACGCCGCGCGCGAGCAGCTTGCTGTTGATCGCGAAGGTCATCTCGCCGGGGATCAGGGCCATCAGCGCATCGCAGATGGTGCGGCCCGCGGGTGGATGCGGCTCGCGATGTCCTGCGCTCAGCGAGATGCCGTGATCGTCGAACGCCTCGGGCTCGGCCACCACGATCTCGGCGCGCGGATAGCGTGCCTTCACGGCGGTCGCTACGCCCGCGATTAGGCCGCCGCCGGAGGCCGGTGCCACCACGATGTCGGGGCTAAGGCCGAGGCCAGCCAAGTCTTCCGCGATCTCGCGGCCGGCGGTGCCCTGCCCCGCGATCACGAAGGGATCGTCATAGGGCCTCACCAGCGTCGCACCGCGCTTTTCGGCGATGCCGCGCGAGATCGCCTCGCGGTCGTCCTTGTCGCGATCATAGAGCACGACCTCGGCGCCATAGGATTTGGTGCGCTCGCGCTTGGACAACGGCGCATCCGCGGGCATCACGATGGTCGCCTGCATGTCGAGGATTTTTGCCGCGGCCGCCACGCCCTGGGCGTGGTTGCCGGAGGAGAACGCCACGACGCCGCCGGCGCGCTTGTCCTGCGGGATCGAGAACACTTTGTTGAAGGCGCCGCGGAACTTGAACGAGCCGGTGCGCTGGAGCATCTCCGGTTTCAAGAACACCTTCGCGCCGACGCGCTCGTTGAGCACGGGAAAGGACAACAGCGGAGTGCGGATGGCGTAGGGCGCGATCACGCGCGCTGCGGCGTCGATATCGGCGGGGCCGATCGGGAGGAGCTGTTCGGTCATGGCCGAATGTTATCGCGGCCGATGAGGCCCGGGCAAGACACCTCCGCGCGAGGATTTGTCCTCGTCAGGCCACGAAGCGCGGCTGTTCCGCGCCGTTCCGGCCAGGCAGCACCGCGCCTACCGCCTCAATGCTGGCCACAAAGGCCCTCGCCGAGGCTTCCCAGGTGTAATTGGCCGCGAACGCGACGCAGTCCTGCCGGGAGATATCCAATGCCGCGAAGCAGGCGCTGCGCAAGTCGTGATCGAGCGCGCCGACCGGGGCATCACCGATGACGTCGCGGGGGCCCTTCACCGGGAAAGCGGCCACCGGCAGGCCGCTTGCGAGCGCTTCGAGCAGCACCAGGCCGAACGTGTCGGTCTTGCTCGGAAACACGAAGACGTCGGCGGCCGCATAGATATCCGCCAGTTCCTCGCCGTGCTTCTCGCCGAGGAAGATCGCATCGGGATAGGCCTCTTCGAGCGAGGCGCGCGCGGGGCCGTCGCCGACGATGACCTTGGTGCCGGGCAGATCGAGGTCGAGGAAGCCCTCGAGATTCTTCTCGACGGCGACGCGGCCGACCGACAGGAACACCGGCGCCGGCAGGCAGAGATCGATGGCGCGGGGGTGGAACAGCTGGGTGTCGACGCCGCGCGGCCACAGCACGACATTGTCGAAGCCGCGCTCGGTCAGCTCGCGGGCGAGCGCAGGCGTTGCCGCCATCACGGCGCGGCTGGCGCTGTGGAAGCGGCGCAGCGCCCGCCAGATCAGCGAGCCCGGCACCGGCACGCGGGCGCGGACATATTCGGGAAAGCGGGTGTGGAAGCTGGTCGTGAACGGCAGCCTGCGCTGGCGGCAGTAGCGGCGGACCATCAGGCCGATCGGCCCTTCGGTCGCGATGTGGATGCTGTCGGGGCGCGCCTCCGCGATCAGCTTAGCAATGCGCGCCGGACGCGGCATCGCCAGACGCACGTCGCGATAGCTCGGCATCGCAAAGGTGCGGAACGATTGCGGCGTCAGGAATGTGAATTCGACGCCGAGGCTTTTGCCGGCGTCGGCGAGCTTGGTCAGCGTCCGAACCACACCGTTGACTTGCGGGTGCCAGGCGTCGGTCGCGACCAGGATGCGCATCAGGCGGCCTCTGTTATGCAGCTCTGGCTGCGACCTGCGGGACTTGTGCCGGCTTCTGCAAATGATCCGCCCAGGTGATGATCTCGAAATGGCCGTCGTCGTGCTCGACCAGGGCCGTGCAGCTCTCGACCCAGTCGCCGCAATTCATGTAGCGGATGCCGCCCTCGTCGCGGATCACGGCGTAGTGGATGTGGCCGCAGATCACGCCATCGGCGTCGTGGCGCCGCGCCTCGGCGGCGAGCGCCTGCTCGAACGCGCCGATATAGTTGACGGCGTTCTTGACCTTCTGCTTGGCCCATTGCGACAGCGACCAATAGGGCACGCCAAACAGGCGGCGGAAGAAGTTGACGAAGCGATTCATCTGGATCGCGAAGTCGTAGGCCTTGTCGCCGAGATGGGCGAGCCAGCGCGCGTTCTGCACCACGAGATCGAAGATGTCGCCGTGGATGACGAGATAACGCTTGCCGTCCACGCCGGTGTGGACGGTGTTCTCGACGACGTCGATGCCGCCGAAATGCGTGCCGTAATAGTTGCGCAGGAACTCGTCGTGATTGCCGGGGATGTAGACGACCTTGGCGCCCTTGCGCGCCTTGCGCAGCAGCTTCTGCACGAGGTCATTGTGGGATTGCGGCCAGTTCCAGCTCGATTTCAGCGCCCAGCCGTCGACGATGTCGCCGACCAGATAGATCGTGTCGGCATCATGGTAGCGCAGGAAGTCGAGCAGAAGATCGGCTTGAGAACCGCGGGCTCCGAGATGAACGTCGGAGATGAACAACGTGCGAAAGCGCCGCTCCGGGCTCTCGTCACTCACATCGTAACTTCCCATGCGCCAGCCTGTAACAATGTCCCGTGACAGGGGGATGACCGATTGAACTTTTGAGGCACCTTCAGATACGAATCACGCCTTGCCTCGCCCTCTCCGCGAATATCAGTCGCATGCGACAATCAGGCGACATGGCGCCGCAGGGGGCGCCGCAGCAATCCTACCCTCCCCCTCCAGGGGAGGGTGAACTACCCACACGAGCAGCGCTGAACAGACGAACGGCTGCGCTCCCGCTGGCCGCCCGCCTCAGTAGAACTTGTGGAAATGATGGACCGGGCCGTGGCCATGACCGACGCTGAAGCGGTCAGCGGCTGCGATGGCCGCGCTGATCCAGGTCTTGGAGTTGCGCACGGCAAGCTCCAGACCTTCGCCCTTGGCGAGCCCCGCCGCGACCGCCGAGGACAGCGAGCAGCCGGTGCCATGGGTGTTGCGTGTGGCAACGCGCGGCGCCGCAAGCGCGATCGTGCTTTCGGACGTGACGAGATAGTCGGTGCTCTCGGCGCCCTCGCCGTGTCCGCCCTTGATCAGGACCGCACCGCAGCCGAGCGCCAGCAGGCGATGCCCCTGGGTTTCGATCTCGGCCTCGCTTGCCGCGATCGGCTCGTCGAGCAGAGCCGCGGCCTCCGGCAGATTGGGCGTGATCACCGACGCCAGCGGTATCAGTTTTGTGCGGAGCGCGTCGACGGCCTCGGATGCCAGCAGGCGGTCGCCGGAGGTCGCCACCATCACGGGATCGAGCACGACGTGCCCCGGCGCCCAGCGCGACAGCGCGGCCGCGATCGCATCGATACTGGCGACCTGGGCCACCATGCCGATCTTCACCGCGCCAATGTCGAGATCGGAAAACACCGCATCGATCTGCGCGGTGACGAACTCGGCCGGCACCGCATGAATGCCGGTGACGCCGCGCGTGTTCTGCGCGGTCAAGGCCGTAATGACGGACGCGCCGTAGACGCCGAGCGCGGCAAACGTCTTCAGGTCGGCCTGGATGCCGGCGCCGCCGCTCGAATCGGAGCCGGCGATGGTGAGTGCGACCGGGGTCGTCATCGCCGGGCACCTTTGCTGGATAAGGACACCGCCATGACCTGTCCTAGCGCGGCCGTGGAACACCGGCAAGCGCGCCGAGCCGCGGCCGATAGTGATTCGCGACGCCGTGCATTCCCTGCGAATCAGGCAAACAGCGGGCCGGCTCGCCCCGCAATCGTGCGGACTTGAAAATGCAACCGCGCCGGACCCTTGGTATAGTCTCGAACCTCACCTGCTTCGCCGAAGAGCGCGAGGTGAGAGTGGAACTGTCCAGCGACACCCATGTTGCGGGCTCCCGGCCCGCAAGCCGCCTGGAACGGAATCTTGGGGTGGGAATGATGTGGGCTTTTTTGAACGTCTTCTCGACTCGTCCATGCTGTCGCCGCACGGCATCTGCCTGTTGTGGGAGCCTGAGCTGATCTGGCTTCACGTCGTTTCCGACGCCTGCATCGCCGCCGCCTATTTTTCGATTCCGTTTGCCCTTGCGATCCTGGTCACCAAGCGGCGCGACCTCAAGTTCGGCTGGGTCTATTGGGCCTTCGCGATTTTCATCATGGCGTGCGGCCTCACCCATGTGCTGTCGATCTACACGCTCTGGGTCCCGGTCTATGGCATCGAGGGCATGGTCAAGGCGGCGACCGCGGTGGCGTCCGTGGTCACGGCTGGCGCGCTCTGGCCGCTGTTGCCGAAGATCCTGACGATCCCCTCGCCGTTCGAGCTGCGGCAGGTCCAGGCCGCGCTCGAGGAGGAGGAGATCAAGAGCCGGGACGCGACGCTGCTGCTCAAGCAGGTCAGCGACGCCCAGCGCGCGATGCGCGAGAGCGTGGCGCGCCTCACCGCGATCGTCGAGACCGCGGTCGACGGGGTCATCCTGCTCGACGCGCAGGACCATATTCTGCTGTTCAATCCGGCCTGCGAGCGCTTGTTCGGCTACTCCGCCGACGAGGTCATGGGCCGGAACGTCAGGATGCTGATGCCCGAGGCGGGCACCGCGCCCGACAGCCACGCAAGGCTTTTCGCGACCGCCGGCGAGGCCATCGGCCTGCGCAAGGACGGTTCGACCTTTCCGATGGACGTGTCGGTCGGCCGGACTCGGCAGGACGGCGAATTGATCTTCGTCGGCATCGTCCACGACCTGACCGCGCGCAAGCTGACCGAGCAGCAGCTCCAGCAGGCGCAGAAGATGGAGACGGTCGGTCAGCTCTCCGGCGGCATCGCCCATGACTTCAACAACCTGCTCACCGTCATCATCGGCAACGCCGAGCATCTGAGCGAGCAGCTCAAGGCGAGGCCCGACCTGCGCCGCTTTTCCGAGGACATCTGCCAGTCGGGCGAACGGGGCGCCGAGCTGACGCAGCGCCTGCTCGCATTCAGTCGCCGCCAGTTGCTGCAGCCCCAGACGATCGATTGCCGCGGCCTGCTCGAGTCCATGTTCAAGCTGCTCAAGCGCACCTTGCGCGAGGACATCGAGATCAGGACGGCTTCCAGGCCCGGCACGATCGTGGCCTTCGCGGATCGGGCCCAGCTCGAATCCGCCGTGCTCAACCTTGCGCTCAATGCGCAGGATGCCATGCCGGCCGGTGGTCATCTGACCCTGAGCACGGAGTTGACGACACTCGACGACGACTATCGCGCCCTTCACCCCGAAGTCGCATCCGGCAGCTATGTGTTGATCTCGATCACCGACGACGGCGAAGGCATGACGCCGGACGTCACCCGGCGCGTGTTCGAGCCGTTCTTCACCACCAAGGAGGTCGGCAAGGGCTCGGGCCTCGGCCTCAGCATGGTCTATGGTTTCGCCAAGCAATCCAATGGCCATGTCACGATCTACAGCGAGCCGGGCCTTGGGACGACGGTCCGGATCTATTTGCCGCGCGCGGACATCGGACCATCGCACACCGAGCTTTCCGATGGCGAGGACGCAGCGCCGCGAGGATATGAGACGATCCTGATCGCCGAGGACGATCCGTTCGTTCGCTCCTCCGCCATTCGCAGGGTGGAAGCTCTCGGATATCGCGTCGTTGCCGCAGTCAACGGCAAGGAGGCGTTGCAGCAGCTGCGTACCGAGCCCGGTATCGACATGCTGTTCACCGACATCGTAATGCCCGGCGGCATGAGCGGCTGGGAGCTCGCCGACCAGGCGCGGCGGATTCGTCCCGGTCTGCCGGTCCTGTTCACCTCGGGCTACGCGCTGGAGACCCTGGTCGAGCAGGGCCACGCGCATGCGCAGGCGATCGTGTTGACCAAGCCCTATCGCAAGGTCGAGCTCGCGCAGCGGCTCAGAGACGCATTCGCCGCGGCCGTGGTGACGTCCTAAACGAGGGACCGGCATCTGGCGGCCGGCAAGTCCGCTTGCTAAATCGGGCCGGGTTTGGCCTATTAGCCGTCAGATACGCTTTCGGAGTGCCCGCGATGGTTCCTTTTTTCGTCCAGATCAAATGCAAGCTCGGCCAGTCCTATACGGTCGCCAATGCGCTTGCCGAAGCCGAGATCGCGTCCGAGATCTACTCCACGGCCGGCCAATATGACCTCCTGGTGAAATTCTACGTCGACAAGGACACCGACATCGGACATTTCGTCAACGAGAAGGTGCAGGTGCTGCCGGGCATCCAGGACACCCTCACCATCATCACCTTCAAGGCGTTCGGCGCCAGCTGAGCTAACCAGCTTCCTTGCGCTTGGGCCGCGGCGGACCCTCGACCGGCGGCAGCGATTTGAGATAGTCCGCCATCGCCGCAATATCCGCGTCGGACAATTGCGAGGTGTTCCTGATCACCCGCCTCATCGCGCCGCCGACGCTGTCGCCGTCGGGCAAGTCGCCGGTCTTGAGCAAATCGGCGATATCCTTGGCGCTCCACTCGCCGAGGCGCTTCTGGGTGATGTTGGGGACCCACCCCTCGCCTTCCGGATTGGGCCCGCCGGCAAAGCGCTCGCCCGAGATGATGCCGCCAAGCGCGTTGCGCGGGCTGTGGCATTCGGCGCAATGGCCAAAACTGTTGACGAGATAGGCGCCGCGATTGAATTGCGGCGACTTGGTGCCGTCGACGACGAAGCGCTTGCCGTCCATGAACAGCAATTTCCAGATGCCGACATTGCGCCGGATATCGAAGGGAAACGGGATATCATGGTCACGCACCTTGCCGGCAACAGACGGCAGCGACTTCAGATAGGCGAAGAGATCGAGCACGTCCTCTCGCCTTGCGTGCTGATAGGACGTATAGGGAAAGGCAGGAAAATAATGCTGCCCGCCTGGCGAAACCCCGTGCATCACCGCGTTGACGAAGTCGGCGTCGGTCCATTTGCCGATGCCGTCGTTCGGATCGGGAGAGATGTTCGGCGCGTAGAACGTTCCGAACGGCGACTTGATCGCGAGGCCGCCACCGAGCTTGACACGGTCGGGCTGGTCCGGAGTGGCATGGCAGGACGCGCAGCCCCCGGCGTTGAACATGGCCTCGCCGTTGGCAAGGTTTGCCACGTGGGCCGGCGCATTGCCCGCGGCCGCCACCACCGGCGCGCTGAGCCACCAATAGACCACGGCAGCAGTGACCGCGGCGAGCAGCCCCGCGAGAATTGTTCGTTGCAACATGCGGATCCATTCACTCGTCGCGGAGAATCTAAGACTGATGCCGTCGCAACTCCAACCACGAAGAATTTAGCCAGCCCCGGCCGGAAACGGGAATAAACTGAAACGCCGGCTGTTGAAAGTTTGGCAGCCCGAACGGGCTCAGCAGGGAGAATGTCATGAACAAGACCGTCATTGCCGCCTTAGCGCTCGGTGCCGTTGCTTTTGCCGGCCCGGCCAGCGCCGAAAAGCTGAAAGCAACGCTCGACGGCAAGTCCGAGGTGCCGGCAACGACCACCAGCGGCACCGGAACCGCCGATCTGGACTATGATGCCGCCAGCAAGAAGCTGTCGTGGACCGTCACCTATTCCGGGCTCTCCGGGCCCGCCACCGCCGCGCATTTCCACGGCCCGGCCGAGGCCGGCAAGAACGCAGGCGTGGCCGTTGCGATCCCGAATGCGGCCGCGAGCCCGGTCAAGGGCGAAGCGACGCTCACCGACGCGCAGGCCGCCGATCTGCTCGGCGGCAAGCTCTACATTAACATCCACACCGCGGCGAACCCGGGCGGCGAGATCCGCGGCCAGGTGACGAAGTAAGCCGCGACGCTGCTTCGTTGCGTGAAGGCCGGGCGCAGGAGGGGCGTCCGGCCTTTTCGATTCCGGCCGCGCCTTAAGCCGCGTTCAGCGCCTGCGTGAGGTCGGCAATCAGGTCGGAGGGATTCTCGATGCCGATCGACAGCCGGATCGTGGAATCGAGCACGCCGATTTTCCGGCGGATGTCGGCGGGAACGCCGGAATGGGTCATGGTCGCAGGCAGGCTGGCGAGCGATTCCGTGCCGCCGAGACTGACCGCCAGCTTGAGGATCTGCAGTGCGTTGAGGAATTTGACCGCAGCGTCCTTGCCGCCGACGATGTCGAACGAGAAGGTGGATCCCGCCCCCAGGCATTGCCGCGCGAACACACGCCCGGCCGGCGAGGCCTCCTCGTGATGACCGAGATAGTGGACCTTGGCCACCTTGGGGTGATCGCGCAAATAGTCCGCCACGAGGCGCGCATTCGCATCGGCTTTTTCCATGCGCAGGCTCAGAGTCTCGAGCGAGCGGTTGATCATCCAGCAGGAATGCGGATCGAGCTGGGTCCCGATGGCGCCCCGGAGCGCCTTGATGCCTTTCATCAGCGCCTTCGAGCCGAGCGCGGCGCCCGCGATCAGATCGGAATGACCACCGACGTACTTCGTGAGCGAGTAGAGGGAAATGTCGGCGCCGTGCTCGATCGGCCGCTGAAACACCGGTCCGAGCAGCGTGTTGTCGCAGGCGATGATCGGCGTGTGTCCCTGGGACTTGCCGATAGCGTCGGCGATGCGGCGGATCATGGCGACATCGACCAGGCCGTTGGTCGGGTTGGCCGGGGTCTCGATCAGGATCATCGAAACGCGGCCCTTGGCCATGGCCTCCTCCGAGGCCTGCTTGACGGCGGCTTCGTCGATCCCGTCGGCAAAGCCGACGGCGCCGATCGACAGGCGGGCCAGCGTGTTCGTCAGCAGCGTTTCCGTCCCGCCATAGAGCGGCTGCGAGTGCAGGATGACGTCGCCCGGGCGAACGAAAGCCAGGATCGTGGTGGCGATGGCCGCCATGCCGGACGAGAACAGCGCGCAGCTCTCGGTGCGCTCGTAGATCGAGAGCCTGTCCTCGACGATCTCGCTGTTGGGATGGTTGAAGCGCGAATAGACCAGACCCGCACCCATGCCTTCCGGCGGCTCGCGCCGACCGGCGACGAAATCGAAAAAGTCCTGCCCGTCATCGGCCGTCCTAAACACGAAGGTAGAGGTCAGGAACACCGGCGGCTTGATGGCACCTTCCGACAGTTGCGGATCATAGCCATAGGTCAGCATCAGAGTTTCAGGGTGCAGCATGTGATTGCCGATGTGGGTCTTCGACGGAAACGGTTTTGCCATGGCCTGTCTCGCTGTTGATTGGGGTCTTCGCCGCGCGTTGGAACTCCTGATGTAATGAGGCAGTCGGGAAAGAGGTGCGCCTCGTCGCATCAACGCCACGGCCGTTGGCTCGAAGATAGCTGCTCCGGCAGCGATCCGTCAGACCTTGCGCACAGAAAAAGGGCGGTCGCTTTCGCAACCACCCTTCATAATTCCAATGCAGTATGTAGCCCGGACGAGCGAAGCGACATCCGGGACAGACTATCAACTCGGCTGGACTCCCCGGATATCGCTTCGCTCATCCGGGCAAGGGACTCTGTAACCCGCTATTTCAACTTCACCCGATAGGTCTCGTGGCAATCGTTGCAGCGATCATTGATCGCGGTATAGGCCGCCTTCAGGCTCGCGACGTCGGTGATCTTGCCTTTGGCGTCGGTGATCGCCTTCTGCACCGGAGGAATCTTGGAGTCGAAATCGGCCTTGTTCTGCCAGACCTTTTGCGAGGCACCGTACGTCGCGTTCACCACGTCCTGCTTCGGATTGACCTCGAAGGTCTTGGCGATCTTGGCGACGTCGGCCTCGATGCTGGCAATGGCCTGATCGGCAGCCTTCCGGTCGAAGGGGATATCGCCCTTCGTCATCTTCTGGATGACGCCATACTGGTTCTTGGCGATCGAGCGCATCAGATTGTCCTGCTGGACGGCAATCTCCTGTTGCGCCATCACGGCGCCGGCCCCCAGCAAAAGGGTGCCCGCGACAATCATCGTTCTTTTCATTGGCTAACGTCTCCGGCTCGCAGAGGTGAGGATGGGCCCATCCATGGATAGAACCCCGCAGCGGGCGTTTATTCCCGCCGCGGAAGAATCCCGCCTAGAGGCTGTGGCGGCGATGGTGCTCGCTGATGGCGATCCACACCCGCTCGGGGGTCGCGGGCATGTCGATGTGGTCGATCTTGTACTCGCGCCAGAGGGCGTCGACGATGGCGTTGACGACGGCCGGACAGGAGCCGATTGCGCCGGCTTCGCCCGCCCCCTTCACGCCCAGCGGATTGGTCTTGCAGGGCACGTTGGCGGTCTCGAACACGAAAGCCGGCCCGTCCGCCGCGCGCGGCAGTGCATAGTCCATGAAGGTCGCGGTGATGAGCTGGCCGTCATTGGGCCCATAAACCACCTGCTCCATCAGCGCCTGGCCGATGCCCTGCATGGCGCCGCCATGCACCTGGCCGGCCAGCAGCAGCGGGTTGAGCGTCTTGCCGAAATCGTCGACGATCACGTAGTTGACGATTCTGATGATGCCGGTGGCCGGATCGATCTCGACCTCCGCCAGATGCGTCCCGTTCGGGTAAGTGCCGTCGGCACTGGCGAAGGTCGCGCTGCCGTTCAGCTTCGACGGATCGGCGCCGGGCCGCTTGGCAAGGTCGGCGAAGGAGATCGAGCGGTCAGTGCCGGCGATCCGGATCACGCCATCGGTGATCTCGAGGTCGCCCGCACTTGCTTCCAGCGCTTGCGCGGCGAGCTCCTTCAGCTTCTTGCCGAGATCGCCCGCAGCACGCTCCACGCAGACGCCGCCGGTGGGAATCGAGGCCGAGCCGCCGGTGCCGAGGCCGGTCGCGATCTCGTCGGTGTCGCCCTGACGGATATGCACCCGCTCCGGCGGCAGGCCGAATTGCTCGGCGACGATCTGCGCATAGGCGGTCTGATGGCCCTGCCCGCTCGATTGCGTGCCGATCAGCACGGTGACGTCGCCACTGGGATCGAGACGGACGTTGGCCGTCTCCTCACCCATCACGCCGCAGATCTCGACGTAGCTCGCAAGACCGATGCCGCGGATCAGCCCGTTCTTCTTGGCCGCCTTGGCGCGCTTGCCAAATTCCTTCCACTCGGCGATCTCCATCGCGCGCTTGAGATGCGCGGCGAAATCGCCGGAATCATAGACCTTGCCCGTCGCGGTCTTGTAAGGCAGCGCCTTCGGCGGAATGAAATTCTTGCGACGGATGGCATCGGGCGTCATGTCGAGCTTTCGCGCGCAGGCGTCGACGAGACGTTCGATGACGTAGGCCGCCTCCGGCCGCCCGGCGCCGCGATAGGCATCGACCGGCACGCTGTGCGTGAAGATGGTGCGCACCCGGCAGTGGAAGGCCTGGATGTCGTAGAGGCCCGGCAGCATGCCCGCGCCGCCATGCGGGATGTAGGGGCCGAAAGTCGACAGATACGCGCCCATGTCGCCCATCAGGTCGCAGTCCATGGCGAGGAACTTGCCGTCCTCGGCCAGCGCCATCTTCGCAGTGGTGACGTTGTCGCGGCCCTGCGCATCGCCCAGGAAATGCTCGGAGCGATCTGCCGCCCACTTCACCGCCTTCTTCAGTTTTCGCGCGGCGACCGCCATCAGGGCGTATTCCCGATACGGAAACAGCTTCGTGCCGAAGCCGCCGCCGACATCGGGGCAGATCACCCGCATCTTGTCGGTGGGGATGTTGAGCACGTTCTGACAGAGGATGTCGCGCAGGCGATGGCTGCCCTGGCTGCCGATCGTCAGTGTCAGATGGTCGCGCTTGGCGTCATATTCGCAGACCGCTGCGCGCGTTTCCAGGAAGCTGGCAACCACGCGCGGATTGACGATGGCAATCTCGGCGACCGCATGCGCCTTGGCGAAAGCAGCTTCCGTCGCCGCCTTGTCGCCGATCGAGACGTCGAACAGCACGTTGCCGGCCTTGTCCGGCCAGACCTGCGGCGCGCCTTTCTTCACGGCATTGACGACGCCGGTCACAGCCGGGAGCTGGCTCCATTTGACCTCGATCGCCTCGATCGCATCGCGCGCCTGGTCGATGGTCTCGGCGACGACGAAGGCGACGGCATCGCCGACGTGGCGCACCTCGTCCTTGGCCAGGATCGGGTATGGCGGGCCGGTGAACGGATCGGTCTCGAGGTTGAACAGGCAGGGCAGATTGCCGAGATCCTTGACGTCATCGGCGGTCAGGATCAGCGCTACCCCGGGCAAGCCGCGGGCGCGGCTCACATCGATGGTGTATTTGGCATGCGCGTGCGGCGAGCGCAGCATCAGGCAGCGGAGCGCAGCCTGCGGCGCGTAATCGTCGGTATAGCGGCCCTTGCCGCGGATGAGCGCGTCATCCTCCTTGCGCAGCACGCTTTGGCCAACGCCGAACTTGATGGGAGCCGCCATTTTATCTTCCCGTTCTCATGGTTGTTTTGCCGGGCATATTGCCGTGGAAAAACCGGCAAGGCAAACGGCTTTAGGCGGGCCGTTTCCCATTGGGGCCGATGATTCGAAGCCACCCCCGACAGTTCTGGCGCGGCCAGGTCGGACAGCCGTGGGAAACGGCGTTAACGGCTGAATTTCCTGACCATAAAGTACTTGTCGTAGGTGGCCTCTCCTATGCGGACGGCAGCGGGATCGGTACCGTAGATTTCAAAGCCGTTACGCTTGTAGGTGTTGATTGCAGCGGTCGATTCGAGCAGGACGGCGAGATGCACCTGCTCGACGCGTGTCTCGGCATGGGCAAGAAGCTCCTTGATGAGCCGATCTCCGACCCCTTTACCTCGGCTCTCCTCCCTCACGTAAACCGTGAAGATGTTGCCCCTGTGCTGCGATCGCCGATCTGACGATACGTAGAAGCCCGCGACGCCCATCAAGCTCCCGCATCGAAATGCGCCGAGGATCATTCCATCCAGCCAACGGCGATAAGCCGCCATCATCGGCTCCCCGCCCGCATCCTCTTCAGCAGAACCAAACGTTTGAGGGTGCATCTGAAGTGCCTGCGCGCGAATGTCGCGAAAAAGATCGAGATCATCGACATTCAATCGTCGGATTTCCACGTCCGCCTGAGCACCGGCAGCATGCGATATCATGATCGCCTCCTCTCCTTGTCGCAGTGAAGAATCCGTCACATCCCGCCACGGCCCCACAGAGTCCTCGTGCTGTCTCTTAATCTCTCGATGGCGCGTTCAGGCGCGATGCAATCGATATCGCCGCGCGTCAGACCGATATCGATCAGCTCCCTGTCGCTGAGATCCTGCAAGGCGACCCCTGCGCGCGGCCGCCAATCCTGAAACGCCCGCCAGTATCGCCTGAGCAGGCTCTGGACGATGGAGAGGTCGAGGCCACGCCTTGCGGCGTCGACCTCCGTCGCGGCTGTGATGTTGGTCTGTTGTGGTGGCATCGGATGCTCCTGCTGTTGAGCCGGCAGGGAGCGTGGCCAAACAAAAGGCCCCGTCCGATGCCGGCGGGGCCTGGTGGAAAAGATGTCGTCGTCGAATTGCTAGCGCACGACTCCTTCCACGGCCCAGCCGAAGCGGGTCATGTGGTTGCGGTTGACGGTGCGCGAGCATTTAATCATGCAGCGCGTATAGCACGCCGATCGCGCAAAATCAAGAGATGTGCCGATGTCCGTTGCACCCTGGGGGCGAGCACCTGCTTGCCTAGCCGCGCTCGAGCGAGACAAGCCAGCTGCGGCCAACAGGATGAGATCGCGAGAGCATGGACAATCGTGCCGCCAACGGCGAGCAGGACGAGTGTCAACTCGTCATGGAAATGCATCGAGGCGAAAGCTGAACCGCAATTAGCCAGAACGATGCGGCGAGGATGATCCCGGTCAGCAGTAATTTGGCGAGCGACATCAGCTAGGCACGGTCAAGCACGAGAAAGCCGCGCCGCGCGGCAAAGAAGAGCACCAGCAGCAGAATGGTCCAGCTTTCCGGCGTACACTCAGACGCCGTGCTTAGGCGATGTCATGGCGAGCTAACGGTTCTTCCGAGTGTTTCAGCATCTTGCCACTTTTAAGAGGACTTGTCGGGTGGGTTCAGATCGGCAACACTGCTTGGATTTCCAGTAATTGCTTTGATGGGTGTCCTCATGCCCGAAACATTGGAAATCCTGTTGTGGTGTGCCGCGCTCGCGACGTGGCTGATGCTTTCCTTCAGGATAATAAGCGAGCGCCTGAAGCCGCTCTCAAATCTCGTCAGCCATCTGCTCGAAGTTGCTTTCAGGCACAAGGCGAAGTGACGTAGTAACGGCCGCAAAGGCACGGCTTGGCAGCTGCCGAGCTGGCACAGCTGCGCCTCGCGTTGATGGCGTCAAGACGAACGGACCAAGCGGCACATCGTGCGGCTGCAACCTCTCGCAACCCTACTGGGGCCGACGATGCTCACTCGAAGCAAGTTATTGGCTATCAGGCTGAGGAAACGGCTGAAACGAACAACGCTGCTTAGCCTGCCAGCCTCCGATCGAGGGAGAACCGGCCTCCTCCGGTGACCAGGATCAACAGAGCGCCTCCTGATATCGAGATGTTCTTCAGGAAATTATTGTACTGCCCGATCTGTTGCGGACCGGCGGGATATTCCCAGTAACGATGTGCGATTGCAGTCGCCGACAATACAAACAGAAAGATCAAAATTGCGCAGTAGCGCGTACCAATGCCGAGTATCAAACCAACCGATATCAGTATTTCCAGGATGACGGTGGTCGTCGTGAACAGCTGCGGCACTGGAAGGTTGAGCGACCGAAAATAGCCCACTGAGCCACTGAAGTTGGAAAGTGCTCCATACACGCTTCCAACAAACACCCATGCAAGCAGGATGCGGCCGATCAGGATCAGCAGGTCGGCATTGCTGGTGGCGAACTGGTCGATCCGAGATGTGGACCAGGGAGAGCGAAATGACATGGTCACTGCCTCATCGCGTTGCTACCTGAGGACGGTACCTGAATATCGTATCACGATTGGCGAACCGCATGAAGGCCGCCCCGCGAGGCATGACGCACTGTAGACCCCTGGTGCATCCGAGGCCCAACAAACGGTCCATCCGCTCACGGCGTTGGCCGCGTTCAAAGCGATTCTTCGGCGCGGTGACGGCGGGCTAGGCGTGTTGGCTTTCGGCACACGCCTAGCCGCGCACCAGCGAGACCAGCCAGCTGCGGCCGAACAGGATGAGGATCGCAAGCGCGTAGACGATCGTGCCACCGACGGCCAGTAGGACCAGTGTCAACTCGTCGTGGAAGCGCATCGAGGCGAGAGCTGAAGCGCTGAAGTGCGCGATCAGCCAGAAGGCGGCGGCGAGAATGATCCCTGTCAGCAGGAATTTGGCCAGCGACATCAGCCAGGCGCGGTCGAGCACGAGAAAGCCGCGCCGCACGGCGAAGAACAGCACCAGCAGCAGATTGGTCCAGACGCCGATGGCGGTCGCGAGCGCAAGTCCGATCTGCGCGAGCGTCCCCATCAAGGCAAACTTCAGCGCGACGTTGACGGCGATGCCGGTCAGCGACGCCCGCACCGGCGTCGCCGTATCCTTGCGCGCATAGAAGGTCGCAACCGCGCTGCGGATCAGCACGAACGGGATCAGGCCGATGGCGTAGGCTGCGAGCGTGCCGCCGGCGGCGACCGCGTCGGCCTTGGAGAACGCGCCGCGCGCGAATAGCGCGCGCATGATCTCGTCGGGCACGGTGAGGAACGCGGCCACGAACGGGATCGAGAACAGCAGCGTGAAATCGAAAGCGCGGCGTTGCGCCTTCATCGCACCGTCATGGTCGTTGGCGGTGATCCGCCGCGACATCTCCGGCAGCAGCACGGTGCCGATGGCGATGCCGATCACGCCAATGGGGAGTTGGTTGAGCCGGTCGGCGTAATAGAGCGCCGACAGCGCGCCGGCCGGCAGGAAGGTCGCGATGATGGTGTCGGCGAACAGCGCCACCTGCGTGCCCATCGAGCCCAGCGTCGCGGGGCCGAGTGCCTTGAAGAAGCCGCGGACGTCTTCGTCGAGCTTGAGCGGCGCAAACCGCGGCAGACCGCCATGGCGGGCGAGATCGCCGGCGAGCAGGAAATATTGCAGGAAACCGGAGATCAGGACGCCCCAGGCCGCGGCGTGGCCCGCGCTCGGAAACCAGACGGCGACCGCCAGCGTCATCATCATCGAAACGTTCAGGAAGATCGAGGCGGCCGCGGCGCTGGCAAAGCGCTGCATCACGTTGAGCATGCCGCCATAGAGGGTCACCAGCGTGATCAGCAGGAGATAGGGAAAGGTGATCCGGGTCAGCTCGATCGCGAGCTTGCGCTGCTCGGCATCCTCACCGAAGCCCGGCGCGAGGATACTCATGGCCTGCGGCATGAACAGCCAGGCGACGATCAACAGCGCCACCTGCGAGGCCAGCAGCAGCGTGAAGATGCGGTCGGCGAACAGGCGCGCCGCCGCCGCGCCCTTTTCGCCATGGACATGCGCATAGGCCGGCACCCAGGCGGCGTTGAAGGCGCCCTCGGCGAAGATCGCGCGAAAATGATTGGGCAGCCGGAGGGCGACGAAAAAGGCGTCGGCCACGGGGCCGGCGCCGAGGATCGCCGCGAGCATGATGTCGCGGGCAAACCCCGTCAGCCGCGAGAGCAGCGTGTAACCACCGACCGTGAAGATGCGTCCGAGCATGCGTCTGTTTTAGAGACTAATCAGCCTAACGATAAGGCTTTGAAGTTTGACGTGATCAAAAAAGACGGGCGCTCGGCCTGCGATGCGCATTGCCGTGCCCTCGAGGGCAGCGACGCTGGTAGATGCAAACTCAATCGGGTGAGGGGTATCTCTCAGCGCATACCGTGTGGAGAGAGACCCCTCACCCGTCTCGCCGCTATGCGGCGAGCCACCCTCTCCCACAGGGGGAGAGGGTAAGCGATCAGCCCGCAATCGCGCCGCGGACGGCGGCGATGATTCGCTCCTGATCGGCTTCGGTCAGATAGGCGTGCATCGGCAGGCTGATGACGTCCTGCGACAGGCTCTCGCAACCGGGCAGGCCGCCCTCGGCGACCGGATATTGCTTGTAGGCGGTCTGCTGATGCATCGACTTGCCGTAATAGATCGCGGTCGGCACGCCCTGGGCTTTCAGCGCGGCAGCGAAGCCGTCGCGGTCGGTGCCCTCAGGGAGACGGATCGTGTACTGCGCCCAGACCGAGGTGTTGCCGGGTGCCAGGCGCGGCACGGTGACGACGTTGCTCAGGCCCCGCGCGTAGCGCTCGGCGACCTTGTTGCGGGCGGCGATCTCGTCGTCGAAGATCTTCAGCTTCTCGATCAGGATCGCGGCCTGCATGGTGTCGAGCCGGCCGGTCAGGCCGAGGCGGACGTTGTCGTATTTGTCGACGCCCTGCCCGTGCACGCGGATGCTGCGCAAGGTGGCCGCGAGATCGTCGTCATCGGTGAAGATCGCGCCGCCGTCGCCGAAGCAGCCGAGCGGCTTTGCGGGGAAGAAGCTGGTCGTGGTGGCGAGCCCGAAGGTGCCGAGCTTGCGGCCCCTGTAGCTCGCACCGAACCCTTGCGCGGCGTCGTCGATCACGAACAGGCCTTCGGCCCTGGCGATCTCGGCGATGGCATCGTGGTCGGCGGGCTGGCCGAACAGATCGACCGGAATGACCGCAACCGGCTTCAGGCCGGCCTTGCGGGCGGTTGCGATGCCGCGCTTGAGCGACTCCGGGCTCATGTTGAAGGTCGTCTCGTCGACATCGACGTAGACAGGGGTCGCGCCCATCCGGGCCGCCGGCGACGCGGTCGCGATGAAGGTGAAGGACGGACACAGCACGGCATCGCCGGGACCGACGTTCTTTGCCATCAGCACCATGAGAAGTGCGTCGGTGCCGCTGGCGCAGCCGATCACGTGCTTGGCACCGCTATAAGTCGCGAGCTGCTTCTCGAGCTCGGCGACTTCAGGGCCATTGACGAACTGGCAGTGGTCGAGAACGCGCTTGACCGCGGCATCCAGCGAAGCGCCGAGCCGGCGGCGCTGCGAGGCGACGTCGATGAAGGGAATGGGTTCGGAACGCAGATGCTGGTTCATGACCTGGCTCTTGGCGCCTTCTTGAATGGTCGACATGGATGAAGGGGTTCAGCCGGCGACGCGGCGCGGGCCCTTGAGGGCGGGCGATTTGGCCGCGGGCCGCGACGGCGTCTCCAGGCACTGCGTCGCGATCTCGAGGCTGGCGACGCCTTCGTCGCCGGTGACCGCCGGCGTCTCGCCGTTGCGCACCGCCTTGAGGAACGCGATCAGCTCGGCACGGAGCGGCTCGTCATGTCCGACCGGCAGATGCCGCATCGAGTAGCTGCCGTCCGGCTTGAAGCCGAAGCACTCGGTGACCTGGCGCGTGAGCAGATCGCCCATCACGTATTTGCCGCGCGTCGCGACCGTGACGCTGCGCGCCTTGAACGGCGTCAGCCAGTTGGTGTTGATGTGGGCGAGCACGCCGCTCTCGGTGCGGAACTGCAGCAGCGCGATGTCCTCGCGCTCGGCGACCGCGCTCGACAATTGCGGCTGCACCTCGACGATGTCGGATTCGGTGAACCAGCGGATCAGGTCGATGTCGTGCACGGCGAGGTCGATGACGACACCGACATTGGACATGCGCGGCGGGAACGGGCCGACGCGCGTGATCGCGATGGAAAGAATGTCTTCGCCCGCGATCGCCTGCTTGACGGCGGCGACCGCCGGATTGAAGCGCTCGACATGGCCGACCATCAGCGTGACGCCGGCCTTTTGCGCGGCAGCGACGATCTCGCGGCCCTCCTCCACCGTGGATGCGATCGGCTTCTCGACCAGAACATGAATGTTCCTGGCGATGCAGGCGAGCGCGACCTCGTGATGCAGATGGGTGGGAGCTGCGATGGTGACGGCGTCGACGCCTTCGGCGAAGAGCTGGTCGAGCGTCTCGAAGCTTGCGCAACTGGCAAGTTCCGTCGCGCGTGTGCGATGTGCCGGCGAAGGATCGACGACGCCGACGAGGCTGACGCCGGGAAGACCCGCAAGCACGCGCGCGTGGTTGCTCCCCATCACGCCAGCGCCAATGACGCCGACGCGCAAGCCGGCCTTTGCCGGTGCAGACCCTTTGGAACTCATCTGAGTAAACCCCGATTCAACGCAAATCCCCGGCGCGCTTCTAGCACGGACGCCACATTTGTGGCGAATGCCGCCTTGGCGGCCCGGACACGATTTGATTCAAAAAGTTACACGTTCCCCGGGCCTTAAGCCGAAAAATATCGCGTCTTTGGCCCGGGTCACGTGATTCGGAGTTTGCTGGTTACGACCTTTGATAGTCGTCTTCAATCCGGATGATGTCGTCTTCCCCGAGATAGCTTCCAGTCTGGACCTCGATCAGTTCCAGCATGATTTTACCGGGGTTCTCCATCCGATGCACGGCGCCCATCGGGATGTAGATCGACTCGTTCTCGTGCACGGTCTTCACGGCCTCGTTGACGGTGACGCGGGCGGCGCCGCGGACCACGATCCAGTGCTCTGCGCGATGATGGTGCTTCTGCAGCGACAGCCGCCCGCCCGGCTTCACCACGATGCGCTTGACCTGGTGGCGCTCACCATTGTCGACGGACTGATAGCTGCCCCAGGGCCGATGCACCTTGAGATGCTCCTCGGTGACCTTCGGCGCGACCGCCTTCAACTTGGTGACGAGACGCTTCAGGCCATTGGCATCCTTCTGGCGCGAGACCAGCACCGCATCCGCGGTCGCGACCACGACGAGATCGTCGACGCCCTCGAGCGCGACCAGCGCCTGGTCGGTGGTGACGTTGCAGTTGCGGGAGTCTTCGAACACCGCGGCGCCGTGCGAGGCATTGCCCTGCGCATCCTTGTCGGAGAGCTCCCACACCGCGTGCCAGGAGCCGACATCGGACCAGCCGCACGACACCGGCACGACCGCGGCGCGCGAGGTCTTCTCCATCACGGCATAGTCGATCGAGATCGCCTTGGCCGCGCCGAACGCCTCGGGCTCCAGCGTGACGAAGCCGAGATCGCGCCCGGCATTGTTGACCGCGTTGGTGACGGTTTCGACGCTTCCTGCATCGACCCTGCGATACTCATCGAGCAGCACGCTGGCCGGGAACATGAAGTTGCCGCTGTTCCAGAGATAGCCCGAATTGACGTAGTCGGAGGCCTTCACCGCGTCCGGCTTCTCGACGAAGCGCGCGACCGCATGCACCTCGCCGGAGATCACCTCGCCCGGGTTGATATAGCCGTATTCGGTCGCGGGCCGCTCCGGCTTGACGCCGAAGGTGACGATACGGCCGGTGCTCGCGGCGTTACGGCCCTCGCGGCATGCGGCAACGAAAGCGGCATTGTCCTGCACGACGTGGTCGGCGGCGAGCGCGAGCACGATGGCTTCACTGGCGCGGTTCTGCGCGAACACGGCGCCGGCCGCGATCGCAGGTCCTGAATCGCGCCGCATCGGCTCGAGGATCACGTCGGCCTCGATGCCGATCTCGGCGAGCTGCTCCAGCACCATGAAGCGATAGGACGCATTGGTGATGACGATCGGCCGGTCGAACAGGGAAGGATCGGAGACGCGCAGCAGCGTGTCCTGGAAAGTCGAGCGCGTGCCGAACAGCGGCAGGAACTGTTTTGGCCGCACCTCGCGCGAAGCCGGCCACAGCCGCGTGCCGGCACCGCCGCACATGATCAGGGGGATAATGCGTTTGTCCATCGTCATCTCAAACCTTGAAGTAGTCCCGATACCAGGTGACAAAATTATGGACCCCATGCTCGATCGGCGTTGACGGTGCAAAGCCGGTGTCGCGCATCAGATCCTCGACATCCGCGAACGTTTCCAGCACATCTCCCGGCTGCATCGGCAGCAATTCTTTGATCGCCGTCCGGCCCAGCTCCCGCTCCAGAAGACCGACGACGTGCATCAGTTCCTCCGGATGGTGATTGCCGACATTGTAGAGCTTAAACGGCGCATTTGCGGCAGCCGGATCGTCCGCAGGCACAAGATCGAGCAGCTTGGATACTACACGTGTGACATCATCAACATAGGTGAAGTCGCGACGCATTCGGCCATGGTTAAACAGCCGGATCGGCTTGCCCGCCATGATGGCGTTTACGAACAGAAACATGGCCATGTCGGGCCGTCCCCATGGCCCGTAAATGGTAAAGAAGCGCAGGCCCGTGACCGGCAAGCGATAGAGATGGCTGTAGGACTGCGCCATCACCTCGTTCGCCTTCTTGGTCGCAGCGTAGAAGCTCACGGGATGGTCGGTCCGGTCCGCAACCGCAAATGGCAATTTTGTGTTGGCGCCATAAACGGAGGATGACGAGGCGTAAACGAGATGACGACAGCCGCTGTTGCGGCAGCCTTCGAGCACGTTGAGAAAGCCCAACAGATTGGAATCGGCATAAGCGTGCGGCTGCTCGATCGAGTAGCGCACGCCGGCCTGCGCCGCCATATGCACGACCTCCGTAAAACGATGTTGCGCAAACAGCGCCGCCATCGTCTCGCGGTCGGCAAGATCGGCCTCGACGAAGGAGAAGCGGGGCTCGCTCTGCAACAGTGCCAGGCGCGCCCGCTTCAGTGCCGGATCGTAATAGCTGTTGAGGTTGTCGAGCCCGACGACGGTGCGGCCTTCGCCCAGGAGGTGCCGGGCGACGTGAAAGCCGATGAAGCCTGCGGCCCCGGTGACCAAAATCGCCTGATCCGTCATCCTGTTCCCTGGGGATCCCTAGCCCGATCCTGTTTAGCCGTCACCTCAAGGTGATCGCAATAGGCCCGCTGTATGCGCTCCATAATGCCCCCCCACGAGGGCTCACGAGAGCCTCACGAGGGCTATTGCAAGATTGGCGCCAAAACCATACCAAAGCGGCCGAATTCGGCGCTCGCGTCGGGTTGCCTCAAATCTTCGCAAACCCTGTTCATGCGGGCGAGATGCGCCGAATCCTGCTGTCGACGGCCAAAATCGTGATTTCCGCGGCGCTGCTCTATCTGGCGCTGCGCAAGGTCGATCTGTCCGAATTGTTTTCGCGCTTCACCGTGACCAGCCTGTTCTGGATCGGCGCCGCGATCGCGGTCACCTTCCTGCAGATCTTCGTCGGCGTGCTGCGCTGGCGCGAGATCAGCGCCGTCTGCGGCGCGCCGCTCGAGCTCGGCCGCGCCATGCGCTACAACGTGATCGGCTCCTTCTTCAACCAGACCCTGCCATCGGCGATCGGCGGCGACGCGGTCCGGCTCTGGCTGGTGGCGCGCGCCGGCGCCGGCTGGCGTGCGGCAACCTATTCGATCTTCGTCGACCGCGCGATCGGCTTGATCGCGCTCGCGATTCTCATCGTCGCGAGCCTGCCCTGGAGCTACACCCTCATCACCGATCCGCACGGGCGCTCGGCGCTGCTGCTCATCGATTTCCTGGCGCTCGCCGGCGGCCTCGGCTTCCTGGTTTTCGGCGCTCTGAAATGGCGCTGGCTGAAGACCTGGTGGGCCACGCATCACATTCACGCCTGTGCCGTGATCGCGAACCGCGTGATCTTCAGCCGCAGCCGCGGACCGATCATCGCAATCCTGTCGGTGCTCGTTCACGTGCTCGCCGTCGTCATCGCCTGGTGCGTCGTGCAGTCGATTGCGGCCCCGGTTCGCTTCAGCGACGTGTTTCTGCTGGTCCCGCCCGTGATGCTGATCACGATGATGCCGATCTCGATTGCCGGCTGGGGCGTGCGTGAAGCCACGATGGGCCTGGCGTTCGGCTTCGCCGGACTTGCCGCCAACGAGGGCGTCAACGTCTCGCTGCTGTTCGGCGCCGTGTCCTTCATCGTCGGTGCGTTCGGCGGCCTGGTCTGGATCCTCAGCGCGGAGAAAGCGGCGCAGGGGTCGAAGCCGATCGGAGTACCGGAGTGACGACCCTCGTCGCGGGTCCGGACCTTGCGGCCGGGCTGGTGCTGTTCGCGCTTGCGCCGGCCGTGCTGGCTGCACTGATCTCGGCCTGCGTCACCTGGCAGAGCATGCCGCTGCTGCAGCGTTATGCACTGGCGCGTCCGAATGCACGCTCGTCGCACAAGATACCAACCCCGCAGGGTGCGGGCATCGCGGTTGTCGCGGCCACGCTGCTGGTGGCTGCCTCCTGGGCCGCCTGGACCTACGGCGCGATTCCCTTGCCTCTGATCGGCTCCGCCGTCGTGATCGCGATGGTCGGGCTCGTCGACGACATCAGGCCCCTGCCCGTGCTGCTCCGCCTCGTGCTGCAGGCGGGAGCCGTGGCCGCCGTCGTCTTCACGACACCGGAGACCGCGCGCATCGTGCCGGCGCTGCCGCTCGCGCTCGAGCGCGGCCTCATCCTGCTCGCCGGCATCTGGTTCGTGAACCTCGTCAATTTCATGGACGGGCTCGACCTGATGACCGTGGCGGAGGTGGTGCCTGTCACGGCCGCGCTGGGATTGCTCGGATGGTATGGCGACCTCTCGCCGTCCGCGGCGCTGCTCGCCACCGCGCTGTGCGGAGCCATGCTCGGCTTTGCGCCGTTCAACCGTCCCGCCGCAAAGGTCTTCCTGGGCGATGTCGGCAGCCTGCCGATCGGCCTCTTGCTCGGCTGGTGCCTGCTGGAGCTCGCCTGGCACGGACAGCCCGCCGCGGCGCTGCTGCTGCCGGCCTATTATCTTGCGGATTCCACCATCACGCTGTTTCGGCGCATCGCGCGGCGCGAACCATTCTGGTCGGCACACCGCACGCACTTCTATCAGCGCGCCACCGACAATGGCTTCACGGTCAAGCAGGTGATCGGCGAGGTGTTCGCACTCAATCTCGTGCTGGCATTGCTTGCCATCGTCAGCGTTCGCGCCGGCTCGACGACGGTCACGATCGTCTCCGTGATCGCAGGCGCGTTCGCGGTCGCCTTCGTGCTGCGGCGCTTTTCCCGCCCTCAGGCATCCTGAGCCGACAGCGCCAGCCGCAACCCCTCGTCGAGGGAGACCTGCGGCTGCCAACCGGTCGCGAGCGCCTTCGAGATGTTGAGCTCGAGCGAGCCGATCAGGCTGTCATGCGTATCCTGCCGGCCCATGACATTGAGCAGCGTGCTGAGCAGGCCCGGCGGCACACCGAACAGCCGCAGGTTCTTGCCGGACGCTTCGGCCAGACGGGTGATGAATTCGGGCGTCGAGACCTGCTCCCTGTCGGCGACGAGGAAGATCTCGAAATTGCTGGCGGGATCGGGATGGCCGAGCCGGCGCAGGATGAACGACGCCAGGTTCTGCACGGCAAGGAAGGCGCGCTGGTTGCGGATCGCGGCAACGGGCAGCGGCAACCCGAGCTGGACCGCGCGCATCAGCAGCGCAAAATTGTCCTTGGCACCCGCGCCATAGACCAGCGGCGGCCGGATCACCGAGATCTTCATGTCGTTGTCGCGCGCCAGCGTCCTCAAGCCCGCTTCGGCCTGACGCGCGGCTTGTCCGGGCCGGTCTGCAAGGCCGGCAATGCGCCCGGCCAGCCCGAGAGCACGACGACCTCGCGCTCGGCGGCGAGACGGCAGGCGATTTCGGCCATGATGGCCGCCGTCGTGCTGGTATCCGGCGGATAATGCTGGCTCGCGACGACGATCTTGCCCCGAGGCTGCATGGTCATCAGGCTGCGGTCGACCCGAATTCGGGCACCGCATCCTTCAGGATGGTCCTGATGGTGGCGCGATCGTCGCGCGCGATCGCCTGCTCCAGCGCCGCGATCCATTTGCGCAACGTCTGCATCGGCGGCTCGTTCGGCTGCGCGGCCATGATGCCGGCAACGCCGATCTCGCGGGTCGGCTCCTCGGTAGCGAACAGGATCTCGTGCAGACGTTCGCCCGGCCGCATGCCCGTGAACACGATCTCGATGTCGTAGCCGGGCTGCAGTCCGGAAAGGCGGATCATGCGCTCGGCGAGATCGACGATCTTCACCGGCTGGCCCATGTTGAGCACGTAGACCGAGACGTCGGGACGGTGCGTTCCGAGCGCATGCGTGGCCGCGGTGATGACGAGATCGCAGGCCTCGCGGATGGTCATGAAGTAGCGGACCATGTCGGGATGCGTCACCGTCACCGGGCCGCCCGCCTCGATCTGAGCCTTGAATTTCGGCACCACCGAGCCATTCGAGGCCAGCACGTTGCCGAACCGGACCGAGATCAGCCGCATCGGCGGCTTGGCGCCGTGCGCCCCGGCTGCGAGGTCGTGATCCAGCGCCTGGCAGTACATCTCCGCAAAGCGCTTGGTCAGGCCGAGCATCGACACCGGCTCGATCGCCTTGTCGGTCGAAATCATCACCATGGCTTCGGCGCCGGCGGCAACGGCGCCATCCGCAACGTTGATCGAGCCGAAGATGTTGGTCTTGACGCCCTCGCTCCAGTCGCGTTCGAGGATCGGCACGTGCTTGAGCGCGGCGGCGTGGAATACAATGTCCGGCTTGAACCCGGCCATCAGGCGCATGATGCGCTCGCGGTCGCGGATGTCGGCGATGCGCCCTTCAATCTCGGCGGCCGCGCCTCGCGCGGCGAGCGCTTCCGTGATGGCATAGAGCGCGGGCTCGGAGTTTTCCACGATCAGCAGCCGCGCGGCGCCGAAGGCCACGACACGCTCGCAGATCTCCGACCCGATCGAGCCGCCGCCGCCAGTGACGATCACCGCCTTGCCGTTGATCAGCGCTTCCAGGCGCGCATAGTCGATCGTCTCGCTCGGCCGCAGCAGGAGGTCCTCGACCGCGACGGCCGTGAGCCGCGGCGTATCGCCACTCTCGAGCGAGGGCATCCGGTTGACGATCACACCCAGCTTGCGCGCCCGCATCAGGATCGACTCCGGACGCGCTTCCGGCTCGAATGCCGAGGGCGTCATGACGAGGCGCGCGATCGGCTTGTTGCGCTTGGCAAAGTCATCGACGACGTCCTCGACGTCGTCGATGCCGCCCAGCACCGGCACGTTGCGGATAAACTGGCCCCGATCCGAGCTCGACGGCGACAGCACGCCGACCGGCCAGATGCGCTTGATCGCCCCGCTCTCGATGCCGCGCAGGAGCACCTCGGCATCCGCGGCGCGGCCGATCAGCAACGTCGGCGCGGCCTCCTCGCCCCTGGCGTGACGCCGCACCCGCGTATAGCGGAAGTAGCGGTAGGCTATTCGCAGCGCGCTGAGGAACGAGATCTCGAGGAACCAGTAGAGGACGATCGTCACCTTGCCGAGAAAGAAGGCGCCGCGGACATTGGGGGCGACGAAGATGTAGTCGAGCACGAGCAGGGCGACCGTCAGCACGGTCGCGACGCGGATGATGTTCAGCGCGTCAGGCAGCGAGATGAAGCGCCACTTCGTCGTGGTCAGGTTGAAGATGAAGAACACGACCACGCCGAAGGCGAGGAAGTAGGGCAGGATCTGGAACAGCAGCGGCAGGCGGTCGAAGAAGCCGTCGCCACCCTCGAATCGCAGGTAGAAGGCGGCAAAAAGCGCCGCCGCGGTCGCCAGCAGGTCGTGGAGCGCGATCAGGAAATTGCGCAAGGTGAGATGCGAAAGACGCGTCATCCGCCGACCGATGAAAACCCAGTTAGATGCAACCTGACCGCGCTGATAGCCCATCTGGACCAGACTTGCCAGCCGCGCGGCCTTCAGGAACCGGCTTCCCCCGTCTTCGCCTCGGCCTGTTGCCCCCGGATCACCATGCCCCCGGCAACGCCGACGCCGATGACGTACATCCAGCCCTCGTGGAAGTCGAACAGATGGGAGTTGAACAGCGAAGTGAAGACGTTCTGCACCACCACCAGGAGCCCGATCCAGTTGGCAAGGCCGTCGCCGCGAAACAAGCGCAGATGCAATATCCAGATCGCGTAGAGAACGGCGATGCCGATCACGCCCCATTGCACGGCAACGTTCAGCGTCTGGTTATGCGGGTTGCCGATCACCTCGGCGGACGCCTGGTACTGACCGGCGGGCGTCGCCACGCGTTCGAACAATCCGCGCGTCGAGCCGGTGCCGTGCCCCTTGATCGGCGCCTCGGCGAAGAAGCCGAGCGACTTCCGCCAGAATTCGAGGCGCAGGCCGAGCGAGGTCGGCTCGCCCTTTTCCACATAGCGCGTGTAGTCATCGGAAAACCTCTCGGCGGTATGGCGCAAATATGGCGAGGCCTGCCAGGCGAGAATAGCGGCGACGAGCAATGTGGCGGAGATGAGCCCGATGCTGCGCCATTTGAGATGAAGCAGCGCGAACACGCCGAACATGATCGGAACGGTGACGAGCGCGGTGCGCGACACCACGACGAACGTCATGTTGACGAAGAAGCTCAGTGCCAGCGCCGTCAGCAGCCCGGCGAACCAGTATCGCTTCTCAAGCAGCAGCATCACGATCGGATAGGCGAGCGCGACCGCGCAAAGCGCGAATTCCTGGCTCTGCTCGATGTAATTCTTGACGAAGTTGCCGCGCTCGGCCGGATCGGTCTTGAGCGCGAGGTTCGGGTAGAAGGCAACCAGCCAAGACATCACCGATAGCAGGGCGCAGGACACTAGGAAGGCGATGAAGATCCAGCGTCCGCGCGGCGAGCGCTCGAAATGATAGAGCAGGACCGGCAGCACCAGCAGCTTGATGGTCGGGTTGACCGCATAGAAGCGGGCGCCCCAGCTCGCGTCCGACCACAGCGTCCCCACCAGCGCGAGCAGGACCAGCGCGATCGGGGCCGCGCAGATCGGACGCTTCAAGGATTGCAGGAAGGCGCGGACGTCGAGAAACGGCACCATGCAGAGCAGCATCAGCGCGTTGAATATCCCCGCCAGCGAGGTCGACCACGGCAGCGAAGCCGCGGTCAGGACCGCAAATATGTCGACGGTCTCGCGCCAGGCCGCCGGGCTGCGCAGGCGGCGAAGCAACATCCCGCCGGTCGTCTCGCGTACCAGTGCCGTCACTTGCCCCCTCCCCGGGCGCGATGGACCAGCGCCGTCGTGCTGAAGCCCTGCAGGATGTCGACCAGCACGACGGTGCCGCCCGCGGCCTCGACGACCTCGTGACCGACCACCTGCTCGCGGGTGTAATCGCCGCCCTTCACCAGCACACCGGGCTTGATCCGGGTGATCAGGTCGATCGGCGTGTCCTCCTCGAAGATGACGACGAGATCGACGGCCTCGAGCGCGGCGAGCACCTCGGCACGCGCGCGCTCGTCCTGGACCGGCCGCTCGGCGCCCTTGAGCCGCCGCACCGAGGCGTCGCTGTTGAGCCCCACGATCAGGCGGTCGCAGGCGGCGCGCGCCGCGGTCAGCACCTTGACGTGGCCGGGATGCAGGATGTCGAAGCAGCCATTGGTGAAGCCGACGCGCTGGCCTTGCGTTTTCCATTCGGCGAGCTGCGCATCGAGTGCGGCCGGCTCGAGCACGATTTTCTCCTCGGCCGCCAGAGTGGCATGCGGCAGGATCTTTCGGCGCAGCTCGGCCGCGCTCACGCTGGCGGTGCCTTGCTTGCCGACAGCGACGGCGGCAGCGGCATTGGCCGTGCGCAACGCCGTGTCCCAGTCCGCGCCTGTAGCAAGCGACACCGCAAGCGCGGCGGCGACGGTGTCACCGGCGCCGGAGACGTCGCGCACCTTCACCGGAAAAGCCGGAACGTGAACCGCCGCGCCATTGCGCGGCACCAGCGTCATGCCGTGCTCGCCCTGGGTGACCAGGATCGCCTCGCAATCGGCGAGCCGCATCACGTCCTCGCTGGCCTCGACGATGCTCTGCACCGTCTCGGCGCGGCTTCGGGTCGCTTCAGAGAACTCCTTGCGATTGGGCGTCAGCAGCGTGGCGCCGCGGTAGATCGCCCAGTTCAGGCTCTTGGGATCGACGATGACGGGCTTGCCGAGCTTTCGCGCGGCATCGATGGTGTGGCGGATGACGCGCGCCGTCAGCACGCCCTTGGCGTAGTCCGAGAGCAGCACGATGTCGGCGCGCGCGATTTGCGGCAGGATCGCCTCGATCAGCTTCGTCTCGATGTCATCGGAAGCAGGCGCCGCCTGCTCCCAGTCCGCGCGCAGCATGTGCGTGGAAAAATGCTCGGAGACGAAGCGGACTTTTCGCGTGGTCGGGCGCGAGGGATCGCACACCAGCACGCTTTCGATGCCGGCGTGCCCGTCCAGCGCCGCCTTGAGCCGTGCACCGGCATCGTCCTCGCCGACGAGGCCGACGAAGATGCAGCGCGCGCCCAGCGAGGCGACATTGCGCGCGACATTGCCGGCGCCGCCGATATGGATCTCGCTGCGCTGGGCCGCGATGACGGGCGCCGGCGCTTCCGGCGAGATCCGCGACACCTCGCCATAGACGAACTCGTCCAGCATGATGTCGCCGATGCACAGCACCGTGCGGCCTGAGATGGCCTGCGCGAGGGCGTCGAAATCGAGAATGGGCGTCGGCATGGTCAAAAGGCCTCAGCGGAAGCGGTCGGGCCGGTCGAGGTAATCCCCGACATAGGCCTTCACCGCATCCTCGAGCGTCGTGAAGCCGCCGTTATAGCCGGCGCGGTGCAGGCGATCGACCTCGCTCTGGGTGAAATACTGGTAGGCCCCGCGGATCTGCTCGGGCATGTCGATATATTCGATGTTGGGCCTGGTGCCGAGCGCCGCATAGGCCGCCAACATCAGATCCCTGAAGCTGCGCGCCTTGCCGGTTCCGACATTAAAGATGCCGGATACCGACGGCGTCGCCAGCAGCCACATCACGACGCGCACGACGTCGTCGACATAGATGAAATCGCGGCGCTGATCGCCGTCGGCGATGCCCTCGCGATGCGACTTGAACAGCTGCACCACGCGGCCTGCCTTGACGTCGTCGAAGCGGCGCGCCAGCACGCTCATCATCGAGCCCTTGTGATACTCGTTGGGGCCGAACACGTTGAAGAATTTCAGGCCCGCCCATTGCGGCGGGAGCGGATCGCCGTTCGCTACGCGCCCGGCGACCGCGAGATCGAACATGTGCTTGCTCCAGCCGTAGAGATTCATCGGCCGCAGTTTCTTCAGTGCCGGCAGCGAGGCGTCGTCGTCAAATCCCGTCTCACCGTCGCCATAGGTTGCCGCCGAGGAGGCGTAGATGAACGGCACCGCGCCCGCCGTGCACCAATCGAGCAGGCGCATCGACAGGCGGAAATTGGTTTCGAACACGAGGTCGCCGTCGGTCGCGGTGGTCGCGGAAATCGCCCCGAGATGGATCACAGCCTCGAGCTTGCGGCCCTTCAGCCAGTCCATCAGCTCGGCCGGCGGGACAATATCCACAAGCTGGCGCTTGGCGAGGTTCCGCCACTTGCCCTCGTTGCCCAGGAAATCGCAGACCACGACGTCGCTGCGGCCCGCGTCATTGAGCGCGGCCACGACATTCGACCCGATAAAACCGGCCCCGCCGGTCACCAGCAACATTCCGAAATCCCTGCCCGATCTTTGCGGCCCGGTCCTGCCGTAGCGCATGAGCCGCCAAAGTGTAAGCGGTTTTGGGATTGAGTGGTCTGCCGGCTTTACCTGCCGGCCTGGAGCGGCTACCGAACCGCCACAATCAGATCGTCTCGGCCCTATTAACGAATGAACCAAGATTCGACACTTAGCGGAGATGCAGATCGGAGCGACACCCGCCCGATTCTGATCATTCCCTACATGTGGATCGGCGATTTCGTCCGGAATCACACCGTTGTCCGGGTCCTCAAGGAGCGCTGGCCGAACCGGCCGGTCGATCTTCTGACCACCTCCGTGTGCGCCCCGCTGGTCGATTACATGCCCGGCGTGCGCGAGGGGATCGTCTGGGACCTGCCGCGCGGACGCCTCGCCGTCGCCCGCCAGCTCGCCCTGGGGAAACTCCTGCGCGAGCGGAACTACGGCACGGCCCTGGTGCTGCCCCGGACCTGGAAGGCGGCCATCGCCCCCGCCCTCGCCGGCATTCCTGAACGGGTCGGCTTCGTCGGCGAGTTCCGGTTCGGCCTGCTCAACCGCTGGCGCTGGGGCGAGAAAAAGCTGCCGCGCTTCATCGATAAGAACGCCGCCCTGGCCCAGCCCGACGGCGCCCCGCTGCCGGCGGAATGGCCGGTGCCGCAATTGCGGGTCCCGGCCGAGGACATCGTCCGCTGGCGGCAGGCCAACGGGATCGGCGCCGGCGCCGCGGTGGCGCTGGCCCCCGGCTCGGTCGGCGTCTCAAAGCGCTGGACCTATTATCCGGAGGCCGCCCGGCTGCTGGTCGAGCGCGGCCTCGAGGTCTGGGTGGTCGGCGGCCCCGCGGAAAAGGGGCTGGCCCAGGAGATCGTCGCGGCCGGCGGCTCAGGCGTGCGGGACCTCACCGGCAACGATCTGCGCAACGGCGTGCTGGCCATGGCGGCGGCCGGCGTCGCCATCTCCAACGATTCCGGCCTGATGCACATCGCAGCTGCCCTGGGCACGCCCACCATGGGCATCTTTGGCCCGACCAGCCCCTATCTCTGGGCCCCCCTCAACGGCCTCGCCGCGACCGTGGTCCAGGACAAGGAAGTGCTGCCCTGCCAGCCCTGCCAAAGCACGGTATGCAAGGTGAACGACCACCGCTGCATGCGCGATATCGCAGCGAGTGAGGTGGTGGCGATCGCACAGCGGGTGCTGGGGGAAGCTGGAAAGCCGGCTTAGAATTGAGCGTGGCGCCCGCGGAAGCCGGGCATGAGATCAAGCATGCGCGCGCGTCAGTTCGTAGGGAGCTGTGAGAGCATCAATTGGAATGCTCCATTTCTTGCTGATGATGCGGATCATGTCCAGCGTCAGCGGACGGACACGATTCAAGATCTCGGACGCTCTGTTGCGACCAATCAGACCCGCCAACTCTGACTGCGACCGTCCCATGGACTCGATCGCGAAATGGAGAACATCGACTGGATCGCCGCGCGAGGTCGCGAAGTGATTGTCTTCGTATTCCTTGATGAGTGAAGACAAAACTTCGAAGCGATCACCATCGGGCGTACCAGGCGCCGGCTCGGCCTGGAAATAACGAGATACTTCGCCGATAGCCCAATCGTAATCCTGTTCATTGCGAAGAGGCCTTACGTCCATCATCACACGGTCTCCGCGTCTATTCCGTCATATTCTTTGTGCGTGCCGACGAACTCGATGAGAGCAGTTTTGAATGTGTAGGAGAAATGAACCACAAGGCGATACTTGTTGCCGCCGATGTCGAAGATCGCTCTGTTATCGCCAACGAAGTCCACGTTGTTTCCGAACGCCTTCTTCAAGTCAGCCGGACCGCTCCAATCGCCTTTGGACACGATCTCATACCAAGTCCCCACGGGGTCCGCGCCTTGGGGTATCGCTCCCAGAAGACCTTCAGTGCCCTTCTTGCGATAACGTTCATTGCCATAGCATGTTCCCGAAATGGGATTAATCGAAAATTCCCATACGGGAACAAAGTCGACTTCCGCTAAATCGGCAACCGGACGAACCCATCGCCAAGCCATTGATTCCGCTCATCCCGGCTACTGTGCATGGGGTTGTTTTCGCGTTTTTTGCTTTCGGCCCTCGCGGCGTGGCTCAGAGCAGCGGCCGATAGACCTCGCCGATCCGCGCCGCTTCCGCATCGAGGCTGAACTTTGCGAGCACCCGCGCTCGGCCCCTCTCGCCCATCGTCGTCGCGGCATCCACATCGCGCATCAGCGGCTCCACTGCCGCAGCCAGCGCATCGGCATCGCCGGTCGGGACCAGCACGCCGCTCACGCCATCCTCGACCACCAGCTCGGCCGCGCCGGCGCGTGCGGCGACGAGCGCGCTGCCGGCCGCCATCGCCTCGATCAGCGTCAGTCCAAAACCCTCGTTGCGCGAGGTGAAGGCGTAGATCGTCAGCCGCTGGTACCAGCGCTGCACCGCTTCGATCGGCAGCTCGCCGGTGATGACGATGCGCGATTGCAGGCCGGCCGCTTCGATCTGCTTTTTCAGCTCGTTCGCAAAGGCCATCTGCTCGGCCGTGACCTGACCAACGATCACGGCGGTGAAATCGGGATAGCGCGGCAACAGGCGGCACATCGCGTCGACGAACACGTCGGTGCCCTTCTGCGCGCGCACGCGTCCAAAGCAGCCGATGGCGTAACGGCCGGGCAGCGCGGCCTCCGTGAACGCAACAGCGCGGTCGGTCGGCGGCGCATAGATGTCGGTATCGACGCCATGCGGGATCACGGTCGCCTGCACTTTCAGAAACGAAGCCGAGAGATCTGACGTCGCGATGATCGCGTCCATGCGCCGGATCAGCAAGCGCGTGATCCAGCTGTGGTGCCGCTGCGCCGCCGAGGTGAACACGAGTTTCAACGGCCAGCCGAGCGCGCGTAGCGCGACACCCGCGATCATCTCGTTGTTGCGCCGCGCATGCCAGATCAGCGGCGCCTTGCGGCGCCATAGCTTGAGGAAATCGGCAACGCTCAGCCGCGCAATCCCAGCCGGCGCGTGCGAGCCGAACCAGGCGGCGCGGTACAGTTTCGCCAGCCGCGGCGCCACCATCCGGTTGGTCGCAGTGACCCCGGAATAGCGCCTGTGCAGATTTGGCACGATCACTTCGAGATCGCCGGGGGAATTGGCCACGTCATGCTCCGTTTCGCAAAGTCCCTATACGCAACATTAAGCATAGTGACCAGTTCAGCCGCGCCGATACCCCCTCTTCACCACGCAAGAGCTAACTTTGCGCGTTGATCGAAGACGGGTGAGATCATGACTGTGCTAGTCACCGGCGGCGCCGGCTATATCGGAAGTCACACGGTCCTCGCGCTGGCGGAAGCCGGCGAGGACGTCGTCGTGATCGACGATCTCTCGACCGGTTTCTCCGCCTATCTGCCCGAGGGCGTGCCGCTGTTCATCGGCGATGCCGGCGACGAGAACCTGCTCGAAGGCGTGATCGCGCAGCACAACATCGAGAGCATCATCCATTTCGCAGGCTCGGTGGTCGTGCCGGATTCGATGCGCGATCCGCTCGGCTACTACCGCAACAATTTCACGACCGCGCGCAACCTGCTCAACGTGGCGGTGAAGCGCGGCATCGGCCGCTTCATCTTCTCCTCGACCGCCGCCGTCTACGGCAATCCGGACCAGGTGCCGGTGCCCGAGCACGCGCCGACGCGGCCGTTGTCGCCCTATGGCTCGTCGAAGCTGATGACCGAGATCATGCTGCACGACGTCGCCGCCGCCTACGGCATGCAGTACGTCACCCTGCGCTATTTCAACGTCGCCGGCGCCGATCCGCAGGCGCGCATCGGGCTTGCCACCGTCGGCGCCACGCATCTGCTCAAGATCGCGGTCGAGGCCGCGACCGGCCAGCGCGCCAAGATCGACGTGTTCGGCACCGACTATCCGACCCCCGACGGCAGTTGCATCCGCGACTTCATCCACGTCACGGACCTCTCGCAGGCGCATCGTTCGGCGCTGGCCTATTTGCGCAACGGCGGCGCCTCGACGACGCTCAATTGCGGCTATGGCCGCGGCTATTCGGTGCTGGAGACCATCGACGCCGTGCGCCGCGTGTCGGGCCGCAGCTTCGCCGTGCAATACGCCCCGCGGCGCCCCGGCGACATCATGACCATGGTCGCCGACACCAGCCGCATCCGCGGCCTGCTGGACTGGAAGCCGCAATACGAGGACCTCGAGACCATCGCGGCCCACGCTTTGGCGTGGGAGGACAAGCTGTTCCATGAGCGCCATGGCGAGCTCCGCCACGCCGCCTCGGCCTAGATTCCATCTGAGCGCAAGCCCTTAATTGGGCTTGAAAAACCCCGCTTGAGCGGGCACAGAGGCCCTTCGATCCCTGACGTGCGGGCAGGCTTGTCCTGCGCCGTCAATGGACACCGGATGGCCCAGTTTCCAAAGAAAATCACCGACGATCCCTATGCGGCAGCGGTCCTGATTCGCCGCCTGGTCACGGAACAGGGGGTCGTCTATTGGCGGCGCTACCTCGTAGCCTTCGCGCTGATGGCGGTCGCCGCGGGCGCAACGGCAGGCGCGACCTATGTGCTCGGCCAGGTCATCAACCAGGCCTATGTCGACAAGAACATCCCGGGCATCGCGATGTTTTCCGGGATCACGGTGATCCTGCTCTTCATCAAGGGCGTGGCGACCTACGGCCACATGGTGATCCTGACCAAGATCAGCAACGCCATCCTCGCCACCAACCAGCGCCAGCTGTTCGCGAAACTGATGCGCGAAAGCGTCGGCTTCTTCTCCGAGCGGCATTCGTCTGAATTCTTGGCCCGGCTGACGGCCGGCGCCAAGTCGATCACCGACGTCCTCAACATGCTGGTCAACGCTGTCGGGCGCGACCTGTTGATGCTGCTCGCCATGATCGGCGTGATGGTGTGGCAGGACCCGGTGATGTCGTTCATCGGCCTCGTCGTGGTGCCGCCGGCGATGCTGGTGCTGCGCAAGCTGGTCAAGCGTATCAAGGGCCTCGCCTACAACCAGTTCACCGGCACGGCCGACATCATGGAGACCATGCAGGAATCGCTGCAAGGCATCCGCACGGTGAAGGCTTTCACGCTCGAAGACACCATGCAGAGCCGCATCGACGAGAACATCGCCATCGTCGAGCGCAACGCCAACAAGATGGCGCGCGTCGCCAACCGCTCCAACCCGCTGATGGAGATGCTCGGCGGCTTCGCGGTCGCCGGCTGCCTGCTCTATGGCGGCTACAGCGTGGTCGCGCTCAACGCCACGCCGGGCGCGTTCTTCTCCTTCATGACCGCGTTCCTGATGGCGACCGAGCCGGCCAAGCGGCTGGCGCGGCTCAACATCGATTTGAACAGCCAGCTCGTCGGCGCGCGCATGCTGCTCGAAGTGGTCGACAGCCCGGCGAGCGAGCACTCCGACGACGACAAGCCGGCGCTGAAGCTCTCCGACGCCCGGATCGAGCTGCGCGACGTCAGCTTCTCCTATCGCGCCAATGAGACTGTGCTCAACCGGATGAGCTTTACCGCCGAGCCCGGCAAGGTCACCGCGCTGGTCGGCCCCTCCGGCGGCGGCAAGTCGACCGTGCTGGCGCTGCTGCTCCGCTTCTATGAAGTGACGCAAGGCGACATCGTGATCGACGGCCAGTCGATCGGCGCAGTCTCTCGCAAGTCGCTGCGGGCGCAGACCGCCTATGTCGGGCAGGACGTCTATCTGTTCCGCGACACCATCCGCAACAACATCGCTTTCGGCCGGCCAGGCGCGAGCGAGGACGAGATCACCGAGGCGGCGAAAGCGGCTTGCGCGCATGATTTCATCATGGGCTTTCCGCTCGGCTACGACACGCCGGTCGGCGAGCACGGCACGCAGCTTTCAGGCGGCCAGCGCCAGCGCATCGCCGTGGCGCGCGCGCTGATCAAGAATGCACCGATCATCCTGTTGGACGAAGCCACCGCCGCGCTCGATTCCGAATCCGAGCGGCAGGTGCAGGAGGCGATCGAGCATCTCTGCCAGAACCGCACCACCATCGTGATCGCGCATCGCCTGCACACCATCATGCATGCCGACGCGATCCTGGTGATCGAGGGCGGCGAGATCGTCGAGCAGGGCCGGCATGACGAGCTGCTCCGCCGCGGCGGCCGCTATGCCTCGTTCTTCCGCCTGCAACACTACGATGCCGGCGCTCTGGCGCCGATCAGCGCAACCGCATAGAGTTCCACTTCACCTCAAGAGCAGCGAGACCCGCATGAACGCCGCCTCCTACGTCATCCCGCTTCCGCCCCAGGCTTCGCTTCCCGTCGTCGGCGAAAGCGGCCGCTATCCGGTGCGCCGCATCTGGTGCGTCGGCCGCAACTATCTCGAGCACATCCGCGAGATGGGCAATGACGAGCGCGCCCCGCCGTTCTTCTTCGCCAAGCACGCCGACATGCTGGTGCCTGATGGCGCCACCATTCCCTATCCGCCGCTGACCAAGGATTTGCATCACGAGGTCGAGCTGATCGTCGCGATGAAGAGCGGCGGCCTGAACATTCCCGCCGACAAGGCGCTGGAGCACGTCTATGGCTATGCCGTCGGCATCGATCTCACCCGCCGCGACCTCCAGATCGCCTCGCGCAAGAAGGAGCGTCCCTGGGAGATCGGCAAGTCGTTCGACGGCTCCGCGCCGTCCTCCGCGATTCAGCCGGCCTCCAAGATCGGCCATCCCGCCAAGGGCAAGATCTGGCTCACGGTCAACGGCAAGGAAGCCCAGAAGGGCGACCTGACCGAGCTGATCTGGAACGTGCCCGAGATCATCTGGCAGCTCTCCCAGCAGGTGAAGCTCGCCGCCGGCGACATCATCATGACGGGCACCCCCGCCGGCGTCTCCCAGCTCCAGCCCGGCGACAAGCTCGAATGCGGCGTCGACGGCGTCGGCACGCTGAAGGTGAGCATCGGCCAGCCTGAATAGGCCGCACGACATCCGGAAATCGAAAGGCCCCGGACGTGTCCGGGGCCTTTTGCATTTCGGGCGGACGGGGTGGATCTACCAGGCCTTCACCGGCCGATTGGCGTGGCTCACCTGCGGCACACCGCGATTGAGCGACATGTGCGAATGCACGCACAGCCAGCCATCGGCATTCTTCGCAAAGATCATGGTCGCACGGCCCGGGCGCGGAAAGGCGCCGCCGTCGGAATGATAGCCCGTGCTCGTCCACGGCGCGATCACCGTGGCCATCGTGCCGTCGCGGGATGCCAGGACCGAGGTCTGATCGAGCACAAAACGGAAGTCCGTCGTCTTCGGCCAGACATTGTCCCATTGCGTCGAGACCCACTGATCGAGGCCGGGGATGACGTCGTTATGCGTGCCGAAGGCAAGCACGTCCGGATGGAAGAGCGGCCGCGCCGAGGCGTAGTCGACCTCGCGGACGTAGCCCGCGAAGGTTTCCAGCCAGGCCAGGAAGAACTGCTTCGTCTCGCTGTCGGCGGTCGGCAAGCGGGCCATCACCTGCTCCATCTTCGGCTACGTGATCACGGCAAGCCTTGTTGCCATGGGACAGACCTTCCAGCAAGATATGGACTTACCTGTCGACCGCGGCCTTGCTCAATCAGAGCCAAATGCAAAGATACGCAGAACTGCGAGGCTACCAGCGCCCTGATAGCTCCGCAGGGCACAAACACCATCACTAGACACGCGCGGGATCACCGCAGAAATCGCAGGGCGGGTTAGCGCAGCGTAATCCGCCAACGCATCGTGCCACACGGGAATCGTCAATCGCCGATATGCCGAATGGTGGATTACGCTTCGCTGATCCACCCTACGCATTCGTACTTAGCGCAGCGCGGACAACACGATCAGGCCGAGGATCAGCGCGGTCAGCGAGTATTTCAGCGCATAATAGACGTTGCGATTCCATGCCTTGACCTTGCGGCTGGCGAGGTGGATCTCGTAGAGCTTGCCGAACACCTTGTTGAGCACGCCGACATTCTCGCCGTCGACGTTCTGGGTCGCCGACGCCTTGACGATGTGATGGCTGACCCAGCGGTTGATCGCGGTCATGAAGCCGAATTTCATCGGGCGCTCAACGTCGCAGAACAGGATGATGCGGTTGACGTCGGTCGCATTCTCGGCGCTGTGGATGAAGGTCTCGTCGAACATGAAGGCCTCGCCGTCACGCCAGACGCATTCGACGCCGTCGACCAGGATGCGGCACTTGCTCGAGTTCGGCGTGACGAGCCCGAGGTGGTAGCGCAGCGAGCCCGCGAACGGATCTCGATGGGCACCGAGTTTGCCGCCCGGCGGCAGCATCGCGAACATCGCGCCGTGCACGCTCGGGATCGCGTTGAGCAGCTCCACCGTCTTCGGGCACAGCGTGCGCGCCGAAGGCAGGAAGTCGTCATACCATTTCAGGTAAAACCGCTTCCAGCCGCTCTTGAAGAACGAGTAGAAGCCCCAGTCGTTGTTCTTCGCAGCCGCGCGGATGAAGCCTTCGTCGAACAGGCGCACCGCCTCGTCACGGATCGTCTCCCAGTTCGCACTGAGCGGCTTCAACTCCGGAAATTGCTCGACCGGGATCACCGGCTTGTTCGGCACCGCCGAGCCCGCATACATCAGCACATTGTAGGGCGCGAGATAGGTCGAGTGATCGCCGAGCTGGCGCGCAAAGCGCAATCGCTGCTTGCCGCGGAAGTGAACGTAAATCGTCGAGGCCGCAAGCACATAAAGGATGACAAGTTGCGGTGCAAAAAGCTGTTTCAGCATATCCCCGTTCCCCAGAGACTTAGCTGAGGACGTCATCTACCTTGAGCCGGGCCGAGCGGCAATATATTCACCGCTGCGCTGCGGTCACACTGGCGAGAGCGCAGGGATGGCCCGCCGAAACCAGCCGGCTACGCCCGCGACAGTGCCTGCAGACCCTTGAAGGTCAGGCGTTTGGGGTCGGTCACCCCGGCGAGATAGAGCTGGCGGATAAAGGCTACGACAGCGCTGCGGTCGCAATCGGTCAGCGCGACAACGGCGTCGACCGCGATCTTCTGGGCTTCCATTAGGCTCACCTCGGCCTTGCGAGTAACCCCGGCCGAGACAGGCTAGGAGTCCGCGGTTAATCCGGCGTTAACCGTTCGGGGCAGCGTCGCCGATTCCTCCTCGCGGCCGAATACGTAAAACGACGCATTGCCGGGCGCGCGGTAACTCAGTGTGCACTCACGCTCTTCTTCAGCTGCGCAAAGTGCTTCTTCAGCCGCGGCACGGCAAAATCGGTAAAGGCCCGCACCTTCGGCACGGAGAGCCGACCCTGCGGGCAGATCAGGTGCGCCGGCATCTCCGGATCCTTCTCGCCGGCCAGCACGATCTCGAGCTCGCCGCGCGCAACCTGCTCGGCCACCTGGTACGAATACATCCGCGCGACGCCGCGGCCGGCAACGGCGGAGGCTACGGCCGCGTAGGTGCTGTTGACGATAAGACGCGGCGTGAACTGCACCGTACGCGGCACCGACCCACCGGCCTGCGGCGCGAAGGTCCAGGAATTGGGCAGATGGGCCATCGCCACGATCTGATGCTTGGCAAGATCGCCGGGCTCGGTGATGCGGGGATGCTGCTTCAGATAGCGCGGGGCCGCGACGACCACGCGGCTGATCTCGCCGACCCGCATCGCCACCATTGCCGAGTCCGCGAGAGGGCCGATGCGAAGCGCGATGTCGATGCCCTCCTCGATCAGATTGACAGCGCGATCGAACAGCAACAGCTTGGCCGACACCGTCGGACAGGCGTCGAGAAATGCATCCAGAATCGGCCGCAACACTATCTCGCCCGACACCACGGGAGCGGTGATCGTGAGCAGGCCGCGCGGCGCCGACCGCGGTCCGGCCGCGATGTCGTCGGCCTCCTCCAACTCGGTGAGCACGCGACGGCAGATCGCGACATAGCGCTCGCCCTCCTCGCTGAGCTTGATCGAGCGCGTCGTCCGGTGCAGCAGCTCCGCGCCGACCCGTTCCTCGAGAAAGGCGATGGCGCGGCTCACCGCCGCCGGCGAGCGGCCGAGCTTGCGGCCGACGGCAGCCAGGCTGCCCTCGTCCACCGCAAGGACGAACACTTTCATCGCATCCAGACGATCCATGCCTTCCCGTCGCCCCCTTGGATTCCGGCCGCAGGCTAGGCGTTCCCCTCCGCGGCGACAACCGTCGCCAGGCGCCGACCCGTCATTCGTACGCGCCGCGAAAGAGTGTCTGACGGACGGCGGGCATTCGCGGCCGGGCTGCCGCAGCGTACCTCAGGACCCAAGCCAGCCGAGTGCTGACGCAGGTTCTCAAGGCCAACAACAGGAGCCCGTCATGGGTATCGAGCAGAAAGTCGCCATCATCACCGGTGCTTCGCAGGGCATCGGCGCCGCCCTGGTCCAGGGTTTTCGCGATCGCAACTACCGCGTCGTCGCAACGGCACGCTCCATCAAGCCGTCGGGTGACGACGACGTCCTCGCCGTGGCGGGCGACATCGCCGAGCGGAGCACCGCCGAGCGTGTGGTTTCGCAGGCCGTCGCCCGCTTCGGACGAGTCGACACGCTGGTCAATAATGCCGGCATCTTCGTCGCAAAGCCGTTCACGCAGTACACGGCCGAGGATTACGCGGCGGTGATGGGCACCAACGTCGCGGGCTTCTTCCACATCACGCAGCTCGCCATCGCCGAGATGGAGAAGCAGGGTTCGGGCCATGTCGTTCAGATCACGACCACGCTGACCGATCAGGCCAATTCGAACGTTCCCGCGGTGCTGGCCTCGCTGAGCAAGGGCGGCCTGAACGCCGCGACCAAGTCGCTTGCGATCGAATACGCCAAGCGCGGCATTCGCGTAAACGCGGTCTCGCCGGGGATCATCAAGTCGCCGATGCATCCGGTCGCGACGCATGCCCAGCTAAACGCGCTGCACCCGGTCGGTCACATGGGCGAGATGTCCGACATCGTCGAAGCCGTCCTTTATCTCGAGGGCGCCTCCTTCGTCACCGGCGAGATCCTGCATGTCGACGGCGGCCAGAGCGCCGGCCACTGAGCGTGAGAGGAGAGCCACGATGCCCATCGTCACCATCCAAGTGACCCGCGAAGGAACGACGCCGGGAGCGGCGTCGCTCACCGCGGAGGAGAAGGCCGCGCTGATCAAGGGATCGAGCCAGCTGCTGCTCGACGTGCTCGGCAAGCCGCTCGATTCGACATTCGTCGTGATCGAGGAAGTCGACACCGACAATTGGGGCTGGGGCGGCCTGCCCGTGCCGGAGTTCCGGCGCCGTCGCGCCGCCCAGACAGGATGATCCGCGCGCGATCGTGCGCGCAGGAGGATGACATGACCAGCGCAGATCTGAAACCACTCGTCGAGGCTCGGCCGCATCCGACGGCGGCATCGGCTTCACGAGAGGCTTCGTCAAAGCAACGTTCTTCGCAACAGACCTGGCGATATGCGGTGGCGGGATTGTCCGCCTCACTCGTCGGACTTGGCCTCGCCCGCTTTTCCTACACGCCGCTGATCCCCGCCCTGATCGCTGCAAACTGGTTCAGCGCATCGGATGTCGTCTATCTCGGTGCTGCGAACCTCGCCGGTTATCTCGCCGGCGCGCTCACCGCACGGCGTGCCGCCAGTCGGATCGGCGCGGTTCGCGCGCTGCGGGCGATGATGCTGCTTGCGACTCTCTCCTTCTTCGCCAGCTCATCGCCGGTGTCGTTCACCTGGTTCTTCGCCTGGCGCTTCCTCTCCGGCCTTACTGGCGGAATCATCATGGTGCTGGCGGCCTCCGTCATTCTGCCGCACACCTCAGCTGCGAGGCGCGGCATCGTCGGCGGCGTGATCTTCGCCGGCGTCGGCCTCGGCGTCGCCGCATCGGGCACGCTGGTGCCGCTGCTGCTGCAACAGGGACTGCAGCAGAGCTGGTATGGGCTCGGCGTGCTCTCCGCCCTGCTCACCCTCGCAAGCTGGTGGAACTGGCCTGCCGAAGCGAACAGCGACACTGCGCCTTCTCAAACCAAGCACCAAACCTCGCCCATCGCCCGCGCGCTGATGATCCAGTACGGCCTCAACGCGGTGGCATTGGTGCCGCACATGGTCTTCATCGTCGATTTCGTGGCGCGCGGCCTCGGCCAGGGCATTGCCGCTGGATCGCGCTATTGGGTGCTGTACGGCCTCGGCGCCATCGTCGGTCCGCTCGTCACCGGCCATCTCGGTGACCGCGCCGGGTTCGGTCCGGCGCTGCGGGCGGCCTTTCTGATCGAGGCGGCCGCCGTGCTGCTGCCGACCGTCAGCACCGCGCCTCTTTCGCTGATCGTATCGAGCATCGTGATCGGCGGCTTCACGCCCGGCATCGTGCCGCTGGTGCTCGGACGCATCCATGAACTCGTTCCGCACTCCGCCGAGCAGCAGCGCGCGACCTGGAGCCATGCCACTACCAGCTTTGCACTGTTCCAGGCCGCGGCCGCTTACGGCTTCTCCTGGATCTACGCGCAGACCGGCGGCGATTATCAGGTGCTGTTCGCACTCGGCGGCGGCGCGGTGGTGCTGGCGCTCGCGGTCGACCTTGCAATGGCGCTTGCCAGGCGCAAGGCGTAACGACCGGCGGCGGCGCGATCAGGAATATCGCATCACGCCGTCGTCGATCCGGCCGAAGCGCAAGGAGACGATGTCGAGCGCGTAGTTCTGGTACAGCCGCCACGGCTGCTTGGAGCCCTGCTTTGGCATCTTGGCCACCGAGCGCTGCACATAGCCCGAGGTGAAGTCCAGCGACGGCTGCGCGGTGATCTCGGGGTCGTCATTATGCGGCACGCACTGGCGGAAATTGTGCCGGTCCATGTAGTTGATGAGCCGGCAGACATATTCGCAGGTGAGGTCGCATTTCAGCGTCCAGGACGCATTGGTGTAGCCGAAGGCCGAGGCCATGTTGGGCACGTCCGCATACATCATGCCCTTGTAGGTCAGCGTATTGGCGAAATCGACGGCACGGCCGTCGACACTGACGTCGAGACCGCCGACGACCTGAAGCACCAGCCCGGTCGCCGTCACGATGATGTCGGCCGCAAGTTCGCTGCCATCCTTCAGGCGAACACCCTCGCGCGTGAACGTGTCGATCTCGCTCGTCACGACGGCGACGCGCTGCTCGCGGATCGCCTTGAACAGGTCGCCATCGGGCACCAGGCAGAGCCGCTGGTCCCAGGGATTGTAGCGCGGCGTGAAATGGGTGGCGACGTCGTAGTCCGGACCGAGCGCCATCTGCACGCCCTTGAGGACGAGCTCCTTGACCTTCGCAGGCCGGCGCCGGCTAAGCTGGAAGAAGAACATCCCCCACATCACGTTGCGCCAGCGGATGACATGATAGGCAAGCCGCGTCGGCAGATTTCGGCGGATCTTGTTGGCGACGGGATCCTGCGCCGGGCGCGACACCACGTAGGTCGGCGAGCGCTGCAGCATAATGACCTGTGTCGCCTTCTTGGCGAGCTCCGGCACCAGCGTCACCGCGGTCGCGCCCGAGCCGATCACCACGACGCGCTTGCCCGCGTAGTCGATGTCCTCGGTCCATTTCTGCGGATGCACGATGCGGCCGACGAAATCAGCGGAGCCCTTGAACTCCGGCGTGTAGCCCGCCTCGTATTTGTAATAGCCCGAGCACATGAAGAGAAAATTGCAGGTGAAGCGCACCAGCTCCGTCGCGCCCTCGCCCGTGATGCGCTCGGCCTCGATGGTCCAGCGCGCGTCCGGCGTCGACCACGAAGCCCGCTTGACGCGATGGCGGAAGCGGATGTGCTTCTCGATGCCGTTCTCGGCCGCGGTCTCGCGCACATAGTTCAGGATCTGCGCCCCGTCGGCGATCGCCTTCGGATCGGTCCACGGCTTGAACGAATAGCCGAGCGTGAACATGTCGCTGTCGGAGCGGATGCCGGGGTAGCGGAACAGGTCCCAGGTGCCGCCGATGCAGTCGCGCCCCTCCAGGATGACGTAGCTCTTGGTGGGGCACTTGGTCTGCAAGTGATAACCCGCGCCGATGCCGGACAGCCCGGCACCGACGATGAGGACGTCGAAATGTTCTTTGGCTTCGGTCATGGCGTTCTCCCTCGTCATAGCATGGGCAGCGCCGCGCCGAATTGCAACATCACGGGACGGTGGCGCCGTAGACTGTGGCGGTGTCGAAATACTCGTGGAATTCGACCACCTTGCCGTCCTTGAAGCGCCAGTAATCGACCTTCGGCGTCTTCGCGACCTTGTTGGTCTTCTTGTTCGTCCACGCGCATTCGCCGCGCGCGAAGACGGTGTCGCCCTGCGCGACGAATTCGTCCATCGTATAGTACTGCATGCTCCAGTCGGCCAGCAGACCGTCGAAATAGCTGCGCAGCGCATTGCGATCGTCATAACGCTTGGCAAAAGGCACCGCCGCAGCTCCCTGCGGAATCGAATCGAATTTGATTTGCGGGCCAATGACATGGTCGAACCAATAGTCGACGTTCTTGCCCTTGCTCTCGCTCCACTCGCGATAGGCTTCCTTCAGAAGCTGAACGTTGGCTTCGCTGGACATCGCATTCCCTCCATATGCATTTTGACAATGAACGTAGGAAAAAGCGGCCGCCCGCTCCGGAAGTGGCAGGCTTGTTTCGGCTCTACCTGAAAGCGTACCACAGGAAGGCCCAACAAAAAAGGCCCCGGATCACGCCGGGGCCTTTGTGTCGCAACTGCGTGCGGATCAGTAGCGGTAGTGGTCCGACTTGTACGGACCTTCCTGCTTGACGCCGATGTAGTCGGCCTGGTCCTTGCGCAGCTCGGTGAGCTTGACGCCGATCTTGGCGAGGTGCAGGCGCGCGACCTTCTCGTCGAGCGACTTCGGCAGCACGTAGACTTCCTTCTTGTACTTGCCGTCCTTGTTGTTGGCGAACAGCTCGATCTGCGCCAGCGTCTGGTTGGTGAAGGAGGCCGACATCACGAAGGACGGATGGCCCATCGCGTTGCCGAGGTTCACGAGGCGGCCTTCCGACAGCATGATAATGCGATGCTTGTCGGGGAATTCGATCTCGTCGACCTGCGGCTTGATGTTGGTCCACTTCAGGTTACGCAGACCCGCGATCTGGATCTCGTTGTCGAAGTGACCGATGTTGCAGACGATGGCGCGATCCTTCATCGCGCGCATGTGCTCGATGGTGATGATGTCCTTGTTGCCGGTCGCGGTGACGAAGATGTCGGCGCGGGGCGCGGCGTCTTCCATGGTCACGACTTCGTAGCCTTCCATCGCGGCCTGCAGCGCGCAGATCGGATCGATTTCCGACACCATGACGCGGCAACCGGCCTGACGCAGCGAGGCCGCCGAACCCTTGCCGACGTCGCCGAAGCCGGCGACCATCGCGACCTTGCCCGACATCATCACGTCGGTGCCGCGGCGGATGCCGTCGACCAGCGATTCACGGCAGCCGTAGAGATTGTCGAACTTCGACTTGGTGACGCTGTCGTTGACGTTGATGGCGGGCCACAGCAGCGTGCCGGCCTTCTGCATGTCGTAGAGACGATGCACGCCCGTGGTGGTCTCTTCGGACACGCCCTTGATGCTCTTGGCGATCTCGGCGAAGTAGCCCTTGGGCTTTTCCTTGAGCTGCTTCTTCAGCAGCGCGAAGAAGACTTCCTCTTCTTCCGAACCCGGCTTGTCCAGGAACGCAGCGTCGCCGTTCTCGGCGCGCAGACCGAGATGGACGTACATGGTGGCGTCGCCGCCGTCATCGAGGATCATGTTCGGGTGACCGCCGCCGTGCCAGTCGAACAGTTTTGCGGTGTAGTCCCAGTACTCGGTCAGCGTCTCGCCCTTGACGGCGAAGACGGGGATGCCGGCGGCCGCGATCGCGGCGGCAGCGTGGTCCTGCGTCGAATAGATGTTGCAGGAGACCCAGCGAATGTCGGCGCCGAGGGCTGCCAGCGTCTCGATCAGCACGCCGGTCTGGATCGTCATGTGCAAGGAGCCGGCGATGCGGGCGCCCTTCAGCGGCTGCTTCGGGCCGTACTCTTCGCGGGTGGCCATCAGGCCGGGCATCTCGGTCTCGGCGAGCGAGAGCTCCTTGCGGCCGAAATCGGCGAGCGAAATGTCCTTGACGATGTAATCGGTGAAGCCGGGCTTCGCGTTCATTGGAGGTTCCTGTTTGTTTGGCTCGTCATTCCGGACCCGCTCGCGAAACGAGCGAACCCGGAATCAAGCATTTCGAGATTCCGGGTTCGCCGCTGTTGCGGCGCCCCGGAATGACGCAAGTGAATCAGAGCGCGCGCTTGAGCTGCTCGACGAGATCGGTCTTCTCCCAGGAGAAACCGCCCTCGTTGTCAGGCGTGCGGCCGAAATGGCCGTAGGCCGAGGTGCGCGCGTAGATCGGGCGGTTGAGGTCGAGATGGCTGCGGATGCCGCGGGGCGTCAGATCCATCGCCTGCGCCGCCGCCTTCTCGAGCTGCTCCTCCGACACCTTACCGGTGCCGTGGGTGTCGATGTAGATCGACAGCGGACGCGCCACGCCGATCGCGTAGGCCAGCTGCAGCGTGCAGCGGTCGGCAAGGCCGGCGGCAACGATGTTCTTGGCGACGTAGCGCGCAGCATAAGCCGCCGAGCGGTCGACCTTGGTCGGATCCTTGCCGGAGAACGCGCCGCCGCCATGCGGGGCCGCGCCACCATAGGTGTCGACGATGATCTTGCGGCCGGTCAGGCCGGAGTCACCGTCCGGACCGCCGATGTAGAACTTGCCGGTCGGGTTGATGTGCCAGATCGTCTTCGGCGTGATCCAGTCCTTCGGCAGCGCCTCGCGCACATAGGGCTCGACGATGTCGCGGATCTGCTTGGACGAGATGTCCTCGACCAGGTGCTGATGCGAAACCACGATCTCGCGCACGCCGACCGGCTTGCCGTTCTCGTACTGCACGGTGACCTGGCTCTTGGAGTCCGGACCGAGCACCTTCTCCTTGCCGGAGTGACGGGCTTCGGAGATCAGGCGTAGGATCTTGTGGGCGTAGAAGATCGGCGCCGGCATCAGATCGGGCGTCTCGTTGGTGGCGTAACCGAACATGATGCCCTGGTCGCCCGCGCCCTCTTCCTTGACTTCGCCCGGCTGCAGCGCATCGACGCCCTGGGCGATGTCGGCCGACTGCGGATGCAAGAGGATCTCGATGTCGCAGGTCTTCCAGTGGAAGCCTTCCTGCTCGTAGCCGATGTCCTTGATCGCGCCGCGGACGACGCCCTCGATCTGCTCGTTGGTCACCGACTTCGGACCGCGGGTCTCACCGGCGATCACCACCTTGTTGGTGGTCGCGAGCGTTTCGCAGGCGGCGCGGATCTGCCAGGGGTCGATGCCGGCCTTCGGCCCTTCGCGGTAGAACAGATCGACGATCTCGTCGGAGATCCGGTCGCACACCTTGTCCGGATGGCCCTCGGACACGGACTCGCTGGTGAAGAGATAGGACGCGCGCATCAGTAACCCCTTGTTCCGCCGCTAGACCGGCGGGCGTTTGCGATGTTTACCTGTGGATGATGTCAATCACGCCGGCGCGAGATGACGTAGGATTCGTCGAGAAACCAGAGCCCATTGTACTTCCGCAGCACGTCCCTGGCGGCATCCAGAGTGCGGCCGTTTTGAGTCATTTCTGTCAACCGGTCGTCCTCAATCTGAGCGACATACACCGCCGCATTCCACGCTGCAAAGGCCGTCGAGGTTCCGATCGTCCCGGTTACCTCGTTGGGCAGCGCTTCCATATCATACCTGAAGATCGAGCGGTTATCCGCATACGCATTAAAATTTAAGTCGCGGCCCAACGAACCAAGTTCGTACTTAACGGCGCGCAATAGCTCATGACGGCTCACAGCGAAAGGATTTTCTCCGGGCCAGATCGCCTGGATCATTTCCATGCCCGGATCCTGGCCATGGGAGTGGATTCCGATCAGACGGCCTCCCGGCCGAAGCGCCCGCGCCAGGGGCGCGATGATCCGCTTGGCCCGGAAGTTGACCGAGGACAGGGCGCGGTAGGGCTGGGATGCGATGACGAGGTCGAAATTGGCTTCGGTCTGGCCCGGCCGCGGAATGGTCGAATCCAGCAAGAACCTGTGGTCCTCGCGATAGAGCACCAGGACGACCGGCCGCTCGTACAGCGGCATGGCGGTGCGTGGGCTGATCGCGGCACGCCAGTTCTGCTCGAGGAACGGCCTCAGCTCCGCGATCTGCTGCTCGAACTCGCCCGATGAGGCGCCCCGCAGCGGGACCTCATGCCAGACGGTCGCCGCCGCCGCCGCAGGCGATGCCGGCGTCAGCCAGGGCGCCTCCGAATAGAACATGTTGGTGAAGACGAACACCGACGCCGGATGCTCGAAAATGCGATCCGGCACCTTCTCCAGCGTCAGGCGCAGGTCCTCCAGGCTGAGCTCCTTGCCGGCGACGTAGAACGGCATGTGCGGGTAGCGCTGGTGCGTCGCGCGCAGCACCCGCGCCAGCACCGTGCCGTCGCCGACGCCGGCGTCGAACACGCGCAGGGCCGGCGGGCGCGGATGGATGGAGGAAAGCTCCAGCGCGACCCTGTCGGCGATCACCCGCTTTTCGCTGCAGGTGTGGACGAACAGCAGGTATTTCTGGCGGTTCTCGAAAAAGCGGAAATTGCCGCGCGGATCGCGCTTTTCGGGCGGCACCTGAAGCCCGCGCGGCGGCGGCACGCCGCCGGCCATGGACGCCGCCATATAGGCCTGGATCCGGTCCAGCGTATCGATGGTGATGCGCTTGCCCTCGCGCAGGCGATGCACCAGCTTCCCATCGTTCACCGCGCGCCGGCCGAACGTCGATTCCGCCATGTCCGCCTTGCGGCAGAACTCCGTGATCTGGCTCAGGATTTCGTCGTTTTTCATGAGTGGGACGCGGTGGGCAGAATGATTGGGATCTGCCTCCTAGCAAATTCTGCCCACTCAGGAAATAGGGGATCCATGCCGTTGCGCCGCAGTCCCATCCACTTGCCGATGCGATCGCGCCGGCCAGGTTGCGTTCGACAACCGAGGCGCGACTCGCCGCTCGCGCGCCATGCGCGGCGCCAAGTCTGAAGGTTGAGCAGAGATGATGACGCGGGTGCGGGGGGAGGCGGAGTCGGCCACGACGAATAAGCAGGTGCGTGGTCGATGCTGCCGGGCGAGGTCTGGCGGAGAAGTGAGGGTGGGCTTGCGCGCCCGCAGGTCAGGAGCGCCGCGCTATTGGCCCTACACTCAGGTGTCATCGCCCGGCTTGACCGGGCGATCCAGTATTCCGGAGACGCCGACGTGATACGGAGAAGCCGCGACGTACTGGATTCCTCGCCTTCGCGGGGAATGACAGCGGAGTTCTGTGACGCTTACTAGCCCCACACTTCCTTCGCGATCTCGACCGCAAGGCTCAGCTTCGCCCACTGCTCTTCCTCAGAGAGGACGTTGCCCTCTTCCGTCGAGGCAAAGCCACATTGCGGCGACAGCGCGAGCTGCTCCAGCGGGGCGAACTTGGCGGCTTCTTCCAGACGGCGCTCGATATCGTCCTTCTTCTCGAGCTCGCCGAACTTCGAGGTGATGACGCCGACCACGACGACCTTGTTGCCCTTGGGCAGGAAGCGCAGCGGCTCGAAGCCGCCGGCGCGGTCGCTGTCATATTCGAGGAAATAGCCGTCGTAATTGGTGCCGGCGAGCATGGTCTCGGCAACCGGCTCATAGCCGCCCGAAGAAATCCAGGTCGAACGGAAATTGCCGCGGCAGACATGCGTCGTCACCACCATGTCCGCGGGCTTCTCGGCCAGCGCGTAGTTGATGATGCGGGCATAGATCTGCTGGAGACCGTCCGGATTGTCGCCGCGCTCGCGCGCCTTCTGCAGTTCATCCTGCGAGCAGAGATAGGCCCACACGGTGTCGTCGAACTGGAGATAGCGGCAGCCGGCGTCGTAGAACGCCTTGACGGCTTTCCGGTAGGTCTTGCCGAGGTCTTCGTAGAAGGCTTCGAGATCGGGATAGACGTCCTTGGAAATCGACTTGCGGCCGCCGCGGAAGTGCAGCACCGCCGGCGAAGGTATCGTCATCTTGGCGGCCACGTGGGCCTGGTCGGCGACCTTCTTCAGGAAGCGGAAGTGGGCCAGCATCGGGTGGTCGTCGGGAAAGTCGAGCTTGTCGATCACCCGCACCGCGTCGTGCCGGGTCTGCACGCCTGCGAACTGGATGCCGGTGTCAGGATGAAACAGCTCGCAGCCGGTGAGCTTGGCGAGGAAGTCGAAATGCCACCAGGAGCGGCGGAACTCGCCGTCGGTCGCGAGCTTGAGCCCGATCGAGGCCTGCTTGTGCACGACCTTCTCGATCTCCATGTCCTCGATCTTGCGCAGATCGTCGGCCGAGATCTCGCCCTTCTCGAGCCGGCTACGGGCTTCCTTGATCTTGGCCGGACGCAGGAGGCTGCCGACCTCGTCGGCGCGGAAGGGGGCTTTGGTTCGCTGCATGTCTTACTCCCTGGACATTTTAGTTTAGTGAGCCGCCGCCCCGGCGACGCCGAGATGGCGTTCCAGGACCGAGGGGTCGGTTTTCAGCGCGGCGCTCGGAGCGTCGTGGACGATCGTTCCGCGCTCCAATATCACAACGCGGTCGGCCAGCCCCAGAATCTTTTGGGCATTCTGTTCGACGATGATCGAGCAGATGCCGCCTGCCCGCGTGATGCTGCCGATCGCCTTCAAGAGCTCCTCGACGATGATGGGAGCAAGGCCCTCGGTCGGCTCGTCCAGCAGCAGCACTTTCGGGTTGAGGGTGAGCGCCCGGCCGATCGCCAGCATCTGCTGCTCGCCGCCGGAGAGCTGGTTGCCGAAATTGCTCCGCCGCTCCTTCAGCCGCGGAAACATCTCGTAGACCTTCTCGACCGTCCAGGGACCGGGCTGCGCCACCGCGGTCATGTTCTCTTCCACAGTGAGCGAGCGAAAGATGTTGCGCTCCTGCGGCACCCAGCCGATGCCGGCGCGCGCGCGCTGGTCGGGCCGGAGCGAAGTGACATCGGTGCCAGCGAGTGCCACGCTGCCTGAGAAGCGGCGGGTGACGCCGACGATCGAATTGATCAGCGTGGTCTTGCCGGTGCCGTTGCGGCCCAGCAGCGCCAGCACCTGGCCCTCGGCGAGGCGCAAGGACATGTTGGGCAGCACCACCGCCTCGCCATAGCCGGCGCGCAAAGCCTCGATCGCGAGCAGGTCAGACATTGACCGCCTCCTCGCCGAGATAGACGGCCTTGACCTGCGGATCGCGCGCCACCTGCTCGGGCGGGCCCTCGGTGAGCAGCGCACCCGAAACCAGCACGGAGATGCGGTCGGCGAAGGAGAATACGAGATCCATGTCGTGCTCGATCAGCAGCACCGTGACTTCGCGCGGCAGCGCGCCGACCACGGCGAGAATGTCGTGGCGCTCGCTCTCGGGCACGCCGGCGGCGGGCTCATCGAGCAGCAGCACGCGCGGTTTGGCGGCGATCGCGACCGCGATCTCGAGCAGGCGCTGCTTGCCGTAGGGCAGCGTCACGGTCTGCTCATTCATGACGTCGAGCAGATGGAAGCCCGCCAGCAGATCGGCGATCTCGCCGTTGACGTCGCTGCGCGTGCCCATCCGCCGCCACCAGTCGCCGCCATGGCCGAGGCGCTCGGAGACGGCTAGGCCAATGGTCTCGAGCGGAGTCAGGTCGGGATAAAGCTGGTTGATCTGGAAGGTGCGCGAGAGGCCACGCAGCACGCGCTTGTGCACGGGCAGATCGGTGATGTCCTGGCCCTCGAGCAGGATGCGGCCCGAATTCGGCTTGAGCACGCCGGTGAGCTGGTTGATGACCGTGGTCTTGCCGGCGCCGTTCGGGCCGATCAGCGCGTGGCGGGCGCCCTGCTCGATCTTCAAGGACAGATCGCGGGTGACGCGCAGCCCGCCGAACTGCTTTTCGAGATTTTGGGTTTCGAGCACGATGGTCATGCGTCGCTTTCCGGCACGGCGACGATGGCCTTGCGTCCCGCAATCTGCCTGATGACCAGATTGGGCAGGTACAGCACCCAGCGGTGCAGGCGCTGACGGCCGACCAGCACGATCACGACCAGCACCAGGCCGATCCAGAACTGCCAGTATTGCGGGGTGATGGTGGAGAACACTTCCTGGAGCATGCGGAAGATCACCGCGCCAACCAGTCCGCCATAGAGGTAACCGGTCCCACCGATGACGAGCACCAGCATCAGATCGGCGGAGCGTTCGAAGGCAAACACATCGAGCGAGGCGATCGCCGTTGTCTGGGTGAACAGCGCGCCCGCGACGCCGGCGTAGAACGCCGCGAGCGTATAGATCGCGATCAGGCGGCGGTTGACGGGAATGCCGATCGCGGCGGCGCGCAGCGGATTGTTCTTGATCGCGCGCAGCGACAGGCCGAACGGCGAATGCACGACGCGGCGGGCGAACAGGAAGAGGAGGAACAGGACAGCCAGCGAATAGAAGAAGCCGGCCTTGCCGAACATGTCGAACGGAATCGCGCCGAAGATCGGCTGCATCTCGATGCCCTGCAGGCCGTCGGTGCCGCCGGTGATGTTGGAGAAGCGTTCGGCGAGCGCTTCCAGCAGCAGCGCGATGCCGAGCGTCACCATCAAGCGCGTCAGGTCAACGCCGCGGATCACCAGGAAGCTGGTGGCAAAGCCGAGCACCATCGCGGCGAGGCCAGCGACGATCAGCGCCAGCACGGGCTCGCTCACGATACCATGGAGCGCGAGAAGCCCCGCGGCATAGGCGCCGACGCCGAAGAAGGCAGCATGCCCGAGCGAGACGATGCCGGCATAGCCGAGGATGAGATCGAGCGACATCGCAAACAGCGCCAGCCGCAGGATGTCGGTCATGATCAGATAGCGCGTGGGAAATGCAAAGCCGCAGGCCAGCACGATCAGCCAGAAGGCGACTTCGCCGTAGTGCCAGCGCGCCTGGCGCTGGGCGTGAAAACCGACGTCGGAGGAAGCGCTCATCGGCGAACTCAACGCGCGGCCGTGCGTCCGAACAGGCCGTTCGGACGCCAGATCAGGATTACGATCATCATGGTGTAGATCACGAACGGGCCCATCTTCGGCACGTAATATTTGCCGGCGACGTCGCCGATGCCGAGCAGGAGCGAGGCCAGGAACGGGCCGGTGATCGAGGACGAGCCGCCGACAGTGACCACGATCAGGAAGTAGATCATGAACTTCAGCGGGAAATACGGATCGAGGCCGAGGATCTCGGCACTCAGCGCGCCGCCGAGACCGGCGAGGCCGCAACCGAAGGCAAAGGTGAAGGCGAACACCTGCGGCACGTTGATGCCGAGGCCGCTCGCGGCGCGGGGGTCGTCGACGGCGGCGCGCAAGCGGCTGCCGAAGCGGGTCTTTGCCAGCACCATCTGGAGCGCGATGGTGAGCAGGCCGCAGATCACGATGATCATCAGCCGGTAGCGGCCGATGCCGACGCCGAACAGGTCGAACTGGCCCTGAAGCGCCGCCGGCAGGTTGATGAAGACGCGCGAGGACCCCTGGATGTAATCGACGGCGGCGACCGACATGAAGGTCAGGCCGATGGTGAACAGCACCTGATCGAGATGGCTGCGCGCATAGAGGTGGCGGTACAGCGTCCGTTCGAGCGCGATGCCGATCGCGGCAGAGGAGACGAAAGCGAGCGGGAGCGCTGCGAAGAACGGCCAGCCCATCCGGTTGACCAGCACCATGCAGATATAGCCGCCGGCCATGGCGAAGGCGCCATGGGCGAGATTGACGAAGTTCATCAATCCAAGCGTGACCGCGAGCCCGCACGCGAGCACGAACAGCAGCATGCCGTAGGCGACGCCATCGAACAGGTTGGTGAGGATAGAGGTCATCGTCTCAGCTTAGAGTTATCGTCATGGCCGGGCTTGTCCCCGGCCATCCACGTTCTTGTCCGGACTTTGTTTTCCTGGCTTCGCGTGGATGCCCGGAACAGCCCGGGCATGACGCGGAGCAAGGGGCATGAGATCCCGGGTTCGTGCTAATGCGCGCCCCGGGATGACGCACTTTCGCGCGTCACTTCTTGGTCTTGCCGAGATCCTTGACGGCTTCGAAGGTCGCGAACTCGACATTGTAGAGCTCGCCGTCGACCTTCTCGACCTTCCGGATGTAGATGTTCTGCACGATGTCGCGGGTCTCGGGGTCGATCGAGATCGGACCGCGCGGGCTCTCCCACTTCTGGCCCTTCATGGCCTCGACCAGCTTGGTGCCGTCGGTGTCGCCATTCGTCTTCTTGAGCGCCTCGTAAATCAGGTGAATGCCGTCATAGCCGCTCACCGCCATGAAGCCCGGACGATTGCCGAACGCCTTCTTGTAGGCTGCGACGAAATCCTTGTTCATCTGCGAGGGGTGCGCCGCGGAGTAGAGATGCGCGGTAACCGTGCCGAGCACCGCATCGCCCATGTTGTTGAGCAGGTCGTCGTCGGTGACGTCGCCCGGCCCGATCACCTTGATGCCGGCCTTGTCGAGGCCGCGCTCGGCATATTGCTTCATGAAGTTGCCGCCCTGGCCGGCCGGCACGAACACGAAGATCGCGTCCGGTTTGGCGTCCTTCATGCGCTGCAGGAACGGCGCGAAGTCGGGGTTTTGCAGCGGCGTCTTGACCTCTTCGACCACCTCGCCGCCGCCGGCTGTAAAGTTCTGCTTGAAGAAGTTCAGCGCGTCATTGCCCGGCGCGTAGTCCGAGGTCAGCGTCGCCACCTTCTTGATGCCGTTCTTCACCGCCCAGTCGCCGATGATGGTCGAGGACTGCGCCAGCGTGAAGCTGGTGCGCACGATATAGGGCGAGCGCTCGGTGATGATGGAGGTGCCGGCCGCCATCACGACTTCCGGGATCTTGGCCTGCGTAGCCAGCGGCGCGGCCGCGAGCGCAGCCGGCGTCACGCCGAAGCCGGCGATGAAATTGACCTTGTCGTTGACGATCAGCTCCTGCGCGGCAGTCTTGGTCTTATCCGGGATCGCCGCGTCGTCCTTGAGGATGATCTCGATCTTCTTGCCAGCGACGGCGTCGCCCTTCTGCTGCATATAGAGCTTGATCGCGTTCTCGATCTGCTTGCCGGTCGAGGCCTGGCCGCCGGTCATCGGCAGGATCAGGCCGACCTTGACGCTGTCCTCCGCCTTGGCAGGCGCAAGGCCTGCAACGCCCGCGATGGCGGCTGCTGCGACGGTGCGTGAAAAAATTCTGCGTTCGAACATCCGATGTCCCTCCCCTTCATTCCTGACCTGTTGTGCGCCAGACCGAGTACCCGGTCCTTGCCGCGCTCTAACCTACGGACAAGCCATGCCGCACGGCCACATGGCGTCCTCTGCAACCCCGTTGTCAATCGGACGTTGGGCGACCATTCGGCGCAAGCCGCGCGATCGGATCGACAGCGGGGGAGGCATTTGTACGATTGTACAAATAAAATGGCGATGTCAACAAGAAAGCCTTTCGCTGCGCTGGCTGGCCCTCCGGGCCGATGCTGCACTCTAAGAACGCCCGGCGGCGACGTGGTTGGAGAAATCCGCCTCTGCTTTGCAGAATTCGAACATTTGCCGGGCATCACCGGATCGAATTCCCAATCCCTCCCCTTAAACGTGAATACGGATTGTATACCGTATCACCTTGGCAAAGGCGATCAATGCCAAAAACAGCGTATTATCTTACCTTAATGTATACAAACAAATTCGCCGCCGAATAAGCCAATTTTACTTGTTGAGGACTAGAGTGCGCCGCTGGCGCCATCGGGCGTCCCGCCATCCGCGCCCGGTCCAGTTCGACCCAGAAGATGCTCATGCGTTTCCGTTTGCCTTCAATCGCTGCCGTCATTGCCTTGCTGGCTTCCAACCTTGCAGGCTGCGGCACCGTCAACGAAAGACTCTCCGCCGGCATGGGCGACTACGTCCCGCAATGGGCCGGCGGGCTGCCGGCCGACGCCCCGCCGCGAGCGGGCACGCCGCAATACGATGCCTACATGAAGGAGCGCGAACGCAAGCGGCTGTTGCCGGCGGCGGATCGCGAGAAGGAAGAGCAGGCGCAGAAGGGCGCGACGGGGACGACGTCGGGCAGCGCGGTGCGTTAAGGAAACAAATGGCGAATAGGGAGTAGCGAATAAGGCGCTCTCCCGCTTCCACTCGCTATTCGCCACTCCCTATTCGCTAATCCACGAACACCACGGTCTTGCGGCCGTTGAGGATGACGCGGTCGTCGAGATGGTAGCGGATCGCACGGGCCAGCACGCGGCGCTCGATGTCGCGGCCCTTGCGGACCAGATCCTCCGGCGTGTCGCGATGGCTGATGCGCTCGACGTCCTGGTCGATGATCGGGCCCTCGTCGAGGTCGCGCGTGACGTAATGCGCGGTAGCCCCGATCAGCTTGACGCCGCGCTCATGGGCCTGGTGATAGGGCTTGGCGCCCTTGAAGCCCGGCAGGAACGAGTGGTGGATGTTGATGCAGCGCCCCGAAAGCTGCGCCGACAGATCATCCGACAGGATCTGCATGTACCGGGCGAGCACGACGAGATCGGTCTTGGTCTTGGCGACGAGGTCAAGGATCTGTGCCTCCTGCTCGCGCTTGGTCTCCTTGGTCACGGGCAGATGGTGGAACGGGATGCCGCCGAAATCGAGCCCACCATAGACCTCGCGCGGGTGGTTGGAGACGATGGCAGCAAGCGTCATCGGCAGTTCGCCGGTGCGCCAGCGATAGAGGATGTCGACCAGGCAGTGGTCCGACTTCGACACCAGCAGCATCACCTTGCGATGCGCAGCCCGGTCGCGCATCTGCCAGTCCATGCCGAAACGCTCGGCGATCGCGGCAAAGCCGGTCTGCAGCGCCGACAGTTCCACGGCGAGATCGGCCGCGGTGAACACCACGCGCATGAAGAACTTCTTGGTCTCGATGTCGTCGAACTGCTGAGCATCGAGAATGTTCTGTCCGTTGTGGGCGAGGAACGTCGACACGGCCGAGACGATGCCGGGACGATCCGGACAGGACAGGGTCAGGACATATTGATGATCGGGCATGTTGATGAACAGGCTTGGCTCTTGATGAAGGTTTGGGCAAATGATGCGGAACGACCCGCGATTTGCGCCCTGCTCTATCACCGACGTCCCCTTGCGCCAATCCCAAGACTTGCTTCGACCTGAAGCGCGGAGTCAGGATGAACGGACGATTGCTTTGAATAACCGGAGTGCGCCCATGGCCGAGCGCTTGAACGGCTACCGCATCCTGATCCTGGAAACGCGCGAGGAGGCGCAGTTCTCGAAACTTCTGGCCGAGCAAGGCGCCGAGGTCGTGCAATGCCCGATGTTTACCATCCAGGATGCACCGGACCCTGCTCCGGTCGAGGCCTGGATCCGCCGCGCCATCGACAGGCCCCTTGACGACCTTGTGCTGATGACCGGCGAAGGCCTTCGGCGGATCATGAAGCTCGCGCGGGCGCGTGGGCTCGACGGCGCGTTTGTCGCGGCGCTCGCCGGATCGCGAAAATTCACCCGCGGCCCGAAGCCCGGCAAGGCGCTGCGTGAGATCGGCCTCGAGGCTCAGCAGACCACGGAGAAACCGACCACCGAGGGCGTGATCGAGATGCTGGGCAAGCTCGACCTGAAGGGCCGGCGCCTTGGCCTTCAGCTCTATCCCGACAAGGACCATGGCGCGCTGATCGGTGCCCTTGCCGCGCAAGGCGCCGAGGTCGATGCCGTGCTGCCCTATGCCTACGATTCCAAGGCAGCGGATGCCAACATCGTCACCGCGATCGACGACATGGCCGCGGGGCGGATCGATGCCGTCGCGCTCACCAATCTCGGCCAGGTCCGCCGCCTGATCGAGGCCGCGAAGGCGCATGGCAGCGAGGCGAAGCTGCGCGCCGGCTTCGACCGGACGCTGATTGCGTCGGTGGGCCCGGCGGTTTCGGGCGAGCTTGCTGCGCATGGACTGCGGACGGACGTCTCGCCCGCGGAAGACGCCTATTTCATGCGACCGCTGATCTCGGCGATGGCAGTCGCGCTCGCGGAGAAGCTGCCCCGGCAAGGGACGTAAGGGTCCTACCCGGGCACGACACGATACACGCTGGCATTTCCTTCAACGCCGCGAAGAGGAGCTTCAAACACTGCGATTGCATGCCCGGAAAGGAGATCGCTCACTCCCGGCGCCGAATACAGCGCCTCCGAGATACAAATCTCGCCCGCGTCCGCCAGCGACTGGACACGCGCGGCAACGTTTACGGTCTGGCCGAAATAATCCAGATTGTCGTTCAGGGTCACGGCGATGGAGGGGCCGCAATGGGCTCCAATCTTCAGGATGATGCTCGGATCGCCATGGTCGGAATTGTAACGTTCGATTTCCCCCAGTATGTGGAGCGCCGCCGAAATCGCGTCCGTCGGGCGAGAGAAGACCGCCATGACCGCATCGCCGATCGTCTTGACGATGGCCCCGGAATGTTCCTGAACGGTCGCACCGAGCAAAGCAAAATGTTCGCGGACCAGCGCATAGGCATTGAGATCGCCGAGCCGTTCGTACATGGCGGTCGAACCTTTGAGATCCGTGAACAGCAGGGTCACCTGCCGAATACCCAGGCCCTCCTTTTCGTCCACGCGTTCTGACCGGAACAGGCGGCGAAACGTTTGTCTCGCAAGCAACATCCCGCGGGACATGTAGGGATCGAAATCAAGCGGCGGCTTGATCGCTTGAGCCAGAACCTCAGGCGGCCAGTTGATCAGGAGCAGGGAGCCTCGCGTAGATCCGCGGTTCTCCGCCTCGACAATGACGGGGCCGGGCGGCACGGCGGCCAGCGAGGGGGAAAAGCGCTGTCCGTCGTATCCAATTCGCAGGATTGTCGGCGAGGTTGTCGGCTCGCCGGCCACCGCGACGACGAACGCGGCCTGGCTTTGAATATTGACCCCCGCCAGCGCACCGAGACCGAGTTCGCAACGAATGGTCGTGGCGGAGCCTGGCGGCAAGAACGAAAGGCCGCGAACGAACGCATGCAAATAGTCGAGAAATCGGATTTGTTGGCCAGGTATCCGCGCGTCATTCAGAAATCGAAGCTTCCAATGGAAATCCTCGACCGAGAGGGAGGCAGGATCATGAAACGGAAGCCGCCGAAGCTGGGGCGATACCGTAAACGTGACCTCTATGAAGTCGTCGAGATCGGTTTCACCAGTGACGTCGCACAAACCACAAACATAGTGCGTCTTGAGCGTGCGCAAGGCGCCGAAGCTATCGAGCACCATGCCGGATTGGGGACAAACAACGTCCCAGCTCATCTCGAATAGCCCGCTTCTCGTCGCATAGAGAAACAGGTCAATACTTTCCGGCTCTGCAATGGCGCGGTCGCGCGCGAATGCCAGCGGATTGACGCGGTAGAGCGATAGATCGTCACCGCTCCTGATGAGCGTTTCGAACTTGGAGATCACGCGGGGGCTCCAGGATCGGGCCCGCTCGATCTCGGTCATCTTGCTTTCGAGGAGCCTTTCCTGAATGTCGGTCATTGTGCGCTCGGATTAAGTGCGCTCGGATTAATCGTTCGTCATGCGCAGGCGTGGTCGGGAAAATGGCGGCAGCACCTCGCGCGCACCGGCTCGTGCCTGCTGCGGTCAGGGGCACCACGCCAACCGCGCGACGATGCCTAGCCCGCCACCTGCGAGGCTGCCGACATCAACTCACCTGGGCTCGGCATCCCGAACATGCGCTGGCCGCCTTCCGGAACTTCTGTAAAGGCCCAGCGCACGACCCCTTCCCGATCGAGCAGGAACTGGCCGAATAGCTGACCCTGGCCGGTTGCCGCCATGCGCTGATCGGCCTCCATCATCTCGTAGCCATCCTTGTTGTTGAGCTGCTCGGCGGCCGCCAAACGATTCATCGGCCCGGGCAATTCTCCGGGAATGTCCACTTGCATGCTCATGACCACATCCATGCCCACCTTGCGCGGCCACTCGGTTTCCTTCTCGGTGAATTCCAGATTGGGCAGGCCGAACGCGCGGTGCGAGATCCGCTCGGGATCGGACGCGGCAAGCAGATTGGGCAACGGGTGATAACGGAAGTAGAGCCGAGCACGCTCGATCGGCGTATTGACGACCGTCAGACTTTCGACGCCCTTGTCGCGCAGTGCCGCGTCAAGCTGCGCCTGGGCCGCGATATGGCGGCGGCAGAACGGGCAGTGCAGGCCTCGAAACAGGCCGACCAATATCGGACTTTGCCCGCGAAAATCCTCGAGCGCGATCTTCCCTTCGCGGGTGATGGCGTCCAGCACGATGTTCGGTGCGCGATCACCCGGTTGCAGCGGTCCATCGACATGACGTTCTGACATGGTTGAACTCCTTCACATGACCTAGTCAAGAAATGGCAATACAATCAGTCCGGCGGGATCAAGCCCGTGCTTGGTGCAGACGTCATCGGCCAGCGCGAAATACCGCTCGGCCTCGGGCATGTCGCCGCGATCAAGGTTCAGCGTCGCAAGACCATCATAGCACGGAAAAAGCTGCTGCGGCTCGCCGGTTTCGCTCGCGACCTTGATGGCCTCATTGTAGCAGCGGGCGGCCTGATCGGGCCGGAAATGGCATTGATGGATTTGCCCGAGCACGATCAGGGGCACGGGGAGATGCTCGCGCTGATCGAGCGCACGGTCGATCTCGATTGCCTTTTCGGCAGCCGGCACACCTTCGTCGGTGCATTTGTCCGTGAAGGTGCAACAGGCAACGGCAAAATTGGCGAGAAGACGCGCCTGGAACCCGAGATCGCCAATACGATGCGCGACGTCCAGTCCGCGCCGGCAAACCTCCATGGCCTGCGCCGGGTCAACGATCGTGTAGAGCACGCTGAGATTGGTGTAGCCGCGGCAGGCCACATTGAGAAGGCCGGCGGCTTCGGCTGCCGCGACACTTTGCTCCACTTCGCGCACCGCATCCTGGTGTCGTCCAAGCCGTGCCAGCGCAACCGCCTTGGTATTGAGAGCCTCGGCAATGGCGCGCGCCGCCTCGAATCCGGCTTGCTCGTCCGCGTCCGCCGGGACGGATCGGGCGTAGCCAAGCGCCTCGTCCGCCCATGTCGCGGCGGCCACGTGATCGCCCATGCGAAACGCGAGACGACCGCGCTCCTGCAAGAGGTGCGCCCGTTCGATCGGCGCATCGGTCCCTCCAAGCAGGTCAGCCGCCTCGGCGTAATGCCTCTCTGCGTTGATGCGCTTGCCGGCGTCCCACAACAACCTGCCAAGCTTGCGAAGGATTCGCGCTTCGCCAATGCGGTCCTCTGCGGCGCGGTGCCCCTCCAGTGCGCTCTGGTAGTGCTCCTCGGCCGTGTTGCGGCGGCCCGCCGCGGCGCAGAGGTCCGCGATCCGCTCGTATAGAACCAGGCGCTCCGGCACGCATTCGCCGCCGGTCAACAACATGGCGAGGGCCTGCTGGTAGAGACGGATGGCATCGGCATTGGCATAGGTCGCGCGTGCACGATCGCCGGCCGCGCGCAGATAGCGCGCGCCTTTCGACTTGTGCGCGCTCAGGCTGAAATGATGGCCGAGCAGGATGAGGTCCTCGAGCCGTTCGGGCTCGCTGCCATAGAGCCGCTCCAGCGCGGCACCAATCCGTCCATGGAGCTCGATCCGCCGCTGCAACAGCAGGTTTTGATAGATCACGTCCTGCAGCATGGTCTGCGTGAAACGGTAGGATCGCAGCGAGATCGAGTTTGCGCCCGCAACCTCCTCGACAATCTCGGCGTCGCACAGAAGTTCGAGGCCCACTTCGACCTTCGCCGGCGCGGTTGCCGTCGCACCGAGCAGAGCCGCGTCGAAGCGCGGGCCGATCACCGCGGCCTCCTGGGCCAGCCGGCGCACCTCATGCGGCAGCCGGTCCAGCCGCGCCAGCAACAGCGCCTGAATGCTTGCCGGGATGTCGGCGGCGGCCTCATCCGACTTTATCCGCCACTGCGAGCCGTCACGCTCCAAGGCGCCGGCCTCGATGAGACCGCGGATGATTTCCTCGAGGAAAAGCGGATTGCCGCTCGCGCGCTCCAGGATTCGACTGAACAGATTTCCCGGCGGCTCGCGCCAACCGTGACTGAAATAAGCCGCCAGCAAGTTCTGTCCGTCGGCGTCACCGAGCGGAAGCAATCGAAGGGTCGTGTGGCTGATCCGACCCGAACCGAACTGATCCAGCTCCAGCATTGGCCGTTGCGTAAACAACAGCATCAACCGCGTGCGCTCCAGCCGATCCATCAGGAACCGCAGCGCCTCAAGGGAGACGGCGTCGGCCCAATGCAGATCCTCGACGATGATCAGAAGCGGTGACAAGGCCAGGCGCCGTTCGAAAACGGTCCGGATCGCAAAAAAGATCTGCCGCCGAAGCTGTTCCGGCTCGATGTGCTGCAATGCGGCGTCGGGGCCGCCGAGGCCAAGAACATGCACATAGAGCGGCATCAGCCGCTCTGCCTCTCCGGCCGCAAGGCCAAGCTCCGACAGCGCCTCAGCCAGCCTGGCCTCAGCCGCCGCGGCGCTGGCCTTCTGCGCGATGCCATAGGCGCTGCGCAGGACCGCGGCGAGCGTGCCGTAGGATTGTTCGCCGAGTGGCGAGCAGGCGGCCTGCCGAATCGCCACACCTGCGAAGCGCTCCTCATCGCGGATGCGGGCGACGAATTCGTTCACTAGGCGCGTTTTGCCGATACCCGCTTCGCCGACCAGCCGCACCAGTTGCGCCGCACCGCCGCACGCGCGATCGAGGCTGCCGATCATGCGGGCAAGCTCGGCGTCGCGGCCGATCAGCGGCGCACTGAGGCCCAGCGTGTCGAGGCCTCGCGCCGCACGCGGCATGTCGAGCGGTCCCTTGAGACGATGGACCAGGACACTGCCCATCTTGCCCTTGAGCGAGACCTCTCCGAGCGATTCATACGAGAACGCATGCCGCGTCAGGCGGTGCGTCAACGGCCCGACCAGCACTTCGTCCGGCGGCGCCATCGACTGCAATCGCTGCGCGGTATTCACCGTGTCGCCGGTTACCGAATAGGACTTGGCAGCGCCGACACCCAGTCCGCCCGCAACCACGTGCCCGGTATTGATGCCGATGTGGAGCTGCAGCGGGGCGCCGGCATAGACCTTCGCACGCTCGCTGAGCTGCTCCGTCCGCTTGATCATGTCGAGTGCAGCGCGGACCGCCCGCTCCGGATCGTCCTCGTGCGCTGCTGGCGCGCCGAACAGCGCTAGCAGCGCATCGCCGATGAATTTGTCCACGAAGCCGCCAAAGCCTTGCACCGCTTCCGTCAGCTCCTCGAACAATTCGTTCTGAAGCATCTGCATGACCTCGGGGTCGAGGCGCTCGCTCATCGCGGTGAAGCCGCTGAGATCGGCAAACAGCACGGTAATGGTGCGGCGGTTGGCTTCGTTGTCCATCCTGCCCGGCTGCGGTCGAAAAGCCTGGTGAGCGTCGACCGCCGGCGCCAGCGGCGGTGACGACGCTCTGACCGGCGCTGTCGGCCGGCTCGGCTGCGCCTGTCCCCCGGCTTTGGGAGCCTCACTGACGAGGGCACCGCATTTCGGGCAATACGCGAAATCCGGTGCGCATGCATAGCCGCAGCCGGGGCACGCGTTCGGCTGCTTCGTGCCGCACTTCGGGCAGAAAGCAAAGCCGCTCTGAACTTCGGATCCGCAGCAAGAGCAGTTCATGGGTCAAGACCCCGCGGAAGCCGCGATGACGCGGTCTACTGGACCTGTCCGATGGGCCCAGCAACCTGGCAAGCATGGGCTCGTCGTACAGGAAGAGCAAGCGGTGGATGGTTAACGGCCGCGGGCGCGGCTTCGCTCATCCCGGTTCAGCACGCGCCGGCGCGCTGGTCGGCTACATGGCGCCGGCCCCCACCAGCACGAAGGGCGCCCAAGTTGCGGGCTGCGCGCTGTCGCCGCCCTTGGTGATCAGTGCCGAGAGCGAGCGACGCAGCGCCTCGGCGCGGCCAATATCGGGATGCGTCTTCATCGCGTCGATCGTACCGGTGGTGATGGCGACCGCGGCGTCCGAGTTCACCGCCCAGTGCGACACCAGCAGCGCGCGCGTGCCGGCATAGAAGAACGCCCGCGCAAGACCGGAGAAGGCCTCCGAATTGGCGGCCTGCCCTCCGGCGGTGTTGCAGGCCGACAGGATCACCCAATCGGCATCGAGCTGGAGGCCGGATATCTCCGACGACGAGAGATAGCCGTCATCGGTGGGCGTCGGCGCCGCTGGCGGGCTGAGGATGAGTCCTGGCTCGATCGATCCACGCACCTGCCCCGCAAGCGCGCCATGGGTCGCAAAATGCAGGATGCGGTATTTCGCGAGATCGCCGCTTTGGCCGAGCGCCTTCATCCTGGTCTCGGAGGCGTCGCCGGCTAGGATGACGTCGCCCTTGATGGGCGCGAAGGTGCTGGCCACCGCGCATAGTTCGAGCGCAGTTTCCGGCAGCGGCATCTGCCGCCTGAGCTGGACGATGTCCGCCGTGCCGCCCGACAGCGCGTCCACGGCGCGCAAGCTCCGTTGTGCGACCTGGGTCGTCTGTGTCGGAATAGCGGCGCAGGTCTGGATCTGGCGCGCCAGCTTGGCACGCGCCATCGCGACATCGCTGCGGCCATCGCCGTCGAGCACGGGATTGCCGACGCCGAGAAACGGTTTCGACGCGGCGCTCTTGCGTGCGACCTGCCGCAATGCCTTGAGGCTGGAGACGGAGGGCAGCACTGTGGTGGCAAATCGCTTGACCAGCCAGGGCGCCTTCGCGAGGTCCTGGCCGGCAGCCGGTTTCTCGGTCAGCAAGACCTGAAAGGGCAGCGTCGCAAGCGGGCCTGACGGCACCAGGATCAGCTCCTTGCCGTCGATGTCGCGCGCGACAGGCCCGAGCAGCGCCTGGTAGAGCGCAAAGGCTCGCTCCTGGTCGAACGGCAATGGCTCGTCCACCCCAAGCGGGGTCTTGCGGCCGAGCTTCTGCGGACATGTGGACGCCTTGTCCAGCCATGCATCCGTATCCAGACCGCAGCGCAAGGCGCCGACGGCCTCAGCGAGTTGCTTTTCGCCGAGATCTGCCGAATGCCAGCGCACGTCCGAGCGCGTCACGGTCCAGACGAAGGTGGCGCGCGATGTCGTCGTGAACAGCAACATCGCCTCGTTGGGACGAAGCTGCTTCTGGGCATCCTCGATTGCAATCGGCGCCTTGGTGACGAGCGCTGCATAGTCCGGAAACTGCGCAGCGATCGTGCGATCCAATTCCCGGATTTGACCTGCGATGGTTGAGGCTCGGGCACGAAGCGCCTGCTCCGCCGCCGGGTTGCGCGCAGCATCCGCCTGCGAGATCGCCGCCACGAGCATCTTGTCGGTCGCGACGGCTTGCGCGGCGAGATCCTGCCGCTCGCGGACGCGCGCGGCGAGATCCCCGCTGCCATCGGCGATGCGGGCCGACATGCCGGCGATTGCCCGCGCAGCCTGCTCGTCACCGATCCATTGCGCCGCCTCGAACGCCTGCGATCGCAATGCGCCGGCCTGCCCCGCATTGGCGCTCGCGAGATTATAGGCAGCAACGATCAGTCCGGGATAGGGATTGGTCTCTTCATGGACCTTCACATCGCCGCGGCTCTCCTGCTCGGCGGCGCGGCGGCCGTTCTGGATCGCGACCGCGCGCGCGAAGGCGTCGCGGGCCTGCTGCCAATCCTTCGAATCGATATGATGGGCGCCGAGATTGGCGAAGCTGTTGGCAACATCCGGATGCTGCTCGCCGAGAGCGCGCAGGCGGATATCCAGCGCGCGCTTCAGCAGCGGCTCGGCCTCCTGCGGCCGGCCGGTGCTGTCCAGAATGACGGCCAGATTGTTGAGACTGTTGGCGACCAGCGGGTGAGAATGCCCGACCGCAGCCTCGCGTATCGCAAGCGACCGGCGCGCGAACGGTTCGGCCTCGGCGTAACGATCGGCCTCGCTCATCAGCGTCACCAGATTGTCGAGCGCGATCGCGACATCCAGATGCGCCGGACCGAGCGCCTTCTCGCGGATCGCCAGCGACTTGCGGAACAGCTGCTCCGCCTCCTGCTTGCGATTGAGATGGGCCCAGGCCCCTGCAAGGTTGTTCAATGCCGTCGCCACGTTCGGATGCGCTATCCCGACGGTCTTCTCCTGAATCGCGAGCGCCCGGGTCAGCAGCCCCTCGGCCTCGGCGTCCCGGCCCTCGCGCGAGAACACCAGGGCCAGATTGTTGAGGCTCGCGGCGACATCGGGATGATCAGGTCCGAGCGCCTTCTCCCTGATGGCCAAAGTCCGCAGGGCCCATTGCTCGGCCTCCGGGAGCCGTCCCTGCGCCCGCCGGAGCTCGCCGAGATTGTTGAGCGTCGCAGTCAGATAGATGCTGTCCGGGCCATGCTGCTTCTCCTGAAGCACAAGCGCTTCGGCAAAACTCGCCTCGGCCTGCTGCAACCGCCCTTGCGCCCGATTGACCTCCGCGATGTTGTTCAAGGTCACCGGGATCATGATGTCAGCCTGTTCCGGAGATTTCCTGAACACCACGAGCGCACGGTTGAACAGATCGAGCGCCTCGGTCTCCTTCAACTGGCGGTGACGGAGATTGCCGAGCTGCATCCGCGCCAGCGCCGTGGTGAGATGGTCAGGGCCCAGCACGCTCTCGTCGATGGCGATCGCGCGCGACATGTCGCGTTCGGCATCGCCGAGCCGGTTCTGGCCGAGCTCGATCTGGCCCAGCGTAGCGAGCACGGCTGCGACATCGGGATGATTGGGACCAAGGCTCTTCTCGCGAATGACGAGGGCCCGCCTCAGCACGCTTTCGGCCTCAGCGGTCTCGCCTTTCGTCTGGAGCGCCTGACCCAGCACGACGAGCGTGGTCGCGGTCAGGGGCGATTGTCGCCCCGTGCTTTTCTCGGCCTCAACGACGAGCTTCCTGGCAAAGCCGACCGCCTCGCCATAGCGGCCCTCCTTCGCCAGCGCCGTAATGCGCTGCATCAGCGCCAACATGTCTTGCGACCCCGCCTGCCCCGGCGAGACCATGACGCTTACGAGAAGTACAAAACAAAAAGACTGCGCGGCAAACCTCGGCCACCCTATCCACATGCTGCGATCGCTCCGATCCCCCCGCGCCCGCGACCTGTTGGGCCACAGCAAGATGAAGACACTATGACCGCCTCCTGCGTCCATGGACGAACCGATCGCAGAAACCAGGGGACGACATTGGTACGGACGGTCACGCGCCCGCGGGCGGCCGTGCTGATGCAGCCATGCATGGCAGCATGCGGCGGGTCCGATTGACACGCGCGTCGCCAACGCTACGTTGCTGATCCGAAAGAAGAAACAACAAGGCAAGGGATTCGCCGTGACACGCGTCATCGCGTCTTGAGCGCAGCCACGCGGGCGTCGGCGCTCGCGCCATTCCGCATCCGCAACTATCGCTTCCAATGGCCGTCCGACCTGCTCACCTCCTGGGCTTTCGAGGTCGAGACGCTGGTGCTGGGCTGGTACATCCTGGTCGAGACCGGCTCGGTGCTGCTGCTGACCGTGCTTGCCTCGCTCCAGTTCGTCGGGACCTTGGTCGCGCCGGTGTTCGGCATGATCGGCGACCGCATGGGCCATCGCGATCTGCTGGTCGCGATGCGTCTTGCCTATACGGTGCTCTCGTCGACCATCATGGTTCTGGCGCTGACCGGTCATCTGTCGCCGCTGAGCGTCATGATCATCGTCGCGGTCATGGGCCTGATTCGTCCCTCGGATCTGGGCGTCCGCGGCGCGCTGCTCGCCGAGATCATGCCGGCCGAGCAGCTGGTGGGTGCCATCAGCGTTGCGCGCACGACCCAGGACAGCGCCCGCATCGCCGGAGCGTTGACGGGCGCCGGGCTGTTCGCCGTCCTCGGCATTGGCCTCGTTTACGTGGCGATTGCCTGTCTTTACTTCGTGGCAGCGCTTCTCATGCTGTGTCTGACCCGGCCCAAGAGGGCCGTCATCACGAGCGATCTTCCGGCGAATAGCCATGCCATCTCGCGGCTGCTCGGCGATCTGAAGGAAGGGATCGTCTACGCCTGGAGTGGCCCGGGAATGCGTGCGGCGCTGTGCGTCGCCTTCCTGGCCAATCTCACCGCATTCCCGTTCACCGGCGGATTGCTGCCCTACATCGCCCGGGAGATCTTTCATACCGACCAGACCGGCCTCGGCTACCTCTCGGCGAGCTTCGCGGTCGGCTCGCTGATCGGCTCCATCACGCTCAGCCTGGTCGGCGGACTGCGCATTGCCCGGCTTCTGATCGGCGCGACGCTGGCCTGGTACGCCATGCTGCTGGTATTCGTCGAGATCAGGACCATGCCGGTGGCGATGGCCTGCCTCGTGCTCGCCGGCATCGCCCAGAGCATGTCCATGATCTCGGCGGCCGTGATCCTTATGCGCACCGCAAGCGCACACCTTCGCGGCCGCGTGATGGGCGTGCGCATGATGGTGATCTACGGCCTGCCGATCGGATTGCTCGCGGCCGGCAGCCTGATCGACGTCATCGGTTATTCCGCGACGGGTTCGCTCTATGCCGCCGCCGGCTTCATCGCCATGCTGGCGATCGCGATCCGCTGGCGCGCCGACCTCTGGCCGGTGCACGCGCCTGCCAATGCGCGATGACCGCGCCTAATCGCCATACCCGCGCAGCCGCTCGATATCGAGGATGGTGACGCCGCCATATTCGAGCCGCAGCAGTCCCTCCTTCTCCAGCCGGTTCAGCGCGCGGTTGGCGTTCTGGCGGGACATGCCGGAGAGCGCACCGATCTCCTCCTGGGTGATCTCCAGATGAGCGGTCGATTCCGGATAGAGGATCGGATTGAACAGTGAGGCGATGCTGCGGGCGAGGCGTGCGGTGGCGTCCAGGGTGCGGTTGACCTCGAGCATGCCGATGAACTGGCCGAGCCGTTCGTTGAGCTGGCGCACCAGAAAGCGGTTGAAGCCGACGCTGTTCTCGAACAGCCACATGAAGGCGCTGCGTTCCATCAGCGCGACGCGGCTGTCGCGCAGCGCGACCACATCGTAGCGGCGCGGCTCGTTCTTGAGCACGCTGCCCTCGCCGAACCAGGCCCCTGCCGTCAGCCCGGCGAGGCTGGTCTCCTTGCCGTCCCTGGAGACCCCGCCCATGCGGGCCAGGCCGCCCACCATGCCGGCCCAGTAGCCAAAAATATCACCGCGCATGAACACGGTCTCGCCGGTGCCGTAGGACCGCTCCGTGATTCCGGCGCGCGCGACCTCGATCTCCGCTTGCGTGAGCTCGCGCGACCATGCGGCGACGCGCTTCAGTTGATCTTCTGAAATCATGATCTCGCGGCCAGCCGCACCGTTTCGTCACTCCATCTTCTGCTGCATTGCAGCATGATGCTTCCAACCGCCATCCGACGAAAGATGAAGGCCGCCGCCGCCCGGCAAACTTTGTCGCAGAATTGTCGGCCGCGAGACATTTCAAAATAGCGCTTTCCCCTATTGAGGACCACCTCGGACGATGCGGCTTTTGATCCCTGACGGGAACGAGAGTGGCGCGGATCCGGTCGAGACCATCTGCTGCATGGCCTCACCGGCACCACCGTACTAGGATCGCTGGGAAGGAACGGACGAAGAGCGCCGCTAAAAAGCGCCATCACCGGGAGGGTTTCGTTTGGTGGCTACCAGTCTTGAAGTGCGCGACGTGTCCTTGCGATTCGGCGGCGTCCGGGCGCTGACCGACGTCGGCTTTTCCATCAGGGAGGGCGAGCTGTTCTCGATCATCGGCCCTAACGGCGCCGGCAAGACCTCGATCGTGAACTGTATTTCCGGCCGCTACAAGCCGACCGAAGGCCAGCTGTTCTACCAGGGCCGCGACATCACCGCCCTGACGCCGAACGCCCGCGCCTCGCTCGGGATCGGCCGCACCTTCCAGAATCTCGCGCTGTTCCACCACATGAGCGTGCTCGACAACATCATGGTCGGCCGCCACCACCTCCTGAAGAACAATTTCCTCACGGGCTCGCTGTACTGGCTCACCGGCGCGCGCAAGGAGGAGCTCAAGCACCGCCGCAAGGTCGAGGAGATCATCGACTTCCTCGACCTCCAATCGGTGCGGAAGGCCACCGCCGGCACCCTCTCCTACGGCCTGCGCAAGCGCGTGGAGCTCGCCCGCGCCATGGCGCTGGAGCCGCGTCTCATTCTCCTCGACGAGCCGATGGCCGGCATGAACTTCGAGGAGAAGGAGGACATGGCCCGCTACATCGTCGATCTCAACGAGGAATTCGGGATGACGGTGGTGATGATCGAGCACGACATGGGCGTGGTGATGGACATCTCCCACCGCGTCATGGTGCTGGATTTCGGCAAGAAGATCGCCGAAGGCGATCCGGCGACGGTGCTCGCCGATCCTCACGTCAGGCGCGCCTATCTTGGTGAAGAAGACGAGGTGCTGGTCGATCCGGATGACGCTGCACCCGCGCAGGAGAGCGCGGCATGATGGATTACGCAGGCCGCGTCGCACGGGCCGACACCTATCCGAAGATGCTCCGGCTCAACGCGAAGGAGCATGGCAACGAAATCGCGCTCCGCGAGAAGGATCTCGGGCTCTGGCGGCTGTTCACCTGGAGCGACTACCAGACCCGCGTGCGCGATTTTGCGCTCGGCCTTCTCGAATTGGGCCTTGGCCGCGGCGACGTCATCGGCATCATCGGCGATAACCGGCCGGATTGGGTGGCGGCGGAAGTGGCGACGCACGCCATCGGCGGCCTCAGCCTCGGACTTTATCGCGACGTGCTGGACGAGGAAGCCTCCTATCTGCTCAACTATGGCGAGGCGCAGCTCGTCTTCGCCGAGGACGAGGAGCAGGTCGACAAGCTGCTCACCCTCGCCGACCGCGCGCCGAAGCTGAAGCACATCATCTATTCCGATCCGCGCGGGATGCGGAAATATGACGACTCCAGGCTGATGTCGGCGGAGAGGTTTGCCGAGCTCGGCCGGGCACGTGCCGCGCGTGAGCCGGAGCTCTACGACAGACTGGTCGATGCCACCAAGGGCGGGGACGTCGCGATCCTCTGCACGACGTCGGGCACCACGTCCCATCCCAAGCTCGCGATGCTCGCCGCCGGCCGCGTGCTCGGCCACTGCGCGACCTATCTTGCCTTCGATCCCAAGGGCCCGGACGACGAATACGTCTCGGTGCTGCCGCTGCCCTGGATCATGGAGCAGGTCTACGTGCTCGGCAAAGGCCTGCTCTGCCGGATGAAGATCAACTTCGTCGAAGAGCCCGACACGATGATGAACGATCTGCGCGAGATCGCGCCGACATTCGTGCTCTTTGCCCCAAGGGTCTGGGAATCGATCGCCGCCGACGTCCGCGCCAAGGTGATGGACGCGACGCCTCTCAAGCGGCGCCTGTTCGACGTCGGCATGAAGAGCGGCCTCGCCGCGCTCGAACACGGCAAGCGCTCGAGCCTTGCCGACGCGATCCTGTTCCGGGCGCTGCGCGACCGCCTCGGTTTCACCCGGCTGCGTTCGGCCGCGACCGGCGGCGCGGCGCTCGGGCCCGAGACCTTCAAGTTCTTTCAGGCCATGGGCGTGCCGCTGCGCACGCTGTACGGCCAGACCGAGCTGCTGGGGGCCTATACGCTGCATCCCGAGGGCAAGGTCGATCCCGACACCACGGGCGTTCCTATGTCCGACCAGGTCGAGATCCGCATCGACAATGCCGACGTCCACGGCGTCGGCGAGATCGTGGTGCGGCATCCCAACATGTTCCTCGGCTACTACAAGAATCCCGAGGCAAGCGTCGCCGACATCAAGGACGGCTGGATGTTGTCGGGCGACGCCGGCTATTTCAACGCGAACCAGCAGCTCGTCGTCATCGACCGTATCAAGGATCTCGCCGAGACCTCGCGCGGCGAGCGCTTCTCGCCGCAGTTCATCGAGAACAAGCTGAAGTTTTCGCCCTATATCGCCGAAGCCGTGGTGCTCGGGGCCGGCCGCGATGCGCTCGCGGCGATGATCTGCATCCGCTACTCCATCATCTCGAAATGGGCGGAGAAGAATCGCCTCTCCTTCACGACCTACAGCGATCTCGCCTCGCGGCCGGAGGTCTATACGCTGCTTCAGAAGGAGGTCGAGACCGTCAACGCCACGCTGCCGCCGGCCCAGCGCATCTCGCGCTTCTTGCTGCTCTACAAGGAGCTCGACGCCGACGACGGCGAGCTCACCCGCACAAGAAAGGTGCGCCGCAGCGTCATCAACGAGAAATACGAAGGCATCATCGATGCCATCTACCGCGGCGATGCTGACATCCCCGTCGACACCGTGATCCGCTTCCAGGACGGCACCACCCAGCGCGTGCGGACGACACTGCGCGTGGTCGACCTCGGCGGGCACGGGCATATGGCGGAGGCTGCGGAGTGAAACAAATGGTCGTCATGCGCGGGCTTGACCCGCGCATCCATCCTCTTCCGAACAATCTTCCTTCCGCATCGATGGATTGCCGGGTCAAGCCCGGCAATGACGAGCTGGGTCAACCGACATGAACACCGCCTTCCTCATCCAGCTCCTGGTCAACGGTCTCGTGGTCGGCACGCTCTATGGCGTGGTCGCGATGTCGTTCGTGCTGATCTACAAGGCGACGCAGGTCGTCAACTTCGCGCAAGGTGAATTGCTGCTGGTCGGCGCCTGGGTGTGTTGGGCTCTGCTCGCCAAATATCAGGTGCCGTTCTGGATCGGCATGCCGATGACGCTTGTGTTCATGTTCGTGTTCGGCATCGCGGTCCAGGTGCTGATCCTGCGGCCGATGATCGGCGAGCCCATCATCTCCGTGATCATGGTGACGATCGGCCTCTCCACCGTGCTCCAGGCAACGCTGAAATGGATGTTCGGCGTCAATCCGCAGCCGTTCCCGCGCGTGTTCGAGAGCCAGTCGGTCAGCTTGCTGGGCTTACAGATCCAGACCGTCTATGTCATGAGCCTGGTGGTCTCCGTCGCCATGATGATCGGCATGGCCTGGTTCTTCCGCGCCTCCAAATACGGCCTTGCGATGCGCGCCACCGCGTTCAACCAGCAGGTCGCCCAATCGCTCGGCATTTCCGTGAAAAGCGTGTTCGCGATGGCCTGGGCGATCTCGGCGACGGTGTCGGCGGTCGCGGGCGTCGTCGTTGCGGTCGTGAACGGCGTGTCCTCGGGCCTTGCCGCCTATGGCATCAAGGTGTTTCCGGCGGCGATCCTCGGCGGGCTCGACTCCGTCGGCGGCGCCGTGCTCGGCGGCATTATCATCGGCCTGCTCGAAAATGTCGCGCAATATGTCGACAGCGAGTACCTGCACTGGGGCAATCTCTACGAGATCGCGCCGTTCTACGTCCTCATCATCGTGCTGATGATCAAGCCCTACGGGCTGTTCGGCACCCACGACATCGAGCGGATCTGACCCATGGCCGGCCCTGCCCTCATTCCTGCTGGTGATTTCCGCACCACTTATGCGGCCGACACCACGATCTTCCCGACCACGACCAGCCGCAACTTCGCCATCGCAGGCGTGCTGTTGCTATGCCTCGCGCCGCAATTCTTCAGCGGATACTGGCTCAGCGTCCTGATCCAGATCGGCATCTTCTCGATCGCGGCGCTCGGGCTCAACATCCTGGTCGGCTTCACCGGCCAGATCTCGATCGGGCATGCCGCCTTCTTCCTGCTCGGCGCTTTCACCTCGGCTTACATCTCCAACAACGCGCCGATCCCGGTGTTCTTCGCGATCCCGCTCGCCGGAATCGTCACCGCGCTGGTCGGCCTGATCTTCGGCATCCCGGCGGCGCGGCTGAAGGGGCTCTATCTCGTCATCGCGACGCTGGCCGCGCAGTATATCCTGCTCGACTTCTTCTCCCGCGCCGAATGGTTCACCGGCGGCTCGGTGCCGGCGAGCGCCAACCCGTTCTCGATCTTCGGTTACACGCTACGCGGCGACAAACAGTATTTCTACGTCGTTCTGGCCTATGTGCTGCTCAGCTACATCCTCGTCACCAACCTGATGCGCACCCGCGACGGCCGCGCGCTGGTGGCGATCCGCGACCATTATCTCTCGGCTGAGATCATGGGCATCAACCTCACCAAATACCGTACGCTGTCGTTCGGGCTCGCCGCCTTCTTCGCCGGCATCGCCGGCGCGCTCTATGCGCACTACCAGCTCGTGGTGTCGCAGGAAGGTTTCGGTATCGAGCGCTCGATCCTGTTCCTGGCCATGATCATCATCGGCGGTACCGGCTCGATCATGGGCACGCTGATGGGCACCGCCTTCGTGGTGCTGCTGCCCGAAGGGATGGAGTTCATCAGCCATTATTTGAAGGGCGGCGCGATCGACAAGGCGCTGTCGCTCAACACCAACATCACCTTCCTGCGCGAGATCGCGATCGGGGTGATCATCATCGCCTTCCTGATGTTCGAACCCGACGGGCTCGCGCATCGCTGGCGGCAGATCAAGGCGTATTGGAAACTCTACCCGTTCTCGCATTGAGCGCGGGCAACTTCACTTAAACAATAAACAGGAGGAACCGACCCATGACGATGAAATCCTTTTTGAGCACCGCATCGCTCGCCGTCGCGATCGCCGCATTCTCGGCCGGCGCACAGGCGCAGATCGCGATCGGGCACCTCGCCGACTATTCCGGCGGCACCTCCGACGTCGGCACGCCCTATGGCCAGGCCGTCGCCGACACCTTCGCCTGGGTCAACAAGAACGGCGGCGTCGGCGGCAAGCAGATCAACGTCGACACCAACGACTATGGCTACCAGGTGCCGCGCGCGATCGCGCTCTACAAGAAGTGGTCGGCGCCGGACAGCAAGGTCGCCGCGATCATGGGTTGGGGCACCGCCGACACCGAGGCGCTGACCGGCTTCCTCGCCCAGGACAAGATTCCCGACATGTCCGGCTCCTATGCCGCCGCCCTCACCGACCCCGAGGGCGTCAGCGGCAAGGCCAAGCCCGCGCCCTACAATTTCTTCTATGGCCCTAGCTATTCGGACTCGCTGCGCGCGATGCTGATATGGGCGGCCGAGGACTGGAAGGCCAAGGGCAAGTCCGGCAAGCCGAAATTCGTGCACATGGGCGCCAACCATCCCTATCCGAACGCGCCGAAGGCCGCCGGTGAAGCGATGGCGCAGGAGCTCGGCTTCGAGGTGCTGCCGCCGCTGGTGTTCGCGCTCGCGCCGGGTGACTACAGCGCCCAGTGCCTGAGCCTGAAATCCTCGGGCGCCAACTACGCCTATCTCGGCAACACCGCCGCCTCCAACATCTCGGTGATGAAGGCCTGCAAGACTGCCGGCGTCGAGATCCAGTTCATGGGCAATGTCTGGGGCATGGACGAGAACGCCGCCAAGACGGCCGGAGACGCCGCCAACGGCGTGATCTTCCCCTTGCGCACCGCGGTGAGCTGGGGCGGCGACGCGCCCGGCATGAAGACGCTGATGGAGATCTCGAAGATGTCCGACGCCAGCGGCAAGGTCTACCGTCCCGTGCACTACGTGGCGGCGGTCTGCTCTGCGCTGTACATGAAGGAGGCGATCGACTGGGCTGCCAAGAACGGCGGCGCCACCGGAGACAACGTCGCCAAGGGCTTCTACCAGAAGAAGGATTGGGTGCCGGCCGGCATGGAAGGCGTCTGCAATCCCTCGACCTGGACCGACAAGGACCATCGCGGCACGCTGAAGGTCGATCTCTATCGCACCAAGGTCTCGGGCGCGACCGACGGCGACCTCAACGACCTCATGGCCAAGGGCACGATCAAGCTCGAGAAGGTCAAGACCGTCGAGCTGCCGCGCAAGCCGGAATTGCTGGGCTGGTGAGGCACGCTGTTTCCCTACACACAACTGTCATCCCCCGCGAAGGCGGGGGATCCAGTACGCCGCGGCCTCTCGGGGAACGTCAGGCGTCTCTGGAATACTGGGTCGCCCGGTCAAGCCGGGCGACAGCAGCGGAGTTTTGAAGCATGAGTCAGATCGCAGAAGCCACTCGCACCACTCCCACAGCAGTGCCCGCCGCCGCCCTCCTCGCCGTGCGCAACATCGAGGTCGTCTATGACGACGTCATCCTGGTGCTGCGCGGCCTCAGCCTCGACGTACCCAAGGGCGCGATCGTGGCGCTGCTGGGCGCCAACGGCGCCGGCAAATCGACGACGCTGAAGGCGATCTCGGGGCTGCTCAAGACCGAGGACGGCGAGGTCACACGCGGCGAAATCGTGTTCGAGAACGAGCGGATCAACGGCATCGACCCCGACAAGATCGTCCGCCGCGGCATCTTCCAGGTGATGGAGGGCCGGCGCATCGTCGCCGACATGACCTCGCTGGAGAACCTCAAGCTCGGCGCCTTCACCCGCAGGGACCGCGAGGTCGATGCCGATCTCGACATGGTGTTCAACTATTTCCCGCGCCTGAAGGAACGCACCGGCCTTGCCGGCTATCTCTCCGGCGGCGAGCAGCAGATGCTCGCGATCGGCCGCGCGCTGATGGCGCGCCCGAAGATGATCCTGATGGACGAGCCGTCGATGGGCCTGTCGCCGCTGCTGGTGAAAGAGGTGTTCTCCATCATCCAGAAGATCAACCGCGATCTCGGCGTCACCATCCTCCTGGTCGAGCAGAACGCACGCGCCGCGCTGTCGGTGGCGAGCCACGGCTACATCATGGAGCAGGGCAAGGTCGTGCTCGACGGCACCGCGGACGAATTGCGCGACAACGAGGACGTCAAGGAATTCTACCTCGGCGGGGCCGGCGACCAGCGCAAGAGCTTCAAGAACCTCAAGAGCTTCAAGCGGCGCAAGCGCTGGCTCTGAACTCTTAGGGTTCGAGCACCTGCTCCGCTTCCGTGACCGCGCAGAGAACATGATAGAACGACGACGCAGGAATGGTGTCGATCAGCGATTTGCCGTCGCGATCGAACTGGTCGTACCAGCCGCCCCTCACGGGATGGCTGAGATAATGCCGTTCGAGCCGCACCAGCGCCGCGCGCGCCTCGTCCGCCGCACCCGCCTCGCCGGATTCGGCCTGCGCGATCCACGCCTTCGCGATCTCGGTCTGCGGCCACAGCCGGCGCGTGCTGCGGCGGATATTGCCGATGTCGTCGGCTTCGTCGATCAAGCAGCCCGTGACCTCGTCGCGATAGCGCATCGAGGTCGCAAGCAACTCGGCACGGCGCTGACCGGTCGGGCATCCCGTGATGCGCTCGAACCCCTTCAGCAGCCATACCCATTCCGCCTGGTGGCCCGGCTCGACGCTGACCGGCTCGATCTTCGACCAGTCTTCCTCAAAATACTCGGTCAGGATGCGCTTCTGCTTGTCGTAGAGATTGGCCAGGAACAGCGCGAAAAACTCGCCGGCACGGTTCTGGAACGACAGGTCGTGGGTCGCCTCGAAACACGCGATCATAGCCTCGAACAGATGCATGTGCGGGTTCTGCCGGCGCGGCAGCGACACCGGAAGGCTTTCGTGCACGCCTCCATGCGGCGAGCGGAGATGGCCGTCGAGGAAAGCCAGCAGCGCGTCGATCTCGGCACGAACCTGCGCATCCTGGTCGAGCGCGTAGACGGTCGCGAGCGCAAACAGGATGAAAGCGTGGTCGTAGGCATCGCGCCGGCCGTCCAGCACCGCACCTTCCGGCGTCAACCGGTGCACATAGCCGGGCCGGCCATCGGGCGCTTTGGCCTTGCCGAGCAAATGCTCCAACCCCTTCAGCGCGATGGCGCGGCCCTCAGTGTACCAGCCCATCTGTGCGGCCTTGGCGTAGCAATAGATCTGGCGGGCCTGCACGAACACGCGCCGCGGCGCGGCCGCATCCGCCGTGCCGTCGCGGTGCAGCCGGTCGATGAAACCGCCTGCGGCAGGATCCCAGCCGACGGTCGACCACAGCGGCAGCGCCTTCTCGATCATGCGGCGCTTAAGGCGCGCGACGACGTCCGTCGCTTCCTCCGCCGCAATGATTCCTTCGTCCGGCATCGCGTCCTCTCCAGGCCTCGCCAATGGCCGTCTGATACCCACGCCAGCGGCGGCGCGCAACGGATGCCAACACGGAAAGAACAGCCATGACCGCCCACTACGATGCCCGCGAGACGCGCGAACAAGCCGCCCGCGAGGCCGATCTGTTCTCCCGCCTGCCAGAGGTGCTGCGAGCCGCGATGGCCGCTCCGGCCTATGCCGAGCGGCTGAGAGGCCTCGATCCCGCCGCAGTGACCTCCCGGGAGGCACTGGCGGGCCTGCCGGTACTGCACAAGTCGGAACTGCCCGCCCTGCACAAGGCCTCTGCGCCCTTCGGAGGCTTCGTGGCAGCGGCGCCGGGGTCATTCGCCCGCCTTTTCACCTCCCCAGGCCCTATTTTCGAACCGGAGGGGCGGCAGGCCGATCCCTGGCGCGGCGCAAGGGCGTTGTTCGCGGCCGGGTTCCGACCCGATGACATCGTCCTCAACACCTTCAGCTACCATCTCACCCCCGGTGGCTTCATCTTCGATGCCTCGGCGCGTGCGCTCGGCTGCGCCGTAATCCCGGCAGGGCCCGGCAACACCGAACAGCAATTCGAGCTGATCGAGGCCTACCGCCCGGTCGGCTACAGCGGCACGCCGGACTTCCTGAAGATGTTGCTCGATGCCGCAGCGAGTTCGGGACGGGACGTCTCCTCGATCAAGCGCGCACTGGTTTCTGGCGCGGCGTTCCCGCCCTCGCTGCAGGCTGAGATCAAGGCGCGCGGCATCGATGCCTACCAAGCCTTCGGCACCGCCGACCTCGGCCTGATCGCGTTCGAGACCGAGGCGCGCGAGGGCATGGTCGTGAACGAGGATCTGATCATGGAGATCGTCAAGCCCGGCACCGGCGATCCCGTTGCGCCGGGCGACGTCGGCGAGATCGTGGTGACGTCGCTCGATCAACACCATCCCTGGATCCGGCTCGCCCTCGGCGACCTCACCGCAGCGCTGCCGGGGCCAAGCAAGTGCGGCCGCACCAACATGCGCATCAAGGGCTGGATGGGCCGCGCCGACCAGACCACCAAGGTCAAGGGCATGTTCATCCGTCCCGAACAGATCGCCGAGATCGGCAAGCGTCATTCTGCGCTCGGAAGACTACGCCTCGTCGTCACACGGCAGGGCGAGACCGACACAATGACGCTGAAAGCGGAAACGGCGGCGGCGAGCGAGGCGTTGCGCGAGGAGATCGCGACAAGCTTGCGCGCCGTGACGAAACTTGGCGGAAGCGTCGAGTTCGTCAGTCCTGGCGCGCTACCGAACGACGGCAAGGTGATCGCGGACGAACGATAACGCTGAATTTCGTTCCTTAGCAGCGAATATTTCGCAAGCTGAGCTCTATTCAGGCGTGGATCCGCGCAAAAACCACGGAATATCCTGACTGCGCGTCTCTGGCGAGCATGGGTGGAAAATAACAGGGAATTCCAAACCTGATATTCGAAAACTTCTTGGTCCGAAACTGTGATTGCCTGGGAGCTCAACCAGAAGGACTCGTCTCGAGCACAGAAGAGCGCCATGGACCGCGCTGCGGTTGGTATTGTGCTCAGAGAGCTATATCGGAAACCTGATCTTCAGCCGGAAGTCCGGAAGCTACGGCAGAACACCGTGAAAAACCCTCCTGAGCAATGAGTCGAAAGCAAGAGCTGCATCGAACCCATCATCGATCGCGAGGTCGTTTTCAGCGTCGGGAGGATTATCGAGGACCGGCGCCCCGATCTTTCCGAGGCAGAGATGCTCGTTCGGCTGCGGAAGACTCTCCTCAAAAAGGGGTTTGACGCCAACATGGATCGGACGGCGGGACTTCCCAGCTCCTGTGACGTGTCAAACGCATTTCGGCAATTTTCGAAAATCTCTATCGATTGCTCGGTTACACACCGAAGCGGAGTTACGAATTTCTCGACGCTCGTCCTGTCTGGTCCGAGTTGAGGTCAAAGCTTGTCGAACAGACCGCCGCCGCGATTAAGGCGGCAGGCGGGCGCATCAGTTCGGGCGGCTGGAGCGATTGCCTGCGGGTGAACGGGATGGCCTGTCTCTCCGTTAGGGCGGCCCGCTGGACCCCTGGTCGAAAGCCAAGCCATGCCCCCACTGGAGCATCCAGCGCGAGGCGTGCCTCCCTGACGGCTGGATTGCCGCTATCCGGCTAGCCGAGCACAACAAAACCGTACTCGATTACGTATTGTTGCCGACCAACGGCAAAGTAAGACGCACGATCCGCTTTTCCTAATCAGCGCGAGCGCGGCGGGGAATTGCGCGCTTCAAGACGATCAATGGCCTCGTCCAAGCCATCGCCCGACGACTAACAAAACCGGATTTTACGTCCCACGCCCAGAAGCCGAGGAGCGGGCGGCCGAAAGCGCCGCAACTCAAAGCCAGCAACATCCACCGACGACGTCGACGTCAGGCAGACCGCATTTGAGAACTTGTGCCGACGCTCAGGGTCAGCTTTGATGCTCGCATTTAGGATATGCCTCTATGAGTGCCAAGTATGAGTGTTAGGTCAATTGTCGCGAAAATCCTAAGGGACGAACTCACCTCTTTGGGTATCCGGTCGCTGACTGTCCAGGAGTCGGAGAGGATCGCTGCTCGCATCTTCGAGCGGATCACCGAGCTCGAATTGGAGCTTGCCGCTCGTGATTTCGCCGCCCTAGGCCCAGGTCGCGACTAGCCTCCTCTCGAGGTGCTGCTTCGACGACCGGCCAAGCAAGTATTGGGGCGCCACCGAGCCGGCCCGACCTCCGTCGGCAAGTTGCAGAGCGCGGATCGCGTCAGGCTCGAAAGGGCGGGTGGTACCGACCGGGCTGCTGCCGGGTCAGCAATCTCAGCTTCGGCTGCTGTAAACCACAACGCCGTCGTCGCCGGCCGCAGACCGTGCATGGATGAGCAAAAAACGGGCAAGCCCCCCGTTTAACACTGGCAAGCCGCCGTGCTATGGACAGCAGGCGACCACTAACGCGGTCGCATTCTCAGTTAACTCCCGCCGGCTCCCAAGTCGGCGGGTTTTTCCATGAACCTTAAGAACGATGAGGCGCCGGTCCGGACTGGCGGGATATTAACTTGGCTTTAACACCTGTTGTGCAGCGGCGCCGGCTCATATAGATAAGGCCTTCAGCGTCAGTTGCGTTTGAGAGTCATGATTACGTACAAGCAGTACCACATCGAGCGAGTTGAGCACGGTCCGCGGGGCTGGGTTGCCCGCATCACGCGGGCGGATGGCCAAAACATCCGCACCATCCTGCCGGCTTCTGAACATCCCTACCTTGACACGAAGCCCACTGCTTCCGCAGAGGAAGCCGAGAAGCTCGCCAAGGAAGGCATCGACTTCGGCGGGGTGGTTTAACGGGCCCCTCGTCAGCATGTCTGCACCTTGCAGCGATCTCGCCGCAGCGCTTGGAGAAATCGCTCGCCTGGTCATGAGGTGCGTCGCCCTTTGATTGAGAGAGCGCGGGCGTAAATCATGCACCGCCGACGGCCAATTGTGTTCCAGCCGATCACCTGCGGCTCATAGCGAGACCCCCCGCTTCCCCAGCCACGCCAGCGCGGCGGAGCAAACGGCTGAAAGCAAAGCGGTCCAAAACCAGGACCGTCCGCGGGCGGCACTGATAGAACGCAGATATAAGAAAGCTCCAAGAAGCTTCCCGTAGTTCCTTCGGAATTCTCCGTTAAGCTTAGCTACTTCCGGCAGATCGGACAAAGCCTTGCATTCGTCGGCCATTGGCTGGGCTCCATTAGCGGCTGGACCAGCATCTCATGAACCACTGTTTTGCCCGACGGAGCAAGCGAAATTTCGGTTTTTTCGATGTGTCCTTTTTGGCGAACCGCTGGATCTTGGGCCGAAGCCTACCGAATGGCTGGTGTAAGTCGCTGAGACGCCTTATCTCAGGCTGGAGTCAGGCCAATAAGGAATCTCATTCGGTGGGACCGGATCGACCAAAGTTCTGCCGCACCATCGCGTAGAGCACAAAAAGGCTCATGGTGATGGCGACGGCCAGCAGTGGGAAAATGTAGTTCATGCACCCTCCAAGGCTATGAAAATACTAGCAGCGGATTGCGAGCTGTCCAATCGGACGAAGTTCCCCGGCTTGCGCACGCGCTTTGAGTCCCGCCTCTACGGTCCCAACCCGCTTGTGATCCTCATACGTTGTGCCGCTATAAGCATCTGAGCGAAAGCCGCAGCCTTGTCATACCGCTCCAAGTTCGACAGCAATCTCATTCCTTTGTTCAGCGCCCTCAACCACGACTGGGATCAGACCTAGCCTGAGGAGCTCGCAGGCGATCCAGCCGACTCCTGGGTTGAGTCAGATCTTGAAGTGCGGCTTCCATATCCGCGCCAGATTCTCGGCAAGAACTGCATCGAACCGATCGAACCATAAAGATCCGCTTCGGCCTAATGAGATAATCCATGCCGACGAGTGTTGCGGCCCGATATTGCTTTCCCAGCAGCGCTTGTTCGCGGACCGGTACGCTTCGCTGCGTTTGCGCGATTGGCTTCGATCATCGCTTTGACCCCAACTTCCCCTCGGATTTCACTAGCTAGCGATATGATTCGTCAGGTCGCGAAATCGACGGCATCAATCCTCATTCCTCGCAGCTCCGCTACGCGAATGTATTTGAGGCAGGGGATCCAGGGGCCGGTCTGTTAACAGCTGGGCGATGAACGAATGGAGGTTTGCCCCATCAAATAGGTAGGCCGCGATGCCGGCCGCTTGCGCCGCATCAAGATCACTCTGCTTGTCGCCGATCATGAAACTAGCATCGATATCAACCGGGTACCGCTCAAGCAGGGCTCTGATCATCCCCGGCTGCGGCTTACGACAATTGCAGAGGACACGGTAACGCTCAATCAGGCCATCTGGGTGATGTGGGCAAAACTCGAACGCATCGATATGCGCGCCAAAGCTTCCAAGCTCACGCGACATCCATTCGTGCAAATTGCGAACATGACGTTCCTCGTAAAACCCCCTCGCAATTCCTGATTGGTTCGTCACCACAAATGCAAAATACCCGGCGTCATTGACCGCTTTGACGGCCTGTTGGGCTCCCTCAACCCACCGGATCTTGTTCGGATCAAAAGCGTAGCCATCGTCCTCGTTGAGGACGCCGTCACGATCAAAGAAGACTGCCGGACGCATAAAGCTCTCTTGCCCACGCTGGAAGGGATACTACCGATCTTCCGACAATGACTGCTTTATTTCAACATGTCGCGCGTAGACAGGATCCTTGTCTGCGCGGTGCCTTTTGCGTCCATCTATTTGCCTTTAAGGCGTAAATTGGCTTCGTTTTGTCGCATTATGCTGGTCGGCCTCCGGTCGTCCCTGCCTTCAGCGCGCGAGAACAAGAGCTATTCCGCGGCTAAAACGAGCAATGATATTGCTGCAGAAAGGACTGGCATCCAACGGCGATTGGAGCGTTACCGATTCGACCGGGCGCCAGCGACCATCATAGCGCCGGTATCTCGCCTCGCGGACGCGGGGCTTCAGACAGTGCGGCAAGTAAGCCGCTTGGCCTTGCGTAGGAGGTCGAACAGACCGGTGCAATCTTCGAGGCCAAATTCATGCTGCCCTGGGCCTCTACCGAGGAAGCCGCTGCCGAGAAGCACATGGAGCAGCTGCAACACAAAATGTGGGTGCATCATCGCCGACGGCGGAAAGTGGGTCGAGATCAAAGTCCGCCGATCCGCTCTACCGGCATCTATTGCTACCAGCCGAGAAAAAATTCTAGCGCTGCGTCCAGGGTCGGCGAGCCGCTGCACTCTTCAGTATCGGGACACCGCGCCCGCGTTTGGAAGCGGTTAAAGACATCGACATGTCGATGTCCATTCAATGGGCCGCGCATGCTGCGATATACCTTCGAACCCGAGAGGCGCATGGCAAGCATGAAACCGCCAAGGTGCATCTGAAGAAGCTGACGCAACGGGCCACGGCATCAAAGGCAAGCGCTCCAAATCCGGCGCGGTGAGCTTCGAGGCCCAGTTGACGGTGGGCTTCGATGCACCAGTCCAGTGAGAGGATCGGGACCATCGCGGCTGCCCTCGCTCAGGTCCGGGGAGATCCATTCTCCGGAGGTATGGGCAAGCAGGGTGGTGAGATGGATCCGGCCCGTGATCTGCTCGATCAGGGTGGTCTGGATGGTAGCGATTTCCTGCTGGCTCAGCGTCTTGCTAACAATGTCCAGGCCGGACGCGAGGAAGCGCAACGAAAGCTTCGATCGTCCTCCCGCGGGAATGACGACCGGATCACGGCGGTCAGCGTCTTTCAGGGTTCGCTAGTTCTAGCGTCGCCATTTCATCGGCTGGTTGGCCTCTTTCATTACGGGCCCTTGCCAGAGGAGACCCCAAGTCTTGAGCAATAGAAATGAGCTGACGTCCTCTGCGTCAAAATCGCCCCAGCTCGCCGGGAATACCGTGGGGGCACGGAGCTGGGGCCATCAGGGTTAACCAAACTCACTTAGGCAATGAAGCCGCCATCGACACCTGCAGATTCCCAGGGCCAACAAGTTTTAGCGAGTATTTGATGGGGATCGGTCCGCGGTCAGTGTCTAGCGCAGCCGCGCAATCCAAAGCGCCATCGCGCTGCTCACTGGTAACGTCAATCAATCCGCTGACGACTAAATTCTGCGTTTCCTGGTTGACGTTTTCGTTGATAATTTTCTTCACGAGAGCGGAATCGCAGGTGGGCAATCCATGACGCTCCTCGTTCAAGGTAAATGCCGTAACCGTCAATGCAACCGCAGCGATGGTGGTGACGCCATACGCAAGCAACCCCATAGTGGTCTCCCATAACCTTGGCAATGGACGCTGCCGAACAGAATCAATGCAGAAACGATCAACTGCTGATGGTTAACAGACTCTTAATCAGGGGGCTACACGTTGCTGGTCGCTCTAAACCTTGAACGTTAGCAGACGTAGGCACCGTACGGGCCGCGATAGCAATTGGGATCAGTGCTTCGTCCATATTGGTCGAGATCGTAGCCCGGCGCTCTCCGATAATAGCGGCGCTCATAGTGATCGCGCCGAAGGGTGGCGCCCGGAGGGCCGCAAACGTACACCTGATTTGGTCCCCGATAACAATCTGGATCCAAACTCCGACCGTATCGGTCGTAGCCGTAGGGGTACCCCATTTGGGCGGCTGCTGGCATAATCGACATCGTAATCGCCGATGCTGTAATCAACGTCGCCAATAAAAACCTCACTGTCCCGTCTCCTCTTTTGACCAAGGGCCATTATGACGAATGAATCCTGAACGACAAATGAGCGGCCAAACGACGCTGCTGAACGACTACACCATTCAACCCCGGCTTGAGCATCTGTGGAATACCGACAAATGCCCGCCGCTGAGCCGAGACCAGCAGGCGGAGAGGAGTAGGAGGGTGGCAGCTCTTTGTGCTTAAGGCATGCGCGTTCGGGCTTAGCTCCCACGGTCGCACGGTCACGAAGCTGCGGCGCCAGGAAAGTCCTCTACTAGCGATGCGGCTTTTAGAGACTGGTTTTCCTTCTGGATACGCTTGGACATTGAATGAGACGGACGCTCAACAAATCGGAAAAATAGATCGGCTGAAATCAAGGAGCCAGAGACCGCGACGATCCAGAGTGTCCAGCCATTCAACCGCCCGTGTCCGTAGATCTCGACAATGTGCATCACGGGATAGTGGATCAAGAACAAGCTGAAAGATATGCGGCCTAGTCTTCGCAGTGGTGCTGGGACTGCAATTGGCGAGGCAACGGCTAGCGAGATGAATCCGGCAGCAGCAGCGGCAGTAAACAACTCGCCGATGTATCGAGGCCATTGGGGCCAGGAGTAGCCAAAAGAATAGAAATAAACGCCAACCGCCGTCGCCCCAAAAGCCCAGAGCACGCCTCTCGATCTGTGAATTGCCCAACGTACGATCTGTGTTCGATACTTTGCGACGTAAGCCCCAATGAAGAACATCCCGGCAAAGTGGATGGTGCGTAGAGAATCCAGCAGTTTGCCGTCATCGACGATCGTTTTGTTGAGGGCTGGGAAGTAAAGGGCCGCCGATAAAGCGCAAGAAAACAGTATCGGGCCAACGAGGATCGCAGCGGAGGTTCGCGCGACGATCCAGAATATGAATGGAAATATTATCGACAGGCGCATTTCATAGACGAGGGACCAAATGGGCGGATTTATGAGCTTTGGACTGAAATGGCCGATCAGAAAAACGTGGTTTACGAATGCACTCAGAGAAAAGCTGCCACGCGGTACCAAGCCCGTTTCCAGTCGCGGCCATTCGACGCCAGACCAGAACGGGATCTTGAGCGTGGCGGCTGCGATGATGAGGGCGGCAAGGTATGGAAGGTAAATTCGGACGAATCTGGCCTTCAGGAAAGTTCCGGCTGTAAGCGAAGCTCTCTCGCACATGAGATACAGCGCAAAGCCGCTCAAAACAAAGAACACGATCACGGCCTGATGGCCGGAAAATAGGAGGCCGAATGGCGGGAGTTGGGCGGTCGCCCAAAGATCCTTGTTGTCAAACATTACGAATGCTGCGGTGTGGCTCAGAACCACGATGAACGCCGCGAGGCCTCGTACTGCATCCAGCCAAGGATAGCGTTGATCTCCAGCGTCCCCGAAGCGTTGCAAAGCATTTCTCTCCAGAAGTATTGAGGAATACTTCGCACGGCTCATGCCGAACGTAAAGCCGCCACCCGTCGCGCCATGCGCTCGATGAGATATTGAACGATCAATCGATTGACTAGGCGTTCGACATCGAGTGTCCTAGACAAAAAGAAAACAGGCAGGTCCGAGCGCTAGTTTCTATCCTTCGGCATCGCGTTTTCGTACTCTTTGACCTGGTCGATATTGAGTTTCAGCACCAACCCACAGCACATCGCGAACGCGATCCAGCCAATTGCAAGAAGTTTCACCGGTGTCTCCATTTATGGCCTCAGTAGAGCTTGAGGAGCTGGGGCCAATTAGATCGAAACCGGGACCAATGGCAATCACCGTTGCGGCCCTCGACAAGGTTAACGCGGATTTATCTTCGGTGCAACTTGATCAATCCCCGGTGCAGTAATGTGGGCGGTTTCGATACCCCTCGGGACCCACCCCTAGCGTTCGGCGGATCGCCAGTTTAAGGGCTGGAACAGAGGAGAGATCCGCGTGCGCTTCTTTCAGATGCTGCTAATTTTCCTAGCCAGCGCTGAACCCGGCGCGTTCGCCAAGAGCGCGCCGCACGATCCGAGACCCAACTCAGAGTGCCTCGTGAGCGCGGCCGAACTGCCGCCGGGAGCGCCAAGGGTCATGTGCCCTACCCGCAGCTCGCCGGGTAGCTTTTGCGTCTGTCCCAGATTCTCAAAGAACGGCAATAAAGAAGGATACTATACTGGGACGGCCAAATAACCAGCTTCAGTGCTGAGGAGCAAGGATCAGCTGCTTGGCTTCGACTTCCAGCCGTAGGACTGATGCGGGATTCGGCCCGTAATGTCATCGTCTCTCTCGTCGGAGAGGCGCCATGCAGCCACACCGAAACAGACCGTCAACACCACTGCGGCGGACAATCAGCAGCATCGATAGAAACTGGCTCAATCCAACTTCCTCAACATACGCACTGGGCAGGGCGAGCAGGGGAAGCCGATTCGGAAAATGCAGGCCCGGAGATGCGCGAGCTCGGCGAGGCCCTCGACCATCTGCACGGCCAGGAGATCCCGGAAGAGCCGACCCAGCACCAACGAACTCCGCCGCGCCGGTACCGCACTATCTCCCGATCTGCCCACGCGTTCGAGTTCTGCCTGCCAAAGGCCGCCAAAGCCGTTCCCATCGGCCACGACTGGCTCCACGAAATCAGGTGCGACGGCTATCACCTGCACGTCGGGCGCAAGGGCGAGGCCGTGCGGCTGATCACCAAGAATGGCCACGAGGCCACACTCAAGAACCGCGAGCAGCAATTCATCATCGACGGCGAGGCTGTAGTGCTCGGGGTCGATGGCGCATCAGATTTTAACGCGCTGCACTCCAGCCAGCACGACGACGAGGTGCAGCTCTACGCCTTCCATATCCTCGCACTCGACGGCGAGGACCTGCGCCGCTTCCCCTGACGATCGCAAGGCCAACGCAGCACGCCTATTGAGAGGACGTTCTGACGGCATGTTCGTCGCCCCGTTTGAGATTGGCAAGATCGGACAGATTTATTTCGCATGGCCTGCGAGATGGGGCTTGAAGGCCTCGTCTCGAAACGACGCGAACGGCGGTATGCGCCGGCCGGTCGAAGGATTGGATCAAGGTGAAGAACCGGACACATCCAGCACTCACCCGCGTGATTGATACTCACAAGTAGCGCGCCACGAGCCCTCGACGAGGCGCCAGGACATTTTCATTTCTCCATAGAAAAGCCGCCCCAAGGCGGCTCGTTGCCTCATTTCCGCAGCGCAATTTCGCTGGCTGGACTGCTTTACGTAGTTGGCCTGCTCTGGCAGAGTGCTCTACATGAAACCAGACGAGCGAAAATTCTACCACTCCGATGAGGTCGGAACCATGGCTTTCCTTGCCGCGGTCCTTTTCGCGCTATTCTGTCTTTGGCTCACCGCCGACAAGTTCCCGCATTGATGACCCATAATCTTACCCTTTCTGAGGCGGCAGAATCTGCTGCGAAGCTCATACTCGATGGCGGCCACGTTGAAAGATGGGTTGAAGGCTCGATTTTCCCTAGCGAAATGGCGTTCTTTCTAGCCGTTTGCGACTCCCAAAAGATAAAAAAAGTCATCGAAAGCGGCAGACAGGATGGTTACTCGACCGCCATCCTTGGCGACTGGGGTGATCGCACCGGAGCCAAGATAATCTCCATAGACCTGGAGAGCGATCAAGACCGCGCAGTTGCATGCCGTCTTCGCCTTGTGAATTATAAATCTCTCCGTTTAGTCCGCGGTAACGCGTACGCGGAATTCGGGCGCTACGCTCTAGATTCCCGAGAGCGAACGGCCTTCCTCACAGACGGCCCAAAAGGCGCCCCTGCCATCTCCATGATGGCCGCCGCGCTGACTGATCATGTTTCCGTTGTTGCCAGCCATAATCTGCACCAGGGCAGTATGGAGTACGATTATTTTACCAGCATTGGCGATGGGAGCATTTTTTACGAGAACGCTATCCCAAACCCTGGTCCCAATTGGGTTGAACTCCGCCGCCGAGATGTCGATCATGCGAGGCGGGTCGGAGCAGTTCGTCCACTCGAAGCATCTTCGATCGGTGTTCTTGTCCTCGATGAGCGCAATCGCATAGCAATGAAGGCTACGTGGGGCAAATCCTTCGGCTTGCACCAACCCGCAGCCGTCCGCCTTCTCTGGAGTCTTGGAGCGTACAAATTAGCTCCCCTACTCTATGGGGCGTCTTATCGCCTACTAGGGCGCTGAGGGAACGATCGCCCTGATGCTAGCACTTGCTTTTTCTCTGTTCTGCCTGTGGCTCACGAAGGCGCGACAGTCGGAGAGCTCATATTTGCTCATATCGATGCATCGCCAGTCATCATCGATGTTGGAGCCAGGAATGGCATGAGCATGTTTTCGGCCTCCTTTTCTCAAAGGGCCACAATCGTCGCCGCTTTGATGCGCAGCATGGAGAACGTTCGCCGCGATTACGGTGTTGTCGTAGATGAACTCAGCGCGCAACATATCGTTGGCGAAAATTCCTCCGGCTTTGGCGGCGGCGAGGAATACGACCTGCGGATGCATCTGTGCGAACCAGTCGAACACGGCGGCCTGGTTGCAGAGATCGACCTCGCGCCAAGCGACCGTCACGAGTCTGATGTCCTCTCGGGCGAGCCGGCGCACGAGTGCACCACCGACCATGCCCGATGGCCGGCAACATAAACCCTCTTACCTTGAGCTCAAACGGTATGCTTGCCACTTCCGGCGTCCCGCTTTGCTTCCGCTAGATCGCTCGCTACCATTTCCTCGACGAGCTGGGCAAAGGTCCGCTTCGGCTTCCAGCCGAGCACCTGCCGCGCCTTGCTGGCGTCGCCGACGAGCAGATCGACCTCAGTGGGTCGGAAATAGGTGCGATCGATCTTAACCATACTTTTGCCGCTCTTGGCATCGACTCCAATCTCATCAACGCCCTTGCCGCGCCATTCGATGCGGCGGCCGACATGTGCGAAGGCGAGTTCGACCATCTCCCGCACTGAGCGCATTTCGCCGGTGGCGAGCACAAAGTCGTCCGGCTTGTCGGCTTGGAGGATCATATGCATGCCCTCGACGTAGTCCCGCGCATGCCCCCAGTCGCGCTTGGCCTCCAGATTACCAAGGTAGAGTATATCCTCCAGCCCGACCTCTATGCGGGCGACGCCACGGGTGATCTTGCGCGTTACAAAGGTCTCGCCGCGGATCGGGCTCTCATGGTTGAACAGGATGCCATTGGATGCGAACATGCCGTAAGCTTCGCGGTAGTTCACCGTGATCCAGTAGCCATAGAGTTTTGCAACACCGTAAGGCGAGCGCGGATAAAACGGCGTGGTCTCCTTCTGCGGGATTTCCTGCACGAGGCCGTAGAGTTCGGAGGTCGAGGCCTGGTAGAACCGCGTCTCTTTCTCCATACCGAGAATGCGGATCGCCTCCAGAAGCCGCAGCACGCCAACCGCATCCGCGTTAGCAGTATATTCAGGAGTCTCGAAGCTGACGGCAACGTGGCTTTGGGCGGCGAGATTGTAGATCTCGGTCGGCTGGATCTGCTGCACCAGGCGGATCAGATTGGTTGAATCCGTCATGTCGCCATAGTGCATCAGGAACGGCACATTGCCGGCATGCGGGTCCTGATAGAGGTGATCTACGCGCGCAGTATTGAATGAGGACGAACGCCGTTTGATGCCGTGCACGACATAACCGAGCGACAGCAGATGCTCGGCTAGATAGGCCCCATCCTGGCCAGTTACGCCGGTGATCAAAGCAATACGCCTGTTCATATAGCGGTGCCCTCTTGAAATACAAACAATTTGCCCTCGCGCTCGTAAGCAGTAGGTGGCGGCAAGGACTGGTTCTTTTGAGCAAGCCAAGCTCAATTGGAAATGGATACTGGGATCGACGTATCCTTGCCACACAATATTGACGGCGCTAGCAATAAAATTAGTACCGCTGGACCTGCAGTCGCTTCGAACGCCTCTCGCCGGCAACTGCGGCTGCGCAAGTTCGCTTCCGCAGCTTCCGCAACGATCTACTTGATCAGGACGGTAGAAAGGATACAGCCTGGGAGGAGCGGCTCAGATCATTGCAGATCGGGCACCGAGCCACAGCGCTGCGCTCATTAAGACTGCCAAGATGACCAGCTTGGGCGGAAGCCACGATCCAGACTCGGAATAGCCACTGCGAAGACGCAACACGATACTGCCGATCCCCACAACTACAGCGAGTGCCATGATCCAGAACGCGCCTCGATCCTGTCCACCGACGAATAGGAAGGTGGCAACGAGTGCAATCAACCATTCCATCGTTGGCTTACCTCGCTACGCAAGAAGGCTACCTTTGCAGGGGACCGGACGGTCAAGCTTGGGCTCAGGACTGTAGTACAGCCAAGTGTTGTGTTGAAGGGAGCCAATTTTGGCTATTCTCCTGTGCGCCAACGATTTCCGATGACGTCTTGACTCCTCACCGCAAGGATGCTCCTCGGCTTTAGTGAGACTACGAAACCTCTTGCGTTCTGTCCGTGTGATGAGCTCAACATTTTGCCTATCATGCGGCAGATCCAACTCATTTTGCCGGGAAAGCCCTCCTTAGGACGTGATTGGTAGTCAGAAGGGAGATCACCGCGGCTACCGCTTCAACTAGACTTTGTAATATCCTCGATACCATTTGACAAACTTGTGGATCCCCTCCTCGGCGCTGGTCGACGGCCGGAAACCGACATCGCGCATCAGATCATCGACATCGGCGTATGTGGCCGGAACGTCGCCGGGCTGCATCGGAAGCATTTCCTTCGCTGCAACACGGCCCAGCTCCTTCTCAAGCAGGGAAACGACATGCATGAGCTGCTCTGGTCTGTTGTTCCCGATGTTGTAGATCTTCCAAGGCGCAGCGCTACGTGAGGGATCCGGAGCATCAGTCGGAGCCTGCTGCCCGGGAGCGGGCGGCCGATCAATCAGCCGCACGATGGCCTCCACGACATCGTCGACATAGGTGAAGTCGCGCGACATCTGCCCGTGATTGAAAAGCTTTATGGGCCTTCCTTCCACGATCGCTTTTGCAAATATGAACATCGCCATGTCGGGCCGGCCCCACGGTCCATACACCGTGAAAAACCGCAGACCCGTGGTCGGCACGGAGAAGAGATGGCTGTACGCATGCGCCATCAACTCGTTCGCCTTCTTGGAAGCCGCGTAGAGGCTTATTGGATGATCCACGTTGTCGTGGACAGAGAATGGCAGCTTCTCGTTCGAGCCATACACTGAGGATGACGAAGCATAAAGAAGGTGCCGACACTGCGTATGCCGACAGCCCTCAAGCACGTTCATGAAGCCTAGAACGTTCGCGTCGACATAAGCACGCGGGTTCTCGAGAGAATATCGCACGCCGGCTTGAGCCGCCAAATGCACGACATGGGAAAAATGGAATTCGGAAAAAAGTGAAATGATTGCATCGCGATTGGCAAGATCCATTCTAACAAAACGGAAGGATGGAAATTCCTGCAGCAAACAAAGGCGCGCTTCCTTCAGCGTGGGATCATAATAGTCATTGATGATATCGAGACCAATGACTTCCCGACCAGCCGACGCAAGCCGATGCGCGACGTGAAAACCTATGAATCCGGCGGCGCCGGTCACCAGTATTTTTTGATCAGTCATTGCGCCCGTTACCTGCTTAAGAGCTAGAGTCGCCAGAGTTCTATCTCGGCCGGCTTGCTCGCCCGGTCCAGCCGGGACTTGACGTCCAAGACTAGACCGTGCCCCTCTTTCAGGAGCGACTGCAAGAATGGCCAGCCCAGATGGACGAAAGTGTCGTGCGCGACGGCGAGTACGACCGCGTCGGCCGGTTGCTGCTGTTTGTGATCGGAGAGCTCAATTCCATACTCGTGAAGGGCCTCGGCGCGATTCGCCCAAGGATCGCTAACCTGAACCTTGATGCCGAAAGATTCCAGTTCCCGAACAATATCGACGACCTTGGAATTGCGGAGGTCCGGCACGTTCTCCTTGAACGTCACGCCCAGTACCGTGACAACCCCGTCGCGCAATCCCCTCTTCAGGAGACGCCGAATGCACTCTCGCGCAATCCATGCACCCATGTCGTCATTGATGCGCCGGCCCGCAAGGATGACTTGAGGATGGTACTTCGCCCTCTCGGCGCGATGGGTCAGATAATAGGGATCGACCCCAATGCAGTGTCCGCCGACCAGCCCGGGCTGAAACGGGAGAAAATTCCATTTGGTGCGGGCAGCCGCCAGCACATCACCGGTATCGAGATCGAGCGTGTGAAATATCTGCGAGAGCTCATTCATGAAGGCGATATTGAGATCTCGTTGCGTGTTCTCGATCACCTTGGCCGCTTCAGCGACCTTGATCGAAGGCGCCTGATAGATGCCGGCCCTGACGACAGCGCCATAGACATCAGCAACGATCCTGAGCGAATCGGCGTCCTGCGCGGACACCACCTTTTGGATGGTCTCGAACCGATGTTCCTTGTCTCCGGGATTGATCCGCTCAGGAGAATATCCGACGTGGAAATCAACGCCAGCCTTGAGTCCGGAGGCTCGCTCGAGAACTGGCACGCACTCCTCTTCCGTCGCACCGGGATAGACGGTCGACTCGTAGACGACGATGTCTCCCTTCTTCAAGGCGCCGCCGACGGACTTGGATGCGCTCAACAGCGCGCGGAGATCGGGCTTGTTTGCGCCGTCAATCGGAGTTGGAACCGTTACGATGAAGAAGTCGGCCGCGGCCAAACCTGACGGCTGGTTCGTGTATTCGATCCGTGCCACCTGGAGATCGGCCATCTCGATTTCGCGCGTACGGTCTTGACCTCGGCGGAGCTCGGCGATCCGCTCCGCGCTGATGTCGAAGCCGATGACTCGATATCCGGCCCGACCAAACGCCACCGCCACTGGAAGGCCGACGTAACCAAGGCCTATAACGCCAATGTTTCGGATAGTTCGCAAACCGGTCAGCTCCTCGCCAGAACTACGCTGCAACGTCTCGTTAGCTAGGAAGCACCTCTGTTGCAATCCCTTATCTTTCGGCGACGGGCCTCGCCCAAGCTACTAGCGCTTGAGGCGACCTGCATTTAAAGCTAGCTATGGTGTCGCAAACCCCGCTCGGAAGTCAGTTCGCCATGTCCAAAAAAGCACTTATTTTCGGAATCTCCGGACAGGACGGCTCGCTATTGGCCGCGCATCTGCTCGAGCGCGGCTATGCGATCCATGGAACGTCCCGCGACAAGGAGCTCGGCATCTTCGCGAACCTGCAGCGGCTGGGTATCCGCGATCGGGTGACGCTCCATTCCGTGGATCCTGCCGATTTCGGCAGCGTCTTGCGCGTCATTTCCGACACGACTCCAGACGAGATCTACAATCTGGCAAGTCAATCTTCCGTCGGCCTGTCATTTGACCAACCGATCCAGACTCTAGAATCCACCATTTTCAGCGCTCACAACATTGTCGATTCCGTCCATCGATTAAAACTGAGCTCTCGCGTCTACAATGCGTGTTCGAGCGAGTGCTTCGGCAATACCGATTTGCCTGCCGACGAATCCACCCCGTTCGGTCCACGAAGCCCATATGGCGTCGGAAAGGCCGCGGCATTTTGGACCGTAGCGAATTACAGAGACGCACACGGGCTCTTTGCGTGCTCGGGACTTTTGTTCAATCACGACTCGCCGTTGCGTCCGCAGCGCTTTGTCACACGAAAGATCGTGTCGGGCGCCGCCGATATTGCCGAGAAGAAGACTGACAGCCTGCGCATTGGGAACCTGCACGTCTCCCGGGACTTCGGCTGGGCGCCGGAATATGTTGAAGCCATGGCGATGATGCTCCAGGCCGAAACGCCCGAGGACTTCGTGATCGCAACAGGACAAACTAATACGCTCGAGAGCTTCGTTCGCGAGGCATTCAGCTATTTCGGACTCGATTGGCAAGAGCACATCGACTTCGACGAAAGCCTGCTTCGTCCGATCGACCTGAAGTGCAATTCGGCCGACCCTGCCAAAGCGAAACGGATACTCGGCTGGGAGGCAAAGGTCTTCATGAAGGACGTCGTCAGGCTGCTGGCAGACGGCGAACTCGAATACCGCCGCGCACGGAAGGCGTAACCATGGCGCTTCTCTTGTGCTGATCCGCCTGTCTAGCGAGATACTAGAAACGCTCGTGCGGTGCGCTGCAATTCCTCGTCGACGCTGAAAGGCGGGCTCCAACCGAGCATCTTGCGGGCTTTCTGACTGTCGACACAGAGTGAGAGACAGAGCCGCTGCGCCAGCGCTCGCTGGCCGGCCAATGCGGCCGCGCCCTCCAACAGACTAACGGGAACGGGAAGCAGGCGGGCCTTAGTGTCGAGAGCCACCGCCATCCTTTCCAGAAGATCTGGTGTCGACAGGTCTTCACCATCGCTAGCCATGAAGACTTCACCGGCCGCCGCAGGGTGCCGCAAGCAGGCGCGGATCAGGTCGACCATATTGCCGACGCCGATCAGGCTCCGGCGGTTTTCGATGCGGCCAAGCGGCAGCGGAACTCCGCGTCGCAACCAACGCATCATCGATAGAAAATTCGCGCGTACACCTGGCCCGTAGATCAAGGGCGGACGCAGTACGACGACCTGCATGCCGCTCGCGCGGCTGAGTTCGAGCAAGCCACATTCGGCTTCGAGCTTGGACAGTCCGTACGGGTCCTGCGGGTGCGGCGTTGCTGTTTCGACGAAAGGCGCGTCGGGAGCTGTGGATTCGCCGCACACCTTGACCGAGCTGAGAAACACGAAGCGGCGAACGCCGGCATCGGCAGCCTGACGTGCGAGACACAAAGTTCCGTCCACATTGACGCGACGATATGCATCCAGTGCATTTGCACTGCTTTCGCGCATCACATGCACACGCGCCCCCAGATGCACGACGGTATCACATCCCGCAACCGCAGATGTCCAATCGGAAGGGCCTTCGAGATCGACGTTCTCGGCAGCGTCGATTCCGGCCGGCAGATCTCCACGATTGCGATGGACACCGGCGCGTAGAGGAATTCCGTCGGCAGCGAGACGACGGACCAGATGCCCGCCGACAAACCCCGAAGCGCCGACGACCAGAACCTTCATGGCGCCAAAAGCTCGGAATAGATCGCAAGTGTCTGCGCAACGACGATCTCCTTGGAGAACTCCGCCTGGACGAGCTTTCGACCTTGCGCTCCCATACGACGACGCTGCCCCGGGTCTGCCAGCAATTGCGCGATGGCCTCGACGAGCCGGCCGACGTCGCCGGCCGGGACGAGCATACCGTTGACACCGTCGGTCACGATCTCCCGGCAGCCCGGCACATCATAAGTCACGATGGGGCACTCGCCCGCGGCGGCTTCGATCAGTGTCTTGGGAACCCCCTCCCCGTACGTGGTCGGTAAACAGACGATCGCCGCCGCGCGGATGATCTCGGGGATGTTGTCGCGATGTCCCCACCACTCGACGAGTCCATCGTCGTGGTATTGCCTGAGAACGGCTTCAGGAATGGAGTGCGGGTTTTCGGAGTCGGGCGCGCCCGCAAGGACGAACCTCGCAGCCGCGTTCTTTTTCCGCAGCTGAGCTGCGGCTCGCACGAAATCCTCGACCCCCTTCTCCTTGATCATCCGGGACGCGAGGAGCACTATGGGGGGGAAACTCTCCCGGCGTATTTGGGAGAACTGTGCAAGATCGACACCCGATCCCTTGACGAGGCGAATCTTCTCCGGTGCGACGCCGATGTCATCGGTCAATACTTGCGCGTCATCCCGGTTCTGAACAATCGTCAACGCCCGCCGCTGCCTCAATGCATACCTCAATAGCGGAGCGATTAGGCAGCGAAGGGTCTGCGCATAGATCGCCTTGGACGAGAAAACGAAGCCCAATCCCGCGACGTTATTGACAATTGCAGCCACGCCCGCGAGCCGTGCCGCGATCGAACCGTATAGGACGGGCTTCATCGCCACGTGATGAACGATGCTCGGACGATAGCTTCGGTAGAGCGTCACCAGTTCAGCGATGCTCGCCACTTCGCGGAACGGATTTCGGCCGGAGCGCCGCATGCGCTTCAGGGCGATGGGCACGAATCCTTCGCGCACGATGGCATCGGCCTTCTCGCCAAGCCGCGTTGCCACCAATACCTCGTAGCCGGCGGCCAACGCCGCCCTGGCGATCGGCAGGCGGTGGGAGATAAAGTACCAATCCTCTGTCACCACGAACAGCAACCGCTTCCGATCGAGAACGGAGGCCTTCCTCACACCGGCCTCATGATCACGCGGATTTCGCAGGTTATGAAGTCCTCATCGGCAAACGGCCGAAACTGCGGTGCCATCCGATCACGAGCCAGCGGCAGCTCCGGCCATCGCTGCTCCGAGATAACATCGACGCTGAAGCTGGCCGCCTTCATCAGGCCGATCATTTCCCGCGGACGGATGCGATTTGTGTAAAAGCCCGAGGTCCGGAAAGCCGGGGTCTCCCAGACGTCATCTCCAAAGCGCAGATTGTTCAAGCCGCCTCCAAGGTGATCGCGGAAATCGATGCTATGAACACCGATCCCGCCGGGCGCCACGATCCGGCGGAGCTCCTTCATCAGGGCCGGAAATTCGTCGCGATAGATGTGCTCGAGCACGACCTGGGACCAGAAGAAATCGATCGACTGGTCAGGGATTGTCTTGAGCGAGCTCGTGCCTTCCGTCAGATAGACGACGTCGTACTCCTTCATCGCATCCGGCAGGGTCGCCGACTTTAGTGGCGCAACTTCCCGCCCGCGCGAGGCAAGCAGCTCCAGAAGTGCACGGCACCCGGCGATGTCGGTTTCGGCGAACCGTCCTGCATCTGCAAGCCATGCCTTTTCGGCACCGAACGCGCGGGCGGCGAAGCCCGACAGGACCGAGTCTCCCGGTCCAAGCTCGAGGGAACGAAACTTCGCAGGGAGTTGCCCATGCTGAACGGCGGACTGGAAATGGCTTTCAAACGCGGAGATTGCACGCTCCGGAACCATCATCTCGCCATGGCGGAACAACCCGATGCGTTTCCAGAGGGCGTAAGGAACAGGCAGACGCGCGAGACCAAGCTTAATGCCCAGCTTGGCCCACCATGGCACGCAGGAACTCAGACCCATTGCCTAGCCCGCTCAAGCCACAGGTCGAACATCAGCACGGTCCAAAGCTGGCCACCACGGTTCACCCGACCGATCTGATGTTGCTGCCAGTTGTCGCTGATAGCTTTGCGATCAAAAAATTCGTCATTGCTGGAGGACAGCCAATCCGAGGCCCAGCCCTTCAGCGGGCCACGCAACCAGCCATCGATCGGAATGCCGAAGCCCATCTTCGGGCGTTCGAACAGCTCACGCGGCACGTAACGCTCCAGCAAACGCCGAAGGATATATTTTCCCGAACGGTTCCTGAATTTCTGGGCGATGGGAATCTCCCAGGCGAATTCGACCATACGGTGATCAAGGAGCGGCACGCGCGCCTCGAGCCCGACACGCATACTTGCCCGATCAACCTTGGTCAGTATGTCGTCCACGAGATAGGTCGACATGTCCCAGGCCATTTGCTCCACTGTCGCAGGAACGTCGGGCGCCAGCACCAGGGGCGCAGGTCTTGCAAGAGCGACACCGTCCGACGAGACCAATACGGTTTCGGGATTGGCCCATTGCGACACCAACCTGCTTTGCAGTTCGTACAAGTTCGAGGATGCGAGCACGGACGCGACCTTGTGGATCTTCTGCCCTGGCAGGGCGGGCTGCAGGTGCGGCGGAAGGACGTAGCTCAGTGCGCGAAAAGCAGCATCCCAGCTCGCTGGCGAGGCCGAGGTCAGACCGGACGCCGCCACGCGACGCAACGCATGGGGAATTCTGGTCAGACGTTTCCAATAGTCGGAGACAAACAAATAACGATTGTAGCCTCCAAACAGTTCGTCGCCACCGTCACCGGACAACGCAACCGTCACCTGGTGTCGCGCGAGTTTCGAGACAAGAAAGGTCGGTATCTGCGAGATATCCGCAAAGGGCTCGTCATAGATGTCAGGCAGCGAGGGAATGACGGCCATCGCATCGGAATCGGAAACGTAGAGCTCGGTGTGCTCGGTCTGAAGATGCTTTGCGACGTCGGCGGCATATCGGGCTTCGTTGTAACCTGGATCGTGAAAACCGATCGAGAAAGTCTTGGTGGCCCCACCACCCACGGCCTGCATGATGGCCGTGACCGAACTAGAATCGATGCCGCCGGACAGGAACGCTCCCAATGGTACATCTGAGATCATGTGCTCGGCCACGATGCCGCGCAGGCGCTGGTCCAGCTCTTCCAGCACCTCCTCCTCGTTCGGACGCTGCCTCGACATACCACGCGCGACGACCTCTGGAATCGACCAGTAGGCCATCGGCTCGCTCGCATGACCGTCGCGAAACCTGAGTGTAGTCGCGGCGGGCAACTTATACACACCCTCGAAAATGCTGAAGGGCGCAGGAACGTAGCCGAGGCGCAAGTATTCGGACAAAGCCGGCAGCGAAACAGGAGGAAGCTCTCCGCGCTGCACCACGATTGGACGCAACTCTGAGGCGAAGATGAGCGTTCCGTTCACAACGCTATAGTACAGCGGCTTGATGCCGAGCCGATCGCGCACGAGCACAAGCGTTCGTTCGCGCTCGTCCCAGATCGCGAGCGCAAACATGCCGGCACACCGCGAGATCGTCTCATTGATGCCCCAATGCTCAAAGCCCGCAACGACGACCTCGGTATCCGAGTGACCATTGAATTGATGGCCCTTGGTCTCCAGCTCGCGGCGCAGGTCGCGGTAGTTGTAGATTTCGCCGTTGTACGTCAGCGCATAACGGCCGGACGCCGAAATCATCGGCTGCGCTCCGGCGGACGACAGATCGATGATCGACAGCCTTCGATGGCCAAATCCCGCGCGGCCGTCCTCGCTGATCCAGTGGCCGTCACCATCCGGGCCGCGATGCGCAAGCGCATCGGTCATCCGGGCCAGAATCTGGCGATCGATCCTGCCTGCCTTGCTGCCCGCAATTCCGATGATGCCACACATTATTGCGTTTCGGATTTCTGGCGTGGAGTGATTGACATGAGGATCGACGCGAACTTCGCAGCAATGGAGGACCACGATAACTCGTTCATGGCGTGGGCTTTCGCCGCCGCCCCGCAACGCAGCCGCAAGGCCTCGTCATCGACGAGTCGGCTGAGTGCGGCTGCAAGTGCGGCCGGGGTCGAATTTACCGCGACCAGACCGGTTTGCTCGTGCAGGACCTGCTCGGCAAGCCCTCCGACGGGAGTCACGACGGCAGGAATTCCCGCCGCGCCTGACGTCGCAAGGACGGCGGACTGGCTCGCGCCGCGATATGGCGCAACGACGATATCGATCCCCTCGAAGACCGCGCCAACATCCTCTTCGGGGATCCATCGGTTATCAACGAAGACGTCGTCAAGCCCGGCGATCCGCGTCCGATACGGCTCGATATCTCCTGGACCGATGATGCGAAGCCCGACATCCTTGCCCTCGCGCTTAATGATTTTGTAGGCGTCAAGAAGGATATCTAACCCCTTGTACGGCAACAGCCGTCCGAAAAAGAGCAATTGGATCTTGCGTCCGGCTGGCGTGGGGGCCGGGCTTCTGGTTTCGGCATAGGGGAAGACACCGAGCGGGGCGATCCACACCCGTTCGGTAGGAAAACTGTTGTTCGTCGTAACCGACTTCTGCGTGTACTCGGTCAGCGCAACGATGCCGTCGCTTGCGGCGATTTCGGTGTCGAGCATCCATTTGCGAATGGCGATATCGTCCCCGGCGTGCGGCTTTGGATCATGCAGGACGAACACGTAAGCGACTTCCCGGGGTCGGCGCCACAGGATCGGAACATTCCACAGATGGCTCATGGTGCAGACAACCACGGAGATGTCGTGTTCGTGCACATAGCGCCAAAATCGACGTCGAACGATCGGCACGCGCAGCAATGCAAGGATGGCTGAGGAGACGTTCGTGTAGGTATCGACGTGATAACCCGGCAATCCAAGTGCGTCGAAATCGGCAACGATCTCCCCTTGCCGCGATAGCGACAAATGCAGCTCGAGCTCCGGATTCTTCCTGAGCTCGCGCACCAGCTCGTAAGTATACCTTACGCCGCCGCCACGTCGTCCCCAATGCCAAATCAGCACTTTTCGAAGGTCCGAAGGGGTTGGCTTTTGTTCAAGCAAGCCGGTTTGCATCGACAACGCCTCAATCATAGTAATATTGTACCACCAGACTTCGAAAGATTGTCATTGGCAATACCGCAGCCACGCCGAGCCTCAATATTCGACAACAGGCTTCATGTCGATTGGGAGGTTGAACCAAGCTGAAAAACCAGGAAATGAGCCGAAACCCTGAAAAGTAATCAGTGGCTTATTGTCCTTCGCCTCAAAGGGAGGCAGAAGAGGGTAGGAAAGCGGCACAGGATTCACCTTTTGGTTCCGGAATAGACACAGTGGATGCAGGCTGGCACTAGGAGTGCTTCGATCCGAAGCTTTTCGAGCAGATTGGCTGTGTTGACGAAGAACGAATTCGATGCCAACGCAGTGGGCACTAGTCTAAACAAGTGTGAAGCACCCTTGACGCCGTAGCGCGCAAAGGCGCGCGTAATAGCTGCTCCGGTGACGAGGCGCTCATTCCCATAAATGAAGCGCTCTCCTGTCGCCTTATCGGTCTTATCGATAATCGTGTTGAAGCCGCGGATACGAAACATCTTGTACTGAATCGCAGGATTCCACGCGTTGGGTTCGACGATTACAATTCTGCCACCGGGAGCCAGCAACGACACGATCTTGGCAACGATTTGATCGCGCGGCTCTAGATGATGGAAGGTATCCTTCATGTAGATGAGGTCGTATTGGGCGTCAGGAAGATCGAGCAGGTTGATACGTTCGATCCTGACCGTCACCGGCCCGATCTTGTCGCGGACGTGCTTCGTCAGTTCCCGCGCAGCGTCCGTCCATTCAGACTTCACATCGATCCCCGTGACATCCGCGCCGCGCAACGCCAGCCAGTGGAGGTCCGAACCGATGCCACAGCCGATTTCAAGGACGCGCAAGCCGGGACGAACGAGTGCAACCACGTCGGACAGGCGCCGGTCATAGGCCCGCCAGAGATAGGGCGCCGAACTGCTGAAATATTGGGGATAATTGGCCCGAAAGGGTATCTTGTCCTGATCCACCGAATGCAGGCACCACTCGAAAAATGCTGCCGGGGAAGCCGGCGCCGAATTTCCGGCATAGTTCATTTTGGTTCCCATTCCTCAGAAAGGAGCCTCGACCCGGGAGACGGAATGCCTCGCCATTTAGCCGTTCCTGTAATGCCATAGCGGCATCCGAACAAGCGAACAGGGCTCCAAGCCCCAAGCGGCCCCGCAGAGATGGACCCAGGCATCTGTCGCATCGGCCCAGCTGGCTCCGGGGAAATTCCCTTAGGGCTTGGCTATCGTACGGCAATCGAACATCGCCGTTGTACCGAACAGCTTTCCCTGACCGTACAGGAAATCGATCGAGACGACTTCGAAGCCGGCAAGGCGAAGGAAGTATCGCACCAGATGGTGGTTAGGTATGAAAATATGCTGGTCGTACAGCGGGTGGTTGTTGTTCCAGTTCGGCCCAAAGAAACCGCTGAAGCGACCGCTCACTGCATAGCCGACGATGCTTCGCCAATTGTGTACGTTCGGGAAGGTCAGGATCAGGCGTCCGGCCGGTGCGGCGAGCCGCCGCAGCTGGGCCAGAAACTCATAGGGGTTGACTAGGTGTTCCAGCACTTCGGTGGCAACAAGAACATCAAAAGTCCGCCCACCGATTCGATCCGCCCAGCCGGGCTGACTGAGATCGACTTCCTCCACCTTGGCAACGCCGGCAGGAACATCGATCTTCCAGCCGACCCCCATCAACTCGCCAAAACCGAGTTCCACAAGGCCCCCCAGCAATTCTCCCTCGCCGCAACCAATATCGGCGACGCTCGCCGCACGGTCAGGCGATATCAGTGATATTCGCTCGGTGACGCCGGCACGAATCGCAAGACTATTTGGGTCGTTCATCTTATCCGTATCCTCCACCATATGCGGCGAATGGCCATGATGACGCTCGCGACCGCCACAGGGGTATTATGTTTTTGAAGCACCATCCCGAACTCCCGCATGCTCCAATCAAGATTGGTAGCCGAAACGCCCGATTGCCGCATGACAGTCATTTCGACCGGTATGTGATTTGCCGGATATCGTTTGACCAGCCGCAGGATCATGTCGTGGTCCGCGGCAACCCGGAACGTCGTATCATAGGGGCCAAGCTCTGCGTATTGCCTAGCCGATACGATGAGAGACGGATGGGGCAAATAAGCGGAGAAATAAAGCGGCCACTTCTTGAAGTTGTAACGCTGAAGAACCCGGCTGCCATCCGGTTCGGCCCTGACCAGATCGCAGTAGTTCACTGAACCTTCGACCAGACGCGGCACAATTCGCGCCAGGACGTCATTGGCATTGTAATAGTCGTCTGAATTCAAGAGGTGAATCCAGTTGCCCCGCGCAAGCCGGATTCCCTTGTTCATCGCATCATAGATGCCGCGGTCGGGCTCCGATATCCATCGGATAGTCTCGCCTGCTTCCGTAAGGATGTCGATAGTGCCGTCTGTCGACCCGCCATCGACAATCAGGTGCTCATAGTCACGGAAACTTTGATCGCGCACGCTCCGCAACGTATCCCGCAGGGTCGCGGCACTATTGTAAGTGACCGTGACAATCGTTAGCACCGGCCGCACGGGACGATCAGTCATCCCAACCCAACTCCGCCCAGTGACTGTCAAAACAACAAATCCGCGAGTGCCCACGATCTCGCATCACAATCGCTGCGCATGCTAACGGAGGAAAGACACCCCCGAAATCTGTCCGGCTCGACAGGTCAACGTTCATTGGCACCCGCCGCTGCTTCGAGCATAAAGCTGTCCGTGGGCTAGAGTGAGGGGATATCCTAAAAGGTAAATAGCCGTAGACGGCGCCCGCCTCAATGAAATGCTCCACTCTCTACCATAACATTCGCGAGACACCCAGATCATTGCCTGCCATCACGCGGTGACTTAAACTCAAAAGTAGTGCGCCACGGCTGGCATAGGCTGGCGGCGATTTTCACCAGGCACAGCGTTGTCAGTGACACGCGACTCGTGCGATCTCCGGCCGCTTCAGTGGCTTCTTAGTTGCTCTGCTATCCTTGCCGCAACCGTCTCCGCCCTGAACTTCGTCAGATAAGTTTCCCAGCCCGCGCTTCCAATTTGGTTGCGCAGCGCGTGATCCTGCCCTGCCCGCGCAATCAGATCTGCGATATCGCTGGCGTCACACCCGAGCAAGGCATTCTCTCCGTGCCTGATCTCGGGCATCGACAAGCTCACGTCCTGATGGGCTATCACGCAGGAACCAAGCGTCCAGGCGTGAAGATATCGGGTGTGGCCGACCTTGAATGGCGTCGCATTGTTCGTGCACAGGAACACGTGCGCCGCCAGCATAGCTTCGTCGATATCCGGTACGAAGCCGCGAAACACTACGTCGGGCCCTTCGAGAGGAGCGCGAATACCTGGCTCAAGCTCCCCGGATCCGAGAATCTCGATCCTGAATGTCCCCGGCGCCATGCGCTTGCGCAACTCGGGAAGAACCTCGCGGCCGAGATAATCCAGCCCGTAGCGGTTGGCGGTCCCGCCGAGCTTTCCGATATTGCCAATGATGACAAGGGGACTCGGCTGCTCCAGCGCGCGTCGACGCTCGCGCCACCCCTCGCCGAAGCGGTCGATCCAGACATTCTGGATATAGAACGCGTTCGGATGCCCGCGCTGGGCGTAATACGCGGCATCGTTAGCGGCTACATCCCCGAGTATTTCGTAGCGGAGCATAATCTGGTTATGCACCTGCTCGAGACGGGACAGGCCAAGTCGCAAGCGCAGATAGCCCGGATTCCAGCCATTCAGCTTGCGATCATGCATTGCGCGCATGTAGCCGGTCTTGTGATCCGGGTTTCCATAGTAGGCGAATTTGAGAACAGGCACCGTGGAACAGGCGGCTGTCAGCCATTCGCTCCAGGGCACCATCAGCGCATCCGCATTCCAGGATGCTAGAGCCCGCGCGATAGCGCCTCCCTGATCGACATAGGGATAGAAATGTTCCGGCTTCGGATCGAGCAATTTGATGAATGGCGAGCCCTGCGTCTTCCGCACCGGTAAAATGATTTCGGGCAGGATCTCGACGCCAACTTCGGCCAAAGCGGCAAGACCCGCGATTTCGTCGGCATCTGGCCGAGGCTCCCCTTCCAGCCCCACCCTGAGAAACCCGATCGTCATCGCTGTCTGGGCAGCGAGCGCACGCGTCAGTTCGAATACGACCACATTGGCGGCGCGAACCGTATGTCCTGGAAAAGGCCAGTTCGATGCGACGATGACGAGCCTCACAGGGGCCTCTGAATTTCGATGGTTCGGTTGTCCAGCGCAGCCTGCCTGATGGCATCGACCAGAAGCTGCACGCGCGCCCCCTCGCCAAAACCAGGATGGCAAGTCGTGCCTGCCCTCACGGCTGTAACGAACCGTTCCGCCAGACGCTTGAAAGGAGGCAGACGACCATCCCCGTTAGCTGCAGGTTCGGACACGTCCAGCAGCGGCTCACCACGGGCGCTCGTCGCGACCAGCCTGAAACCGCCCATATAGTCGCGCGTGGAATTATCGATCACGGCCGATCCGGCGCTGCCCACAACCGTCCACCGATGCGCCGTCAAACCCGGATTGGCGTTGCCGATCGTGATCGATGTCACCGCACCCGATGCGTGATCAAACGTGGCATGGACGAGATCTTCCGCTGCGCGCGCATCGCCATTCGGCTTCAGCTGGGCCGTCACCCGCGAATCCATACGTGCAGACAAAGCGACAACAGGGCCCGCAAGCCACTCCATGAGATAAAGAACATGGGTCCCGAAAAGGTTCAGCACGCCACCGTCGCGGTCGGCATCGGTCTTCCACGACCAGGTCCCGCTCCGATGCACCCAGGATTCGTTGAGCCAGGTGACCTGGACATGCCTGAGGTCCCCCAGCTTTCGCGCGTGGATCGCTTCGTGTAGAGCCAAAAATGTTTCGAGTTCTGCGAATTCAAAATCGAGCGCCGTTGTCAGATCTCCATATTGCTGCGCCATTCGCTCCGCAGCGGGCGTATTGGAGCCGAGCGGCTTCTCACATAGCACGGGAAGCCGATGCGCATGGCAATGTTCTACGATGGCTTCGACCTGTCCCGGAGGCACCGCCACGCTCACCGCATCGAGGCGCGAGGCGAAAAAACTCTTGGGATCCGTGAACACCGGAATTCTCAGGCGGCTTTCCGCGCTTGCAGCCTTTTCGGCATTTCTCCCCAACAGGGCAACGACCTCGACATCGGGCAGCAGATCAAATGCGGGGACATGCACGTCGGCACCAAACCCCAGACCCACGACCCCAAGCCTGAGCGCTCGTTTCCCTACCATCAGATCACTCGATAATTCGCGGCTCGGGCAAAGGCACAATGAACTTGCCCTTGTACCCACGCTTTCGGAGATTGGCGGCAAGCTCATCCGCGATGTGCCAGGACAGCAGCAGCGCGTAGTCCGGCTGGTCCCTGTACAGCGCCGCCTCGTCGATCACGGGGATCCGTGTGCCGGGAATATACTTGTCGAGCTTATGCGAGCCCGAAACTTCCATGACGGAATCCATGATTCCGTCGTCGAGGCCGACATAGTTGATCAGCGTAGATGCGCGCGACGGAGCGCCAATGCCGACGATGCTGGTGCAATCCTTCTTCAACCCAGCGAGCAGCTTGTACAATGTCAACTTGGAATGAACTACGCGCGCGGCAAAGGTCTTCAGCGCGCTGCCGTCGGTGAGACCAAAGCGCTCCTCGTCGGCGCGACGCTCGGCAACCGACGCTTGAATCGGATAGTGCCCCGAACGCGCGGCATAGACCCGAATGGAGCCGCCATGAGTCGGAATGCGTTTGACATGAAACACTTCAAGTCCGTGACGCGCGAGCAGCGCTTCGAGCGCGCCCAGCGCGTAGTAACGAAGATGCTCGTGATAGACGGTATCGTATTGGAGCGTCTTGACCAGATCGAGCAGATAGTGCGACTCCGAGATGAAGACGCCGTCCTCGGCTAGCCATTCGACAACGCCATTAGTAACGTTGTGAACATCGCCAATATGCGCGAACACGTTTGCCGCAGTTATGACCTTGGCAGCGCCGCGCTCGGCGCGCAGCCGGGTCGCGAGCTTCACGCCAAAATAATCCGTCAGCGTCTCGATGCCACGGCCGCGCGCGACTTCGCCAGCGCGCGACGGCTCGACGCCGAGAACACGATGGCCGCCTTCCTTGAAATTGATCAGCAACGATCCGTCATTCGAGCCGACGTCCACTACGAGATCGTCGACCGAGATCTTGATGAGCGATGACGCCTCTCGATACAGCTCCGCGAAGTTCTCGCGCAGAATCTTGGTCGTGCCGCTCAGATACGGATAGGAATATGGGAAGAGAACTTCCGCATCGACCTCGAGCCCGATCTGTACAAGGCTACATTCCTCGCATCGGAACAGCTCGAGCGGAAACGCAGGCTGCTCGAGCGCACGTTCCCCGACCGGCGGCATGGTGTTCACCGGCGGGACATAGCCAAGAAACAGCACCGGTTTGAGTTTATCGCTCGCACAGATTTGGCACTCGAGGATCGGCCTGGATTGCACCGTCGCGGTCATTTGCTATCTCCTGAATTTCGTGGGCGCAGCTCTGGATGGTCTCGGTACCAGCGGACGACGGGCGGAAGACCGTCCTGCAGTGAAATGCTGGGGGACCAACCTAGCGCTCTGATCTTGGTGATATCCGGACAACGACGCTGAGTTTCGCCGAGCGGTGCAGGGCCGGTTTCGATGATCGCCTCCCGCCCGAAGCTTGCAACGATCAGTTCCGCAACGCGCCGGATCGTCACCTCTTCAGCGTTTCCGATGTGGTAGACGCTGAGATGCTCCCCGCGTTCAACGACCGTCGCAAGACCATCCGTGAAATCGTCCACATGGATGAAGGCGCGCGTTTGAGCGCCGTCCCCCTTTAAGGGAAAAGTCAAAGGCAATCCTGGCGTCGTCGCCAGGTCGGCCTCTGCCGCACGGACTGAAAATTCGGGCACAACATGCTCGAATCCCATATCGGCGCCATAGACGTTGTGCGGGCGGAACACGACCACGCGGTCGAAATCCGTCCGGCCATAGTTCAGCGCGATCAATTCGGATGCGAGCTTCGACCCGCCGTAAGAATAGCGCGGATTTCGTACGTCGGGCACGACCAGTGGAACGTTCTCCGGGGTCGGAACTTGAGCTGGCGACTGATAGGCTTCCGAGCTGGACGCAACGACGAGCTCGCGCACCCTTGCATCCCGGCATGCATCGATCACCGTCAGCATGCCGCGAATCGCAACATCGACCACGAGCTCGGGCTGTTCGTAGAAATATCGAGTGCCGTTGATGGCGCTCATATGGATCACGCAGTCCATATCATCGACAGCCCGGCGCACCACCTGCGGATCGCGGATATCGCCGATATACAGCTCTACGTGATCTTGGATTCCAGCGAGCCGCCTTGGATTGCCGCGCCAATTGTTGTCCAGCACGCGCACACTGTGCCCGTCCCGTACCAGCTTCTGAACCAGAGCGGCTCCCAGAAAACCTGTGCCGCCCGTGACGAGATATCGACGGATCATAGACCCTCTACCTTCGGAAGTTTCGCTCTGCCATGGCTGCCAATTGCCATGTAGCCGACATGCGGCGCCAAAAGCAGATAATCGGCATTGAAGTTATTCCAGAAGTCATAAAATATTGCAGGCGCCGCCATTCGATGGGACAGTGTCTCGATCGCCATAGAGCGGAAGCCGCTGTGATTGTTGGTAATGACAGCGACATTAGCGCCATCGAGCGCTTCCTCAAGGGACGAGACGGGATCGAGTCCGAAATCTCGAATCGCCTGCAGCGAGACCACCGGATCGAAAGCCCTAAAACGCGCTTTGGGAAAATGGCGCTGTAACGCCGCGAGAATGGGACGCGCCATTGTGCCACGCAGGTCATCCGTTTCCGGCGCGCCCTTGAAGGCAAGGCCGAGCACCGTCACGACCGGCGCATCGGGGAAACCGCTGATGCGGCCGGTCACCTGTTGCAATGCTGCGATCGCCTGCTCCGGCTGAGCTTCATTGAGTTTCCGCGCCGTGAGAACAATCGCCGGCGACATGCCGCGATGCTCGAGCCCCTCGGCTAGGATATAGGAATCCTTTTCGAGACAGGGACCTCCGACCGGCCCCGGCATCGCGAGATTGGTCCGTGGATATCCAAGCTTTCCGGCAGAAATGACGTCCGCGGCGCTCACCCCGATCGCATCGCACATCGATGCCACCTCGTTGGAGAAGGCGAAATGAACATCGCGCTGGGAATTGTCCACCAGCTTGATCATCTCGGCGGTCTCGAGATCGCGTACACGGACCGTCGTTGGCGTCACGAACTGAAACAGCTGCCCCGCCCGCACCGTCGCGTCTTCCGAACCGCCGCCGATGATTTGTGGAAGAATGCGCAGTTCCTGAATGGCGACGCCTTCGAGCGTTCGCTCGGGACAGAAGGCCAGGTCATAGGACTTGCCAGCGGCATCGAGGATCGGGGCAACGATCGAGCGCGTGGTCCCCAGCCGCACGGTGGATCGCATGATCACAAGCGCGCCTGCGGGCATCGCCGCAGCAACCTCGCCTGCCACGTGCTCGATCATATCCGTGCGTACGCGCTTGTCCGGACCCAGCGGCGTGCCAACCGTGATGATGAAAGCCGTAGCATCGCAATCCTGCGGCACGCTCGAGTGAACCGATAATGCGCCGCTTACCAAAACGCGGCTCAGTTGGTCTGCCAATCCGGGTTCGTGGAAATGCGGCTGCCCCTGCCGCAGCCCCTCCACCACATCCTCCCGGACCTCGACGCCCCAGACCCGGAATCCGACTGCAGCCATCGTCGACGCAAGGGTGAGCCCAACATATCCAAGGCCCAGAATGCAGACGGATCGGTCGGCGAAAGAGCGGGGAACAAGCATGGTCGAGATCTTTTAACCCAAAAAAAGAGTCGATTTCTCGCCTCCCAATAGACGATACTGCCCGTTGTGTCTTGCTGTTTGTTAATGGCTGAGTTGGCTGCAATGGCTTTCGCGAATGAGCCGCCAGACCTTTCAAAACGCTCGACTATCGTACTCTACTAGCGCGTGTCAGCTTTGTCAGGATGATGGTTGCTCCCCGAGACCGTGCTTGCACAGAGGCCACGCGATTGATCCTGGTCAGCTGACCGGATCCCGCCATACGGCACCGAAACGGTCAGATCAGACCCCGCAAGCGGGCGACGGCGAACATTGCCAGATGGGGGGCATGATTGAAGGTGCCATGACGAATATAATCCTCCAGCGTCGCCAGACTGACCCAGCTGATCTCCAGATCCGGCTCAGGGGTCCAACTTGCCTGTTTTTCCGCCAATGGCGCCACGAAGCCCCACAACCTATTACCCAGCCTTCCAGAGTCCGGGAGGAGTTCTCCCAAGCTGATAACGTGCGGGGCCTGCAGACCTACCTCCTCCGAAAGCTCGCGTAACGCACAGTGCTCCGGCTCTTCCCCTTTATCGAGCAGCCCGCCGGGGAACTCCAGCGTCAAACGTTCGATGGCAGGACGGAACTGCCGGACCAGGGGCAGCATCCCGTCGGCCGTGACCGCAATCACAGAAACATAATCTGCTAGCAAAAGCCCGTGGAAACTACCTATCGACGCTCCCTGCCCGTCCACGACCGCTCGTTCGACCAAAGTAAGCCAAGGGGAGACAACAGTGGTCTTTCGGTCCATGATGCGCGACGCAGCATCGCCCTTCGACATATCGCGCAGATCCATATCAAACATCCTTAGCTTTGCCAGTTAGGCCCAGTCGAAATGGGAAAGGTCGTCGATGCTCGGCACGCGAAGAACTAGCCCGGCTGGCGGAAGTCGGATTGGCGTCACCAACGTCGTATAGGCGGATGCCGCAGACCACCAACAGAATCAAGATCAGCGCATAGCCCCAGTAGCTCGTCTGATACGCCGCATTCGCAAGAGCAAATGAAATCAACCCAATCGCCAGCAGCCGAGCGGAAACAGGGTCAGTTTGCAGCGCTGTCACATGGCGAAATACGGCCCAGAACAAAGTGACGAGAAAACCGAAAAAACTCGCAGTACCTAGTACTCCAGTCTCAACCCAGAGATTCATCAGCATATTGTGCGGGATAGGATATCCGCTTGCGCTGTAGCCGCCCACACCCGGGCCAAAACCAAAAAGCCTCGTCGCAAGAGAAGCATGCAACATTTGAAGAGTTGCCTCTCGGACCAGCTCAACGCGATCGTTCGTCACAAAAAAGCGCTCGGACATATTTAGACTTGGATCAATTGCACCGCCGAACAACACTGTCAAAGCAGCTGGCAGAGACACATATGAAAAGCATATCCAGTATGCCAGAATGGCTGACGGCAGCATAAAAACCATGGTCCGCCGTGTAGCCTTCAAAATCAGCAGCATCAAGAATGGTGCGATTGCAGCAATGCGGACAGTCCGGCTCGCCGTCGCCATCATCAGCCAAGGAACAATCTGAAAATATATCGAGGCCATCGAAGATGTGCTCCCCCGGCGGTGTAACCAGAGCAACGTCAGCGGAACGGAAGTCAGAAAGAAAAAGCCGAGAGATACTGGGCCAGGAAAGGTCGCCTTATATCTGTAGTAGTATCCTAGTCCTAGAATTGTATCATTACCTTCATATTGAGTCGAATAGATCAGCGCCGGTATCGCAAAGAACGCGATGACAACCTGCGCAAATACACCCCACACGAATCCGTCAAGCAGCCGGTCGAAATCCGCCACGCATCCATCGCGCTTGACGGCTAACGCATAGATCAGGAAGCAGACAGGGCCAAAGAGAAGAAAGAATGCGACCCCGACCTTCAACTGCCATAGGTTACCGAAAATAACGTAGTTGATAATGGCTGATAGGATCGCAGTCAAAAAATACAGTGCGAACAATTTTGCATGGAGCGGTGCCTTCCCCCTTTCCGCGCCACGCACATATTCCGTGAACAGTACAAGCGACCACAATAAAACAGTCATATGCGCGTAGTCGTATAGGAATGGCAGCAACGGCACGCGCGGCAAAGCACCAAGCGCAGCGGACAGTCCTGCTAGCCAGGCTAGATGAGATCGGCTCAGAACAAATAGGAAAGCCGGCAGGGATACCGCAATCAAGAAACCGATTCTTATACCTACCGGGACGACGTCCTCGGCTAAGCCAGTTTTCCCGCTATCCACGTAAGTAGATCTGACGAAGCACCAGATCACTGCAACAGAGAACATGAATAGCGCAGTAAAAGCTTTCCCCTTTGTTCCATCTAGAAGGCCAACTTTCATCCCTAGAAACCAGGCGCCTGGTAAATTCGCTGGCATTCTCCCCCCCGATGTGCGCTCTCGCCCAAGATGCTCTCGGGACTTTGTGATGCCGTCATTCGCGCCCCATGCTTCAAATCCCACTTTAGGAGAACATAGCTTGCCCAGAGTAATGGCGAATGATCGACAATTCCGGAGCGATGCTCATCCGCAAAACTCTGGATCGATCGCCAATCTAGCACCGTCTGCCTCCTAGCCATCTCCAACAGCTCCTCCCGCATTTTGCCCGACTTCATCCATTTGCGTATCGGAAGCAGAAAGCCTTTCTTACCACGTGTCAGAATATCGGTAGGCAAATCATCTTTGAACGCCTCTCGCAGAATGTACTTACGCACACCTCGCTTAATCAGGAATTCCGAAGGCAAGCTTAGGGCAAACTCTACCAGGCCCGAATCGAGAAACGGGAGCCTCACTTCCAGACTATGTTGCATGCTCGCGAGGTCGACTTTCTTGAGCATATCACCCGGCAAATTGAATTCGATATCCGTTCGAAGAATATCGTGGAGGTCACGCAAGTCGGCAGCGAGCCAATCCGCTTGCGACTCCTCAGCGAGACCAACATCAAACCCCAAACTCTCGATTTGCTGCGGGGACGCATAAGAACGCCACGATAGGTACTCCTCTGCCCCTGTCGGCCGCAAATGCATTCGAAAGAATGCAGCCGCTCGAAGAATCGGATTTTCGAGACTTGCCGGGTTCCGATGTATCGGAAGTATCTGAGCCAGACGCTTGGCCCAACGGGGAATGCGGGCACTCATCATCATCGCGGAATAGACGCCGTACCCCCCAAACAATTCATCTGCGCCGTCGCCGCCGAGGATCACCTTTTCTTTCACGTGCGAACAGAGAAATGCTGTCGGAATGATGGATGCATCCGCGTAAGGTTCACCTAGCAACGCCAGTGTCTTATTGGTGAAATCCATCAGGCCATCTTCCGTGACATCGATGACGTGATGATCGATGCGGGGATACCGGGAAGCAAGCATCCTCGCATATGGCGATTCATCGAAAGGGGGGTCATTCGGAAAGCCGATGGAATATGCGGCAATCCCCCGGCCGGATACTTTTGCTGCGATGCTCGAAACAATCGAGGAATCCAAGCCACCGCTCAAGAATGTGGCAATTGGCACATCCGATGCGGCCAGGCGTTGCTCGACAGACGTGACGAGCCTCTGTCGCAGCTCTTGTTTCGCATCATCAAACGAGACGCTGCCAGCCTTCTGCGCCCGACCAGGAAGTCGATAATATCGCCCCTCACGAATGGCCCAATCGTCAACATCGAGCTGCAGCCAGTGGCCCGGGCGCAACTGTTTCATGTCCCGATACGGGGTCATCGGAATCGGCAGATACGAGAATCGAAAGAACGACGGCAGATTGCTCCGGTCGACTTCGAGGCTATTTTCCGCGAGGATGTCGACCGCAGGAATCTCGGAGCCGAACAGAAGCCGTTGCCTGTCCTCGAGATACACCAGCGGCTTCTCGCCGTAACGATCGCGCGCAAGCGTTAGCCGCCGGGCCTCTCTGTCCCAGATGGCAAATGAAAACATGCCCTCGAACGTCTGCAGCGCGTTCAGTCCGTCCAAGGCAAAGGCCGCAAGCAACACTTCCGTGTCTGACTGCGTACGAAAAACACAGCCACGGACCTGGAGAGCCGCGCGCAATTCGCGATAGTTATAAATCTCGCCATTAAACACGATGCTTAGCGCCCCGGTGTGCATCGGCTGCGTGGAGCGCGCATCGAGGTCGATGATGCTCAGGCGCCGGTGACCAAGAAACACGCCGGCGTCGAGGTAATCGCCGGCGGCGTCAGGCCCCCGATGAGCCAATGAACATAATGCAGCGGCTACGGCATCGGCCGTCAGCAATCGGCCATCACGCCAGATTCCGCCGACCAGACCGCACATCAGCTTTGCTCCAATAGCTGATCATAGAGCGTGTGATAGCGCCTGACATTGGCAGAGATCGAATACTGCTCTTGCACACGACGTCTGGCTTCCTTGCCCATTTGACGTCTCAGTGATGCATTATCAACCAATATGGCAAGCTTCTCGGCCATCGCTGCCGCACGGCGCTCGACGATGTATCCGGTTATGCCATTGAGATGGCACTCGGAAACTCCCGGCGCGTCAACGACAACACTCGGAATGGCAAGCGTCATAGCTTCGAGCACCGCGTTGCTCATGCCCTCGACCTCCGAGGCGTGAACGAAAATATCGCTGTTCACGATTCGACAGCTGATGTCGGAAACATGACCGACAAATTGCACCTTGTCTGCAATACCAAGGCTAGCAGCCAGGGCAACGAGATTGTCAAGCTCGGGTCCGTCACCGGCGACGGTCAATTCAACATCGGGCTTTATCTTCACGAGAAGGGCAAAGGCTTGCAGCAGGAACGCCTGAGCCTTGTGTGGCAATAAACGCGCCGAAGAGATAAGTGTCGTAACGCCCGCTTGCTTCCTAGGCTCACAATTTTCCGCCACCTTGGCAAATGCTTGCCAATCGATCCCATTCTCGAGCGTCAACACTTTTCCGGAGCGCACCAAAGCCTTCAACGAATCGGCTGTTGCAACAGACACGCCGGCAACAACGTCGAATGGCCGGTACAGAAGCTTGAAGACAGGGTGCGAGCCTGCCTCGGACTTCGTCCCGCGGTGAACATAGACGAAGCGAATTCGCGGCACCGTCCACGCGGCGATCCAGCAAGCTGCCGCAGCCTGAATGCCATGAGCGACGCAAATTCGGCAATCACTCCTCGCCAATTCATACAGCACGCGGATTTGCAGAATTGGCAACAACAGAAGCAACAGCACCATTTCGCGACGAAGTGAAGGGAATACCGGTGCCTCAAGATTCAAAATGGTCTTTTGCTCCAGCCCCGGTATCGCCGAATAATAGTGGTCGCAGGCCTTGTTGCGATATATTGAATAAAAGACATTCCTATAACGCGTCGCATCTTCGGCCGAGAAAAGGCGTCCCAGCTGGCGCTCGCCTCCGTGCAGACCATAAGTCCTCAGCACGTGCACGACGGAAATCGGCTGGCTGCAATCGATCTGTTGTCCCTGCATCATCTCGTCCTTGCATCACTCATTTGACTTTCTGTGCACGCCTGTCAGATCCCGAAACAAGGCTCCATATGCCCGCGAACAGCTTGTAATATCAAATTTTTCGACTGCGGTCTTGCGAGCCGACGCGCGCAATTCATCGTCAAGATGGTCCAGCGCCATCAGAAGGGCGTTCGCCAGATCCGCGTCGCTGCCGATCGGCGCAAGATATCCGTTTACCCCGTGCTCGATAGCATCCGGGATTCCACCGGCTTCAAACGCAACAACGGGCGTGCCGCAAGCAATCGCTTCAATAACGACGTTCGGAAGATTATCTTCAAGAAATGGAGCCATCAGCACGTCTGCCGCGGAATATACAAAAGATAGCAGCTCTTCGGAGTTCACCTGGCCTAGATGATATATCGGGAATCCACCGATTGAATTTGCCGCAGCGGCCACCACTCCGCCGAAGACCACGAGCGTCAAGTCCTTACGTCCGGACGACGTAACAAGTTCGATTGCCTTCAAGAAATGTGCATACCCCTTCCGGGGATCCTCCGTCGCGCCGAGTGCGCCAAACAGGACAATCTGACCATTTTCCGGCCATCCAAATCGTCGCCTCGCTTCCATTCTGTCTCGGGGGCGGAACACGTTCAGGTCAACCCCGGTGGGGATATGCTCGATACGTCGGTCGCCGAAAAGGCTGGAACGCCGCGCCAGGCCGGCGATCCAGCGGCTCGGGGCCGCAATTGTCAGGTCCAGGCGCGCAAATGCGCTTCTTCTCGCTTCAATGCCTGCGCGAGAGAGATCCTCATCTGTGTCACTACCAAGCTGCGGACAAGACCCGCAGCCATGCTCGAAGCGCTCGCAACTTCCGGGATAATGGCAGCCCCCGCTGAACGGCCAGATATCCGAGAGACGCCATACGATCGGCTTCCTTATCGCCACAAGCTGCCTGAAATTGAGGAACGCGCCGGCGATCCAATGCGCACAAATCACGTCCGCTTCCGAGATCAGCCTGGCGCTCAATTGACCGTATCGCAGTCCAACAGGCGAGAACGGAGTCGCCAGCTTGCGTGGATAGCTCCTTAGTTTGCGCGCGTTCAGGTAAGCGATGACGTCGCTCACCGGCAGGCCTGCGCCCGGCAGGTGCGCGGCGACCACGGAACTGTCGTCGAGATGCTTTCGTCCGACATGAAACGTGGAATGTAATCCGATCGATTGAAGGTTCTTGTGAATCCGATACGCAGCCCTGTTTGCGCCGCCCTCGTTATCGGATTGAGTCAAATGGACGACGGACAAATCGCTCATCTTAGTGCCCCCCGTATCGCTCTGAGCCATGACGCAGAATTCACCGAGGGAAGACCCACCGACCCGTCAGCGCGACGGAGCAAGGTAGTCGAGATCGTCAGCAGCCGTGGCCCAATCCGCGAATCGATCCAGATCTCCGATTTTGCCGATGTCAGCATTTGATCCGGCCTTCAGTGTCAGGTTCTGATACAGCGGATCTGCGACATCCCCACCGATGCGGGTCTCGAAACTGCTGAAAATCCAAGGACGGCGCACGAATAAAGCGTGTGCATGCACGCGAGCACGATGCGTACGTACCTCATCGATACCTCCCAAGTCTTCCAGGTGGCACAACGTAGCCAAATAGCTTTCCCGACTGTCGTGGTCTTCGGTAAAACCAAACCCGGAGTAACGTCCGGTCCCCGCAGTCACGACGGGGACGCCAAAACAGGGCAGCTCATAACCGATACTGCCACGCACCGTGATGCCGACGTTAATCGCTTTGAACAGGGAGAGCGTACTGATCCTGGTTTCGGCCTCTAACACCCTGACATGGGCCGGCAATTCGCCGATTTGCTCCCTGATCAAACGCATCTCGCCATACTCAGCGGTGACGCCGGACAGCTTGCGCTTCCATATATTGGCGGGATGAAGCTTGATGATCCAGTTCAGGCGCGGATTCGCGACAGCTGCCTTGACTGTCTCGATAAACCAGTGGCCATAATTTTCAAATATATCGCGGCCGTAGAACAAATTTGCGTCCCACAGCACGTGCGAGAACAACACCGCGATAGGCTTCGACGGGTCCAGCTTCAGTTCATCGAGGATCTGACCTTTTGACATGTCGATCGTACCCGGCTGGTTGCGCGCTTGGATTTTCCATACTCCGCCATACCGCCGTTGGAACTCGTCGTCGAGCTCGGCTTCCTGCGTCTCCCCCCAGGGGGAACTCACCAGACTCTCGAGCGTCTGTTTCGTAATCGAATTGGGGTGAATGCGGCGTGTTTCCCTCGTCAGCTTTTTCAGCACCAGGCCATCGTCGCGGGACGGCTGGATGAAATGGATCGTGGGAATGCGCTGCGCAATCGCGACATCCACGAAAGGGCCCAGAACGTGGTAGTTCGGCTCATTGACGATTATTAGATCCGGTTTGCGCTGGGCGAATGTTTGCTCTGCGGCGCACACAAACTTAACCGACTGAAGAAGCTGGCTGAAAAGCTGTTCTCTGACCGCAGGATCGCGTGGGTCTGGCGCACCATCGAATTGCCGACGGGAGATCGACGACAAAAGTTGGGGGCCGATCCACGCATCTCTGTACATCCATTCGAGGACCGACTGAAAATCCGTGGGATCGTTCTTCCGTCGATTAAGCTCGGCTACGCCGGCGCTGACGACATCAGTTTCAGAAATCAATTTCTCGAAGTCGATGAAATCTGTGACCCCGTACGCACGGAAAATTCGTTTCGCATTCGTGTAAAGCGACGAGGTAACGACCTGAACCTGCCATCCGCGTCGTCGCATGGCCAATGCGAGCATTCCCTCCACCTTTGCATTGTAGGAGGAGTTCGTCATGCTGAGGATTAGAAGCCGAGGTGCATTCGACGTAGGCTTTGGAAACCTGCGAACGAATTCGGCATCAGCGGCTGTTGCTCTGACGTCACCTAGTAACCGAAGCGCACGGCGTGGCGCCGCTCCAAATGCCACGACATCAGTGAGGGGCCCGGCAAGCGGCGTGCGGCGAATACGTTCGATCAGCTGTCGCATCATGCGTAGCCGGTCTTCATCAAATGATCGGCCAAGCGGAGATCTTCCGGCGTGTCGATATCAATCGATGCAATCTCATCCATCTCATAGGCGACAGTGGGGCTGCCATATAGCATCCCTGAATCCAGCACATCGCCTCGAACGATCAGGACGACAGGACCATTGCGGCCGTAAGAGACCTCCTTGTCCTGCCGCCGGGTGCGACCAACCTGGCCGCCGAGATAAGGAACGAGCTTTCCATCCTCTTCGCGCATCTGCGCTTCCGGAACGAATCGGTGCGGAACGCGAACCACGCTCACGAGCGTCGCCGCAGAGCGCGCACGAAATTTCTGAACCGCCTCCCGAACATGGTGAGCGCGTCGAAAGGGAGACGTCGGCTGCAGGAGCACGAGCGCTTCGACATCCGTGCCTTCATTACGGAGAGCAGCCAGGCAGTGCTGCATGACATCGAGCATCAGCGCCTGATCACCGGCAAGGTCGGCCGGCCGCCTAAATGGAACCTCCAGCCCGAGGGCATTGCCAGCCTCGGCGATTGCATCGTCATCGGTCGAGAGAATGGTCCGGTCGATAACGCCCGACTGGAGCGCCGCTTCCGTCGTCCAATCCAGCAACGAGCGCCCACCGCAAAGAGCCAGGTTCTTGCCAACGATCCCCTTCGAACCACCACGTGCAGGAATGAGCGCTACCATCGTCATGGGCGCGAACCGGGGATACGAGCCTCGTCGATCAGTAGGTGATGCACTTCTGGACATCCACCTGTTCGGTCGCAAGAATATCGGCAATCTTGATGCCGGCGGTGCCATCACCATAGATCGGATTCATCGTGTAGCGCCCGTGCGCGACCTGTTTTGCGATCGCCTTGGAAATCGCGCCCTTATTATACGGAACCTCGATCACGTTCTCGCCGCGATCGCGCATGTTCTGACGCGATCCGATATTGACCACGGGCGTTCCGACATAGGCGCCTTCTCTAATACCGCTGCTAGAATTGCCGATCAGGCAAGCCGTCGCACGCATGAGATTGACATAGACTTCGATCGGCAAATTCTTGAAAAAATGCATCCGGTCGTCGAGCTTCCGCTCGCGCCACTTTCTGATGCCGCGCGAAATATCGTCGGATCCGGCGTCCGAATTGGGCCACAGAACGATCGCGGCAAGCCCCTGCTCCCGAACTGCCTCCAATGTCATTGTGATCTGCTCTTCACCCGCCCCATATTCCGTCGTGACAGGATGCTGCGAAATCAGAACGAATGGCTCATCGATGGAGAAGCGCTCGCCGACGCCGAGATCGAAGAGGTGGTCGTTGAGCTTGCCGTTCGAATTCGCGAGGATGTCAGCGACGAGATCGATGCGCGGGCATCCCACCATATGCACATGCTTCGGCAGTTCGCCAAGCCTGATGATACGCTCCTTCGCACCTTCGCTCGCAGGAAAATGGATGTGAGCAAACTTGGTGACGGCGTGTCGGATGCTTTCGTCGATCGTGCCGCTGACTTCGCCGCCCATCGTATGAGCGACAGGAATGTTCATATAAGCCGCCGCAAGCGTCGTCGCCATAGTCTCGAACCGGTCGCCAACGGTCATAACGACGTCGGGAGCGAGCTGCTCGAATAGTGTGGGCAGTTCGATCAATCCCAGACCGGTCGATTTTGCCATCGTCGCGGGGGTTTCGCCCTCGATCAGCATTGTCACGCGCGCATGAGGCTTGAAGCCATCCTGCTCGATCAGATTGACCACGGATCCGTAGCGATCGAGAACAGCCGACGCGGCGACGATAAGCTGCAGCTCCAGCGCGGGATGGTTCTGGATGGCGCGCATCGCGGACTTGATCGAGCTGTAGTTCGCGCGCGAGCCGATGACAACACAGATCTTCTTCTGACTCACGCGAAATCCTCTTTCACGAATTTGTGGTCTGCCCGAACTGCCTTCACGACGCGTCGCCCGACAAAGTCCTGATACTTGGCCGCAGGAATACCATCGCCCGGCTTTTTGAACGCCAGGTGATGCATCTCGATGATCGTGTTGGCGGCAAGATCCGCGGCGGCGACGATGCTCTTTTCGAAGATCAGCTTCATGTGCGACACGGACGAAAGATCATCCTTGTCGACCGGATTCGCCATCATACGGCCGGTGTCCTTCAGCTCGCTGCAAAGCTGACGAAATTGATCCGGCTCCATGCTATGCTTGGCATCACTGCCATACATCAAGCGAGAAAACGTGAAGTGCTTCTCGATCACCGTTGCACCCAAGGCAACTGCAGCGATCGGCGCGCTGAAACCCATCGTATGGTCTGAGTAACCAATCGGCAGCCGATAGCGTTGCTGCATCGCCAACATGACATTGAGCCCGACCTGCTCGGGCATGCATGGATAGACCGACGTGCATTGCAGCAGTGTGAGTTCGCGACTCGGACGCAGCGCGGCGACTGCCGCGTCCAGCTCGTCCCAGCTGCTCATTCCCGATGATAGAAAAACAGGCTTGCCCGTCTTGCCCACATATTCAAGCAATGGAACATTACTGACCTCGCCGGACGCAATCTTGTAGGCGCCGACACCAACATCTTCCAGTAGATCGACGGCTTCCAGTGAAAACGGAGAAGACAAGAAATCGACATTTCGCGCCCTGGCGACCTTCGCAAGGCTTATCCATTGCTCGCGCGAAAAACCCGTCCGCCGAAAATATGCTGCGCGCGGCTCCGCCGAAAAGTAAGACGGCGACGGCGCATCGAGAAGCGTCTCGGCTTCGGCAATATGCGTCTGGAATTTGACCGCGTCGGCCCCGCAGTCGGCCGCGACCTCAAGAAGCCGGCAGGCATTGCCAAACGAGCCATCGTGAACCGACCCGATTTCAGCGATAACATAGGGACTTTGACGGCCAGCGGACATGGGCACTGCGGCTTTCAGGGCAATTCTGATGAAAACTTGTCGCACATAACCTAACTGAGACGCGTCAATCAAGCGCCATTCTGGCGGCAAGATGTCTAGTTCCACGAGCCGACAACGCGCAGAATCACTGCCCGGGCAACCGCGGGAAACCGTCTCATATGTTTGAACTTTTCAGATCAGATGCCGAAGCGATGCGATACGGCGACGCTCGACAACGACGGCCGACGCGACTGCCACGCCAAATACGACACAACGTGTCGCCAAGGACCACTCATAGAGCCGATTTACTGCATACAGAGCCGATATGGCCAACAAACCTGCAATCACCCACCAGTCACGAAAAGCGACGGATTTGGCGAATTTCCGGGCTTTCCACCGCAGATACAACCGAAACAGCGCCGCCTCCATCAAAAGCACCCCGATCAACCCCGCAAAGTCGCCCCCCATTCCGAAACTGGCATTCATCACGAAAACTAAAGATGCCAAAGCAGCCAGCGAAAGGACTGCCCGCACCCGGTTTGCTGCTTTTGCCCCCCCCTGCGCATAGACCACGGCATTCTGGATTCGACCCGACAGACCGATCAACAACAGATTGACCAGCCAGGGGATCATAGCGGCAGCCGGCGTTAGCCGTCCATTGGTAAGCAACTGGACGATGTCGCCGCCGAAGCATACGGCACCAATTCCGAACAGAGTGAGTCCGATATGCACCAATGTCCAAACATAGACGGTTTTCACAAACTGCCCGCCCTTCTCACGCGCTTCGGCAAGGGACGTTGACCATATGTTATGCGAAACTGCATTCGTCGTTGTCAAAAGCATCCCATAGTAAAGCCGTGCATGGCTGTAGAAGCCCAAGGATGCCACGCCGAGGCTGCCAACAATCACGCTGTTTTCGCCGACGCCGCGCACACCATCGCTCAAACCAGAAAGCGCCGACGTCGGAGCGTGATCACGTGCGACCGCGAGCCATCGCCTACTCGGCCGGGTCCACGGCTGCCGTCCCAGAGCCACTGCCGCAACTGCTAGGGACGCAACTTGGCCGGCCACGGCACCCGCGAATAGCGCAGAAACACCCCAATGCAAAATAAACAACCCAAATGACGTCGCCGCAAAAGCTCCGAGAGCTTGGCTGGCGATCTGGGCCGCGATCGCGTTGGCCCGACCGGCGACGGACAGAATTGAGGTTGCCATCACGGAAAGCGACCGTAACGGAATCAAAGCTGCCGTCAGAACGACAATCGTCCAAGAAAACTCTTCTCCGTCGGCTCCAATGATGAATGGCACCAACAAGGGCCACACCACAACAAAACTGATAGAAAGGATCGAACTCAACGAGAAAGCGACCAACAGAAAGCTTGCCACCATTGGTCGGCGCTCATCCGGCGTGGCAACTCCGTAATGGGCGTGCAGGGCCAGCGAGCCGCCCCCGTCGGTGACCGCATTCACAAAAGCTGCAAGCGACATCATTAGCGCGAAGTAACCGAAATCGGTCGCAGTCAGAACGATCGTCGTGAGAGGCAGAATCGCGATGGCCAGAGCGATCTGGAGCCCGGTAGCTGCCAAGAAAAAGAGAATCCGCCCAGCAAGCTGTCCTCTGATAAAGACGATGAGCTTACGCATCACGACGAAGCCTTGATGACTGCATCATAGCGATGGCGTCTCACAACGAGAACAATTCACATCGCTTGTGGCGTGCATGTGATGTGAGGCCACCGAGTCTCGACATACATGACAATGCTTTTCTGCATGAGATCGACGCAAGCTTATGCGGCATCAACTGCTGCACGAGTGTTCACCTCGATTAAAACCTGCGAGCCGTCCGCGCTGGTGGCCAGCACGCGCCAGTCCGTCAGCTTGTAGAGCGCCAGGAATTCGTACCATGCTTTGAACTCATGGTTCACCGAATAAAATTCATCGAACAGGATGAGATAACGATGTTTGAGGCGACCGCATATTGTGTCCAGCACCGGGCGCGTCGACGTGTAAAGATCAGCGTCGAAATGAACCAGACGCAAGTCGTCAAGACGCTCATCTTTCAGAAAGCGAGGTAATGCGTCGCTGAACAGACCGGACTCGATTGTGACATTCGGCTGCGGCGGCTTTGGAAACGCTACGCCGCGGGCAGCATCGTCAATGATTTTCTGGCGCATTTCGGGCTGATTGTCCCAAAGCGCCACCGGAGCCCCGAACCCCTTGATCGACCCTGCCGGAAGACCGTCCCAGGCTTCCGGCAACCCCTCGAAGCAGTCGAAACCGCTTAGACGGATCGTAGAAGGCAAGCGGTCGACGAAATACTTCAGCCAACCGCCATTGTTTGTTCCGAATTCGATCACCGATCCCGAGGGCGCGTTGTCGTTGATCCAGTTGATCGCGACATTCCAGATCGGATGTTTGCCGATCTTCTTGTTGAAGGTCGGCACCACGACTACGCGAGGATCGTTCGCCACCTTCTCAGTCCAGAAGCGCTCAAAGCGCAGGACGTTTGCAACTTTCTGAAGCGCAATACCGAAACGATCGATTCCATCGACGATGACGGTCGGCAGCCAGCTTGCCCGAACGATGAGGCGACGCGCTCTTCCGACATGGGTTGGCTTGTCCAGCTTGGTAACGGACATGACTTGGAGCGGCTGGCGCTTGTTCGGCTCTTCGAGATTCATCTGGTACAGCGCCCTTTCGATCGAGACGCAGGTCCAATCACGACGCCGCAGCCTGTCGGCATTGCTCATATCGCATTGCAAGTCCGTCCGCCAGCGCCGTACCCCGAGTGAGTACGAGGAATGCAGCACATTTTTAGGGACTTCGGCCCAATCCCGGCCACGAACCAGCGGGCCAGTCCAACCAAGCGGCTGAAGCGAGGCAAATTTCACAGAAACGCATCTTGGCTGAGTCTTGGGTCCCGTTCGGCCCGAGCGCGAGGCGGCGAACGGCTGACATCACTTGCGCGGTCAGGCATGCAAATCGAAGCTGAATGCGCTTCACTATCGGTCGCATTGTGGGTTGCATTTTTGTAGAGGTAGTGGCGCGGCGATCCAGCAGCAGGAGAGCTTTACTCTAGCATAAGGGGAACGCGGATCGAGAGCACGCTCTTCCGCGGCGCGGTTTCCTGCACGAGCGAGGTGGCGGAGGTCGAAGGGCTGATTGAAGCGGGCATCTTGCTCCATCCCGGATAAACTTCGTGAGCGGCGAGAGCAACACATCATCAGCCGGGTCTCAGCCTTAGCGTGGAAGGGTTTGCCGCTGCAATGATCTAGGCTAAGGATCAGCCCGTGTGCCTCTCTAGTTGAAGCTGGACATTAGTGGCTGCTCGCGGGATTGTTAGAACAGCATGAAATCGTGTAAGTGAGCCGCAGGATTGAGTGCGTCATGATCCTGCAGCGAAAGTGGGCTGTCTGCAGGATGCTGAGACGCGCTGCTGGTGCTGGCGCCGGCCGAGACCGACTGATTGCTCGCAGACGCCGACTGAACCGCGCCAGATGAAGCGGAAGGCGAAGCCAACGAACTTACGGACCCTGCAAGCGCACTTGAGATTTCGGTTGTGACGCCTGTCTCTACATTCTGCATCAAGATCGACGGCCCGCCAGCGGCATGTAGGTCTAACAGTCCTGCGACCTTCCAATTGTGGTCGGGGGTTCCGAGATCTTTCCAGTTGAACGCATATCCCTGATCGTTCACAAACCACTCGACCAGCCGGCCGCTGGTTTGGTCCTGCCACAGCAGGTCGACACGGCTATCGCCGTTAAAATCGGCCGTTGCGACGACATCCCAACCTGCTCCTATGGTCCCGAACTTTTGCCAGCCTACCGCGAAACCATTTTCACAAAACCATTCGAGCCCCTCACCGGTATTGGTATTCTGCCAGAGAATATCCGTCGTGCCGTCCTGATTGAGGTCGATCGTTGAGGCCACGCGCCAATCGGGACTCATGACGCCGAACTTCATCCAGGAGGTTGCCAAGCCGTTCTGAAGAAACCACTCGATTCCCTCGCCTGTAGCCTTGTTTCGCCAGAGCATGTCATCCGTTCGATCGCCATTGAAATCGCCCGAGGATATCAGCTGCCAGTCGGAGCCCATGACGCCAAAGTCGATCGTCGCGGTGATTTGACCCGCCGAAAGTAGGCTCTCGCGGGCATAGCCGGTTGATTGATTCTGCCAGAGAATATCGATATTCTCGTCGTGGTTGTAGTCGCCATGACCTATGGCAACCCACCCCTGACCGGGCGTTGCAAACTGGCCCCAGTTAGTCACAGTGCCGTTGGCGAGGTATGCGATTTTCCCGTCTCCGGTTGATGGCTGAAGCCAAAGGATGTCGTCATAGCCATCGCTGTTAAAGTCCTGCTCGATCGTGGCAACCCAACCCGCTCCTGCAGGCTGCAGATTCCCTATCATCGTTGCGCTGGCAATCGTTCCATCACCGAAGTGAAAATTCTCCACACCCGCCACCGTATCGGTCCCGTCGGGTGAACCGGAACGCTGGTCCACGATGTTGAAGGTCTGCGTCGTTGAATTGTAGGAGATGGCGTAATTGGCTTCGTTGCCCGAATAAACCGCCGTATCCGTCCCCGCTCCGCCGATGATGGTGTCGTTGCCAGCCCCGCCGGTGATCGTGTCGTTGCTGCCGCCGCCATTCAGCGTGTTGGCGATGGCGTTGCCGACGATGGCGTCGTTGCCGGATCCGCCGATGGCGTTGTCGATGTAGGAGCGAGCGTCGCCGTTATAGAGATAGGCGTTGTAGACGTTGCCGGATGCGTAATGGCCGTTGCCGAGATAGGCCAGTTGCACGGAGGAGAACACCGACGAGGCGCCCGGGTTGAGATTAATGCTCAGGTTGGTCGCGTAGTTCGACAGGTCGTAGGTATCGACGCCGCCGCCATCCCAGACCGTCTCGTAGATGCGGTCGGCCGAGCCGCCGATGCCGCCGCCCGGCGCGAGCTGCCCGACACCGTTGATGAACTCCTGCCCCGTGGTCGGATTCCAAGTGTAGACGGTGCTGCCGCTCTGGGTCGTGTAGTCCGCGCCGTACATCGTCTGCAGCGCGAGGATATCGTTGGCCATGTAGGTCTGCGAATATCCGTACGCTTCGTTGGTGTAGCCGGACGTGGTCGAAGCGCCGACATAGCTGCGATAGCTCATGACTGTGTATTCGCTGTCGTCATGCGCGCTCGGCACCGCGACGTTGCCGGGGCCGCCGGCCTCCTGGCTGTGCTTGAGGCCGAAGGCATGGCCTAGCTCGTGCAGCGCGGTGGTGAAGTAATAATTGCCGAGCTTGGCCAGCGAAAAATTATATTGAGTGCCGAACCAGACGTCGCCGCCGGACGCGTAATTGCCGGGATAGTAGGCGTAGGCGGTCGGATTGGCCGCCGGCGACTGCGCGATCATGATGTCCGCGCCGTTCGTGCCCGCGTACCGGATGTCGGCGTTGGTGTAACTGAGGATCAGCCCAATCGCGTAGTTGATGGCCGCCTGGACCTGGGTGGGCGCCGAGGCAAAGCCCGAAGTGGTCGGCTCGCTGCTGCCGCCGTAATAGGGATTGGGGTAGTCGCTGGATGCGTCAGGAAAACTGTAGGTGATCGTGCCGGTCCATTTGTAGCCGGACAGCAGGCCGTCGATCTCGGCGTTGTTGGTGGCACTGACATTAACAGCGGTAGCCAATGGACTCTCCAAAGCAACGCGTCGCGTGCGATTCGGGACGAAAGCACATGATTTTAGCTTGAGAGTTAAACGTTTGGTTTAAATTGGGCAGCTCCGCCTGCCCCTGTTCCATAAGACTGTGTTAGCCATCAGATCCCGTAGTCATACGGAGCGCAACAAGAGTCTCGGTTCCCACGGCACCAAAGTTTGCAGGGTTTCATGAAGCGACGTTCACTCATAGCCGGTCTGTTTGGCGCCTTGATGGCGCTTGCCGGACTGGGTCATCAACCCTTCGGAGGACTGCCTGTCATGGTGGAGAAGGCCAAGGCGGACGACAGCGGCAAGGCGGCGCGTGCGCCCACCATGCCGATGGCCCGCGATCCCGCCGTTGCGGTGGCAGAGGAATACGAAGCCGCGCGCCGCCAGGGAACGCGGGAGGCGCTCGAGCTCTTCATTGCGCGCCACGGCGATGATCCCCTGGCCGAACAGGCACGCGCCGAGTTGAAGCGCCTGCCGCGCTGAATCGCTCGGACACCGCGTCAGGCATGGCATTTCGGCAGGCGGCACCGGCGCCGGGCCGGCTTGTCGCATCGTCTTTCGGCACTATGGTAGACCCGCAATCTGTCCCGGAGCCATTCAAGATGCCTTTTCCGCATGCCTCGGAAGCCCTGTCGCGCTTCACCGTGCTCGATCTGACCCGCGTCCGCTCCGGCCCCACCTGCGTGCGGCAGCTCGCGGACTGGGGCGCTAACGTGATCAAGATCGACGCGCTGACCAAGGATGCCGGTGGCGAGCAGCCGGGCGGGCCGCGGCAGGGCTCCGACTTCCAGAATTTGCACCGCAACAAGCGAGCGATGACGCTGAACCTGAAGGACGAGCGCGGGCTTGCCGTGTTCAAGCGCCTCGCCGTCAAGGCCGACGTCGTGGTCGAGAATTTCCGGCCTGACGTTAAGAAGAAGCTCGGCATCGACTATGACAGCCTGTGCCAAGTCAATCCGCGTATCGTCTACGGCAGCATCTCCGGCTTCGGCCAGGACGGTCCCTACCACAAGCGGCCGGGCTTCGATCAGATCGCGCAAGGCATGGGTGGGCTGATGTCGATCACCGGCGCGCCGGGCGAAGGACCGATGCGGGTCGGCATTCCGGTCGCCGACCTCAGCGCCGGACTGTTCTGCGCCATGGGCATCCTCACCGCGCTGCTCGAGCGCGAGGTGTCGGGCAAAGGCCAGTGGGTGCAGACCTCGCTGCTGCAGGCTCAGATCTTCATGCTCGACTTCCAGGCCGCGCGCTGGCTGATGGAGAAAGAGGTCGCCAAGCAGGCTGGCAACAACCATCCGACCAGCATCCCGACCGGCGTGTTCAAGACCTCGGACGGCTACATCAACATCGCCACCACGGGCGGGCGGATCTGGGAGCGCTGTGTGCAGGCGATCGGCGCGCCGGAGCTCTATGCTCATCCCGACTATGCGACCGCCCCTGCCCGCTCCAAGAACCGCGACGCGCTCAACGCCGAGATCGAGAAGCGCACCGTGACGAAGCCGACCGAGACCTGGGTCCGCGAGCTCAACGAGGCCGGCGTGCCCTGCGGGCCTATCTACGCCATCGACCAGATGTTCGAGGACGCGCAGGTCAAGCATCTTGGCATTGCGCAGGACGTGCCGAACGACGAGGACCGCCACATCCGCCTGGTCGGCCAGCCCGTGACGCTGTCGCGCACGCCGAGCAGGATGGTGGCGCGGCCGCCGGAATTCGGCGAGCAGACCGACGAGGTGCTGAAGGAGTTCGGCTTCGGGCCCGACGAGATCGCAAGCTTAAGAAGAGCTTTCATCGTCTGAGGCGCTCTCTTGCTTGAGCTGCGATCTTGAGCGCGCTTGGAAGCGCGTTGCCATGCAAACCAATCGAGGGACTATGGACAGCGAGCTTAGCTCATTTACGGTAGACAAGAAGTGGTACAGTTGGGTCCGAGATTTCCGGCGCTTTCCGACGCTCTTGAGCTCAACAACAACTAGCGATGTTCTCGCCGTGATCGCGGTCGCATCGCTACCGTGGTCTACAACCGTCACCTCAATCTTCAGCGCTCTCTGGGTACTTAGCGTGTTCCCAAGGATCCGCCTCGAAGAACTTGCTTATTTAGTAGGCCGTTCCAGAGCGGGTTTTGCGGTGGCCCTATTTGCGATAGCCGTGATAGGCACTCTGTGGGCGACTGACGTCTCTTGGACCGCTCGACTACGAGGCGTAAATCCCACGCTAAAGTTTCTTATGATGCCGTTCCTAATATACTACTTTCGAGAGTCATCGCGCTCATTTTGGATACTCTTGGCATTCCTTGGATCTTGCACTGTTCTCCTTGCCTTGTCGTGGGTCACAGCGTTTGTGCCGAATCTCACCCCGACGGCAAGTTTGCAGCCCGGTGTCCCTGTAAAGAATTACATCGATCAAAGCCAATCGTTTGCGTTGTGCGCTGTGGTTTTAGCTTGGCCAATTTCTGAGTTAATCAAAGACGGAAGGACCCATTTGGCGTTGCCTCTGCTCGCGCTATCAATTGTATTTCTTGCCAATCTGACTTTCGTGGTCCTCGCTCGGACAGCTCTAATATATGTGCCAATCATGCTGTTTGTTTTCGGAGCGTTTTATTTGCCGCGCTCACTTTTTTATGGAGCGATTGCATTTAGCTTATTGCTTGCGGGGTCCGCGTGGTTTGCCTCACCCAATCTACAAAATCGAACGAATAGTATCCTGCTCGAATATTCAAAGTACGGCGCCGGCAATGATATAACCTCTGCTGGATTGCGACTCGAGTATTGGCGCAAGTCTGTGGGGTTCGTTCGAGAAGCTCCTGTCGTCGGGCACGGCACAGGATCTACCCAAATGTTATTCGATCGCGCCGCACTGGGGCAAACTGGGCTTGGCGCGGAGACGATCAGCAATCCACACAATCAATCTCTCAGCGTAGCAGTGCAGTGGGGACTAATCGGGTGTGTCGCCTTGTACTCAATGTGGATTGGTCATCTTAGCCTTTTTCGGGGTGCCGGCTTTTATCCATGGCTTGGCTTCATTGTCGTGGTACAGAACGTAGTCAGCTCGCTATTCAACTCGCACCTGTTCGATTTTGTGCCGGGCTGGATCTATGTGATTGGCGTTAGTCTTGCCGCAGGGAGGATCATCCAGCAGAATGACGAATCTGCCGGACGATCGCTATCGAGAAGAACAGAAGACCAGAATGGAATGCGCGCTTTCTATTCCGAGAACGCGGGTCACGGAATCGTTCCTAGTTAACCGGCCGCCGGAACTTGGATTCCAGACAGATCAGGAAAACTCGCTTCAAGCGCATTTGCAAACGCGAGAGCCTGTTCGCAGGACAGCGACGAAGCTTGTTTCTCCATGGGACAAGGCAAATGGTATAAGCGCTCTTCTTGACGCAGCCTTGGGTGGGCGGGTGGCATGCCGCTGTTTGGATGACGTCGACCATCGGGGCGAGCAAGTCGACTACGTACCAGATCGACGTTGCTTGCCTAAAGGATCTCTCAGCAGAATGGCCAGTGCTCGGCATCATCACCAGCCCTGCGAACGCTGTATTTTTCCGCTGAATTTAGAACGAACCAATTGATCGCGGCGGAAAACTCGCACTGTCTGGAGTAACAAGTCTTCAATTTCTAGCCAGAAACGGGACGCTATCGCGGCTCTTCTGATAGTCCGCTGCTAGTCGCCATCCTGCGATGTCGTGGGCTATACCGCACGCGTCGCAATGCAGCTTCTTTTCACCTAGTAACCGTTGCCGCCGCGCGAGAGCCGCTCTGAGGCCGGCTCGAGACAGCGTGGACACACAAGCGGCAGACGCCTAGCTTTCCAACGATCTATGAGGTTAAACAAACCTCCGAAAACCAAAAGCTGAAAACGCTTATTGTTTGCTCGGTTTGCTCGGTTCCACGCCTACCTATCGTCTCGGACAAAAGCTCATAGGTTGTAAAGCCTGCAAGGCTGGGTCCACACAAAACCGCCAAACGCTCCCATACTTCGCCATTCATTTTTGCATACCTCGAAACGGGAGGTTCCGCGACAGAGAAAAGGGCCGATTGGAGCGATGTACAGACGATCAGACTCCCGCATCCTGGCGCGAAGCATTCTGGTCGATTTCATTTTGGACGGCGACCTAACCTACCGCATAAGTCAGATCGATATATGGTGTTCTTGCGTTGCGAGACCTAGTCAGGCCTACGTGCTGGCGGTCGGCTAGGCGGCGGCTCGTTGAGATCTCGGGCCCAAGGAGCACCAGTCGCAACTCTTGGTCTCGAAGAAATTTCGTCAGAACTCACACAGGATGAACTAAGAAGGCTTGCGGCGAGGGCAGCCATGCCACCTACAAATCTCGTTCCGTAGGTCAGCAGCAATCCCTTCGCTTGAAATGGAGCTTCCTTCATCACTAAGCACCACGCATGAGTCGGAGGACCAAATTATCATGAGGGTGCATGTGTGTCGAGCTTGGCGACACCTTCCCGGGGTTCGCTCGGAGACTTGCGTCGAGCTGAAGAAACCTGGTTTCAAGCGACCACGCCGCCTAGCTGTGGTGGCGCGACCGCCGGAATGCCGCGATTAGGCGAGGTGCTGAAGGACTTCGGCTTCGGCGCGGACGCGAATACGAAAGTTCAGGAAAGCGGAAGCAAGACAGAAATGACAATGCCCGCCAAGATTGGCGGGCATTGAGGCGGTTTCGCGCCTGCGCAGCTCAGTATTTCGCAACAACGGGCGTTGGAGTGAAGGCATAGTTGAAGCCGGCGCGCAGCACGTGATCGCGGAAGCTTACGTCCGCCTGGTTGGCGGTTCCCACAAAGTAAGTCTTACTCCCGAAATCCATATAGAGATATTCGAGCTTGGCCGACCAGTTCCGGGTGAACTTGCGCTCGACGCCCGCACCCACCGTCCAGCCAATTCGGGTGTCGGTGCTAGTCACCCCGGCCCCGATCGGGAAGTTGAACGCGCCGAGCGGAGTGGTGCCGCCGAGGCCCGGTCCGAAGACCTGGATTCCAAGGGCGGTCGCCGACGAATACTTGAACTCGCCGACAGCGAGACCACCGGTCGCGTACCACAGGGTCTGTGGATCCGAGAGAACGCCGACGCGCCCGCGAAACGTCGCGAACCATTGCAGGTCATAGGAAAGATTACCAGTCAATGTGGCAATGGAGTTAAAATCTGCACCGCCCGGGATGCCGATGATGTTCGAACCGTAACGCGCGCTCGTCGTCGTCACCGTCCGCGACGACCGCTCGCCTGTTGCTTGAATGTCGCCCTCGAGGCCGACGACCCATTTCGGATCCACCTGCCAGTTGTAGCCCAGCTGTCCGCCGGCTAGCCAGCCGTCGACATTCTGACCGAACAAACCGAACTGTGGAGCCGGGAACGGCAGTGCGATCGGCGCTACGGTCGTCTCCGCCCTTCCCCAGCTATATCCGGCGTTCAATCCGGCATAGAAGCCGGTCCAGCTCCAGACCGGATCAACGACGGCCGGGGCCTTCACATAGGGTTTCGCTGCCAGATCAGCGGCCACTGCGCTAGTCGCGACCAACGATGCCGCCACAATTCCCATCACAATCTGCTTCATCGCAATGCCCCGTGAGAAATTAAGAAAGCCACGGGGAGCATAATGGTCAACGCTGGCCTAAGCTGTCGCACAACAGCAACATTTGGGAACAACCACTAGGCCTCAGCGACTGGACTACGGCGACGCAATGAAGCTAAAATACTGATTAAGATGACTTTTCATGGTGCAACCGCTTTGCCTCGCCGGCCCCCAGCCGACCCGGCCGAGCAAGGCCGTCGACCACCGGCCAGAACAGCAGCACGATCTCGAGCGCCGTGCTCGAGCCGACTAGGCCGTTCGACCAGAACACCCCAAGGTTCCCGTTCAAGACCCCTGACGGCTACATCAGCTAGCCACGACCGGGGTAGCGATTGCGCCCAGGTGATCGGCGAACCGGAGCTCTATGCCCCATCCCGACTACGCGATAGCCCCTGCCCGCTCAACGCGGCGTGCCCTGCGGGCCGATCTAAGCCAGCGACCAGATGTTCGAGGACGCCCAGGTCAGGCATCTCAGCATCGACCAGGTTGGCGAACGACGAAGATCGCCACATCCGCCTGGTCGGCCAACCTTTGACGTTGTCACGTACACCGAGGAGGATGGTGTGGCCGCCGGAATCCGGCAAGCAGACCAACCCGGTTTTAAAGGAGTTCGGGGACGAGATCGCAGGGCTCAGGGACGCTAAGGCGGTATGAGTTCAGAGAGAACATTTCCCAGCGCCTGTCAGACTTGACGGCCCAAGCTCTCGCTGCTCTTAAAGGCGAGCGTCAAACGAGGACATGGTCGAAGATGATCCAAAATTGGCTCCTGGCCGTCTTTACCGGCTTGATGGTTGTGGGGTGCTTCTTCACTGCCATTTTCGTCGATAGTATCTCCTTTAGGATAAGGGAACGACGATCCCGCCTCGCAGCTTCCCGTCGCTGCACTTTCGGGACTCCAACAGCCGTTCGTTGAAACAAAGATCGGTGTCGATCCGAAGGCCTATCGTCGGCCAATCACCTCTAACGTCCTCTTTGCCATGGTGGGTCCGAGGATGCTTTCTCGGGCCAAACCACTGCACCTCAGAGGACAACGACGTGATCAAGCCAATCATGCCATCGTTCCCAATGCCACGCGTCCCGGAAGTATATAGATAATCAGATGATTTTGAGCACCCATGCAATCGTCGGTGGCGCGATCGCCAGCCTGGTTCCATCACATCCGGCAGCCGCGGCGATCGCGGGGTTCGCAAGCCATTTTGCAATTGATGCAATTCCGCACTGGGATTATCCACTTCGCTCAATAAGTCTAGGCAAAGGTGCTAACAATCGCGGCCTGTCCTTCAGCAGCGCGACGCTGACGGATTTTGCAATTATCGGAATTGATGCGTGCGCCGGACTCGGCCTAGCGCTTTGGATGTTTGCAACGGCAGGATCAATTTGGACGATTGCGATCGGCGCCTTCACCGCGATGCTGCCGGACGCCTTGCAATTCGTTCACACCCTTTACCCTCGTGGCTTACTTCGCGCGCTCCAACGCTTTCATTGGTGGATACACTCTAAGCGCGCGTTGACGGGATTATTTGGCGTGGGTTCGCAACTCGCATTTGCCGGAATGATTGCTGCACTTGCGAAAAGCTTCCATTAAATCCGGCAGTGACTGTCAGCCGCGCTACCCAACTAAGAATGCGGGTTCTCTTAGATCTAAGCGGACAGGCGCTTCATCAACCTTTCGGTTTCCGTCAAAGTAGACCCGTCGGTTCGATCCCTGTAGGACCGCGAACTCATCAGGGAGAAGCGCGCAGGCTTTTTAGCAGCGATGCGCGTTGGGAGTCCCGGGCACGTCGTTGAGGGGAAGGCCACGTACGACCACCTCAGTCCGCCGACCCATTGGGGCAACTCTTGGGGAATGGCCGAGCCGGCGGACTTTCGGGCGGAACTGAGAGTTGCGCCCTCCAATGCTATTTAAACAGGGCCGCATGTCAAACAGCGATATTCGGGAGAAAAAGCGAGAATTAGGTCGGGATAGTTTCTGTTGATTGTTATTTTCATTGGATTGAGCTTGTCAAAGTCAGGCAAGGACCGAGCGTGCCTTGAACGTGATCGCCCCTCGTTGCCCGAGCGCAGAACAGAGGAAACGGGAACATGACCAGTCGAAATGTCTCTCACACGGTCTGCCCGGCATGCCAATCCGCTTACCTGCGTTGCCAGGTCTGAGACGGGGCAGTTCTCATGTACCGCTTGTGGCGAGATCATCGCCCGGTGGCATACGCCATACGTGCCCATTTACATCATAAGCGACCGGGCCCCCTTACTGCCGACAAAGACCGTCGAGCCTCCGCGTAACACAAAGTTCGTTTTTGCGGAGGCTATAGTGAACGAGATTTGCGAACCGAAAACTGAACCACCGATTTTCTACTAGCTCGGTCCGTCAAAATTTTAGCGCCCCTCATAACCCGGAGCATTCATCGAAGGCCGACCGCGGTCTCGCGCTCAACACCGTTAGCAAACCAACTTCAAGGCCAAGCCCTGAGACCACCGCGAAGATTATCTGCCTAAAGCTTCCGTGGCCTTAGCTCCGCTGCCTTCGTCCCAAGCGCGTGAGAAGCCCGTCGATCATCGGCCAGAACAACAGCATGATCGCCAGCGTGGTGATCGAGCCGACCAGGCCGTTCGACCAGAACACCTTGAGGTCGCCGCCGGAGCCGATCATCGACAGGCGGAAGGCATCCTCGGCACGGTTGCCGAGCACGAGCGCGAGGGTGAACGGGGCCAACGGAATGCCGATCTTCTTGAAGACGTAGCCGACGATGCCGAAGCCCAGCATCAGCCAGATGTCGAACATCGCGTTCTGGATCGCGTAGGCGCCGATCGCGCAGGACACCACGATCATTGGCGCCACCGCGGCAAACGGCACGCGCAGGATCGAGGCGAAGATCGGCACCGTCGTCAGCACCAGCACGAGGCCGACGACATTGCCGAGATACATCGAGGCGATCAGGCCCCAGACGAAGTCCTTGTGCTCGACGAACAGCAGCGGCCCCGGATTGAGCCCCCACACCATCAGGCCGCCGAGCAGGATCGCCGCGGTGCCGGAGCCGGGAATGCCGAGTGCCAGCATCGGCAGCAGCGCGGAGGTACCTGACGCATGCGCCGCCGTCTCAGGGGCGAACACGCCCTCGATGCGGCCCTTGCCGAAACTTTCGGGATCCTTGGCGAAGCGCTTGGCGAGGTTGTAGCCCATGAAGGAGGCCGCGATCGCGCCGCCAGGGGTGATGCCGAGCCAGCAGCCGATGAAGGAGGAGCGCAGCAGCGTGGCCCAGTATTTCGGCAGATCCTTCCAGACGCCGAGCACGACGCGGAGCGAAATGCTGGCGGCGTGCCCGCGCAGCGCCAGTCGCTCCTCCATCGTCAGCAAGATCTCGCTGATGCCGAACAGGCCGATCACGGCGACCAGGAAGTTGATGCCGCGGAGCAGCTCCGGCGAGCCGAAGGTCATGCGGAGATTGCCCGACACGGTATCCATGCCGATGCCGGCGAGCAGCAGCCCCAGCGACATCGAGATGACCGTCTTGTGCTTGGCCTCGCGCCCCAATCCGACGAACGAGCAGAATGTTAGCAGATAAACCGCGAAAAACTCAGGCGGGCCGAACTTCAGCGCAAAGGACGAGATCATCGGCGCGAGGAACGTGATCAGCAGCACCGCCACCAGCGAGCCGATGAAGGAGGAGGTGAACGCCGCGGTCAGCGCCTCCGCGGCCCTGCCCTGCTGCGCCATCGGATAGCCGTCGAAAGTGGTCGCGACCGACCAGGCTTCGCCGGGGATGTTGAACAGGATCGAGGTGATCGCGCCGCCGAACAGCGCGCCCCAATAGATGCAGGACAGCATCACGATCGCCGAAGTCGGATCCATCGTGAAGGTGAGCGGCAGCAGGATCGCAACGCCGTTGGGGCCACCGAGGCCCGGCAGCACGCCGACGAAGATGCCGAGCACCAGCCCGACCATCATCAGCACGAGCGTCTTCCACGTCAGCAGGACGGCAAAGCCGTGAAGCAGGAGACCGAAAGCTTCCATCGCGGGACCGCCTAGCGGCCGAAGGCCGCTTCGAGCGGCCCTTTTGGCATGATGACGTCGAAGGCGACATCGAATGTGACGAACATGATCGCCGTGAACACAAGAGCGGTGAGCAGCGACTTCCACAGCGCGATCTTGCCGACGAAGCGCATGAAGCCCGAGATCAGGAGGAAGCTCGCGACATAGAGGCCGAGGAACTGCATCACGAGGCAGAACAGCAGCGTCGGCACGAACACCGCCATGACGCGGCGGGCCTGCGCGCGCGTGACGAAGGTTCCGGACGCCGCATGCCGCGCCAGCAGCGCCACGATCAGGCCGTAGAGGCTGCCGCCGCCGAGGATGACCGAGAGATAGAAAGGAAAATAACCGGGTTCGGGCCCGGTCGAATCCCAGGACGCGCCGGTGCGCCAATTGTCGTAGCCGAGCGTGACGGCCAGCGCGAGCAGCAGGAGACAGACGACGATCTCGATCGTGCCGGACGAGACGACGGAAGGCGAGTCGTCTTCAGGCGCGGTCGGATCGTCAACGACGATTTCAAGTTCGGTTTGGGACATGCTCTGTTTGGGCCAGAGTGCGTTCAATTCCCCCGCTCCCGGCGTGCGGGGAGAGGGTTGGGGTGAGGGGGAGTCTCCACAGGGACCGTGAGAGTCGGACTCGCGGAGAGAGCCCCTCACCCCAGCCCTCTCCCCGTAAGGACGGGGAGAGGGAGAAGAGGGAGAGAGAGACGACTACTTCGCGACGAATCCGGCTTCGGTCATCAGCGACTTGTTGATGGCATCGTCCTCCTCGAGGAACTGCACCATGTCCTTGCCGGTGAGGAAGATCGGCTTCAGCGCCTGCTTCTCCATGTAGTCCTTGTACTCGGCGGTCTGCGTCACCTTGTGGAACAGCTCGACATAGAACGCCTGCTGCTCGGCCGTCACCTTGCCGGGCAGGAACATCGCGCGCAGCATCAGATATTGCACGTCGACCCCCTCCTCCTTGCAGGTGGGGATATCGGCCCAGGACTGGGTGTCCGTCACCTTGCTGGTGTAGGAGATGCGCTCCTTGTCGAACACGCAGAGCGGACGCACCTGGCCGGCGCGCCAGACTTCGAGATTTTCGGATGGATTGTTGACGTTGGCTTCGGTGTGGTTGCCGACCAGCTGGGTCGCGGCCTCTCCGCCGGACTTGTACGGCAGATAGGAGAATTTTGCGCCGGTCTTCTGCTCGAGGAAGACCGTCAACACATGATCCTCGCGCTTGGAGCCGGTACCACCCATCTTGAACGGCGCGCTCGCCGCCTTCGCGGCCGCGACGAACTCCTTCACCGTCTTGGGGCCGGCGCTGTTGTCCCAGAGCACGAACTGGTCGAGCGCGACCACCGAAACCGGGGTCAGCTCACGCCAGTTGAAGGGGATCTTAGCCGACAGCGGCAGCATGTAGATCAGCGAATAGGCGATCAGCACCTTGTTCGGATCGCCCTCGCTGGACTTCATGTACATCAGCGCTTCCGCACCCGAGGCGCCCCCCTTGAGCGAGACGACGATCGGCTGCTTCATCAGATTGTTCTTCTGGATCGCGGCCTGCATCATCCGCGCCATCTGGTCGGAGGCGCCGCCCGCACCCGCCGCCACCACGATCTCGACCGGCTTTGCCGGCTCCCAGCCGGCGAATGCCGGGGTGCCGCACAGCGCGACTGTCAGCGCAATCGCGGCCTTCATTCCATGTCCCACGGGCGTCTTCCCTATGTTCTTGTTCGGATTGGAAATTCGGAGATGAATTCAAAGACCATTGTGCTGGCGAATCCGGCCAAGTTCAAGCCATCCGACGCCATCCCCGTTATGACTTTGGAATGAGATCTGAAATGAGACAAGCCTCGCCCTCCTAAGCTACAAGCGATCCGCGGGGCTCATAGACTCGGAGCAAGCAATCAGTGGCCCTGATCAGGGCCTAAAGTTATAAGGAACGGGCCCCTTCGATTAAGTGAAATTTCCGAAAATGCAAAAAAGCTAAAAGTAGGAAAGCCAAGAGTGACGAGTGATGCCGCGCCTGCTCTACATCAACGAAAAATTTGGCCACGATGCGACCATCATACTGGAGAGCGGAGACGCCTGCTGGATCTCGGTGGGCAAGAAGGGCGTATTGGTGCGTTCGCACAAGCATAACTTTTGGGGCGGATTGCTGGGAGGCCTCTGTGGTCCGAAGCTCTACCAGGAACGAAATATCTACCAGGCACTAAGTGTCGCCCAAGCTCTCGCGTCAACGTTTCCGCCGGTTCCACAAATTCGGTGCAGAGACATGATGCTGAGGGCATTTTGTACAGCAGTCTGGCAGTGCTCGTCACCAGAACGTGTCAAGGCCATACTAAATGATCCGGAGTTGCTCGCCGCGTAATTGCTTCGCTTCACCGAGCCCATTTTGCGGCCACGCCGCGCTTGCAATTTTCTGATCTGACCATATTGCTGAAGTATGAATACGCGTAGAAAAGTAAGTTTGGACCTCGACCACGCGCGGCGGAGAACGCGGTGGAAAGTCCAGTGGGGAGTTCCCGCCCGAGCCGCTGGCGGCGCTGCAAGGGCAGCCGCCCTATCACATGACGAGCGCAGGGAAATAGCTCGGAAGGCCGCTAAAGCCCGCTGGGCGAGACACTTGCCGCAAGCGACGCATGAAGGAGTCCTTCAATTCGGAACCATCGAGATCGAGGTTGCGGTCCTCGACAACGGGCAGCGCGTGATCACTCAGAGTGGCTTCATGGTGGGCCTAGGCCGCATTCGCCCGCCCAAAGGACGTCAGTATTACAGGAGCGGCCCCAATCTCCCTGCTTTTTTGACAGTGCAGAGTCTCAAGCCTTTTATCGGCGACGACCTTTTCGCGATGGCCGACCAGATCGAATTCCGCACCAAGCAGGGCGTTAAGGCGTTCGGATACGCGCCGAACTTCCTCCCAAAGGTCTGCGATGTCTTTGCGCGCGCACAACATGCTGGAGTCCTAAAAGCCACTCAGCACGACATCGCCAACCGCGCCCAAATTATCGCTAAGCAGCTCGCACGCTCATGCACGAAGCGTCTCATAGATGAAGCGACGAGTTACCAAGAAATTCGCGAGACACAGACGCAGCAGAATACTTATCGGCGCGAGGAATGAAGCAAAGCTCCCCCACAGGTTCCGCGGCATCAATCTAGGATAGGACTTATTTAGTTTAGCGCTGAGCCATAGCCTGATTAGCGAACTGGAAGAGCGAGGCAGTTGGCGGTAAATTTGCCGTAGCGCGTCGCTATCCGATGATGTTGCTCGATCCGTTGAAGAACCGCTCAATTGATTGCCACCGCTATAAGGACCACGCATGAGCTTCCTTCAAGGCGTCCTTATTGATTTAATGCTGGCCGGCGCTGATACAGCCGTGTTCGCTAAGGGTGCGTCGCAGGATCCAAAACCTAAATCGCAATGCCTCGTGAATGCTTCCGAACTGCCGTCGGGAGCACCAAAGGTCATGTGTCCAACCCGCAGCTCACCGGGAGGCTTTTGCGTCTGTCCAAGATTCACTAAGGACGGCGAGGCGGACGGACACTTTGTTGGGACGGCAAGATAGCCAACCGCCTCCAAGGCAATGAACGCGCTCGGCGTTAAATTGGTGGCCGAGCCTATCGACGACCAGCAGAAGGTGGCTTGATTGCGCCGCACTACTCTCCCGCCTGCCACCGGCCGGAGACATCGAGGATTATCCTAACGCCCGCGCCTTGTCCGGCAAAAGCGGCTTGATCAAACGGTAGTGCCACTTTTGGTTTCCAATACAGCAGCGGCGGCGGCGCGGACCAATGCTGAATCCCACGCCGCCGCGCAATCGGCTCTGCCGAAAATGCCTCCTTCAACGCGAAGTGACATCGAAAAAATAACCACTCTTCAGGAACTCGAAGTCGTCATCCTTTGTCGAATAAAGCGCATACCGGTGCTCAATTAGCGCCCGCGACCGGCAGTCATTATCCTCTAGGCTGCAAGTTACAGCAAAGCCGCCGACCAACAGTTCTTTTGCTACGTCACGACGAACATACATTCGTATGTTGTCAATGATGAGGGGTTCATATGACCGAGTAAACGACGCTAGCTTGTAGAGCATTGGAATCTCTGCCCACATCTCATGCGCCTCGATTACCTCGGGGGGCTCGGTAGATATGACGTCGTCTAGTGCGCCGTACCCTTGATGGGCAAGGATTCGGTTCGCGAGAAGGCCTAAATCCACGATCCTCACGCGTGAGCAACAAAGGCCGACACCACCCACGTCGGGCGTCAGAAAGCTAATACTCGCCCTGCCTGTCAATTCCCGGATCCGATCCACGGCAAGTCCGGTGAGCCGGTAGGATGCGGGCGTTACACCGAATGGAGCAGACTGTGCCTGCGATCTGATTGTCAGATAAGCTTGCGAGAGCGGCGGCTTGGCGCTTGACCACCAGCTGACTACAACCGTTACTATTGCGGCAATCAAAACATATGAGCGTTGCAGTTCACTGCGAAACAACTCGAGTTTCTTAGACCAAAACCCGAGTAAAAGAAGTGCAAACGGGAAAGCGAGCGTTTGCATTCGCCCCACGTAACCCCAATTAGTCCCTATTGCAGAGTTGAATGCAATTACTCCGAACATGGGGGCAAAGAGATATAGCGACTTGGTGAATAGCTCCGTTCGCTGATTAAACGCGTCTAAGAAGCAAGCAAAGTGCAAATACGCTATGATAGCTATAGACGAGAACAACAGTGGCATCGCCCTTACGACCTCGAATGCCGCAGAGACCTTTTTGACTAACTCCCTTAGGTTGTCTTCGCGGTAGGGAGGCTGCATTTTGGCGTAGATGGTGTTAGGAACCCAATCCGAGAAAAGCCAGAGCCGCAGGGCCTCTGTCCCACCCAGCACTGCCGTGCCCGTAAGCGCCAGGATCACGAAGTCTTTGGTCCGGCGCTCGTATAAAAGCGGTGCAAGGATGAATGCGTAGTAGACCAATGCCTCAAAACGAGTAAGGAGGAACACACTCCCGAAGGCTGCAGCCTGCAACAGATTTGGACGAAAATATAAATTCCGCACGACCCCAACCCCCGTGAAACACAAGAGCGGCATTTCCATTCCGTTCGCGATTTCGCTCAAAGACATTCCGAGAGCAGCGTAGGTCGAGAGCAACAGGGTCGAGGCGAACTTATCGAGTTTAAGATCCTTGGTTAGCAACCAGATCTGAAGGATTGAAAGGCAGAAGAAGAGCCCCGTCATGCCCTGAGCAACGGCGATGGCAGTAGCAAAGCTCGGCTGGAACAGGGCGACGAACGAATTAATTAGGAACCACGCGATAGTGGAAAACCCCTCCACCTGTTCCGAAAGCGGCGTCAGTGCGATGCGGCCGGTCGCAGCGAAGGTCTTCGAGTAAGCGAGTGTGATCGCGCCGTCGTCCCATCCCCGTGTTCCGACTAAGAGGACTACAGCCATCGTGATCGCCGCCTGCATTGCGATCGGCACTGCGATCGCAATTTTAGTGTTCAAGTTTCGAATCTCACGGTTCATCTCACGCCTGCCATGTCATCGAAAGAGGATCATTGAGGCAGTCCAGGACTAGCGCAGACGATCATGCTGGCGGGGCTCTTTATGGCACCGGCATAACAAGTTAGAGACTTTTTCACCATGAGACCTCAACGTCCATTTAAGTTGGCAGCGGGGGTGCGGATTGGCGATGAACCGAGATCTCAAGGAGTTTCATCGTCTCGAACGATTTTGCTTAGAGCTTGCGGCCGAGGCTTCCGATGATATTGAGCGGGCCGGACTATTGACAGTTGCTGGCGATCTTCGAATAGCGTCAGCAGGTTTGTCCCCCACGGCCCCGTCCCAAGAGCAACACTGACAGGTTCTCGCTAATGACGGACTAAGATCGTGGCGAGGCTGGCGCGCGATATGCTTAGGTTCAGCCGCCCCGCCGATCGTGCGGAACGACGCGGTATCGGCCGCAGGGGCCGTTCTTGTCCGACCTTTGCGGCCTTTCTGCTTGTCAGCAGACCTGTGTGAGTTTTGACACACATTCGGGAATATTCGGCAACAACGGAACGGTTGGCGTCGTGCTTTGGATTCGGTGAAGGCCTCAGTCCCATGAGACAATAGCCTGTCCGGAGGCCCCAGCATCATGCCCCCCGGCCCGATGCTCGGGCCGCCACGGAGCGTGGGGGCTATTTGCAGGCTGGCGTATCTGGCCGCTGTTGAACATAGAATGCGAAAACTGATTTATTGCGGCCGTCGTGCTTCCATGTCCTTTTCAAATATCTGGCTTGGCTGGGGATAAGCAGACATACGCGGCGGCTCACCGGTAGCCCCTGAGATCAGGCGAAGGCCCTTGCGACCGGCGCGGCCTTCAATCCACACGAGGACGCGCAACTGATGCTCACGGGCGACCTGCATCAACGCATCTTCCACGGCCGCACGCGGGGGCGTGAGGACCATGAAGGCGGCCCAATGCGAACTGCGTCCCCGCTTCCGGCCAACTTAAACGATCATCAGTTCCACCAAAGCTTTGCTAACCAAACAATTCTTCTGAGAGAAATTGCACATGGCAGAACCGCTCCTTATGAAACTGGAAATGATTGCTCCTTTAGGTTGAAAGCAAAATGAAGTCGCAACGCCCTTCAAAGACTTCAAAAAGCAAAAGCGATCGCGTGAAAAAAGAGACTATTGGCACGTCGGCCGATCCCGGCCTCTGCATCAGGCCTAACGAGACGTTGCACACGTACTCGCCGCTTGCCATCGGCCTAGTGATGGGGGCCGGGTTTGCAGGCCTTGGGCTCCGTTACTTCGCCCGGGAGCACGCCACCGACGACGCCATTCAGTTCCTGATCCCGTGGTATGCCTTTGCTCGAGATCACGGTAATGCTGCACTGGCCGAACCTTTCACCAACTACACCCCGGTTTATAGCTATCTCCTGCTGATCGCCGCCCATTTTGATTGGCTGGGACAGCCACTGTCGCTCGTGAAAGCGATCTCGGGAGTATTCGAGCTGGGCTGTGCGCTCGTCGTCGCCCAGATGGTCTGGCGAGCGACAAAGGTACCGTTGCGCGCGTGCGTGGCCTTCTGCGCGGTTTGGCTTGCACCTACGGTGATCTTCAATGGCGCATTGTGGGGGCAGGCCGATTCGATCTGGACCTTCTTCACCCTGGTTTCCGTGGCGCTTTTCATGCGGGACCGAAATGGCGTTGCGCCATTTGCGATGGCGTTTTCTGTGAAGGCTCAGGGCGTGTTCCTGGGACCCTTCGTGCTCGGCATGATGTTGCGCCGCCGGATCCACCTGGCGTGGCTAGCTACCGTTCCCGGGATCTACGTGGTTCTCGCGATACCGGTTCTCGTCGCCGGCAGATCGTTAGTCTCCGTGTTTGCGGTCTATTTGGACCAAGCTCACACATTCAATCGCCTCACCATGAACGCAGCGAACATCTGGGTGTTGGCTGGAGGAATGCCGTACGCGATCGGGGTCGCCGTCGGCATGGTGCTCGCGGCGGCGAGCGGACTCGCCTTATCGATTTTCATCGCGCGCTCTCAACGGGCGGGGCCGGAGTTTATTCTGCTGGCCGCATGTGTATCGCTTATGCTCATGCCGTATTTGCTCCCGAAGATGCACGAGCGGTACTTCTACGCGTTTGAGCTTGCGTCGATCGCACTGGCCTGCCTCAATCCGCGCTATTTGCCCTTCGCGGTGATTGCTCAGGTCGACGGCGTGTTATCCTATCTCGCGTTTGAAACCGGAATCGTCCTGGGGGTGCTGCCGGCGGCACTCTGCAACAGCCTTCTCGCGTACTACCTCGCGCTTGATCTTTGGCGGAGCGAACGTCGATTTCGCCTACCGAAGCTAGCCTGGGTCGGCTTCATCGTGTCGGCCGCGGGATTGTTCTCCTATCTGGTCTTCGAAGGACCCGGCTGGGACATATCCCCCGTGTACCTGCTCGCCACGGGTCTCGTCACGGCTGCGGCGCTGCGGCTCCTCAAAGACTCGCAACAGGCGCCCACCAGCGGTCAAGAAGCAGCAACGCTCTGATTGAGCAGAAAATTTCTGCTTAGATCTCAAAGCCGACGTCTGCGCCTTTACGAGTACACGCCCTAATATGGCGCAGCCGGCCAACAACGCGGGCTACTTGCCCTTCCAGTTCGGCGTACGCTTGTTGAGGAAGGCGTCCATGCCCTCGCGAAAATCTTCGCTCATATAGGCCTTCAGGATCAAGTCCTCGCCCTCTTCGCGCGACAGCGTGCGGCGGATGCGGCGCACCGCTTCCTTGGTCGCTTCCAGCGTGAGCGGCGCGTGGCTGGCGACGAGCTTTGCGGTCTCGTCGGCGCGGCGCTGCAGCGTCTCGACGTCGGGCACGACCTCATTGAGGAGGCCAAGCGCCAGCGCCTCCGGCGCCTCGACGAGCCGCGCCTTGAAGATCAGATCCTTGGTGCGGGCGGGACCCACCAGCGCCACGACGCGGCTGATGTTGGACATCGACAGGCAGTTGCCGAGCGTGCGCGCGATCGGAAAGCCCATCCGCGTCGTCTCGGTGCCGATGCGCAGGTCGCAGCAGGCCGCGATGCCGGCGCCGCCGCCGGTGCAGGCGCCGGCGATGGCCGCGATCACGGGGACGCGGCACTGCTCGAGCGTGCCGAGCACGCGGTCGATGCGGACCTCGTAGTCGAGTGCGTCCTGCGCGGTCTTGAACGCACGGAACTGGGAAATGTCGGTGCCGGAGGCAAACGCCTTGTCGCCGGCGCCGGTCAGGATCAGCGCCTTGATCGAACGGTCCGCGTTGATCTCCTGGCAGATCTCCGCCATGCGATCATACATGGCGAAGGTCATTGCGTTGCGCGCCTGCGGGCGGTTGAAGGTGATCCGCGCGATGCCGTCCGTGACGGAGTAGAGCAGGTCTTCGTTGGCAGTCGTCGGTGCGTTCATCGCGCGCTCTCTTCTCTTAAGTTCGTCGAGGCCTGCCGAGGCGTTAAGCCACCTGAGCCTTGGTCATCGGCACCGCGTCGCGTCCCTTCAGGACGTCCATGGCCGCCAACACGCCGCCGCTCCGGTGCGGAATTTTTGCCAGATCCAGGCCCATCTCGACGCCGGCGAGCGTACCCATCAGCATCAGATCGTTGAAGTGGCCGATATGACCGATGCGGAAGACCTTGCCCTTGACCTTGTTCAGGCCGGTGCCGAGCGACATGTCGAAGTTCTCCAGCACAACCTTGCGGAAGGCGTCGGCGTCGTGGCTATCAGGCACGCGCACGCCGGTCAGCGCCGGCGAGTGTGCAGCCGGGTCGGCGCACTGCGTCTCCAGGCCCCAGACCTTGATCGCGGCGCGTGTCGCCGCGCTGTGGCGCTTGTGGCGGGTCCAGACGTTCTCCAGCCCCTCCTCTTCCAGCATCTTGACCGCTTCGCGCAGGCCGTAGAGCAGGTTGGTGGCGGGCGTATAGGGGAAGGTGCCGAGCTTGTTGAAGTTGATGACCTCCTGCCAATCCCAGTAGGAGCGCATGCCGGGGTTGGCCTTGGCCACGGCCAGCGCTTTCTCCGAGACGGCGTTGAAGCCGAGGCCGGGCGGCAGCATCAGGCCCTTCTGGGAGCCGGCGACCGAGACGTCGATGCCCCAGGCGTCGTGCTCATATTCCATCGAGCCGAGGCCGGAGATGGTATCGACCATCAGCAGCGCCGGATGCTTGACGCGGTCGAGCAGCTTGCGCACCTCCAGTGGCGGCGTCACGCAGCCGGTCGAGGTCTCGTTGTGCACGACGCAGACGGCCTTGATCGCGTGCTGCTTGTCGGCGACGAGGCGCTTCTCGATCTCGGCGAGGTCGGCGCCGTGACGCCAGTCGCTCGGAATGAAGTCGACGTCGAACTTGAACTTGTCGGCGATGCCGCGCCACAGCACGGCGAACTGGCCGGTCTCGCACATCAGGAGCTTGTCGCCGGGCGCGAACACGTTGACCATCGCCGCTTCCCAGGCGCCGGTGCCGGACGAGGGGAAAATGATCACGGGCTGCTTGGTGCGGAACACCCGCTGCATCGAGGCAAGAACCGCAAAACCGAGCTCGGCGAACTCCGGACCGCGATGGTCCAGCGTCGGCATGTCCATCGCCCGCAGCACCCGGTCGGGCACGTTCGTCGGTCCTGGAATCTGTAAGAAATGCCTTCCAGTGTGCACGGTCATCGGCGTCCTTCCCGGTCTTTGAGGCTTGTCTCGACGTGAGCGTCGGGGGCCCGAATTCGGGGCTCCCGCGAGCCGCTCGCATATCACTATTCGCCGGGCTTGTCCCTCGCCCGGCGAGGTCCGTCAATGCCCAAGAAGCAAGGCTCGCTTGCCAAGGGCCGTGACGGGAGGCAAGACGGTGCCGGCGAACAGGCGAAAGCGGACCATGGCGGCGGAAGTGGCTGGAAAATCACTGGAATCGGCTCAAAAGGGCGGCCTGGCGGCACGCCTGGCCCGGGAAATCACCGGCGATGTCCTGTTCGACCGCTTCAGCCGTGGCCGCTACGCCACCGACGCCTCGTTCTACCAGATCGTGCCGGCCGGCGTGGTCGTACCCAAGACCATGGACGAGGCCTTGCTGGCGCTGGCGATCGCCCGCGACGAGGGCCGCAAGGTCACCCCGCGCGGCGGCGGCACCTCGCAATGCGGCCAGACCGTCAATGACGGGATCGTGGTCGATCTATCGAAACACCTGAACCGCATCCTCTCGCTCGACGTCGAAGGCCGCACCTGCGTGGTCGAGCCCGGCATCGTGCTCGACGATCTCAACCGCCAGCTCAAAAAACATGGCCTGTGGTTCCCGGTCGACGTCTCCACGGCCTCGCGCGCCACCATCGGCGGCATGGCCGGCAACAATTCCTGCGGCGGACGCAGCTTGCGCTACGGCACCATGCGCGACAACACACTGTCGATGGAGGCCGCCCTCGCCGACGGCACGCTGAGCCGTTACGGCGAGGTCTCGCGCGATCTCTCCGATCTCGACGCCGGCAACAGCGCACGCGCCCTATTCCGCGACATGCTCGATCTCGGCACGCGCGAGGCCGATGAGATCGCCGCGCGCTTTCCCAAAGTGCAGCGCCGCGTCGGCGGCTACAATCTCGATGCGCTGGTGCCGCGCAATGCGCGCAACAACATGGCGCACCTCCTGGTCGGCTCCGAGGGCACGTTGGCCTTCACCACCAAAGTCGAGCTGAAGCTGTGGCCCGTGATCCGCAACAAGGCGCTGGGCGTCTGCCATTTCGGCAGCTTCTACGAGGCGATGGATGCGGCCCAGCATCTCGTCAAGCTGAAGCCAATCGCGGTCGAGCTGGTCGACCGCACCATGCTCGCGCTCGGCCGCGAGATCGCGATGTTCCGCCCCATTATCTCCACCGCGATCAAGGGCGATCCGGACGCCGTGCTGGTGGTCGAGTTCGCCGAGGAGGACCAGGCCGATAATCTTGTGCGCCTGAAACAGCTCGGTGAGCTCATGGGCGATCTCGGCTTCGGCTGGACCAACGACAAACGCAAATGGGGCGGCGTGGTCGAAATCACCGAGCCTGGATTGCAGAGCGGCATCGCCGATTTCCGCGCCGCCGGCCTCAACGTCATGATGTCGATGAAGCAGGAGGGCAAGCCGGTCTCTTTCGTCGAGGATTGCGCGGTGCCGCTGCCGCACCTCGCCGACTACACCGCACGACTGAACGAGGTGTTTGCGAAGCACGGCACCAGCGGCACGATGTATGCGCACGCCTCCGAGGGCTGCCTGCACGTGCGCCCGGTGCTGAATTTGAAGCTGGAGAAGGACGTCAAGGCGATGCGCGCCATCGCCGAAGAGGCCTTCGCGCTGGTGCGCGAGTACAAGGGCTCGCATTCCGGCGAGCATGGCGACGGCTTGGTGCGCTCCGAGTTTCACGAGACGATGTTCGGCGAACGCCTCGTTGCCGACTTCCGCGAGGTGAAGCAGCGCTTCGATGCCGATGGCACGCTCAATCCAGGCAAGATCGTCGACGCACCGAAGATGGACGACCGCTCGCTGTTCCGCTTCAAGCCCGACTATCGCGTCGGCGAGCTGAAGACGAAGCTCGACTGGTCGGCTTATCCCGGCGCGGGCGGCGGCTTCCAGGGCGCGGTCGAGATGTGCAACAACAACGGCGCCTGCCGAAAGCTCGAGGGCGGCGTGATGTGCCCGTCCTACCGCGCCACGCGCAACGAGAAGGATGTCACGCGCGGGCGTGCCAACACGCTGCGGCTCGCGATCTCCGGCCAGCTCGGCCCCGGCGCGCTGTCTTCCGACGAGATGATGGATACGCTGAAACTCTGCGTCTCCTGCAAGGCCTGCCGCCACGAATGCCCGACCGGCGTCGACATGGCCAAGATGAAGATCGAGGTGCTGGCCGCGCGTGCCGCCTCGCACGGCCTGAGATTGCGCGACCGCCTGGTCGGTTATCTCCCGCGCTATGCCGGCTTTGCATCGCGACTGGCGCCGCTGGCCAATTTGCGCAACCGCAGCCCGCTGCTCCGAAAGCTGTTCGAACGCTTTGCCGGCATCAGCGCGCGCCGCGCCCTGCCCGCCTTCCGCAGCGACGTTTTTGCGCCAGCGGCTGACGTGGTCGGGCCCGTTGATGGCCGTGAGGTCGTGCTGTTCGCCGACACCTTCAATCGCATATATGAGCGCGAGAACCTCGATGCCGCCTTGCGCGTGCTCACGGCCGGCGGTTATCGCGTGCATCTGCCGAAGGCGCTGAGCGGCAGCCGCCCGCTGTGCTGCGGCCGCACCTTCCTCTCCGCCGGCCTCGTCGATGAAGCCAGGGTCGAGCTCGATCGGCTGGTCGCTGCCTTTGCGCCCTTTGCCGCGCGCGGCGTGCCGATCGTCGGCCTCGAGCCGAGCTGCCTGTTGACGCTGCGCGATGAGCTCGCCTCGCTGCGCAAGGACAACGACGCCAAGGCGGTCGGCGCGCACGCGCTGACCTTCGAGGAATTTCTGGTGCGCGAGGCCGAGGCTGGCCGGCTGCAATTGCCCCTCGGCACCGTCGCTGAGAAGGCCGTCGTGCACGGCCATTGCCATCAAAAATCCTTCGGCGCCTTCAAGCCGGTCGAGCAGGTGCTGCGCCTCGTCCCGGGCCTTGCGGTCGAGACCATCGAATCGAGCTGCTGCGGCATGGCCGGCGCGTTCGGCTATGGCGCCGACACCTATGATGCCTCGATCGAGATGGCCGAGCTGTCGCTGCTGCCCGCCGTGCGGCGCGCAGACCCGACGACGCTGGTCGTTGCCGACGGCACCTCCTGCCGCCACCAGATCCACGACGGCGCCCAGCGCGAGGCGCTTCACGTCGCGCGCGTGCTGGCGATGAGCCTCGATCGTACTGAGACCAATTCCACCTCAACTGCTGCAAAGGAAACCAGCCATGGCTGACCTCACCCTCGACACCGCCCGCAGGATCCTCGACGCCGTCTTCGCGAAGGCCAGCGAACTCAAGCTGAAGCCGCTGGTCGTCACCATCCTCGACGCGCGCGGCGTGCTCAAGCTCGCCGCGGCGCAGGACGGCACCAGCCTCATGCGCGGCGAGATCGCGCATGGCAAGGCCTATGGCGCACTCGCCATGGGCATGGGCTCGCGGGCGCTGTTCCAGCGCGCCCAGGAGCAGGCCTTTTTCATCGACGCCGTGAACACCATCGCCAAGGGCGCGCTGGTGCCCGTGCCCGGCGGCGTCCTGATCATGGATGGTGCAACGCTGCTCGGCGCCGTCGGCGTGTCCGGCGATACGTCCGATAATGACGAGGCCTGCGCGGTGGCCGGCATCGAAGCCGCCCGGTTGAAGGCCAACGCGGGCTGAGCGATGCGGCCACGACCGCCCGTCGCCATCGGCGGGCGGCTCCCGATCAATTTTTGGAGAACAATACCATGCAAAGGACCGACGGGCACGACTTCGCGCGCTGCGGATTTAGCGAAATAATTTACGCGTCGGGCAAAACACCTGTAAGAATCTATGATCCGGCAATTAGACCCGATGCGTAGCGCGGCCATCAAAGGACGCCGCGCTGCAAACCGGATCACGCCGAAGATCAGGAGCCCACGTCCTCGCTCTCGATGGTGATACGGGGCTGAGTGGTGTGGATCTGCGGGTGCCAGCTCATCTTTGTCAGCGAGTAATAGGCCTTCAGCACCACGAACGCGTATCTGCATCGTCACCACTTTCTTGCGCTTGTCCGGATGCGGCTTGATCGGATAGCCGTCGGTATCCGGTAGACCACCGGCTTGGCGACCAGCCTCACGTCGTCGGGGCCGGCGAGCTTGTTGCCGCCGGCACGAATTTCCAGCCCGTCACGCAGCTTGTTCCGGATCGCATCTTCGACCGCCTTTGAGGTCAGCATGGTCGAAAGCGCGGCCGATCCGTGCCGGAGCGGCTGCTCGATTTTTCGGACATTATCGCCATAGAGGGGCAGAGCCGTGCGCGTTCCCGTGCCTGTGATCGGATCGTACCCCTCGGTCGGGGGCGTGCCGCACCCGGTACTGGTAGGAATCGGCCGGGAAGAAGTCGCGGAACACGATATGCGGGAACGGAAGGGCGAAATGATCCGCCGCCTCAATGCTCGCAACCGCATGCGCGGTGAGCTCATCGGCCAGATTGGCCTCCGCAGGCGCCGTCATGACATCCCCCGAAACACGTTGAAGGCAAGACTCGTTTGTATTCATCCTTGGATGAAAAAGACCAGGTGCACTGCGACATTGCGGGCGAGAACGCGATCACAATCTCATCGCACTACCTAGTTGGAGAGATTCGAGTGCGGCCCAGCCTTCCCGCAATGCTCAGTCTTATTGCTTTCAGCAATCTGTACTGGTTTGGCAGCTGCCGGATCTCGCAGTTCGGCTGGCAGCTTCTGGCGAAGTCGCACCGGGCCTGCGCCACGAACACGCTTCACGGCCGATGTCAACCCGGCCTGTGCCTCTGCCATCTGCGAGCGCGCCGATGTTTAGGTAAGTGCTCCTTGTCGAGTAATGGCATCCCGAGCCCGCCGGATTCTTAGGGCGAACAGAAGCTGGTGTTTGATGACGAGAAATCGACCTTAGAGCCTCAATAAATCAGCGAGCAATTTTATTAGTCTGAAGAATTTCTATCGCGCGGGCATTATGCCGGCGTTATGAGGGTGCGATCGGATTTTCGCGAGTTCACTCAGACACTTGCGAGGCAGGAATTAGGTCATCAAATGCGCAAGAAAATTACTCGAAATCCTGATTTCACGTGAATGAGGCGCAGGGCTGAGCTTCCATCTCGGCGCTATCGACCTGCGCTCGGGTCGGCGAAGCGCCGGCCGGCGATTGCGTCGCTGCTGCCGCCGGTCGCGAGTTCAAAGGCTTGCGATCGCGCACGATCCCTAAGAGGCGGATATATCGATGATCCTAGCGGCTGTCCGCTCTCATCCGAGAGAGGATTTGCGGTGATCCGCGGAGCGGTACGGCGCTTTCGACGCTTGTCCCGCCGATTTTGCAGCAAGCGATCTGATCGCGGAGCCTGGCTGGCTGCGAAGGCGCTCGAACCCGGCGGCCGTGAGCTGTTTGTCCGTGGAGGAGACCCGATGCAGCCGCGAGGTCGTTTTATCCGAAAGGTCGATCTGTACCTGCAAGCTCTCCCTCTCCGAGCCGAACGCCTTAACGTGCCATTCTGGCCCCACGTGCAGTTAGGTCTGGTCGCTCTATGGGGACAAACGATCTTTTCAGCTCCGACTCATCAATGGCGCATCGCGCTCGAGCAGACGGCAGGCCTGCTGCAGGGCCATTTTGATCTCGTCCGGTGAGAGTTGGGGATAGCCAAGGCACACAATCTCGCCGGCTAATCTGTCGGCCAGCGTGGCGAAAACCGGCCCCGGCGGCACGCGCGTGCCCCGGAACACCGGGGGACCCGCTCAGCACGTCGGGGTGCCGCACGATGACCAGCTCGTCCGCCGAAAGGCTGCCAGCGACGGCCTCGACGAGAGCGATCCGGGCAAGGAAATCGAGGGTGGATTCCCCCACGTTCCTCTGGCCGCCCCTGATCCGGCGCAGCATTCCCGCCGTGACGAGATGAACCCTGGTTCCGAGAATATCGGCGAGCATCGCCCTGGCTGTGAACATCTCGGCGCGATCTCCGTGGAGGACGAGGAGCAACTCCCCATCGCATACTTGGGCATCCAGTAATCTCATGAGGCGACCTCGCATAAACGATTTGTCCGAATCGCGCGGGCTCGCCGACGCTGGACGGGGCGCTCCAGATGGCCACCGCTGACGTCGGAGGTGATATGATGGGCCCGCGGTGAGCACTCTGCAGGCACGTTGAGGAGGCCGCTATGCACAGGACTCACCATGTTCAATTTCTCGCCGCCCGCAGATCACGCTCGCGCAGGATCGCATCGGCCATGCGGCGCAGCTGCCGCAACGAGCCACCCTTCCAATGCTGCGCAATCGCAGCGCGCTCGGTGCCGTCGAGCGGCGGGACCCAAACCGCATCTAGGCCGCGCTCCCGCGCGAGGTCGACCAGCACGGCGGGCAGCAGGGCGTCGAGGTCGTCGGGACCGGGGCTCGGAAACGTCACCACGCGAAACCTGTCGCGGATCGGCGAGGGCAGCGGATCGAGGCTGTTAGCGGTCGCGAGGTAGGAGACGTGGGAGACATCGACAGTTGTCTGAAGTGCGGGATCGGGATAGCGGGCACTGGTCTCAGGTTCGAGGAAGCCCAGCAACGCGTCCCAGAAGCGGCCATAGTCGGAGCGCGTGCCGGCCTTCTCCAATTCGTCGATCAGCACGAGCGCGTTAGCGATTCTGCCCTGTGCGATCGCCAGAAATGCGTGGCAGGGTTCGGCCGAATTCCACCGCCGGTCCGTGCCACCGAACACCGCGCTGTCGGCGCGCGCGGCATCCTCCCGCCAAATGCTGACGCCGAGGGTCTCGCCCAGTCGTCTGGCGAATCGGCTCTTGGCAACGCCGGGCGGGCCGACCAACAGCAGGGGGCGCAGGTAGACCGTCGTACGGCCGACGAGATCGGCGAGCGCGAAGTCGATCACATTCATGGCCCAGGGAAACTCGAATGCCAGCGCACTGCGGACCTTGTGCAGCGGCGGCGCCTCGACCAGCGGCAGGGGCGTGTTGATGGCGTGCTTGAGGGGCGCCAGGATGTCCTTGAGCTTGGAGCTCTTCATCTCGAGCTCAGACAGGCGCGCGACCATGACGTGGCGCGCGGGAATGACGTCCGCTTCGGCGCTCGCGGGCACTTGACCAGCGGCGGACTGCTCCTCTTCCTTCTTGGCTTTCTGCCGGTACTCGTCCTGGAACTGCTGCCAGATCTTTGCCTTCGCAGCAGCAAATCGGCGTTCGGCCATGCGGCTTCCGATGTAGACCGCGTTCGCTGTTGCCGAAACGCTGGCGGACAGCATCCCTGTGCAAGCCGGCAGCGCTGCCCAGCCGAAGGTGAACTGCTCGATGTCGCAGCCGAGCTCCTTCTCCACAGGCCCAAGGCTCTCAAAAAACGCGTGAACCAGCGCTTTGCCGACCCTTTGGTGTTCCTCGAGGTGACGAGAATTGCGCGGCGCCGGCAGCGACAGCAGCCGGACGCAGTCGGCCAGGCTCCGCAAGTTCGGTTCGTCTTGCATGACGGCACGCTGATCGAGCTCGGCTGCGAGCTCCACCCCGGTATCAAACGTGCGCTCCAAGGCCCAGGCGGCGCTCTGCGGCAGGTGCGGACACAGCTCATGGATCTCGGCGATCAGTCGCTCCGCGACATGCTGGGCTCCGTTGGTGCTCAGCATGGCATAGCGCAGGAGGCGCGGCAGTCCCTTCAGGCGATCCTCGCCGTCACCCGCATCGGCGGCCGCTCCTGTCGAGACGATATCTTCGAGGGCTGCCGGCAGGTCACCTGTCTCATCATCGGAGCTCATGCGCGCTCCGCCAGATCGCAGCATCGAACGAGCGTGGTCGGGTCCAACGGGCGCGTGAGCAGATCGAGCCAGAGGAGGTTGGCGCAGGCGAGCGCCATCACCGCCGCCGCGGGATCGCTTTCGCCGGCCACAGCCTTGAGCAGCTGGCCGAGCGGCATCGCTCGCTCGTCGAGCAGGAGCTGCTGGATGCGCAGCCGGAGCCCGATCGGAACAGCGAGGTCGTGGTAGGACCAAACCAGGTTCGCATTGCTGCACCGCGGCTCGCGCGCAATCTCTTCGGCAGTCAAAACAAGCGGCTCCAGCTCAAGCTCATCCGACGCGATCAGCACTGGACCCTCGTCCTCGGCATCGCCCAGGCGTCGCGCCGGCACGACGTCGAGGACATAGCGGCCGTCTTCGCGTTCCACGATGACAGCATCAAGCGAGGACACCTCGGACGCGACCCAGGCTGACGCCACGTAGCCGATGGAGCGCACCTGCGGATCGAGCGAGGCCTGGATCAGCGCATGGCGCATTGCCAAGTGTCGCACCGGGATCGCCGTCCTGGTCTTGACCGAGACAAAAAAATCATCGTGAGGCCTCTGGGCCTCTGTCACGTCGTACATAATACTACTCTCTTCTCCTACAGGGATGGACGAAAGGCGGGCTGCCACCGTCCGGTTGTCGTCGAGATCAGCCATGGGTTGCTCCAGGCCTGAGATCTCGACGTTGCAGTGCGGAGCGGGCCCCGGCACTCGAATCGGGTTGTCGCTGTCGCTCCGGTCCGCGCGAGGCCGACGGACTGTCGCGGGCGAGCCGCGCACGCCGTGATTGAAGGCGGACATGGAACGGTCCTGATGCCTGCGTGGCGGCCTCCCGCCGGTTGTGGCCTCTCGGGCCGGCTCCATGTCGACCAACCGTCATGCCTCGCCCTCCCCGCAGGCGCGCGGCACATCGAATGCGCGCAGCGCGTTCAGCACCACCCTCTCGCCTTGGGCAAAGCCGCCGCGGAGAGCGGCGTGGCCGCAGCGGGATTCGAACCATGATGCTCACAGCAAATCGGCGCCGTGGGGATCTGGCTCGGCGCGATCGATGACATAGGCGAGCACGAGCGCGCATCTGGACCCGCCCTCGAGCGCGAGACGGAGCACGGCCGTCATCCCGATATCGGTCCTGATGCCGCCGAGCCGCCTGATCGGCATCAAGGTCAACACCAGCGCGATCGCGGCATCCACATCGCCTCGCAGGGCCGGCTCGACCTCGGCGCCCTCGATCAGCGTTGCGACCTCGTCGAGCGCGCAGCGGATGGCGAGGTACTCCGCCGCCCGATACGTATCCGCCGGCATCGATCGCCACCAGCGCAGCGGTGCGATCTGAAGCAGGGCGCGGACGACCGGCGACGAGGTCTCAAGGAGCTTGGCATCCCCGCCCTCGCGCGGAGGCTTCAGGGTCTCACAGCAGGCGATGCTGATCCCGACGGGTGCGCCGCCCTCACCAGCGTGATCGGAAGGACTGGCCGCACCACCTTGCCGGGGCTCCGGCCCCGGCCTGACCATATTTGACATTTGCCGAGCCCCTATGCAGCGCGCCCGATCGGGCGCGCTGCGGGGCGCACCCACTTGGTGCCGGCCACGTGGGCCGCGGCCACGAACTTTGCTGCAACCGCTGCGCTGAAGAATCGCCAATCGACCTGGAGGCGCAGGCGATCCGTCACGCCAGCAATAGGAACCACGACACCCCGGCCGCGCAGATCAGCGCGCAGCCGTCTGATGTTCTGCCGCAAGCTCGGGTTCTCCCTCGCCCGCAGCTCCGATCCCGCTTTGACCACGAAAAAACCTTCATGATCGGCGGAGCCACGTGCCCAGATGCCGCAATAATCGAATTCGAGTTCTAGGGGCACCCGTCCGATCGGCGAGGCGATCTCGACGGCTTCCTCAGCATCCTGGTTGTCATCGCCCTTCGCTTCCGCGGTCGGCTGGCTCGGGAAATTGCCGTTCAGAACTCGGCAGCCGGCGTCGAAAAGGAGCCGTCGGGCCTCTTCCACGAGCCGCTCGGCCTGTTCGAGACGCCAGGGCAGAACACGCGGCTCCGCGGCGTTGGCGAGGCGAACCAGCCCCGCCTCTTTGACGAGCACGCTCAGACGGTGTTCCAGGTAGAGCCGGGTCGACCAATCCATCGTGCGCGGCTCTTCCTGCTCATGGATCAGGAAGACCTCGGTGGCGAAAGCTTTGGCGGGATCCACCGCGTGCTCGGCGATGCACTTCATCGCGCACTGGCTCTGCGCGATGTAGGCCTGGCCGTTACCCGCGAGCACATAGCACGCTGACCACTGATCAAAGCCCGCCGCAAGCCGCCTCGCCATCTCCGTTGAGAACGTCGTGACGGCGAGCCGGCCAGCCGGATCGCTGATCAGGCGGTAGCCTTCGATGCCGCCGAACGGGCGATGATGGTGTGGGTGCAGGGCTGGAGCTGCAGGGTCTCGGAAGAAATCTTCATTGATCGATCTCTCTGTCTTCGAGAGATCGCGTAGGCACGACATCGGACCGGCTGACCGCCGAACGCCCTGCTGGATTTGGCAGGGTCCGGCTGTCATCGCAGCTTGCCTGGCCTGTCCCGCAGAAATCGCGGACGGCCAGGATGGCGTCGCTCCCAGCGGGATCGCCAACGCCTGCAGCGGATCGGGACCGATTCATGCGACGTCATCGCGCCGCATGTCGTCGCGCTTCGCGATCCCTGCCTTAGCTGATGGTGATGGTGATGGTGATGAGGGCGATAGCGCCCGCCATGCACCCGACATCGGGCATGAGCCCGCACCCGGTCACATCGGACCGGAGATCGGGCAACGGAGAGGACGAGAGAAGGACTGCCGAATCGGCGTTATAATGGCGCTTAGCCATGGTGACTCCTGCTTAGTCGTCGTGGTTAGGCCGTCGACGGTGTTGGAAGCACCGGCGGCGGCCGCTTCGCGAGGGACGCGAAGTAGCCTCCAATATGTCGCTTGTGATCGGAATTTCCAGCAGGCACGACAATTCATGGTTAACGACGGCCAGCGCTAAAGTCCTCACCATCGAAATCGTCGGGATCGACACCACGCTTGGCGGCCTCTTTGGTGGCACGGTCGATCTTCCGGAGATCAAAGAGCTCGAGCCGTTTCTTGATCTGGGCGACCTGCTCCTCGACCGGCATCGGCACCTCCGTGATGAGGCGGGAATCCCAGGCCAGGCGCCGCTTGCCATAGTGCTCGACCTGGGTTTCCAGCGAGATGTGGCCAACCATGGCCGCAACCTCTTCCCGGGTATAGATCGTCTTCATATTGGCAATGAACTGATGGCGCAGGCTGTAGAGCGTGTATTGCTTCTTCATCCGCGGGAACAGCGTCTTGCAGAGCTTGCGCAGCAACTTCGAGACGTCGTACTGCCGCTGCGACCAGGTTCCGGCCAGCACCCACTCCCTGGACTGGTTGACCATCCGCTCCACCGCCTCCAAGGCCTCGGTCGAGAAATTCGACAGATCCAGCGTCCGGTGCGTAGCTCGGCCATCGGTGGCCTTCGCGCTGACCACATGCAGCCAAACCCGGCCGTTCGGGAAACGTCTGTCAGGACGACGTTCAAACGTGGTGAGAGACCATTCCACCGGACGTAAGCCGGTGTGGATCCCCGCGCGCAGCCAATCCCGGAGCCACGCCTGCGCCGGACTGCGGGAGGTTACGAGGAGAATCTTCCGGAGCTGCTGGAAATGCTGGTGATCAATTCGCTTGGCGCGCCTCGCTGCTCGAACCTCCTCCTCCTCACCGTTTCTCTTTCCTGACTGCCCCTCGTCGTTGCCGATCTTGAGATCCGCGTTCAGCATAGCGATGGCAGAGTCCCTGTAAATCGAGGGGATGGCCTGGACGATCGCGATCGCCGAGGCGCGGTACAGCCGCCAGGTGCTCCGGGAGAGGAAAGGTTTCAAGCCCAGCAGCCAGCTGGCGAACTGCTGCGGATCGGTGTCCTCAAGACTGAGTTGGAGGTCCGACTCGCGCATGTACCGCTTGAGCAGCCCCAGGCCGCGGGAAAGGTATTCCCGCTGCGTCTCCGCGGTCGCGATCTTCACCTTCGGAGCGGCGTCATCGCCCTCGCGGTCCTGAGCCGCACGCCGCTTCTCACGCGACTTCTCTGTGAGAGCGTGGTTGGCATCGATCAGACTACGCAGCTCGCCGTAGTCTGGACCATTGGGCTTGTCCGGATTGATGGCGAGCATTTGCTCGGGGCTCGGTAGGAAGTCCTCCGGCTCAGGGGCCTCGAGCAGTGCGTCGGCCGCCGGAATGGTAGAACGATAGCTCTCCATCACATCGTCCTCGATCTCGAGATGCTCCCGGTCCTCGTCCGGGATCCAGGATCGCCCGGATTCCAAGGATTCGACGGCTCCATCTCCTTCTTCCCGCGAGCGCGCCGGCTCGGGCCGACGTCCGAGCTCGCGAGCTGGCCGCGTCGATGGGAAGTGTTTGCCGGTTCGCGAAGCATCAGGTCGCGGGTGCGCCTCGCTAGGCAGATGGTCGACCGGCGGGGTGCGCCGGACGGCAAAGCCGGCCTCGAGCGTGAGCTCCCGAGGCCACTGAGGTTGCGCCTGGCGGCGCGCCTGTTCGCCGTCTTCGGCCATATTACTTCTCCGTTCGGGAGCCCCGCTTCGGCGGGATGTCTGATCCTTGGCTCCGCACTGGTCACGCCCGCTCAGGAAAGGCCCCCCCCTTTGAGGTGGATGTCTGGGCGGACGTTGGCGGAAGGTAGGGCGGCAAACTTTTTTGTCGGCCCCCCGTTACATGGTAACAAAAGAAACACTTTCCGGGTGCCGTGAAACACTAGTTAGGCGCCGCTTTCCACTATAGTGCGCAGGCCTGAAAGCCACCAACTCCTGTTTCAAGAGAACCAACAACTGTTTCACCGAATCCCTGACCGTGTCGGATCTGAATCTCCGACTGTCGCCGCGGGACTTGAGCCTCGGGGCAGCCGCCTGCCGTTCTGAGATCGGGACCATCAACGATCGAATCTCTAACTGAAAGAAGGGGCGGTCTGAACCCGAACAAGTCCGTTGCACGAACGCAACGGCAGAAAAGATGGTGGCCTGCCGGCTCCATTTGCAGCGGCCAAAATCGTCGAAATCTCGGATGGGACTGGCGGCGCTCGTCGGACGCGCTTTCGACTGGAAGTCAAACAGTCGAACTATGGCGACTCCCCCCTGGTCTGCCACCCTGATGAAACACTTGTTAGCCAATGCAAGGTACTGGGCAGTTGTGAAAACAGCTCATTTTCAAGCAATTGGAAGCTGCCAAAGAAAAAAGCATCAGAATCTTGAAACACATGTTGAGAGCTTTGAAACACCTTGTGGTCGGGATGAAACGGGGATTGGCTCAAAAGAAACAGACGTCGAAAATCATGAAACAGATGACGTGAGATATGAAACGTCCGAGAGTACGATTATCGCGCAGGCATAATACAACTATTATGCCGTCGTTATGCGGGCATTATGCCATGCACCGGCCGCGAAGGCCCCTGGCAGCCTGCTGGAGGCGAAAGTGCCCCTGGGATCATTCCTTAGTCCCCACCAGGAATTTGACGCTCCTGCGCCCTTCGCCCCAAATGCCGCCGCCCGACAGGGCACGTGAAGGGCGTGCTTGCAAGGTCCGAACACAGACCGAGCATTTCGCGCGGGATCGGAATGAGCCAGTCCCGAATATGGTCTAGCTTCGATGGAGGCACTCGCCGGGATAATACGAGGCGGCGCCTGACTTCATGAATCAAGACAAACACTTACCGGCTACCGACGAGCATATCATAGGAATGCCTGACGATACGCCACTGGGATCTGATCTTGGTAACTGTCCTTGTTAGCGCCACCACCGCAATTTTTCTTTGGCTGTGTCGCATGGTCCGCAAAGGGCAGCGAATCGTGAAACGCTGCCCATCAGATCGGAGCCTCCTACAGTACCGGCTCGAGCCTTGGAACGTAGCCCCGCCTCTCACATCGGAAGTGTTCTCCCGTTCGCGAGTCTCGCAGATTTTCCGGCGTTGTTAACCATTGGCATTGAGATGTTGTTGTTCGAGCTAATCTCGTGTGCTGCCCGGGCCCTCGACTGTAGAAACCCTTATGCCACGTGAGGCCTGGGGCGGTTGAAAGTGCGATAGCGTAGTGCTTTCTGTGCAATCGGATGTCTTGCCCCCTCAATGGGGTGGCAAAAGAGCGTCTCTCCGGAGGCGCTCTTTTTTTCTTTCATGTATCCGTCAAGGCGCGCGAGCGCCTCTCTCGCGTTCTGCTGCCTGAGCAAATCGCACCAGGCGCGCATCGACTACCATCTGGCATCGGCGTGGACACTGACGCTGGTTTGACCACTTCGCCTGATCGTCCGAGGTCGCATCTTGCTGGCTTTAGGCATCAGTCCCTCCCGCGGGCTGATGGATTCCCTTGGAAGTCGATCCGAATTTCTGAGCCTTCAGAGACTACTTCAGCTTCATCGCCAGCTCGCCAGTTTGTTGACGAGCCGCTTTTTGTTCTCGACTGGAAAGCCCCATCTTCGGCTAGCGCCAATAGACAGAATGCGCGGTCCGGACACCCGCCAGGCGAGACGGAAGTTGAAGGGTACGCATTTATCTTCCCGACCAGGACGGTTTGCGCTTCTCGCTGAAAGCTTTCAAGCCTTCCTTGGCGTCCTCGGTCATGGCCAGCAGCGCGATCTGGCTTTCGGTGTAGGCGATGCTCTCGTCGAACGACATCGAGGCTATGGCGCGCATGGCGTATTTGCCGCGGCGGATCGCGGTTGGGGATTTGTCGACGATGCGGCCGATCAGCCAGTCGACCTTAGCGTCTAATTCGGCCGCTGGCACCATGTAGTTGAGAAGGCCCGCAGCGTGCGCGGCCTTGGCGCCGAACGGCTCGCCGGTGAGCGCCCATTCGTTGACGAGCCGCGGCGGCGCGATGGTCTGCAAAAGGCTCAACACCTGCATCGGGAACACGCCGACTTTCACCTCAGGCAGGCCGAAGATGACGTGATCGGCTGCGACCGCCATGTCGGTCATGCAGAGCAGGCCCATGCCGCCCGCCATGCAGACGCCGCCGACCCGCGCAATCGCCGGCTTCGTCGCATTCTGCGACAAGCGCAGCAGATCGGCATAGTCGACATTTGGTTTGGAATGGTCCATCGCGAAAGCGGCGCCGGAATTCTGCAAGTCAGCGCCCGCGCAGAACGCCTTGTCGCCCGCGCCCGTCAGCACGATGACGCGGACGTCCTTGTCTTCATGCGCGTCGCGATAGCTTTTGCCGATGCCGGCGATCACCTCGCCGTTCAGAGCGTTGCGCTTGTCCGGCCGGTTGATGGTGATCCAGAGCGCCTGCCCGCGCTTCTCGGTGACGACGGCTGTGGTGTCGGTCATGGCACGCTCGCTTCCTTGCTCCCGTTTGCCGCCATTTGCGGCAGCTTGGGCGATAGGTGCAAGCGCAAACTGTGGCGCGGCGCCGCTTTAGCGCCTCGACGCAATTTGCGGGGCGACCGAAGCGCGAGCCGCGCCTCAGCTCGCAGCCTTCCTGATCCAGACCTTGTTGTCATGGAACGCCGCGCCGCCGATCGGCGCGACGGTTTCGGCTCCGGTCAGCATGTTGATGCCGCGGCCGCCGATGTGGTTCTTATTTGGATGAACGGATTCCGCGATCAGGACACCGCGCCGCACCCCGTCGAACAGCGTCGCCACCAGCGTGGTCTCTCCGCGAGTGTTGCCGAGCGTCACCGCATCGCCGTCGGCAATGTCGAGGGCGGCAGCATCCAGCGGATGGATCATCACGCTCGCCTTGCCCTCGCGCGCCTGCGAGGACGGCGTCTCGTTGAAGGTGGTGTTGAGGAAGCTGCGCGAAGGGCTGGTGGCGAGCCGGAACGGATGGGCCTGATCGCTGTGCTCGATCACCGCCCAATGATCCGGCAGCGACGGCATCTTGTCGAAATCGCCCATGGTCACGCCGAACGGCGGATGCGCCCAATCGGCTTTGAAGTGGAATTTCCCGTCGGCATGGGCAAAGCCGTCGAGATAATGAGAGGTGCGGAAGTCCGGTTGCAGGTCGCGCCAGATGTCGGCTTCGAGGCCGCCGATGTCGCCGTGGTTGCTCAGCCTCAAGGTCGCGTCGATCAATTCGCGCGGCGTCATCTCGAAACCTTGATGCCTGGCATCGAGCCGCGGCGCCAGGGCCTGCAGGACCTCGTGGTTGGAGCGGCATTCGCCGGGCGGGTCGATCAGCTTCGGCCCGACCGAGATGTGCTGGTGGCCGCCGCCGTAATAGAGATCGTCATGCTCCATGAACATGGTGGCCGGCAGCACGATGTCGGCCATTTGCGCGGTCTCGGTCATGAACTGCTCGTGCACCGCGACGAACAGATCCTCACGCGCAAAGCCCTGCCGCACCAGCGCCTGCTCCGGCGCCACCGTCATCGGATTGGTGTTCTGGATCAGCATCGCCTTGACTGGCCCCTTGCCGCGCAGGGCCTCGGCATCGCCGGTGAGGATACGGCCGATCTTGGACTGGTCGAGCGCGCGAATGCTCGGGTCGATGGCGTCGTGGCCCTCGATGATGGATTCGTTGAAATGCCACAGCGCGTAATTGTTGAAGAAGGCGCCGCCGCCCTCATACTGCCAGGCGCCGGTCACCGCGGGAATGCTATTTGCCGCATGCATCTGGGTCGCACCATTACGGCTGCGCGTAAAGCCGTAGCCAAAGCGGAAGAAGGTGCGCTTGGTCTCGCCAACCGCTTTCGCGAAGGCTTCGATTTCGGCCACCGGCACGCCGCAAATCGCGGACGCCCATTCCGGCGTGCGCGTCTTCAGATGCGCCTCGAGCTCGGCCGGGCAGTCGGTGTATTTGTCCATGTAGGCGCGGTCGGCGTAGCCGTCGCGGAACAGGACATGCATGACGCCGCAGGCGAAGGCGCCGTCGGTGCCGGGGCGCAGGATGATCTTGATGTCAGCCTGCTTCATAGTCTCGTTGTCGTAGATGTCGACCGCCGCAATCTTCGCGCCGCGCTCCTTGCGGGCGCGGGAGGCGTGCGTCATCACATTGACCTGCGTGTTGACGGGGTTGGTGCCCCAGATCACGACGAGGTCGGACAGCGCCATCTCGCGCGGGTCGACGCCGGCGATCTTGCCGGTGCCGATCGCGAATCCGATGCGCGCGACATTGGCGCAGATGGTTTGATAGAAGCGCGAATATTTCTTCACATGCGTGAGACGGTTGAGACCGTCGCGCATCACCAGGCCCATCGTGCCGGCGTAATAATAGGGCCAGATCGATTCCGCGCCGAACTCGCGTTCGGCTTGATTGAAGCGATGCCCAATCTCGTCCAGCGCCTCGTCCCAGGAGATGCGCGCGAATTGCCCCGAGCCCTTCGGCCCAATGCGGCGCATCGGAAACGTGACCCGCTCGGGGTGATGTATGCGCTCGGCGTAGCGGGCAACCTTGGCGCAGACGACACCGGCCGTGTAGGTCTGCTTTTTCGAACCGCGGACACGGCCGATGCTGCGGCCTTCGACCACCTCGACATCGAGGGCGCAGGCCGAGGGGCAATCATGCGGACAGGTCGAATGGCGGATTTCGATTTTGGCGTGCTGGTTCATGCCCCAGTTCGTAACACCAAAATACCAGCCAGCCGAGCGCATTTATCCGGCACGGCCCATGCGATTTGCTCAAAGCGCGCGCCGCGGGTTCCTGCTGCAAGCGCGAAGGCGGCGCAGTCACACCGAAAACCGCGCGATATTCCCTGATACAATCGACTTTGTGAGCCGTCGACAGTCCGCATTCCCTGCCGCTACAGTGCCGGCCAACAAGAACGATATCAGGGAGGTGGGCATGATCGCCCGAAGATCCGTGCTGGCATTGGCGGCCGGCCTGCTTGCTGCATTCTCCGCAGCCCCCTCATTCGCGCAGGATTATCCCAGCCATTCGGTCCGTATCGTCGTGCCGTTCGGCGCGGGCGGGCCGGCCGACGTCGCGGCCCGGCTGATCGCCAACGTGCTCCAGGAGAGTTTTGGTCAGCCCTTCGTGGTCGAAAACCGCACCGGCGCCGGCGGCGTCATCGGCACCATTGAGGCCGCGAAATCACCGGCCGACGGCTACACGCTGCTGATGATGTCCAACACCCAGACCGCGAATGAATCGCTGCTGACGGCGGACAAGCGCAAATACGAGCTGATGCGCGACCTCGCGCCGATCGCGCCGGTGAATTATTCCGATCTCGTCATCGTGGTGAACCCGCAGGTCCCGGCGAAGACGCTGGCCGAGTTCATCGCGCTCGCCAAGGCGCAGCCGGGCAAGCTGAATTACGCTTCCTCGGGCCAAGGCACGCCCTACCACATGGCCGGCGAGCTGTTCAAAGCCATGGCCGGCATCGATGTCGTGCACGTGCCCTATCGCAACAGCGGCGAGGCGCGCAGCGGCGTGATCGGCGGACAGGTGCAGATGATGATCGACGCGGTGCCGGCGATGGCGCCGAACATCGCCGAGAATCAGGTGCGCGCGCTCGCCACGACAGGCAAGCAGCGTTCGACCGTGCTGCCGAACGTGCCGACATCAGGTGAAGCCGGTGTAGCAGGCCACGAGGCCACGATCTGGCTCGGCCTGATGGCGCCCGCGGGAACACCCAAGCCCGTGATCGACAAGCTCAATGCAGCCGTAAACGCAATGGTGAAGCGGCCCGACATCGTCAAGCTCTGGACGGAACAGGGCGCCGTGCCCATGTCGATGACGCCGGAGCAGTTCGATAAATTCCTGCGCGGCGACATCGAAAAATGGGCCGACGTCGTCAAGAAGTTCGACAAGTCCTGAGGCCGTACTGCTCATGCCCTCCGTTCAATTCCGGCTCAACGGCGCGGCGATCGCCGTGGATGTAGATCCCGACCAGATGCTGCTTGATGTGCTACGCAGCCAACTCGGCATCACTGGGCCGCATTTCGGCTGCGGCGCCGGGGAGTGCGGCGCCTGCCATGTCATGGTCGGTGACCGCGCAATGTCCTCATGCGACATGCCGATGTGGTCGGTCGCGGACAAGGACGTCGTCACGGTGGAAGGCCTCGGGACAGTGGAGCAGTCGCATCCGCTGCAGCGCTCCTTCATCGCCGAACAGGCGATGCAGTGCGGCTATTGTGTCGCGGGGATCCTGATCAGCGCGGCGGCGCTGCTGAAGCGCAATCCGTCCCCGACGGAGGCCGAGGTCAGGGCCGCGCTGGATCGCAATCTGTGCCGCTGCGGGTCGCACAACCGCATGGTCCGCGCCGTGTTGCGTGCGGCAGCAGAGGTGGCGACGTCATGAGCGCGCCCTCTCCTGCCCCGAAGCTGCCGGTCAGCCTCGCGGCCAATCCCAAGCTGTCGTCATGGGTGCGATTCACCGATGACGGCCGTGTGGCGATCTCGCCCGGCAAGGTCGAGATCGGCCAGGGCATCGTCACGGCACTGGCGCAGATCGCGGCGGACGAACTCGACGTCGAGATCGTCAGGATCGCGATGATCCGCGCCTCGACGGCGACCAGCCCGAATGAAGGCGTCACCTCGGGCAGTCTCTCGATCCAGCAGTCCGGCCGCGCGCTGCGCCAGGTCTGTGCCGAAGTCCGCCAGCGCTTCCTTCGCGCGGCATCGGAACGTCTCGGCGTCGATGCATCGCGGCTCGATATCGATGACGGCACCATCTCGGGTCCCGGCAATGTCAGGACCAGCTATTGGGAGTTGATGGACGAGGTCTCGCTCGACCACGACGCCACCGCAGGCCCGACAGCGAAGAGTGCCGCCGGGCGCACCGTCGCCGGACGCTCGGTCCAGCGTGTCGACATTCCCGACAAGGTGCTCGCGCGGCCGCGCTTCATTCACGACTTTGCGCTGCCGGGACTGGTGCATGGGCGCGTGCTGCGGCCGGATATCTCGGGCGCCAAATTGATCGCACTGAATGAGGAGGCTGCACGCGCCGTCCCCGGCCTCGTTGCGATCGTCCGCGACGGCGGCTTTGCCGGCGTGGTTGCCGACAACGAGGCGGCGGCGGACGCGGCCCTCAAGGCTCTGCGCAAGGGCGCGACGTGGTCGGCCGGTGAGCCGTTGCCGGATGAAGATGATCTGGCGGGCTTTTTGAAGAGCCAACCGCTCGAGACCACCGTCATCGACACCAAGGCGGCGGGGCCAGCGCACAAACCCGCCCAAACCCTCCGCCGGCAATACACCCGCCCCTACATCGCCCACGCCTCGATCGCGCCGTCCTGCGCCGTCGCACAATGGGACGGCGATCGTGTCCATGTCTGGACGCATAGCCAGGGCGTCTACCTGCTGCGCGCCGATCTCGCAATCGTCCTCAAGCTGCCGGCCGAGAACATCGTCGTCGAGCACATCGAGGGCGCCGGATGCTATGGGCACAACGCGGCCGACGACGTCGCGCTCGACGCCGTGCTCCTGGCCAAGGCCGCTGGCGGCCGTCCGGTGCGGGTGCAGTGGTCACGCCACGACGAGATGTCCCACGCGCCCTTTGGGGCGGCGATGGCCATCGAGATCGAGGCCGATCTCGACGCAGGCAACGAGATCACCGGCTGGCGCCATGCGATCTGGAGCAACGGCCATGCAGCAAGGCCGGGACGCGCGGCGCAGCCGGCGCTGCTCGCGGCAACCGAGATCGCCAATCCCCATCCCCGCATGATCTCGACCAATCCGCCCGCGGCCAATGGCGGCGGCGGCGACCGCAACTCCGTTCCGCTCTATGACTTCCCGGGCTGGACCATCACGAGCCACCGGCTGCTGACCATGCCGGTGCGGACCTCGGCGTTGCGGACGCTGGGCGGCCAAGGCAATGTCTTCGCCATCGAGTCCCTGCTCGACGAGATCGCCGCCCTGCGCGGCGAAGATCCGATCGCGTTCCGTCTGCGGCATCTGCGGGACGAACGGGCCAGAGACGTCATCCGCGCCGCGGCGAGGCGCGCCGCGTGGAAGCCGCAGAAGCGATCGGGCATCGGACACGGCGTCGGCTTTGCTCGCTACAAGAATACGGGCGCCTATTGCGCTGCCATCGCCGAGATCGAGGGCGCCGACGATATCAGCGTGAGGCGGTTGACGCTCGCCGTCGATGTCGGCGAGGCCATCAATCCGGACGGCGTGATCAACCAGATCGAGGGCGGCGCAATCCAGGCCACGAGCTGGGTGCTGAAGGAGCGCGTCCGCTTCGACCGGACCCGCATCACCTCGACGTCCTGGACCGACTATCCGATCCTGACCTTCAGCGAGGTGCCGGCGGTGGATGTCGAGATCATCCAGCGCCCGGAGATCGAGCCGGTCGGCGCCGGCGAGGCTGCGCACGGGCCGGTGACGGCGGCGATCGCGAATGCGGTTCACGATTGCCTCGGCGTCCGCGTGCGCGACCTGCCGATCACGCGCGACAAGATCATTGCAGCGATGGAGCGTGCGTCTTGACGACAATGAACGTTTTGAGCGGAGGCGCGGCACAAGGCCTGGTGCGCGGCGTCACCGAGGCCTTCAAGGCGCAAACCGGCCTCGGTATCGACGGCGAATTTGGTGCGGTCGGCGTGATGGCGGACAAGCTGCGCGCGAGCATGCCGGCCGATCTCGTGATCCTGACGCAGGCGCTGCTTGCGAGGCTTGCCGAGGAGAAGCTCATCGTCCCCTCCTCGATCACGGATGTCGGCCGGGTCGAGACCGCGCTGGCGGTCCGCAGCCGCGATGCCAAGGTGACGGTGAAGACCGAGGCCGATCTGCGCGAGGTGCTGCGCAGCGCCGATGCGATCTACGTCCCCGACACCAAGGCCTCGACCGCGGGCCAGCATTTCGCAAAAGTGCTGGACCAGCTCGGCATCGCCTATGAGGTGGCATCGCGCCTCAAGATCTTTCCGAACGGTGCAACCGCGATGCGGGAGCTCGCGGCGTCCACGGCGACGCGGCCGATCGGATGCACGCAGGCGACCGAGATCATCGCGACAGATGGCATTGCACTGTCGGGGGCGCTGCCCCCCGGCTGCGAACTCGTGACAATGTACACGGCCGGCGTGACCGCGCGGGCGGCGCATCCGAAAGAGGCGGCGGCGCTGATCGCGTTGCTGACCGGCGCAGATCGGAAGGACCTGCGCCAGCGCGCTGGCTTTACCGGCTAGATGCCGATGACGCCCTATTTGTGCAGCTGGGTGAGACCGGTCGGCGGACCGTCGACGGCGGTCCAGCCGCCATCGACGAACATCGTGCTGCCGCTGACATAGCTCGCGGCGTCCGAAGCGAGATAGGCCACGGCGGTCGCGACTTCGTCGGCGCTGCTCCAGCGGTTGAACACGGTATGGCCGGCGTAGAGATTATAGATGTCTGGCCGCTGCTTGAACGGGCCGGTCAGCGCGGTCTCCGCGATGCTCGGCGCGATCGCGTTGACGCGCACGCCGGCATGGCCGACCTCTGAGGCAAAGCCCTTCACCAGCAGGCCGATCGCCGCCTTGGTCGAGCCGTAGACGCCGAGGCCAGGCTCGATGGTCACCGCGCGCACCGACGAGCAGGCGATGATGGTGCCGCCCTTTTGCGCGACCATGATGCGGCCGAAGGCCTGGAAGAACCACACCGTGCCCTTGACGTTGAGGCTGAGGACGCGGTCGAGATCCTCCTCGGTGTAGTCGAGGATGGTCTTGCGGATGTTGAGCCCGGGCGTCGTCACCGCGATGTCGAGCCGCGGAAATTTCTGCATCACCGTTTTGGCCAGCGCATTGACGTCCGCAGCGCTTGCGGCGTCACAGCTGGCTGCTTCAGCCCAGCCGCCCTTGTCGCGAATGCCGACGGCGGTCGCCTCCGCGGCGTCAAGCGCGCGATCGGCGCAAACAACGCGGGCCCCGAGCCCAGCCAGCGCTTCGGCCGACGATTTGCCGATGCCCGATGCGGCGCCGAGCACCACGGCCGTCTTGCCGGTGAGATCAAAGAGCTTGCGATAGTCAGTCACTGATAGCTTCTCCTGTAGCTGCTAGCCCTTGTAACCCATCAGCAGGCGGGGCAGCCACAGCGAGAATGCAGGGACGTAGGTCACGAACATCAGTGCTGCGATCAGCGCGGCGTAGAACGGCAGGATGGTGCGCATCACCGCGCCCACCGAAATGCCGCCGATGGCGCAGCCCACGAACTGGGTGGTTCCGACCGGCGGGGTGTTCAGCCCGAGGGCGCAATTGATCAGCATCAGCATGCCGAACTGCACCGGATCCATGCCCGCCTTCATCGCGATCGGCAGGAAGATCGGGGTGCAGATCAGAATGGTCGCGGCCATGTCCATGAACGTGCCGAGCACGAACAGGATGACGTTGATGAGCAGGAAGATGACCCAGGGCTGCGTGGAGACCTTGCTCATCAGGTCGCCGGCAAGGTCCGCCACCTCGTAGAGCCCCATCAGGTACTGGAACATGGTGGAGACGCCGATCAGCAGCAGCACCACGCCCGTCGTCTTCACCGCCTTGGCGGCGGCGCGCAGGAAATTGTTCCAGGTCATGGTGCGGTAGATGAAGAACGTCAGCAGCATCGTGTAGGTGACCGCGACGGCCGCAGACTCGGTTGCCGTGAAGACGCCGGACAGGATGCCCGCCAGGATGATGCCGACGATCAGAAGACCCGGCAGCGCGGCCGCGAGCGAGCGAAAAACCTCAGCCCAGCCCGGAAACTTGCCGGCCGGATAGCCGCGCTTTACCGCGACAGCGTAGGCGGCGACCAGCATGCACACCATCAGCACGATTGCCGGCAGGAGGCCTGCGGCGATCAGCGCGCCGATCGAGACCTTGCCGCCGGCTGCCAGGGCATAAATGATCATGTTGTGGCTGGTCGGCATCAAGGCGCCCACCAGCGAGGCGTGGGTCGTGACATTGACCGCGTAGTCGGTGTCGAACCCCTCTTTTTTCATCATCGGGATCATCACCGCGCCCATCGCCGATACGTCGGCCACCGGCGAGCCGGAGACGCCGCCGAACAGGGTGCAGGCGACCACGTTCGACATGCCGAGCCCGCCGCGGATGTGACCGACGAGATTCTTGGCGAGCTGCACGATCTTGTCGGCGACGCCGCCATGCAGCATCAGCTCACCGCTGAAGACGAAGAACGGGATGGCAAGGAACGAGAAGATGTTCATCCCCGACATCATCTGCTGGAAGATGACGGCGACCGGCAGACCCTCGTAGAGGATGGTGCAGATCGCCGAGAGACCGATCGCGAAGGCGACGGGGACGCCGAGGATCAGGAAGCCGAAGAAGGTGGCGCCGAGGATGATCAGTTCCATGAGGGGACGACCTCTTCGCCGCGCAGGAGAGCAATGATGTGCTCGATTGAAAAGGAGACGATCAGGACGCCGGAGGCGATCAACGGGACATAGCGGATGACCTCGGGCAGGCCGAGATTGGGGATCTTCACGGTCCCGACGGATGCGCCGAGAATCCAGCCGTTATAGGCCATCGCGACGCCAAACCCGGCCACCAGGACGTGGATGACGAGCTCGATCTTCTCGCGCGCGTGATCCGGCAGCATCACCAGAAGGCTGTCCATCCCGATGTGTCCGGCATCGCGCACGCCAACGGCGGCGCCGATCAGCGTGACGTAGAGGATGAGAACCAGCGCAAGGTTCTCCGTCCAGGTCGGGCTCGAATTGAGCACGTAACGACCGAACACCTGGTAGAACACGACGGTGACGATGAGGAGCAGTCCGCTCACGGACAGATACATGCCCAGGCGCGCGACGACGGCATTGACGCGCGAAAGCAAGCCGGTCGCCGGGCGTGCCACGACTGCCCCCTGCTCGTGATCTGCGACGTGTGGGTCTGTCATTCCCGCGTCTCCTTGCGAGGGTCCGGTGTCGCCTTCGCGGCAACGCCGGACCCGACGCTGTGGTGCTACTTCGTGTCCTGGATACGCTTGACGAGGCCCTGCAGCTTCTCGTCGCCTGCAAACTTCTGGTACACCGGCTTCATCGCATCGACGAATTCCGCCTTGTTGGCGATCGTCACGACCTGAACGCCGGCGGCCTCGACGGTCTTGCGGGACGCCTGCTCACGCTCGTCCCAGAGCTTGCGCATGACGGGAACCGATTCCTTGGCCGCCTTGCGGACCATGGCCTGGTCCTCCTTGCTCAGCGTGTCCCAGACCTTCTTGGACATCACCAGGACTTCGGGCGCCAGGGAGTGCTCGGTGATGTTGTAGAACTTGGCGGCCTCGAAATGGCGCGACGACTCGTAGGAAGGCCAGTTGTTCTCGGCAGCGTCCACGAGGCCGGTCTTGAGCGCAGTATAAACCTCGCCATACGGCATCGGCGTCGGGTTGGCGCCGAGGCTCTGGATCATGCCGACCCACAAATCGGACTGCTGAACGCGGATCTTCAGACCCTTCAGGTCCGCGAGCGACTTGACCGGCGCCTTCACGGTGTAAATGGACCGGGCGCCGCTGTCGTAATAGGCAAGGCCGACCAGGCCTGCGGGCTCCATGGCCGCCAGGATCTCATCGCCGATCGGCCCGTCGAGGACGGTGCGCATGTGCTGGGTGTCGCGGAAGACGAACGGCAGGCACAGCGCGATGGTTTCCGGCACGAAATTGTTGAGCGGCGATGCGTTGATCCGCATCATGTCGAGCGCGCCGATCTTGAGTTGCTCGATGGTGTCCTTCTCGGAGCCCAGGGCTCCGTTGGGAAACACCTTTACGCCGAGCTTGCCGCCGCTCGCCGCCGCGAGCTGCTTGCCCATGAACTTGACGGCCTCGACGGTCGGGTAATCTGCGGGATGGACGTCGGCGGAGCGGAAGTCGCGTGCGGTCGCCAGCGGCGCTGAGAGCACCAATGCAACGGCTGCGATGATACCGGTGAGTGTCTTCATCTGGGCTTCCTCCTGGGTTGATTATGTCGTTGTCGGCAGGCTGCACGCCGCCTTGGGTCGCTCCCCTTCAGGTGTGAAGTCAAGCGCCAATGTCGTCCCTAGGGCGCGCGGCATTCCATGTCCAAGCCAAATCCGGCATTGATCGATGCAGCAGTTGCATCGATCAATCTGGCGCAGTTCGCGTCGTTGTGGAAGCGCCGGGACGGCTTGCGTCGCCGGCACGTGACTTGACGCGACCAAGACAGGCCCCTCAAGATGTCCGAAACAGCGGACTATCTCGAAGGAATGCCCATGCCGCGGAAGCTGATCGATATCTCGGTGCCGCTCAGAAACGACGTGACGGCCGATCCGCCGGGCAACCATCCGACCATCCAGTATATCGATCACCAGCAGGGCCTGCCCCGCATGCTGCAGTTTTTCGAGGGCCTCAAGGCGCAGGATTTGCCCGATGGCCAGGGCTGGGCCGTCGAGCAGGTCTCGCTGTCGACCCATAACGGCACCCATCTCGATGCGCCCTGGCACTTCCATCCGACCATGAACCGCGGCGAGCGGTCATGGACGATCGACGAGGTGCCGCTGGAATGGTGCTTTCAGCCCGGCGTGAAGCTCGACTTCCGGCATCTGCCCGACGGCTACGTGGCTGGTGCCGACGACGTCGAGAAGGAGCTGAAGCGCATCGGGCACACGCTGTCGCCGCTGGAGATCGTGGTCGTCAACACCAGCGCCGGCGCCAAATTCGGCAAGGCCGACTACGTCAATTCCGGCTGCGGCATGGGCTATGAAGCCACCATGTATCTGCTCGAACGCGGGGTGCGGCTGACCGGCACCGACGGCTGGAGCTGGGACGCGCCGTTCCTCTACACCGCGAAGAAATATGCAGAAACAAAGGATGCCGGCCTGATCTGGGAAGGCCACAAGGCGGGACGGCACATCGGCTATTGCCATCTCGAGAAGCTGCACAATCTCGACCAGCTGCCTTCGACCGGCTTCACGGTCTCATGCTTTCCGGTGAAGATCGAACGCGCCTCTGCGGGCTGGACCCGCGCGGTCGCGATCATCGAGGATTAAGACGGAGCGACTACTCGCCGTCGAGACCGCTCTCGGCGAGTTCGCGCAGCGCATCCGTATCGAGCACGACGATGGCGCCGTGCTCGAGGCGAACCCAGTTGCGGCCGGCCCAGGCGCGCAATTGCTTGTTGATGCTCTCGCGCGTCATCCCCACCATCTCGCTGATCTCCTGCTGGGTGATGGCGAGCGTGCCGCTGCCGGAGTCGAGCTTGCGCTCCTCGGTGAGACCGAGAAGTGCGCTCGCCAGCCGGCCCGGCAGATTCTGGAGGATGACTTGCTCGACCTGCTGGCTGGTCCAGCGCAGACGGGCGCAGAGCAGCTCGATGAATTTCATCGCGAGCGCCGGCTGACTCTTCACGAACGGCAGGAAGTCCCGGCGATCGATGATGTAGAGCTCGCAATTGGTGTTGGCGGTCGCATCGGCCGACCGGGGAGCGCCGTCGAGCACCGCGATCTCGCCGAAGATTTCTCCGGGACCGATCAGATTGAGAATGGCGTTCCGTCCATCGGGCGACGAGGAGGAAATCTTCACTGTCCCCGTGATCACCGCGAACAGGTTGTTGCCCGGATCGCCCTTGGCAGCGATCGTCGCGCCGCGCTTCACGGTGGTGTGCTTGGCGTAGCGGCAAAGCTGATCGAGCGCTTCCGGCTCCAGATCCGCGAAGATCGGGTGCTTGCGCAGGACCGATAGTTTGTTGCCCGCCGACTGTCGGGGGTCGCCGGTCTTGTCCTGAGGCACGCCGCGGGGCTCCTAAGACTGCGAGGCACTGAGGTTCCTGCGTAGTCAACGTTATCAGGCTTTTCAACCGGAAAGCACCCGCGCGTTTTGTGGCAAATGCCGCGAAAAGGCCGCGTTCAAGCCGAAAGCCTGCATCCGAAGGCTGCGCCGATGCGGCCCGGTCGATGCAGAGTTGCAGGCAGCGCAAGCCGCGCTTGCGTTGAGGCGCTGGCGAAGGCCAAGCCGCCGAGCGTCGGCGGTTGGCGGGTCTGAGCGGATCAAGACCTCAGGAGGTCAGCGCTTGGAATCCGGATCGAGCCGGCCTGCACTGGTTTGCCGGTCTGCCCAGGCCAGAGCTGCGGCGAATGCGACGAAGATCGCGACGACGACGATGGTCACCAGCAACGCATCAGCGGGCATCATGCACCTCCCGGATTGTTGGAGCATTATTTGCTGCAGCCGCCCGGTGTCATTGATCGAGATCAAAAATTTGGACGGACTATCAGGCTGCGGCCAGCGCCTCGGCACGGGCAGGATCGAGCAGGCTGATGCCGCCGTGAATGATCTCGATCACACCGTGACGCTCCAGCTTGGTGAAGGTGCGACTGACGGTTTCGATGGTCAGACCTAGATAGTCGGCGATGTCCTGACGGCTCATCGGAAGCGGAACGGTGTCGGACAGCCCCTTGAGCGCGACCTGCCGTTCCCGCCAGCCGAGCAGAAAGGTCGCGACCTTCTCGTCGGCCGAGCGGCGGCCGAGCAGGACCATATGGTCGCGCGCCTGGCTCAATTCGCGGATAGCCAGCTCGTTGATCCGCCTGAGTAGAAGCGGCCGGTCTTCGATGAATCGGCCGAACGGCGCCTTGGCGAACTGGCAGACGGTCACCGCGCCGATCGCATCGGCCGAAAAATTGTGCCGACCCGATATGTTCATCCCGAGGAAATCGCCAGGCAAGGCAAAACCGACGATCTGCCGCCGGCCGTCGGGCAGCAGCTTGTACAGCCGCATGACGCCTTCGAGGACGTTGTAGAACGAGGTCGTGATGTCCTCCTCGGAGAACACGGTCTCGCCGGAGTCAAAATGAACGCGGCGTCCGAGATGCTCGAATTCCCTGAGCTCGGCCGCATCCAGCGACGAACAGACCGCCGCTCCACGTACGGCGCAATCGCTGCAGAAATGGCCGTTCGGCTCGATCGTGACCACGGAAGGCTTCATCCACCGCTCCCCGCGCCGGCTGCTCCCGACACCAGGCCGAGTCCACCGCGCGGGTGCATTTTACTGCACTGCGCCAAAGCCAATTGACAGAGATCAAATTTGAGCGGCGTCCCCGTCATATTCTGCGTCCAGAGTTCGACGGGATCATTTTCCATGCTGCAAGCCGCCCTGCGTCACTGCCTGATCGGGCTACTTCTGATGATGCCGGCGCTGGCGGCCCCGACCGCCGAACAGCGCGGCAAGGCCTTCGCACGGGCCAATTGCGCACGCTGTCACGCGATCGACCGCGTCTCCCGCAGTCCGCTCGAGCGCGCGCCTCCGCTGCGCACGCTGCACCAGCGTTATCCGATCGAGACCCTTGGTGAGGCGCTGGCCGAAGGGATCTACACCGGTCACGACGACATGCCGGCCTTCGAGCTCAGTCCGGACCAGATCCACGATCTCCTGTCCTACCTGAAGACGTTGGAATAGAAGGCGTCACACCGCCTGCACGCTCCACCCGATCAGCTCCTTGGCGATGCGGGCAAAGGCTGCATCGAAGGCGGCGACTGCAGCGGCCGGCTCGACCTTGTCGAGCTTTTCGCTGGTCTCGACCAGTCGGGATGCCACCACCTTGCCGTTCTTGTCAACGATCCGCGCCGAGAGTTCGATCTCCACCCGTGCCTCGCCCTCCGTGGCGATCCGAAAGCGCCGGATGTCGATCAGGAGCTGGTAATCCGCCTGACCGAGATCGCTCGTGCGTAGCGGGGCGTGGGCGATGTCGTAATTCTCGAAGCTGTCGATCAGGCGCGCCTGCACCAGTTTCGGAATGCTGTCGGCCCAGAGAAAATCCGCAAAACCCGGCCGGTCCCCGACGGGCGCGAACAGCATGCGCTGGGTCTGCAGCATTGCGACCGCGGTCGGCTCGGGAATGGCCAGGGAGGCGGAGAGCGTCTTGCCGGCCGGCCCGAGATTCTTCGGCGTACGCAGGTCGTAGGTAATTTTCTGCGCGGGCGCCCCACCGCCGGTCATCTTCTCCAGGCCCGCAATAATGCCGTCGAGCTTGCCGGTGTTGCGCGCGAGCCCGTCGGAGAACGTCTTGAAATTCGCGATGGTGTCCTTCAGTGGGCCGGAATTGTCCTGGAGCACCGTGTCGACCCGCCGCAGCGCATCGCGCGCCGCCTGCGTCATGCTCTGGCCGGCGCCGGCCTCCGCGATCAAGGTCACGGGCTCGCCTGCTTTGGCGACGATCGCGCCGCCCTCCAACGTCACCACCGGCACGCCGGTCAGGCCCTGGAATTCGAGGCCGACCCTGGTGTCGGAACGCACCGGGGTGGCGGTCGCAACCGAGATCGTCGCATTGACGAAGCGCGGGTTATCCGGCGCGAGCCCGAGCTGGGTCACCTCACCGACGCGGATGCCGTTGAACAGCACGCCGGCGCCGACCAGGAGGCCCGGGACCGGCCCCTGGAATTGCACATGATAGTTCGTGCGCGGCCCGATGCCGCCGGTGTTGTTCAGCCAGTAGACGAAGCCGAACACCGCGAGGATCGCGGCCAGCACGAAACTGCCGATCAGCACGTAGGGAGCGCGGGTTTCCATGTCTCATCTCATCTCGTGTTGCAGCATCTGCGAGCGCTTGCCGTGGAAATAGGCGCGCACCCAGGGATGCTCGGATTGCAGCAATTCGCGCATCGGGCCGATCGCCACGATCTTGCCGTCGGCGAGGGCGGCGACGCGGTCGCAGACCGTGGTCAGGCTCGCAAGGTCGTGGGTCACCATGAACACGGTCAGCCCCAGCGTCTTTTGCAGCGTCGTGATCAGCGCGTCGAAATCGCCGGCGGCGATCGGATCGAGGCCGGAGGTCGGCTCGTCCAGGAACAGGATCGGCGGATCGAGCGCGAGGGCGCGCGCCAGCGCCACGCGCTTGGTCATGCCGCCCGACAGCTCCGCCGGATATTTGTCGGCGTCCTGGGCGCGCAAGCCGACCATCTCGAGCTTGGCGATCGCGATCTCGTCCATCAGCTCCTGCGACAGGACGAGATTTTCGCGCAAGGGAAACTGGACGTTCTGGCGGACCGTCAGCGAGGAGAACAGCGCACCTTGCTGGAACAGGATGCCCCATGTCGTGGCTGCGCCGCGGCCGTGGCCGCCGGTGGGCTGCCCCATGACCTCGATGGTCCCGCCTTGGCGCGGGATGAGGCCGATGATGGTGCGCATCAGCACCGACTTGCCGCCGCCGGACGCCCCCACCAGCCCGAGAATCTCGCCGCGGCGGACGTCGAGGGACAAATGGTCGAGCACGGTCTGGCGGCCGAATCCGACCACGAGGTCACGGACGCGGATCGCGAACTGGTCCTGCGATGCGTCCATCGTCACATTCCGATCGAGGCAAAGAAGATCGCGAACAGGCCGTCGAGCACGATCACCAGGAAGATCGACTTCACCACCGACGTCGTCGTTTGCCGCCCGAGCGATTCCGCGCTGCCCTTGACCCGCAATCCCTCGCTGCAGGCCACGATTCCGATCACCAGCGCCATGAACGGCGCCTTCAGGATGCCCACCTCAAAATGGGTGACTGAGATCGCCTCGTGCAGCCGGGCGATGTAGATCGCCGGCCCCATGTCGCCATAGAACTGCGCGACGAGACCGCCGCCATAGAGCGCGGCGATCGATCCGAGGAAGGTGAGGATCGGCAGCGCAATGACCAGGGCCGCAACGCGCGGCAGGATCAGGACCTCGACGGGATCGAGCCCCATGGTCGAGAGCGCGTCGATCTCCTCGCGCATCTTCATCGAGCCGAGCTCGGCAGTGTAGGCGCTTCCCGACCGTCCCGCGACCATGATAGCGACGATCAGCACGCCGAGCTCACGCAGCACAAGGATGCCGACCATGTCGACGGTGTAGGATTCCGCGCCGAACCTGCGGAAGTGGAAGAAGCCCTGCTGCGCGATGATGGCGCCGATCAGGAAGGTGATCAGCGCGACGATGGGGATCGCCTGCCACCCGATGCGGTAGAGCTGATACACCAGCGAGGTCAGCCGCAGCGAACGCGGCCGGCGCAGCACGCCGATCACGGCCATGAACAATGCGCCGAGCATCTGGAGGAAGATCGTGATGTCTTCCCGCGCATCGGCCGTGGACTTGCCAAGATCGCCCAGCCTCGCCAGCACCGGATTGGGCGCAGCCGTCGGGGCCGGCGTGTGGCGGTTGACCTGGCGCACCTCATCCAGCAGCCCGCTGAAATGATCGGCGACGCCGACGAATTCGGCCGATCTGCCCGATGCTGCGGCCCTGCGCGACAATTTTTCCAGGACCCAGGCACCGAGCGTGTCGAGCGCACTGACGCCCGACATGTCCAGGGTGACGACGCGCGAGCGATCGACGTCGGCACCGACCGACCGGGACAATGTCTCGAGCGTGACCACATTCGCGGCGGTCCAGGGCCCTTCGGGGCGCAGGTTCAGCACGTCGCCGGATGGCGTCGCGAGCAACAGCGGTTCGTGGTTCACGCTTCCACCTCATCGGGACAATCGGTCCCCATTCAGACGGCATTTCTAGGCCAGCATATGGCGGCCGGCTTGACCTGTCTCAAGACCCGGACTGCGGCCACCGCTTGAGGCAAATCAAGCGCGAACGCACAGGTGCGCCTTAGGCTCGCTTTCATTCAATGGGGGTAAGAGTCCATGTTCGACAGCGACAGGATGAGCGAAGAATTGCGGGCACTGAAGGTTGACGTCACACGCTTGCTGAGCACCGCCGGCGAGGAGATGTTCGAGAGCTCGAAGGACCGCGCCGAGGCGCTCGCCGATCAGATCCGTGCCGCGCTGACCGAACTCGGCGAGACCGTGGACGAAGAGCAGGCGCAGCTCCAGGGTCTCATAGCGGAGCGTCCGATCACGTCGCTCGCCTCCGCCTTCGCGCTCGGCGTCGTTGTCGGCTTCATGCTGAGGAGACATTAGGTGAATACCGAGAATGTGGTCAAACATCTACGCGCGCTGTGGCGCACCGACAGGATCATCGCGGACATCAGGCTGCGCCATCTGCTTGTTGGCCTCGGCTTGCGTGCCTTTGCGGCGCTGATCGCGGCGTTCGGGCTGCTGATGCTGGAGCTGTCGGCCTATTTCGCGCTGGTGCAGATCTGGAGTGCGATTGCCGCGGCGGCCATCCTCGGCGCCGTCAATTTCGCCATCGCGGCCGCTCTCTTCGCGATCGCCGGCCGGGCTCCGTCAGGCCGCGACATCGAGCTCGCCAACGAAATTCACGACACCTCCATCGAAGCCCTTCAGCTCGAGGCGCGTGCGCTTCAGGCCCAGGTGTCGGGCGCGGTGCATCATCCGCTCAGCACGATCGTGCCGGTGCTGGTGCCCTTGATCGCGATCATCATCAGGAACCTGCGGACGGCGGCCAAGTCATCCGCCGCGGCGAATTCGGCTGAAGCGCGCTCCTGAAGCAGGCGCGCTCAGAGCTTTAATTTGACGTCGCAGATATCGGGCTCGGCCGGATCGGGCTTGACCTCGAAGCCGAGCTGCCGGCACATTTCGAGCATCACAGTGTTCTCCTTGAGCACGTCGCCCGAGATGACTTTCAGCCCCTCCGACTTGGCGTAGTTGATGATGAGCTGCATGAGCGCCCAGCCGAGCCCCCTGCCCTTGAGGTCGGACCGCAGCAGGATCGCGTATTCGCCGCTCTCGTAGATCGAATCCGAATGGAGCCTGACCACGCCGACCATTTCGCCGGTGGCCTCATCAAAGGCGATGAACGCCATCGCGCGCGCATAATCGAGCTGGGTCAGGCGCGCGATGAACTCGTGGGTAAACTCCTTCATCGGTGCGAAGAAACGCAGGCGAAGGTCGTGCGGCGTGACGTGACGCAGGAATTCGTGGATGGTCGGCTCGTCCTCGGGGCGCATGGGACGCACGAAGATGCGCCAGTCATCCTTGAGCTTGAGGCGGCGCTCCCATTGCGAAGGATAGGCGCGAACGGCGAAATTGGCCGGGCCGGAGCCGACAAACTTCCGCTGCGGCGGGCCGACCGCAACGCGAGCGTCGACCGCGGTCACGCCGGTTTCGTCCGCCAGCAGCGGATTGATGTCGAATTCGCGGATCTCGGGAATGTCGGCCGCCATCTGCGCCAGCTTGACCAGCACCATGGCCACGGCGTCCTGCTTGACCGCCGGCACATCACGATAGGCTTTTAGCAACCGTGACACGCGCGTGCGGTCGATCAAATCGCGGGCGAGCTGCAAGTCCAGCGGCGGCAGCGCCAGCGCCTTGTCGTTGATGATCTCCACCGCCGTGCCACCGCGGCCGAACACCACGACGGTGCCGAAAGTGGGATCGTCGGCGAGGCCCAGAATCAGCTCGCGCGCCTTCGCCTTGACGACCATCGCCTGGACGATGACCCCGCCGATGCGGGCCTCGGGCCGCAGCTTTCTCGCCCGGGCGAGGATATCGGAGGTGGCGGCTCGCACGGCCTCCGGCGTCGTCAGATTGAGCACGACGCCGCCGACATCGGATTTGTGGATGATGTCCCGCGACATGATCTTCAGCACCACGGTGCCGCCCTGCGCGAAGATTTCCTTCGCATAGGCCACCGCCTGCTCGACATCGGCCGCCGCATAGGTCGGCACCATCGCGATGTCGTAGGCCTCGAGCAGGTGCTTGATCTCGACAGGCTCGAGCCACTCGCGGCCATCAGCAATCGCGGCGGTGACAATCTGCCTCGCCCCCCGGGCATCCGGTACGAACGTATCGGGCATCGCGGGAGGAACCTGGCTCAGCTCCTCCACCACTTCACGGTGCCGGACCAGATGCATGAATCCGCGCACGGCGTCGTCCTCGGTCGGATAGTTCGGCATACCGGCACCGGAAAGGGCCTGAATGATGTGCTGATCGGCACCGACCCAGGCCGCCAATACGGGCTTGGCCCATCGGCGGTGCTGCTCGCGATATTTGCCGACGATCTCGGTCACGGTCGTGGCGATATCGGCGGCCGAGGCGATCGCCGTTTGCACGTTGAGGACCAGGACCGCATCATTGTCGCGATCGGCCAGCAGCACCTCCAGCGCGGCCGCGTAGCGCGAGGCGTCGGCATCGCCCACGATGTCGACGGGATTTGCACCGGACCAGGTCGGTGGCAGCGCCGCATCGAGCGTCTTGCGAGCCTCCGCAGAGATGGTCGCCGGAATTCCGCCGAGCTCGACCAAGCGATCGACGGCGAGGACGCCGATGCCGCCACCGTTGGTCAGGATGGCGAGACGCTTTCCCGTCGGAGATTCGACGCGGCCGAGCGTCTCGGCGCAATCGAACAGCTCACGCAGATCTGAGACGCGCAGGACACCCGCGCGGCGGAACGCCGCGTCATAGACCGCGTCCGCGCCGGCGAGCGCGCCGGTATGCGTGGCGGCCGCCCTTGCGCCCTGCGCCATGCGGCCGGATTTCACCACGACGACGGGCTTTACGCGTGCGGCGGCACGCGCCGCCGACATGAACTTGCGCGCATCCTTGATGGATTCGATGTAGAGCAGGATCGCACGGGTCTTGTGATCCATCGCGAAATAGTCGAGCAGATCGGCGATATCGACGTCGATCTGATCGCCGATCGAGACGATGCCGGAAAAGCCGACGCCGCGCTGCGCAGCCCAGTCGACCATGCCGGCAGCGATCGCGCCCGATTGCGAGATCAGCGCGAGGCTGCCTGCCCCCGGCATGTGTGCGGCAAAGCTGGCATTCAGGCTGACCCCGGGCATCATGATGCCGAGGCAGTTCGGTCCGATCAGCCGCATGCCGTATTTGCGGGCCGCCGCGATTGCAGCCTCGTGCAGAGATCCCGGTCCGTGGCCGAGCCCGGCCGAGACGATCAGCGCGCCCGCCGAGCCGCGACGCCCGGCCTGGTCGATGATACCGGGAATCTCGCGCGCCGGCGCGGTGATGACCACGAGCTCGGGCACGAAGTCCAAGCCGTCCAGGTTTTTCACCGCGGCGACGCCGCCGATTTCGGCATGGCGTGGATTGACGAGGCCGAACCGCCCCTTGAATTCGGTCTTGTGGATGTTTTCCAGAACGGCGCGTCCAACGGAGACCGGACGGGCGCTCGCGCCGACGAGCGCAACCGAACGCGGCGCCAGCAGATTGTTGAGACGATAGGTTGACATGAAAGCAAATGCGCCGGATCAGCGGCGGTTCCGATGGTTGACGATCAGGCTGGGAAGATGGCGAGCCTAGTGCGAGATCATAACCCAGCACGGTGGCTGGCCAATGACGGTCTTTGTCACACCGCCCCACACGATCTCGTTCAGGCGTGAATGATGGTAGGCGCCCATCACGATCGCATCCATGCCGTGGGAATTCGCCCAGCTTCCCAGCACCTTGCCGATCGAGCTGCCGTTGCCGGTCACCGTTTCGAAGGAGGCATAGACCCCGTGTTCCCTGAGATGATCGACGAGAGCCGCGCCGGATTGCACGACTGCGTCATCCCTGTCTTGCGTTACCGTCACCACACGGACCACGCTGGCAGCCTGAAGAATCGGCAAGGCGTCGCCGACCGCACGCGCAGCGCGGGCAGAATGATCCCAGGCGATCATGACGTTCTCGAATTCCGGCCGCAACTGCTCCGCATGCTGCTCCGGGCAGAGCAGCAGCGGCCGCCCGGATTCGAACAGGAAAGTTTCGATGATGTGCTCCGTTCGGCTGTCGTGCGGCTTCACGGGAAACAGCGTGAGATCGCTGAAACGGGCATGCTCGGCCAGGATCGCCGCGATCTCGTCCGCCGGCACCTTGCCCGTTCGGCTCTGGGCGCGAATGTTGGCGCGGGACGCCGCATTGGTGAAGGCATCGAGGAGCTGCTTCGTGTCGTTCGCCTCACACGAACTGACGGCCTCCGCGGAATCGCGGTCATGAGGCAGCATCACTTTCGGCCGCTCGAAAACGTCTTCCTCGAGCGCGAGCGCCGTGATCCTGGCGCCGAGGTCGGCGGCGACGGCCACACATTTCTCGATCGCAACCAGGGCCGATCCGCGCGGCTGGCCGACAAGCGGCAGAAAGACATCCTTGATGGGCATCGGGATTCTCCTTGGCCGCCACAATAGGCCGGCTTTGGTCGAGAGGCTTGATCCTCGTCAAGCCAAGAAAACGTCGTCCAGTCCATCAGTAACTGGCGTTAACCGACGTCAAGGACTGGCCGCGATCTGCTTCTAAGGATTACCTTGGTCGGCGGACGGGCCGCCTTCCGACGCATCTGGATGTGCCAGCGGGAATGACAAACGATTCTGCGACCCAGGACCGGATCTTTGCGGCTCTAACCGATTCTGCCGTGCATCCTGACGTGAGGCGGATCGATACGCACGCAGCTTCCGTGTTCCTCGACGGCAAGCGCGCGTTGAAGATCAAGCGCGCCGTGCAGTTTCCCTTCCTCGATTATTCGACGCTCGAGAAGCGCAAGGCGGCCTGCGAGGAGGAAATCCGGATCAACCGGCCGCTGGCGCCGCAGATCTACCACCGGGTCGTGGCGATCACCGAGGAGGCGGACGGCTCGGTGCAGGTCGACGGTCCCGGCCGGCCGATCGAGTATGCGGTGGAGATGGCGCGCTTCGACGAAAACCGGACGCTCGATCATCTGGCAAAGGCCGGCCCGCTGGATGCAGCCCTTGCCTCGGCTGCCGCCGACGCGATCGTCGCTTCCCACGGCGCGGCGACACGCGCCGACGGCGACGCATGGGTCGCCTCCATCCCCGCCCTGATCCACGGCAACAGTCACGGCCTGCGGACCGGCGGCCATTTCAACGCGGCAGACGTCGACAAGCTAGGCAAAGCCTCCCACGAGGCATTTTTGCGTGTTCGTCCGCTGCTCGCAGAGCGCGGCCGTCAAGGCTTCGTGCGCCGCTGCCATGGCGATCTGCATCTCGCAAACATCGTTCTGATCGACGACCGGCCGGTGCTGTTCGACGCCATCGAGTTCGATGCGCAGATGGCAACCGTCGACGTGCTTTACGATCTCGCATTCACGCTGATGGACCTGTTGCACCACGATCAGCCAGATGCGGCCAACATCGTCCTGAACCGCTATCTCGCCGTGACGCCGGCCGACAATCTCGACGCGCTCTCGGCCCTGCCGCTGTTGATGTCCATCCGGGCGGCGATCCGCGCCCAGGTAGCCCTGGCACGGCTGAAGCCGCCGCATTCCGATGACGCCGGCATCCTTGACCAGGCACAGCGTTATTTTGACCTCGCCAGGACGCTGCTCCATCCTCCCGCCCCGCGCCTGATTGCGGTCGGCGGCCTGTCAGGCACCGGCAAGACGGTTTTGGCACACGCGCTCGCCCCCGTCGTCGCACCCGCCCCGGGAGCCGTCGTGCTGCGCAGCGACCTCGTCCGCAAGCAGATGTTCGGGGTCGAGGACACGCACCGCCTGCCGCCGTCCGCCTACACGCCGGAGCACGCCGCCCGCGTCTACGCCACGCTGGCTCAGCATGCCCGGCGGGTGCTGGCGCAGGGCCATTCGGCGATCATCGACGGCGTATTCGCCCGCGAGGACGAACGGGACGCGATCGCCACACTGGCGCGGGAGCGCAATGTGCCCCTGAACGGCCTGTTCCTGGTTGCGGACCTCGCGACCCGGCAGATGCGGATCGGAAGTCGCCGGGGAGACGCATCCGACGCCACGCAAGAGGTTGCTGCGCAGCAAGAGCACTATAATATCGGTCACGTCGGCTGGGCGACCATCGATGCATCCGGGACACAAGCGCAGACGCTCCAGAACTGCTGGGACGCGATCGCTGAAAGCAAATAAGGCAATCTGATTGGCGCGGACAAAGATGGCGCGACCCACCACGACCTCGACGGCCGTTCGCGCCACGCCGGCGGCGCGGCGCAATGCCCTGCCCGGCCGCCTCAGCCCCGGCATGGCCTGCGATACGGCGTTCCGCATCATCGCGCGCCGTCACCTCGATGCCGTGCTCGCCCAGCATGACGGCACCTGCCGCGGCGATCCCGACGCGCTGCACCAGATCCGGATCGCATTGACGCATCTGCGAACAGCCATCCGCTTCTTCTCGCCGATAGTCGACGACGCCCTTCGCCCGAAGGTCTGGACCGAGCTAAAATGGCTGAACGGTCAGCTCGGCATGGTACGGGATCTCGACGTGGCGATCGAGCGGATCGTCGCCGAGAGTGGCGACAATCTCGCGGTGGTCGCCGAGCTTCAGTGTTGGGACGAAAAGCGCGCCGAGAGCCACCGCCTGCTGGCGCGCGCGCTGCAATCCGCGCGGTATCGCCGCCTTGTCGAGCAGACCTCGACCTGGATCGAGAGCGGCCCCTGGTCGACCCGGCGCAGCAAGGAAGCCATACGATTGCGCCGCTGCACGCTCGCCTATCACGCGACGGAGCGGCTGACCGAGTGGGAAACGGCGCTGCTCAAGAAGGCGCGAAAACTCCGCAAGCTCGACGTCGAAAAACGCCACAAGCTGCGGATTCTCAACAAGCGGCTGACTTATTCGATCGAGTCGCTCCAGGACCTGTTCGCCGATGAATCGCTGACGAAACAGAAATCCATCCTCAAGAAATTGCGCAAAGCGCAACGGTCGCTCGGACGATTGAACGACGATGCGCGGGGACAGGCGCTGGCGGCGTCGTTGAACGGCGCCGGCCTCGAAGCCGGCAATCGATTCCGCAACCGCAAACGGGAAAAGAAGCTGTTGCGGACGGCGTCAACGGCCTACCGCAAACTGGACAAGACCAAACCCTTCCGCTCCTCGGACCTCGCACCGAATTCCGAGCCGGAGGTTTAAGTGTGGACGTAGTCCCCTGGCGCATCGGGCAGGCCGGGAGCGTCTCCAAGCCCGATCGGTGGCGGATCGCAGGGCGCACCGGAGCGCGCCGCCAGCCATTTGGTCCATTCCGGCCACCACGACCCTTCAACGCGCGGAGCCAGCTTCAGCCACTCGTCCGCACCGACATAGGGCGCGTCCTCGGCCTTGCTCAGCACTTGATAGCTGTGGCCGGGCTCGTCGGGAGGCGCGACGACGCCGGCATTGTGACCGCCGCTGGTCAACAGGAACGTCACGTCGGCATCGACCTGATAGTGAATCTTGTAGACCGATCGCCACGGCGCGACGTGATCGGCCAGCGTGCCGACCACGAACATCGGGGCGTGAAGATCGGACAGCGAAACGTTCCTGCCGCCGACGTGATAGCGCCCGCCGGCCAGATCGTTGTCGAGGAACAGCTTTCGCAGATATTCCGAATGCATGCGGTAAGGCAGCCGCGTTGCGTCCGCGTTCCACGCCATCAGATCGCTCGGTGGCGCGCCCTCACCCATCAGATAGTCCTGCGACAGCCGCGACCAGATCAACTCGTTGGAGCGCAGCAGCTGAAAGGCGCCGGCCATCTGGGTCGTGTCGAGGTAACCGCGCTGCCACATCATGTCTTCGAGAAAGGCGACCTGGCTCTCATTGATGAAGAGCGTCAGCTCTCCGGCCTCGGTGAAGTCTGTCTGGGCGGCAAGGAGAGTAACGGTGCCAAGGCGCTTATCACCGTCGCGCTCCATCGCGGCGGCAGCGATCGACAGCAATGTACCTCCCAGACAATAGCCGAGCGCATGGGTCTTCCGACCCGGCATAACGCGGCCGATCATGTCCAGCGCCGCCATGACCCCCAGCCTGCGATAGTCGTCGAAGGCGAGATCCCGATCCGTCGCATCCGGGTTGCGCCAGGAGATCGCGAACACGGTGAAACCCTGACCGGTCAGATATCTGACCAGCGAGTTCTGCGGCGAGAGATCGAGGATGTAGTACTTCATGATCCAGGCCGGCACGATCAGGATCGGCTCTGGTCGCACCTGCGCCGTGGTCGGATGGTATTGGATCAGCTCGATCAGCGCGTTACGGTAGACGACCTTGCCGGGCGACGCCGCCACCGACCTGCCGACCACAAACTGCTCGCCGTCCGCCAGTTTCGAGGCGGACAGCAGGCGCATCAAGTCACTGCACCAGTTCTGCCAACCGAAGACAAAGTTCTCGCCGCCGCTCTGGAACGCCTTCTCCAGGACTTTCGGATTTGTCGCCGCGAAATTCGACGGCGCCAGCATGTCAAGCATCTGGCGCATCGAGAACTCGACAATGGCCTCATTGGCGTGCGACACGCCGCGCACGCCGGTCGCCGCATCCCGCCACCAGCGCTCTGTGAGCAGAAATGCCTGCGCCAACAGATTGAACGGCGCGGTCTCCCATTGCGGTCCGCTGAAGCGGCGATCGCGTCCCTGCGGCTGGATCACAGACCACGGCTTTTGCTCCGGTGACGCCGCGTGCGCGGCGGCTTCCGCCAGCCGGCCGGTGTCGCGCAGAATGCTGCGGACAATCTCCATCTGGCGCTGCGGCGCCGCAGCCAGATGCGAACTCCAGTCGAGCCAGGCCAGCGACAAGGCCAGCGGCGAAATCCCGCCTGTGAATCGCGCCAGCATCGCGTGAAATGCGCGGTCGAGAGGATATGGCTCCGATGCAGGCGGCGGATCGGCGGCAGGCATTCCGGCGGGTGTTTCGGGGCTCACCGTCGAGGCTTCGGGAGCAGCGACGGGATTGACGGGAAGAGCCTGCGCCGCCGGCACTTCGGCCCGTGGAAAGATCTGCACGACGCTCATGGCTCAATGTTCCCGAGGGGCTTCTGGTCTAGGTCGGCAGCAGGATATGACGAGGCTTCGCAGAGGCGTTGAGCTGCATCAAATCCGGGGCGCGGATCACGATTGCTTAATCAGGACGGACGGGCCTCGTCCGATTGACCTGAGTCAAGCCGCACCCTGATGTCCGCGCTAGTTTTCGCGCATTGAATTTCGATAGAGCCAGCGGAGTTGTCCATGCGCGCCCACCAGATCATGACCCGGTCGGTCATCTCGGTTACCCCCGACACAAGCATCGTCGAGGCGGCAAATATCATGCTGAAGCGGCATGTCAGCGGTCTCACGGTGGTCGACGATACCGGCAAGCTGGTCGGCGTCGTGTCGGAAGGAGATTTCATCCGCCGCAGCGAAATCGGCACCGGGCGCAAGCGCGGACGCTGGCTGCGGTTCATCCTTGGTCCGGGCAAGTCGGCCAGCGATTTCGTCCACGAGCACGGCCGCAAGGTCGCGGAGGTGATGACCGACACGGTCGTCACCATCACGGAGGATACGGCGCTCGCCGAGATCGTCGACCTCATGGAGCGGAACAACGTGAAGCGGCTGCCGGTGGTGCGCGGCGACAAGGTCGTCGGGATCGTATCCCGCGCCAATCTGCTGCAGGCGGTGGCGGGGCTCGCCCGCGAAGTGCGGGATCCGACGGCGGATGACGACCACATTCGCAGCCGCATCATCGACACCATGGAGAAGAACGACTGGTGCCCGTTCGGGCTGAACGTCATCGTCCGCGACGGCATCGTTCACCTCAGCGGCGTCATCACCGAAGAGCGCACGCGGCAGGCTGCGATGGTGGCCGCCGAGAACGTCGACGGCGTGAAGAAGGTGCACGACCATCTGTGCTGGGTCGACACCATGTCGGGCGTCTATCTGAACTCGCCCGAGGACGACGAGCTCGCCAAGGCCAGCTGACAAGGCGAGCTGAACCGGACGCGATTCAGCGCGGAATGACGGCGGTGGCCTCGATCTCGACGCGCGCCGCCTTCTCCACGAGGCGCACCACCTGCACCAGCGCCATCGCCGGGTAATTTGCGCCGAAGATGGCACGGTAGACCTTGCCGAGCTCCTTCAGGTTGGACAGGTACTCGTCCATGTCGACGACATACCAGGTCAACCGCACGAGGTGCTCGGGCCTCGCGCCTGCCTCGGCCAAGATCGCGGCGATGTTGCTCAAGGTCTGCCCCACCTGCGCGACAAAGCCGTCGGCAAGACGCTCTTCGGCATCCCAGCCGATCACCCCGCCCGTGACGACGATGCGCCCCTCAGCGGCCATGCCATTGGCATAGCCCTTCGGCATCGGCCACCCCGACGGCTGGAGCACCTGCACCCGCGAGCGGATGTCATCCTCGGCTGCTGTCGGCAGCACCGCGAGTTGCGGGCCTTTCGGCGTCGTCACAGACAATTCTTCATCCTCTTCTCATTCCGCCGCGACGCCTGAGGACGTTGCGGCGGCCTGCGCCAGTTGCCGCAGGGCAAAGCGCTTCAATTTTCCGGTCTCGGTCTTGGGTAGTTGCGTCACGAATTCGATGGCACGCGGATATTTATACGGCGCGATCTCGCGTTTGACATGTTCCTGCAACTCGGTCACGAGCTCTGCGTCCGGTGTCACGTCGGGCGTGGCGACGACATAGGCCTTCACGATCATGCCGCGCGCCTCGTCGGGGGCACCGACCACGCCGCACTCGGCGACCGCCGGATGCGTGAGCAGCGCCGCCTCGACGTCGGTGCCCGCGATATTGTAGCCGGCCGACACGATCATGTCGTCGGAGCGAGACTGGTACCAGAAATAGCCGTCGCTATCCATCAGGTAGGTGTCGCCGGTGATATTCCAGCCGTTCTTGACGTATTTGCGCTGCCGCTCGTCGGCGAGATAGCGGCATCCGGTCGGCCCGCGCACCGCGAGGTTCCCCATCGTGCCCGGCGGCAAATCGTGGCCGTCATCGTCGACGATCTTGGCCTCATAGCCCGGCACGGGCTTGCCCGTTGCGCCGGGGCGGATCTCGTCCTCGGCCGCGCTGATGAAGATGTGCAGCAATTCAGTCGAGCCGATGCCGTCCATCAGCTTGATCCCGGTCGCCTTAAGCCAGGCGTCGAAGGTCGGCTTGGGCAGCGTCTCGCCCGCGGAAACACATTTGCGAAGCGAGGAGATGTCGCGGCCCGGCAGCTTGCCGATCATCGCCCGGTAAGCGGTCGGCGCCGTGAAGCAGACCGTGGTCTTGTATTGCTCGATTGCCGTCAGCACGTCGTCGGGCGTCGTCTTCTCCAGCACGACGAAGGAGGCGCCGATGTGCATCGGAAACAGCACGCCGCCGAAGCCGAAGGTGAACGCGAGCGGCGCCGAGCCGACGAAGCGATCCTTCTGCTCGGCTCGCAGGATGTTGCGCGCATAGCCGTCGCAGACCGCGAGCATGTCGCGGTGGAAATGCATGGTGCCCTTGGGATCGCCTGTCGTGCCGGACGTAAAGGCGATCAGGCAGACGTCATCGGAGGCGGTATCGACGGCCTTGAACTCCGGGCTCGCGTCAGCACTGAGCGCTTCGAGCGAGTCCGCCGCGCTATTGCCCCAATAAACAACTCGCTTGAGAATTGGCGCCGCAGCCTTTGCCTTCTCCATCTCCTCGGCGAGCTTTCCGTCGCACAGCGCGAGCGCAATCTCCGCCTTCTGGATCGGGTAGGACAGCTCCTTGGCGCGCAAGAGCGGCATCGTTGCCACGACGATGCCGCCGGCCTTGATCACTGCGAGATAGGTCGCGACCATCATCGGGTTGTTGGCCGAGCGCAACAGCACACGCCCGCCGGGGATGAGACCGAGCTTGCCGACCAGCACGTTGGCGATACGGTTCACCAGCGCTTGCAGCTCGCGATAGGTGTAGCTGACGGCGGGACTGATGACGCAGGGCGCATCGCCATGGCCCTGCTCGACCCAGCGGTCGAGGAAATAACTGACGCAGTTCAGTCGCGACGGATAGTGCAGCTCCGGCCGCGTGAAGATGAACTCGGGCCAGAGCTCGCGTGGCGGCAGATGCTGCCGCGCAAACGTATCGACATGGGCCGTCGCAGCGTTGCCGTCATGCGAGCCCGACACTTGAATCTTGGCGGCGTTGGCCATCGCACGCTCCTTTCAGCATGGATTGCACCCGGCAGCACGATCTGGGAAATATTTTAGGCTTAAAACAATTTGGCGCAATAGCGGATTTTGGGCATTCCGTGCTTTTTCCTGCGGCAAAAGGGATTGGGCGGCGGCGCTTACGGCCGGCGGCGCGCGGCCGATTTCTGCGCCGACGCCTTGGTCTTGGCGAGCAGCCGCATCAATTCGCGCACATCCTTCGGCGAGAGGTCGGCGAAGAGATCGGCGATCCAGGTCTCGTGCTCCGCGGCCATCTTGCGGAACTCGGCGCGGCCGAGCTTCGTGAGGCGGATCACCTGGACCCGGCGATCCGTCTCCGAGGTCCGGCGATCGAGATGGCCGGATTCCACGAGGCGCTCGACGAGACCGGTGACATTGCCGTTCGACACCATCATGCGCTTGGAGACATCGGACAGCGTCATGCCGTCAGGCGCCTTGTCGAGCTGCGCCATCAGATCGAAGCGGGGCAGCGTGACGTCGAACCGCTGCCGCAGCCGGCCGCGAACCTCGCCCTCGATCAGGGTGGTGCAGGTCAGAAGGCGCAGCCACAGCCGAAGCTCGTCGGCATGGTCTTCCGGCGTTTCGACGGCCTTGGTCTCGGAATCGAGCATCTCGGTGCGTTCACTCTCGGCGGGCATTGGCGCCGGCACGGATTCCCCAACATTTTGAGCTTCAAATAAATCGACGCCGGCCGCAAGTCCAAAGCTGCAACAATCGACCGCACGCCAATTTCTTTAGGCTTCAAATAATTGGCGCGCCGCTTGCATGCGCCGCTGCCCGCGGGGATGACGACACTTTGAGCGCTGCTTGCCGCGACCGCCATCATCAGCATAAGCTTGGATTGAAGTACGCGGCTTGCGGCGCAAGCCCTGACGTCACGAGGGACAGATCATGAGAATGCAATCGACCTTGGCCGCAACAGCCCTGCTGCTCGGCACCGCCGTGACCCCCGCCCTCGCCCAGGAGAAGATCAAGCTCGGGGTGATCGTGACCCTGTCGGGACCAGCCGCCGCGCTTGGCCAGCAGGTTCGCGACGGCTTTGCGCTCGCCGTAAAGGACCTCGGCAGCAAGATGGGCGGCCGTGACGTCGAGGTCGTCGTCGTCGATGACGAACTGAAGCCGGACGCGGCGGTGACCAAGGTCAAGGGGCTGCTGGAACGCGACAAGGTCGACTTCGTGATCGGCCCGATCTTCTCCAACATCCTGCAGGCGATCCACCGGCCCGTGACGGAATCGAAGACCTTTCTGATCAGCCCCAACGCCGGCCCGTCGACCTTTGCCGGCAAGGACTGCAACCCGTTCTTCTATGTGACCTCGTATCAGAACGATCAGGTGCACGAGATCCTCGGCAAGGTCGCGCAGGATCGCGGCTACAAGCGCATGTACCTGATGGTGCCGAACTATCAGGCCGGCAAGGATTCGGTGGCGGGCTTCAAGCTCGACTACAAGGGCGAGATCGTCGAGGAATCCTACATGCCGCTGAACACGCTGGACTTCCAGCCGGAGCTTTCCAAGATCTCCTCGCAGAAACCCGACGCACTCTTTACGTTCATGCCCGGCGGTCTCGGCGTCAATCTCGTCAAGCAGTACCGGCAGGCGGGCCTCGCCGACAGCATTCCGGTGCTCTCGGCGTTTACGGTGGATGAATCGACGCTGCCGGCGCAGCAGGATGCGGCCGTCGGCATGTTCGGCGGCGCCAACTGGGCGCCCAATCTCGACAATGCCCAGAACAAGAAGTTCGTCGCGTCCTATGAAGCCGCCTATAATGTCGTGCCCGGCACCTACGCCTTCCAGGCCTATGACGCCGCGATGCTGATCGACAGCGCGGTCAAGGCCGTGAAGGGCGACCTGTCGAACAAGGACGCGGTCCAGGCCGCGCTGAAGAAAGCCGACTTCACCTCGCTGCGCGGCACCTTCAAGTTCAACACCAACGGCTATCCGATCCAGGATTTTTATCTGACCAAGGTCGCCAAGCGTCCGGACGGTAAGTTCCAGACCGAGATCGTGCAGAAGGTCTTCGAGAATTACGGCGACCGCTACGCCAAGGACTGTAAGGCGGCGAACTACAGCCGCGCGTCGCGTTAAGGGAGGACTTCAATGAGCAGCGAGATCACCGGCATTACCCGGGCCAACGAGGGGATCCAGGGCATTTCCTGGAACATCCTCGGTCAAACCTACGTGCCGAAGAGCAAGACCGAGCACAGCTTCTCCTGGCACGCGACATTGCCGCCGGGCACGTTCGTGCCGCCGCACATTCATCCCGACCAGGATGAATATCTCTACATGCTGGAGGGCAAGCTCGACTTCATGCTGGGCAATTCCGAGTCGCAGGCGACCGCCGGCGACCTGATCCGCCTCGGCATGGGCGTGCCGCACGGCATCTTCAACAAGTCGGAGCAGACCGCAAAGGTGCTGTTCTGGGTGTCACCGACCAAGAAGCTGTTCGACCTGTTCTGGGGCCTTCACAACATGAAGGAACAGAAGCCCGAGGACGTGGTGGCGATGGCCGCCGAGTTCAACATCCACTTCCTGCCGCCGCCTCCCGGCGCTGGCTAGCGGCAGGTCTTAAGCGCGCACCGCCGCAAGCCCCGGCACTGCGGCGAAGCCCGCCTTGGTCGCATAGCCGCGCACGATGGCCTCGCGCTGGGAATAGCTCAGCACGTTATCGACATTGTCGAATCCATCCGGCGCGAGTTGCTCGACGACGTCGATGACGCCTTCAGGGCCGCCGCGCCGGTTGGAGCGCACGATATCCGCCGTCATCGGCAGGCGCTTCTTCTCGTATTCGAGCAGAGCCTGGCGCGGATGCTCGGCTCGCACAAGCGCGTCCGCAAGGCAGCGCGCATCGAGGATCGCCTGCGAGGCCCCGTTGGAGCCGACCGGATACATGGGGTGCGCGGCATCGCCGAGCAGCGTGACACGTCCTGACGACCAGTAGGGCAAGGGATCGCGGTCGCAGGTCGGATATTCGTAGAATTCGGGCGTCGCCGAGATCAGGCTTTTGACGTCGACATAAGGCACTGAGAAGCGGGCGACGTGCGGCATCAGCTCCTCGCGGCGGCCCGGCCGCGACCAGTCTTCCTTCCGCGGCGGTGGCGCATTGCCCTCGCCCACCTTCACCAGCACGGCCCAGTTGGTCAGGCGGCTCGCCGAGCTCGATCCCTCCGCGATCGGATAGATCACCACCTTGGCATTGAGGCCGCCGGCCACGATCATCGATTTGCCGGTGAGAAACAGCGGCCAGTCGCGCGCACCGCGCCACAGCATCAAGCCGTTCCAGCACGGCGGACCTTCATTTGGGAACAACGTCTCGCGGACGCGGGAGTGGATGCCGTCGGCGCCGATCAGGATGTCGCCGCGCGCGGTGTGGACATGCGCGCCGGCACGATCGAAGAAGTAAGCGGTGACGCCGCCCTCGTCCTGCGTGAACGCGCCGAGGCGGCAGCCGGTGTGGATTGCATCCACTCCGAGCCGCTCCTCGACCGCGCGATGGATGACGCCCTGAAGCCGGCCGCGATGAATCGAGAATTGGGGCACGTCGTGACCGGCGTCGATGCCGCGGGCTTCGCGCCAGACCTCCTGGCCGTGGCGGTTGAGATAGTAAAGCTGATCGGTGCGGATCGCGACATCGTCGAGCTTCTGGAGCAGGCCGAGTCCGGCAAGCTCGCGCATGGCATGCGGCAACGTATTGATGCCGACGCCGAGCTCACGAATGGTGTCAGCCTGCTCGAAGATCTCGCATCCGATGCCACGCGAACGCAGCATCAGCGCCGTGGTGAGACCACCGATACCGCCACCGACGATAATCGCCTTCATCGCCCTTACTCCACTCGAAATATGCCAGGCAATGAGGTTAACGTCGCACGGGCAGTTACTCCGCCGCAAGCGGCTTTGTCGCCTCCGCCTTGAGCTCGGCCCGGGTCTTGGGCTTAGCCTTAATGCGCAGCTCCTCCAGATCCTGGCGGTCGCGGACGCTGTTGCGGAAAATTTGATCCTTCCCGGGCAGATATTGCGGCGGGCAGAATGCGCTTTCTGCCCCGTACCAGGCCGCCGCCCTCATGGTGAAGAACGGATCGACCAGATGCGGCCGCCCAAGGGCGACGAGATCCGCCCGGCCAGCCGCCAGGATCGTATTGGCCTGGTCCGCCGTCGTGATGTTGCCGACGCACATCGTGGCGACGCGCGCCTCATTGCGGACTTGATCCGAGAACGGCGTCTGGAACATGCGGCCGTAGATCGGCTGCGCGTCGCGGACCGTCTGTCCCGTCGAGACGTCGACGAGATCGACACCAGCCTCGGCGAAAGCGCGCGCAACCGCCACCGCATCGTCACCGGTGATGCCGCCGTCAGCCCAATCGGTCGCGGAGATACGTACCGACATCGGCTTGTGCGACGGCCAGACCGCGCGGAGCGCCTCGAAGATCTCGCGCGGGAAGCGCAGACGGTTGTCGAGCGAGCCGCCGTATTCGTCCGTCCTGGTGTTCGTCAGCGGCGAGATGAAGCTGGCGAGCAGATAGCCGTGGGCGCAGTGCAGCTCCAGCATGTCGAAGCCGCAGCGCTCGCCGCGCTCGGCCGCCGCGACGAAAGAGTCTCGCACCGCATTCATGCCGGCGCGATCGAGCTCGCGCGGCACCTGGCTGTCGGGGAAATAGGGTAGTGGCGATGCGGAGAACACGTCCCAGCCGCCTTCGTCCAGCGGGCGGTCCATGCCGTCCCACATCAGCTTGGTCGCACCCTTGCGGCCGGCGTGGCCCAGTTGCAGGCAGATTTTCGCGGCCGAATTGCCGTGGACAAAGCCCACGATGCGCCGCCACGCCGCCTCCTGCTCGTCGTTCCACAGACCGGCACAGCCCGGCGTGATCCGGGCATCGCGGCTGACGCAGGTCATCTCCGTGAAGATGAGGCCGGCGCCACCGATCGCGCGCGATCCATAGTGCACGAGGTGGAAGTCGGTCGGCACGCCCTCTTTCGCCGAATACATGCACATCGGCGACATCACGGCGCGGTTGGCGACCTCCATCTCGCGCAGGCGGAACGGCTGGAACAACGGCACCGTCGGCTTTTTGATGTCGACGTCAAAGCCGCTGTCGCGAACCTGTTTGGCAAATGACGTCTCGACCTCAGCCACGAAATCGGGCGCGCGGAGCTTGAGATTGTCATAGGTGATCGCCTTCGAGCGCGTCATCACGCCGAAGGCGAACTGCACGGGATCAAAATTCCAGAAGCGGTCGACATGCTCGAACCAGACCAGCGAGACGTCGGCGGCGTGCTGCGTCTTCTCGACCTCCTCACGGCGGCCGTGCTCGTAGACATCAAGCGCCGCCTTGATGCTGAGAGCTTTCTCCATCGCATCGGCCAGCGCAATCGCGTCTTCCATCGCGAGCTTGGTGCCGGAGCCGATCGAAAAATGCGCGCTCGCCTTGGCATCGCCGAGCAGCACCATGTTGTCCTTGACCCAGCGCTTGCTGCGGATCATCGGGAAATTGCGCCACATCGAACGGTTGACGAGCAGCTTATGTCCATCGAGGAACCAGCCAAAAATCTCGGCCATCCGCGCGGCGGACTGCGTCTCGTCCAGCCCTGTGAGGCCAGCCCGCTCGAACGTCTCGGGATCGGTCTCGAAGATCCAGGTCGAGTGTCCGGCCTCATACTGATAGGCGTGGGCGATGAACGGCCCCCACTCGGTCTCCTGGAAGATGAAGGTGAAGGCATCGAGCGGCTTGGTCGAGCCCATCCAGGCGAACTTGTTGGAGCGGAGGTCGACCTCCGGCTGGAAATGATCGAGGTATTTCTCGCGGAAGCGACTGTTGATGCCGTCGGCAATCAGGACGAGATCGGCGTCGGCAAACCGGGTTTCGTCGTCAACGTCCACCTCAAAGTGCAGGACGACGCCAAGCTCGCGGGCCCGCTCCTGAAGGATCAGGAGCAGCTTGCGCCGCGAGCAGCCGCAAAAGCCGTTACCGCCGACCCGGTGCACCGTGCCGCGGAAATGCACGGCGATGTCGTCCCAGTAGGCGAACTCCTGGGTGATGCGGCGATAGCTCGGCAGATCGTGTTTTTCAAAATTGTCCAGCGTGGCATCCGAGAACACCACGCCGAAGCCGAAGGTGTCGTCGGCCCGATTACGCTCATAAACCGTGACGTCGGCGCCCGGGCGCTGCTTCTTGAGCAGGATCGCAGCGTAAAGACCCGCAGGTCCGCCACCGATGATCGCGACTTTCATGGGAGCCTCGCCAATTCACCCGGCCATGAAACTATTTTAAGCCTAAAATAATTTCGCGCAAGTCCCCCCTTGCTGGCCGGCTCGACAAAGACGCCGTTAGTCGCCCCTGAAGACCGGCTTGACCTTGTTGGCGAAGGCCTCGAAGGCGCGCTCGAAATCGGCCGTCGTCATGCACAGGGCCTGGGCAACGGCTTCCGCCTCAATCGCTTCCTCCACCGACATGGCCCATTCCATCGCCAGCATCCGCTTGGTCATGGTGTTGGCGAAGGTAGGCCCTTCCGCGATCTGCTTGGCCAGGACCTGCGCCTGGAGCAGCACCTGCTCCGACGTCACGATGCGGCTGAAGAAGCCCCAGCGCTCACCCTCCTCCGCAGTCATGAACCGGCCGGTATAGAGCAGCTCGGAGGCGCGGGACTGTCCGATGATCCGCGGCAGGATCGCGCAGGCGCCCATGTCGCAACCTGCAAGACCCACCTTGTTGAACAGGAACGCAACCTTGGCCCCGCTCGCCGCGAGACGCATGTCCGAGGCCATCGCGACGATCGCACCAGCCCCGGCACAGATGCCCTCGACCGCGGCTATGATCGGCTGCGAGCAGGCCCGCATCGCCTTGACGAGGTCGCCGGTCATCCGCGTGAAGGCCGTCAGACCCTTGGTGTCCATCTTCACCAGCGGGCCGATGATCTCGAACACGTCACCACCGGACGAGAAATTGCCGCCAGCGCCGGTGACGACGACGGATTTGACCTGGTCGTCGAAGGCGCAAGCGCGGAAGAAATCGGTCAGTTCCCGGTAGCTTTCGAACGTCAGCGGATTCTTTCGTTCGGGTCGGTTGAGCGTGACCGTCGCGACGCCGTCGACCACCGCCAGCACGAAGTGCTGCGGCGAATAGTCCGCGAGCGGAATGGTGACGGGATTTGCTGGTCTGCTCATGCGATCTCCTTGGCTTCGTTGTTCCGCGCCTGCGCCATTCACGCTAGACTTCGCCCCCGGCCACGGCAATCGCCTGCCCGGTGATCGCGCCGGCGCCCTCGCCGCACAACCAGAGCACCGCGTCTGCCACTTCCCGAGGTGCGATCAGGCGTCCTTGCGGATTGTGTTTCGCGAGCTCTGCGATCGCCTGCTCGCGACTACGCCCCGTCTTGGTCATGATGTTCTCGATGCTGCCGGCGACGAGATCAGTGTCGGTGAAGCCCGGACACACAGCGTTCACGGTGATATTGCTTCCGGCCATCTCGATGGCAAGGGAACGCACCAGACCGATCACGGCATGCTTGGCCGCGCTGTATGCGCTGACATAGGCGTAGCCCTTCAACCCCGCCGTCGACGCGACCGCGACAATTCGGCCATAGGGGCGATCTTTCATGCCCGGCAGCACAGCACGGGCGGCGTGGACCACGCCCATGAAATTGACATCCATCATGCGCGCAAAAAGAGCGGCGTCAGACTTCGCGAATGGCGCCGATTCGGCGCTGCCTGCGTTGGCAATCAGGATATCAATCGGCTGCCGCGCGCTGGCCTCGCTAATAGCGGCCTTCAACGACGTTTCGTCCGAAACATCGGCAACGGCCGCAAAATGCGCGGCGCCGGCGTCGACCGCCTCCGCAAGAGTCGCGGCATTCCGGCCAAGCACCGTCACGATGGCCCCGGCACCGACAAGAGACGCCGCGATCGCGCGGCCGATGCCGCGGCCACCACCGGTCACCAGTGCGTGCGGCGAGTGCGGCAATCCGGACATGCGCAGGCTCCCTCGGATCCAATGATCGTTCCTCCGATATATTTTAACCTTCAAATTTTTGCAACGAAAGCGGCGCTCGTCACGACACGAGAGGGCGGCCCGAAAATTGCTTTAAGTATAAAATTATCGCTTCCCATCCCCCACAGGCCTGTTAGCATCAAGGGCCAAGCAAAAGGATGTCGCGTGTCGCAGCCTGTGCCAATGATAACAAAGGACGGACGCTTCGCCTATGAAGCCGCGGGCGATCCGAATGCGACACCTCTCATTTTCCTGCACGGCATCGGCGGTGCAGCGCGGGCCTGGCGGCGGCAACTTGCCACGTTCGGCGGAGGCTTCCGCGCAATTGCATGGGATATGCCGGGCTACGGCAGATCGGCGCCGCTCGCCAGCGTCAGTATTGCTGCCCTGGCGGCGGCACTCCAGCAATTCATCGAACAACTCGGCGCGGCCAGACCCATCCTGGTCGGTCACTCGATCGGCGGCATGATCGTGCAGAAATGGCTGGTGCAATCTCCAAAGCTGGCACGCGCGGTCGTACTGGCGCAGACCAGCCCTGCCTTCGGCAAGGCCGAGGGCGAGTGGCAGAAATCGTTCATCGCGGCACGGCTCGGGCCGCTCGATCGCGGGGAGACGATGAAGTCACTGGCGCCCTCGCTGGTGAAGGAGCTTGTCGGCGACGATCCCGATCCGAACGGGATGGAGCTTGCACGCGAATGCATGGGGAGCGTGCCCGAAGCAAGCTATCGTGCCATGATGCTGGCTCTGATCGGCTTCGATCAGCGCAGCACGCTTGCGAATATTTCCGTCCCCACGCTGTTGCTGTCGGGTTCCAAGGACAACAATGCGCCCGCGCCGATGATGGCAAAGACGGCGAGCTACATCCCTGGTGCCGAATATGTCGAGCTCGCCGGCGTCGGCCATCTCGCCAACCTCGAGCGCCCCGAGGCCTTCGACGAGGCCCTCGGCCGGTTCCTGAACTCTCTCGCGACCAAAGCGTAAGGTGACTGCGCAATGACCATGCAAGTCAGCAAGACGATCGGCACGACCGACAAGGTTGCACTGGATGCGCCGATCTTCGATCCCGTTGCATTCCGCCTCGGCGACGAGCAGGCCGGCATCATCACCCGCGCAAGGGAGATCGGCCAAAGCGTGTTCGCCGCTCGCGCTGCGACCTACGATCGCGAGGCGACCTTCCCGATCGAGAATTATCGCGACCTGCACCGTGTCGGTCTGCTCGGCATTGCCGTGCCCAAGAAACACGGCGGGCTCGGCGCGAACTACCAGACCTATGCTTTGGCGGCTGCCGAGATCGGCCGCTATTGCGGCGCGACCGCGCTGACCTGGAACATGCACGTGTGCTCGACCCTGTGGTCGGGGCCGCTCGCCGACGATCTCGACATGGACGCGGACACCCGCGCCGAGCACGAGCGGCGGCGCGCGGTTCACTACAAGCGCATCGTCGAGGACGGTGCGATCTATTCGCAACCCTTCTCCGAGGGCGGAGCGGCCGCCGCAGGCGGTGTCGCCTTCGGCACGGAAGCAAGGCCCGTCGAGGGCGGCTGGATCGTCAACGGCAAGAAGATTTTTGCATCGCTCTCCGGCCACGCCGACTATTACGGCGTGCTCTGCACCGAGATCGAGGAAGGCGAGAAGGCGTCCCGCCGCAACACGCTTTACCTCGCGATATCAGCCAAGTCCGAAGGCGTCTCGGTCGTCGGTGACTGGGACCCGCTCGGCATGCGCGGAACGGTTTCACGGACGCTTCTGTTCAAGGACGTGTTCGTGCCGACCGACTCTGCACTGATGCCGCGCGGCGTCTATTTCCAGGCCGCGATGCGCTGGCCGCACATGTTCCTGACGTTGTCGCCGACCTATATGGGCCTGGCTCAAGCCGCCTATGACTTCACCGTGCGCTATCTGCGCGGCGAAGTGCCGGGCATGCCGCCGGTCAAGCGGCGGATGTATCCGACCAAGCAGATCGCGGTCGCGCAGATGCAGATCAAGCTCGAGCAGATCAAGGCGATCTGGTTCCAGGCCGTCACCGAAGCCTGCGCCAATCCGAGCAAGGAGCAGGTGCTGCGGGCCTACGCCGCGCAATATTCGGTGATGGAGGGTGCCAACGAGCTCGCCGCGCTCGCGATCCGCACCTGCGGCGGCCAGGCCATGCTTCGCTCGCTGCCGCTGGAGCGGATCTATCGCGACAGCCGCTGCGGCTCGCTGATGCTGCCCTGGACTGCCGAACTCTGCCTCGACCGGATCGGACGCGAGGCGCTGTATGAGACCGGCGAGACGGACGACTGACGGTGGACCTCTGCAGTCTGATCGATCGCAACGCGGCGTTCGCGCCAGACAAGACAGCCATTGCCTTCGAAGGGGAACGGCTGAGCTATGCGGCGTTCGCCGCACGCATCGAACACACCGCGACGGCATTGAAGCAGGAGCTCGGCGTCGGCCGTGGCGACCGCGTCGCGATCCTGAGTTTGAACCGGCCGGACTATTTGGTTCTGCTTTATGCCTGCGCGCGACTTGGCGCGATACTTGTGCCGCTGAACTGGCGGCTCGCCGTCGCCGAGCAGCTCTTCATTCTCACCGATGCGGGCGCCAAGGTGCTGGTGCTCGAGCAGGCATTTGAGGGCGTTCTTTCCGGGCTCGCCCGGACTGCGCCGGGGACTGCCGTCGTCGGCCTCGACTTCGCACCGCCCCGCGGCACGACATTCGAAAGCCTGCTGGCGCGCAGCGACGGCAGCAGCCGAAATCCGCACACCGATCTCTCCTGCCCGCTGCTGATCGTCTACACGTCGGGGACAACCGGGCGGCCGAAGGGCGCAGTGCTGCGCCAGGAGGCGCTGTTCTGGAACGGTGTCATGAGCCAGCACATGCACAACATGTCGTCCGACGATCATGTGCTGACCGTGCTGCCGTTCTTCCACGTCGGCGGCCTCAATATCCAGACCACGCCGGCACTGCAGCTTGGTGCGACCGTCACGGTCCACGCGCGTTTCACGCCGGATACCGCGCTCGCGACCATCGAACGGGAGCGGCCGACACTCACGGTCATGGTGCCTGCAATCATCCAGGCGGTGAGCGAGCATCCTGCCTGGGCCGCCACGGATCTTTCGTCACTCAAGGCCGTCGCCACGGGCTCGACCATCGTGCCGCCGCATCTGATCGAGCGTTTCGTCGCGCGCGATGTCCCGGTGCTTCAGGTCTACGGCTCGACGGAAACCTGCCCCATCGCGATCTATACGCGCCTCGGCGGCGACCTCTCGCGGGTGGGATCGACCGGACTCGCCGGCCTGTGCTGCGAGGCAAAGATCATCGATCAGGCTGGCAACGAACTGCCGGCGGGCACGCCGGGCGAAATCGCGGTGCGCGGTCCCAATGTGTTCTTCGAATATTGGGGCAATGCAAACGCCACGCGTGATGCGTTGCACGACGGCTGGTATCGCACCGGCGACATCGGCCTGTGCGACGCCGACGGCTATTTCTGGGTCCGCGACCGCAAGAAGAACTTGATCATTTCAGGTGGAGAAAACGTCTATCCGGCCGAGGTCGAGCGCGTCCTGCTCGAACATCCTGACGTCAGCGAATGCGCCGTGATCGGCCGGCCGGATCCGCGCTGGGACGAGGTGCCGATCGCTTATGTGATCCGGAGATCCGGCTCCCGGCTCGAAGCGGATGAACTCAAGACACACATCCAGACGCAACTGGCCCGCTACAAGGTGCCACGCGATATCGTCTTCGTCACCGACCTGCCGCGCACCGCGCTGGGCAAGGTCCAGCATTTCCTGCTGAAGCAGCTCGATGCGCAGTCGCGCGCGCAAGGAGAAGCATCTTGAAGATTGCAGTTCTGGGTGGGGGAAACGGCTCCTTCGCGGCCGCGGGCGATTTTGTGCTGTCGGGGCATGAGGTGCGGCTCTGGCGCCGCGATGCCAATCAAGTCGCGGCACATCGCGCCGCCGGCTCGCGCATCCTGGTCAAGGATCACAACGGCCGCCACGACGTGAAGCTCGCGCTGGTCACGACCGACATCGCCGAAGCTGTCAACGGCACCGAGCTGATCCTGTGCCCCGCGCCTGCCTTCGCGCAGACCGATATCGCTCGCCTGCTCGCCCCGCATCTGCGGGACGGTCAGGTCGTATTTCTGCCGCCAGCGACATTCGGCTCGATGATCTTCGCAGAGGCCACGCGGGAAGCTGGGAACCAGGCCAAGGCAAGCTTTGCCGAAACCGGCACATTGCCGTGGCTCACCCGCAAGCACGGACCGTTCGAGGTCGCGATCACCATCCGCGCCAAACGGCTTCCAGTCGGCGTGTTCCCGCTCGACCAGGCACCGCATGCGCTCGAGGTGATCGGACGCGCTTTCCCCGATACGATCGAGCCGTGCGGAGACGCGCTGTCCGGTGCGCTGATGAATGCAGGGCCGATCATCCATCCGCCGCTGATCGTGATGAATGCAGGTCCAATCGAACATTTCGAGCGCTGGGACATTCACAAGGAAGGCACGCAGGCCGCGATCCGCCGGGTGACCGACGCGCTCGACATCGAGCGGATTGCCGTACGCGAAGCGCTTGGTTACGGCGCACCGCATTTCCCGCTCGCCCATCACTATGCGAAAGAAGGCGAGATCTGGATGTATGGCCGCGGCTCGCATGACCGGCTGACGGATTCCGGCGACTGGCGCGAGCGGATCGTGCTGACGGAGCACCGCTATATGCGTGAGGACCTGCGGCTTGGGCTGTCGCTGCTGGTCTCCGTTGCCGGCCTGGCCGGCGTGGCCACGCCGCTGGCGAAAGCTTTTCTGGCGATCGGTGGCGCGATTTGCGGCGAGAGCTTTGCGCAGGGCGGCCGAACGCTTGAGACGCTGGGGCTCGACAATCTCAGCAAGGCTGAATTGCAGACGTTGCTTCGCAATGGATTTTGACCGATGATCAATCGCGCCGATATCGTCTGTCTGGGGGCTGGCCGCATGGGACGCGGCATCGCCGTCGCGTTTGCCTACGCCGGGCATCAGGTCACGATGATCGACGTCAAGGCGCGCTCCGCGGAGGAGTTTGCCAAGCTGGAGGCGGACGCGCTCGGTGAGGTCGCGAAGACCTTTGCCAGCCTGTCCAAGCTGGGGCTGCTGACGGAGGCTGATGTCGATCCGCTCGTCGCGCGCGTCTCGGTGGTGCCCGCCAGCCAGAGCGGGGCAGCACTCTCCGAGGCCGGTATGGTTTTCGAAGGGGTTCCGGAGGTCGTCGAGCTCAAGCGCGAGGTGCTTGGGTCAGCCTCACGGCAGCTCCGACCCGACACGATCATTGCATCGACGACGTCGACCATCCTCGTCGATGATCTCTCCGGCGCGATCGTGAATCCTCGCCGCTTCCTCAACGTGCATTGGCTCAACCCGGCCTATCTGATTCCGCTGGTCGAGGTTTCGCCCGGCAAGGGCACCGATCCGGCAATCGTCGCCGAGGTCAAGGGACTGCTCGAAGGCATCGGCAAGGTCCCGGTCGTCTGCGCGGCGACGCCCGGCTTCATCGTTCCGCGCATCCAGGCGCTGGCGATGAACGAGGCCGCACGCATGGTCGAGGAAGGCGTCGCCAGTGCCGAGGAGATCGACAAGGCGATCCGCTACGGTTTTGGCTTCCGCTACGCCGTACTCGGACTGCTCGAATTCATCGATTGGGGTGGCGGCGATATCTTGTACTACGCCAGTCGCTATCTTGAAGGCGCGCTCGGCAGCGACCGTTACCGCGCGCCGGACGTCATCTCACGCAACATGCATGAAGGTCGGATCGGGTTACGCACGGGGGCCGGCTTTCTCGACTATTCGGGTATGGACGTTGACGCCTATCGCGTAAAGCGGCTCCAGGCCATGGTGGGTCTGCTGCGCCACTTCGACCTGGCGCGTCCACCCGTGCTCGACCGCAGTTAGCCGAAGACGTCCTGCAACACGCCTTCGCGAACGACCGCGACGCCATCGAGCTCGATCGTCGTTCCCATCATCGGCAGGTCGAAATGCCCCGCCGTGTAGCGGCCGGCGAATTCGTTCGCGCCGGTTGAGAACAGGAAATTGCCGGAGACGGCCCGAATCTCGGTGCCATTGGTGTCGCGCTGGTCGTACATCGACAGCGCTTCATAGCGCGCGCCGGGGTTCATGCCGAAACCGATATGCGAGACGGCATAGGCCTCACGATCGCCCCAGGCCGCGAGATAGGCGCGCATCATGGCGGCATCCGTGCCTTCGCCTTCCAGCTCGACGACATAGTCGTCCTTCAACGTCATCTTCACAGGTGACGTCAGGTAGCGCTTGAAGGTGAGATTGATGTCGCCCGGCGCCATCACCAGCGTGCCGTTGATGGTCGCGCTCTTGGGGAAGCTGACGACGATTCCGCCTGGCCAATGCGCCAGCGTGCCGGGCTTGTCGGTCCAGCCCCAGACACCGACCGTGGACGCGCCGACCATATCGACATCGAGCGCGGTGCCGGCCTTCGAGGTCACCCGCATCCGCTTGGTCCCCCGCAACATCTTCGCCGCCGCACGAACGCGCTTCTCGAGCGCAGGATCCGGCACCATCCGCTCCAGCGCTTCGGGATGCTCGTTCGAGATCACCAGGATCCGCGCACCGGCTTTGAGGATCTCCGGCGTCTCCACCGCGTGCATCAAGCCTTCGATGGTGCAATCCACCACGAAGCCGGCCTGCTGAAGTGCGCTGATGACTGGCCCAAGCTTCTGGATCGCCTCGCTCGCCCCCGTTGAGCGAACCGGAACGATATTGCGGTTGCGCGGTGTGGGCATCACCACGTGAAACGGCCGTGCGCCCATACGCAGCAGCGCGAGCTCCGCCAGATGCACATTCAACGCACGCGACTGGGTTTCCGACAGGATCGCCGCGGTATCGCCGGCCTTGACGGCGCAACGTTCAAAGATCTCGCAAAATGCGTCGATCCATTTTGCCTCGATGCGATCAGCCAGCATGGTTCACTCCCGGTCTTCTGGTTTCTTCTTGGTCGGTTCACGCCTCAGGAAAGCCCCGCAGCAGGTACGAGCGCAACGCGCCGAGCAGGCCATTCAAGATCAGGCCCAGCAGCGAGATCGTGATCAGCGGCACGAACATGTCGACGGCCTGAAAAGTTCGCGCCGCGGTCACGAGCGCGTGCCCCAATCCGTCCGTCGACGTGATCATCTCGGCCAGAAACACCACGATGCAGGAAATGACAAGCCCGATCCGGCATCCGGTCAGGATCGACGGCATCGCCGCCGGCAGTACCACCTTGAAGAGGATTTCGTAGCGCGGCGTTCCCGCCGCCATCGCCGACCAGATTAGCTTCTGTTCGACGGTCGACGCGCCGTAATAGGTCGAGAGCAGAATGGGAAAGAGCGCGTCCGCGGCCACCAATGTGATCTTCGACCCGTGGCCGAATCCGAGCAAGAGCAGAAGTGCCGGATAGAGCGCGACCTTGGGCAGCGGCGCCAATACGCGGACGATCGGCCGAACCACGGCATTGATCGCCGGATTGGCGGCGGCGGCAATGCCGATACTGACACCCAGCACGACGGCAATCGCGAAGCCTGCAAATAGCCGGACCAGGGTTGCGGCAATCTCCTGCTGAAACGTCCACGTCACGAGTTGCTGGAGCAGCCGGCCGAAGACGAAGCCAGGCGGCGGCAGCAAGACCGCAGGCGCGAAGCCGAATGATACCAGGCCTTGCCACAAGGCGATGACCAGCACGATCGGGGCAATGCCGAGAAGGACGCTTGCGGAGAGAAGGCGCGACATCACGAAAAACTCAGCGGCATGTCGAACTGAGGCTCGGACCAACGCACGAGTCTGGCCCGAACCCTTTCAAAAATCGCGTCGAGACAGATACCCATCGCGCCCACGATGATGATCATCGCAAAGACGGTGTCGTATTGGCCCATGTCGAGCGCGTTGAACAGGATATTGCCGGCGCCGGACTGGCGGGCGATCATCTCACTGGTGATCATCGTGATCAGCGCCAGCACCAGTCCCGTGCGGCAGCCGGTCAGGATCTCCGGCAGCGCCGCGGGCAACACGATCCGCACCAGGCGTTGCGCCGGCGAAAGCCCCATCGCGGCACCTGACCACAGCATCTTCTCTTCGACGGCCTTGGCCCCCTCGAAGCTGTGATAGATCACGGGAAGGCTGACGCCCAGGAAGATCACCAATGTCTTGGTGACGTCGCCGACGCCCAGCCAAAGCATGATGATCGGCATCAATGCCGCCTTCGGCACCGGATAAATCACCATCAGGAGCGGATTGAAAAAGGCCGCGACGCCGCGGCTGCGTCCCATCAGCAGGCCCAGCGGAATCGAAACCAGCACCGCCACACCGAACCCGATCGCCATTCGGCGAAGCGAGGCCAGGATGTTGATGAGGGATTCCTTATCGCCGAGAATATCCGGAATTGCCCGGATCGCCTCGGTTGCCGTCGGGAGGCTGTCGTTCTTGAGCGCAAGCGATGCAACCTGCCACACGGCCAGCAACCCGATGCAGGCCAGCACCGGAGCGGCCCGTCTGAGCAAGGTGGCCGACGACATCATGATGCCGACCCGACTTCGTCGCTTTCATCGAACATGCGCTCGATATCGACGACGTACTTCTGATAGCGGGGGTCGAGCAACAGTTCGTTGCGGCGGCGCGGTCGCGGCAGATCGATGTCGATCACCTCGCGGATGCGGCCGGGCGATTTCGACATCATCACGACTTTGTCCGAGAGAAAGACGGCTTCGTCGACCGAATGGGTGACGAACAGCACCGTCTTGCGGTCGCGCTCCCAGATGTTGAGAAGGTCGTTCTGCAGCCGCGTCCTAGTGTGCGCGTCGAGCGCACCGAACGGCTCGTCCATCAACAGCACTTCCGGATGGTAAGCGAGCGTGCGCGCCAACGCCACGCGCTGCTTCATGCCGCCCGACAATTCCTTGGGGTAGAAGCTCTCATAGCCCTTGAGGCCAACCATTTCGATCAAGGCCCGGCTTTGCGCTTCCGCTTCGGCGGCGCGCACTCCTTGCTGACGCGGGCCATACATCACGTTGCCCAGCACGGTCTTCCAGGGAAACAGCGCAAATTCCTGGAACACCGGTCCGCGATCCGGACCGGGACCCGTGATCGCATGTCCCTTGATCTTCGCCGAGCCGCTGGTCGGACTGACAAAACCGCCGACGATATAAAGCAGTGTCGACTTGCCGCAGCCGGACGGCCCAAGGATGGAGACGAAGGCGCCCTCCTCGATCGTCAGCGAGATCTCGGAAAGCGCCACATGATCCTTGCGCGCCGAAGTCTGAAAGACCTGCGAGACGCGGTCGATCTCGATGATTGCAGAAGCCGGCTCTTGTGATCTCACCGGTCTCACCCATTCGCTCGATCTCGCAGGCACTATCGTCATCCCGTCTCACTCGCGCGAACATTCCTCGACGAACCTGCTGAACGTTCTCCGCCAGCGGCACGAGCTTAGCAAGAAACCTGCCAGACAGGCGGTCGATTTCGCACCCGTACGGTGCGTCATTCGAACCAAGGCCATTCTGCCGGGCCTTCATGCGTCACGGCTCCGCCCGGCGCTTGCCCAACCAGTCGCGCATACTTTGCGAGCGCGCCCGCACGGTGACGCGGCGGACGTTGCTTCCAATCTCGTCGCCGCGCGGTGAGTTCCTGCTCATCGAGCAGCACATCCATCCGCCGGTTTGCGGCATCGATCCGGATCCTGTCACCGTCGCGAACGAGCGCCAGCGGACCACCAACAAATGCTTCGGGGGCCACGTAGCCGATGCACATGCCGCGGGTCGCGCCGGAGAACCGGCCATCGGTGATCAGCGCCACCTTTTCGCCCATGCCCTGCCCGTAGATCAGCGCAGTGACGCCGAGCATCTCGCGCATGCCGGGGCCGCCGACCGGCCCCTCATTGCGGATCACGAGGACCTCGCCCGCCTTGTAGCTGCGGTCACGAACCGACGCGACGCAGGCTTCCTCGTCCTCGAAAACGCGCGCCACGCCTTCGAAGAATTGACTCTTCAAACCTGCGACCTTGATCACCGCACCGTCGGGACAAAGATTTCCCTTCAGCACCGCCACGCCGCCGTCAGGCATGATCGGCGCGCCCGCCGCGTATACGACTTCTCCATCGGGCGCGTTGGCGGTGCCATATTCTTCGGCAAGTGTCCGGCCGGTGATGGACAGGCATTCGCCATCGATGTGCCCGCTCTGGATCAGCTCACGGATCACGACCGCCGCGCCACCGATGTCGTAGACATCCTTTGCGGTGTATTTGCCCCCGGGGCGCAGATTTCCGATCAGGGGCGTCCTGGAGAAGACCTCGCCCACATCGTCGATCGTGAACGCAATGCCGGCCTCATTGGCGATGGCGGGCAGATGCAGCGCGGCGTTGGTCGAACCACCCGTCGCCGCAACGATCGCCGCGCCGTTCTCGAGGGACTTCCGCGTCACGATGTCGCGAGGCAACGGCCCGCCGCGTTCCAGCATCTCCATGATCAGGCATCCGGCGCGCCGAGATATCTGCGCACGCTCGGCATAGACGCCGGGCACCATCGAGACGTTGGGGATAGTCAGGCCCATCGCCTCCGAGACCATTCCCATGGTGTTGGCGGTGAACTGGCCGGCGCACGCGCCGATCGTCGGCAAGCAGGCACGTTCGATCCGCTCCAGCGTGGCGCCGTCGATCTCACCCGTCATGAAGCTGCCAACGGCCTCATAGGAGTCGAGCACCGTCAACGTGCGCCCGTCCACGCGGCCCGGCAGCGCGCTGCCGCCATAGATGAAGATGGAGGGCACGTTGCAGCGAACCATGCCCATCATCACACCGGGAAGCGTCTTGTCGCATCCGCCGTATCCGATCAGCGCATCGTAGGCCAGACCGTGGACCACGGCCTCGATCGAGTCGGCGATCAGTTCACGCGAAAACAACGAGAACTTCATTCCCTCGTGGTTCATGCTGATGCCGTCAGAAACCGACACGGTCGAGAATTCACGCGGCGTGCCGCCGGCCTCCTCGATGCCCGTCTTGGCCGCGGCCACCTGAAAATCGTGGGTCATGTTGCAGGGCGTCTGCTCGCCCTTCATGCTGACAACGCCCACCATCGGCTTGGCAATCGCAGCGTCGTCGAGCCCCATCGCGCGCATGAATGCGCGGTGCGGGGCCCGGTCGAGACCGTCAGTCGTGACTCGTGATCGCAACTTCTTCATACGTGCATCTTCTTCGTGCCTCGTCCCGGATGACCCGGGACGCCCGCGAGCACCTGGCTCGGATCACCCGCCTGGTGGCCTTACTGCAGCGGCGCGACGATCGTCGGATGCTTGAACTGCGCGACATCCAGCTTCGGCAGCATTCCGGTCTCGGCGTAGATGTCCAGCATCTTCTGGATTGCCGGGAAGTTCGGCGCCGCGCCTGGATCACGGCCGAAATCGTTATCCTTGAGCAGGTAGGTCTCAAGCACCGGGAGCGGCGCCTTCAGCACTTCATTGACGACCTTGAGAGTCTCCTCGCGGTTGGCCAGCGCCTTTTTCATGCCCGAGGTGATGTCACGGACATAGGTCTTGACCAGTTCCGGGTTCTTGTCGACGAAATCGGCACGGCAGGCTTCCAGGATATGCACGATGTTCGGCATGGCCTGGGACAGCGAGAAGAGCTTCCTTGTACCGCCCTTTGCCTCCGCCCGCGCGGCGAACGGCTGGTTCATATTCACCGCATCGACGCGGCCTTGGCGCAGCGCATCCTCGGAGACGGCAAAGCCGACCTCGACCAGCTTGATATCCTTGGCCGGATCGACGCCATTCTGCTTCAGGAGCAGGTTGAACGGGCCTTGCGTACCACCGCCAATCACGGAAATGCCAACCGTCTTGCCCTTGAGGTCGGCAATCGTCTTGATCGGCGAGTCATCCATCACGGCCCAGTAGACCGAGAAGCCGCCGGGCTTCTCGAACACGTGCTGCGCCACGATGTAGGCTTTGAGATTGCCGCCGGCCACGCCATTGGCGAGGGAGAGCGGCGCCTGCGTCGCGCAGTCCAGCGCACCGGCTGCCAGGGCCTGCGTCATAGGCGCGGTGCCCTGGAATTGGGTCCATTCGATATTGTACGTCTTGCCGATATTGGGAAACTCAGCCGGGCGGCGCATCATCCAGTACTTCGATTCCTCGGCCGGGATCGTCCAGCCGACGCGGATCGTCTGCTGCGCCCATGACGGGCTTGCCCCCGCGCTCACGGCCGCTGTCGCCCCCAAAGCCAGGATCCATCTCGAAACGGTTCGCATCGTGCCCACTCCGCTGCTCCGGCGCCGACCGGCGCCACCCAACCCCGACCGGGCTCAAATCTTTCATGGTTCAAACAATCAGGCAAGCCATGCGAGCGCGGCGGTTTTGCCGTCCGATACGCAATGTATGGTAAAGCCACGTCGCGCTGCGACAGAAGGAGACAACCTATGGCTGATGCGAGCAAGCCAAACCCGCAAGGCGTCGAGAGGCTCGGCTATCTCGGCCTTGGCCTGATGGGAACGCCGATGACCCGACGCCTGCTCAAGGCCGGCCATCAGGTCACTGTCTGGAACCGTTCAGAGGGCAAGGTGGCTCCGCTCGCCGAGGCTGGAGCCAGGCGCGCAGTCACGCCTCGTGATCTCCTGACGAACTCCGATATCGCCTTCATGTGCGTGACGGATGCCGCGGCCGTCGAGGAGGTGATCTTCGGGCCTGAGGGGCTGGCGGCAGCGCCCGGCGCAGGCAAGCTTGTCGTCGACTTCTCGTCGATACATCCCGACGCCGCGCGCGATCTGGCAAAGCGATTGAAAGCCGCCAATGGCGCCGGCTGGATCGATGCACCGGTTTCCGGCGGAACGAAGGGCGCCGAGGAAGGTACCCTTGCGATCATGGCCGGCGGAGAAGCAGACGAGATCGAGAGGGCTCGCCCCTACGTGCTGGCCATGGCGCGCAGGTTCACCCACATGGGCCCGACCGGCGCCGGCCAGACCACGAAACTCTGCAATCAGGTGATCGTGGGATGCGCGATGGCCGTGCTGGCAGAAGCCACGCGCCTGGCCGTCAACGCGGGTATTGACGCCAATCGCCTGCCCGAAGCGCTCGCCGGCGGCTTCGCGGACTCGATCCCGCTTCAGCTTTTCGTGCCCAGAATGGTCCAGGGCATTCACTCGCCCCCGCTCGGTCATATTGCCACGATGCTCAAGGATCTCGATACGGTCGCCGACGTCGCGCAGGCAACGTCGACGCCGGTGCCGATGGCCACGCTTGCGGGCCAACTTTTCCGGCTCGCGAAGGCCGCACGCGGCGCGGAAGCGGACGCGCTGGAGATTTACAAGCTTTCAGCGGCAGAGCGCTAAGCTGTCGAGCGCGATCTGAAGCACGTCAAGGCGACGTCTTGCGCTCGTCATCTGCGAGGAATCGGCCGAACGTCCCCCGCGCGAAGAGCAGCGGCTCCTTCGCACCGTAGGTATAGGCCTCGACCGCGCCGAGAAAGATCACGTGGTCGCCGCCATAATAGCGATTCACGGAGCGACATTGAAAGTTGGCGACGCTCTCCGCAAGCACCGGCGCTCCGCCGAGGCCCGGCGTCCAATCCACACCTGTGAACTTGTCGTCCGACGATTTGGCGAATTTTGCCGCAAGCACCTGCTGCGAAGCGCCAAGCACGTTGACGGTGAAATGGCTGGCGTTCTGGAAGATGGTCAGACTAGAGGAATAGACGACCAGGCTCCACAGGACCAGTGGAGGGTTCAGCGAGACGGAGGCAAACGAATTACAAGTCAGTCCGTAGGGCTTGCCATCAGGCGCTGCGGCCGTGATGATCGCCACGCCCGTTGCATAGGTTCCGAGCGCGTTGCGAAAGTCGCGAGGATCGATCGACGAGCTGTCGCTCGCGAACTCGTTGGCGGGATCGGGAGCGCCGGGCTGCTGCGGCAGATCATTCATCGGCCGGCCTCACAGCGTGAGATTTTCGGACGGCAGGCCCAGCGCCACCCGTCCATAGTTGGTCCCGGCCGCATCGAAATTGAATGCGAGATGCGAGTTGATCGCGTGCGCATCGCGGAATTGCCGCTGCAACACGCCGGTCGTGAACAGACCGCGCGCGCCGCTCGCGGCAAACAGCATCGAGACCGCGTCCGTGCACAGGTTCACCGAAAAAGATCCGTCGCGCCGATAACGGGTCTTGGTCGCCATGCCAGGGATGTGACCAAGCCGCGCATCCTCCATGGCATCGAGGCACGCCGACCGCATGATCAGGCGCGCGGCGTCGATCTTCGCCGAGGCTTCCGCGATCTTGATCTGGGTGCTTTGAAAATCGCTCAATTTGGCCCGGTTGTAGGTTGAAATACGATGACGTGCGACCTCCGTATAATCGTCGAGGCACGCTTGCGCATTCCCCAGCGCGACACCGGAGAGGACGTATGGAAACAGCGAGAACACGGGCAGCGTATAAAGCGGATTTGGATTGACCGTGCTTCCCGGCGTCGGGCCGCCTGAGAGGTCGCCGACGGCGACTGTCATATGGTCAGCCACGAAGACATCCCTGACCTCCACGTCGCAGGACCCCGTCCCGCGCAGTCCCGCGACGTTCCAGGTGTCCAGCACGCTGTAATCGCCTTTCGGCAGCAGAAAGATGCGATACTCGATGCCGTCCGCCTCGTCGTCGGAATAGACCACGCTTGCAAGCATGTTCCATTCGCAGGAGGCAACGCCGGAGGAGAATGGCCAGCTGCCGCGCAGCTGATAACCGCCCTCGACTCGCGTGGCGCGTCCGGCGGGAAAAATGAACGAGGATGCGATCAGCGCATCCGGATCACGGCCCCAGACCAGATCCTGCGCCTTTTGCTCGAACATGCCGAGCATCCAGTGGTGGCTCGCCAGATTGGCGAGATTCCACGCTACCGACGCATCCGCCTGTCCGAGCAGCTCAGCGCAGTCGACAAGAGCGACATAGTCGAGCTCAGCACCGCCGATCCGTGCCGGTTGAAGCATCCGGAACAGGCCGGCTTCATGGAGGTCCATCTCGGTTTCCGACGGGAGATGCCGCAGCTCCTCCGTCCGCGCCGCCCGCTCTCGTAGTCTCGGCACGAGGGCCCGGGCCTTCGCGATCATCGCCGCATAGGCGCTTTCGCCGGCTTCCGGCCCGGTGGGCTGACCCATGCTCGGCTTTCGACCAGGCGCCATTCGTGTCCCTCACTTTGGCGTATTTATGCGGCTGGCCCCTTACCAAATCAAGTCAATGCGGCCGGCAGGCATCATGAAGCATCGATTCCGATGCCGCGCGATGCCTGTTGCCAGCGGACTAACGGCTCCGGCTTAAACCGGAGTCGAAGGTTTGCCCGAGCCAAAGACGCCCCTCCGGGTAAACTCCGCGATCCGACGCTCGTCATAACCGAGCATGCTGCGCAAGACGTCCTCGGTATGCTCACCTAACAGAGGGGCCGCAACGGGATCGATCGCGCCGGTCAGGCTCATGGTAATCGGCGGCTCGATGTTGGGCACCCATTCCGCTGTACGGTGCGGAATGCGACTCAAGCGATGGCGCTCGCGAGCCTCTGGCGCATTGAACCCCTCCTCGACCGTCCGGAGATAGCCGACCGGAATATTGGCCAGCTTCATTTTCGCCATCCAGTTCTCGAGCGTATCGCTGGCAAAGACCTCTGCAATGGCTGCCCGCAAAAGCTCCTTGTTCTCAGAACGGGCCTTGCGCGTGGCAAACTGCGGATCGGTGATGAGATCAGGCCGGTTCAGCACCTCGACCACGAGCCGGCGATACAGCCGATCGTTGGCGCACGCCATGTAGAGCGGCCCATCGGAGGCCTCATAGACGCCGACGGTGGGAGACCCGCTCGGCGAATTGCCGAACCGGCCGGGGTTTTCGCCATTGATGAGATACGCCATGCCGTAAAAGCCCGTCATCCCCATCGCAACGTCGAACAAGGCGACTTCGACATGCTGCCCGCGACCGAGCCGGTCCCGCGCCAACAGCGCCATCAGGATGGCGTTACAGGCAGACATCCCCGTTGCCATGTCCACGATGGGCGGCCCGGTACGAACCGCTGGGCCGTCGGCAAATCCGTTGAGCGACATGAAGCCGCTCTCCGCCTGCGTGATGGGATCGAAGCCAGGGCGGGAGGCGAACGGTCCGGAGCGTCCGTAGGCGGAGATCGAGCAATAGACCAGCCGTGGATTGAGCGGAGCGACCGCCTCATAGTCGAGCGCGAACTTCTTCATGACCCCGCTCGAGAAATTCTCCACGACCACATCCGCCTTGCGGATCAGATCCAGCGCGATCTCACGGGCCTCCGGCACGGCAAGGTCGAGCGCAATGCCGCGCTTGTTGCGGTTCAAGCTGAGATAGGCGGCGCTTTCCCCGCCAATTTCGGCGTGCTCGTAGGCGCGCGTGTCGTCGCCGCCGTCGGGATTTTCGATCTTGATGACGTGCGCGCCAAAATCGGCGAGCGTCTGCGCGCAGGCTGGGCCGGCGACGACACGCGTGAAATCGATGACCAGCAGACCGTCGAGCGCACTCGGCCCTTCCGTCGCTCGCGACGAACGTTCCGGCAATTGAGGCTTGGTCGGCATCGATAGCGCTCCCTTACATCGGCTTGTGGTCGCCGAATTTCCTGCAGGAGCAAGCTTAAAGCCCGGCGCCGCCAACTTCGCAAGGGCCTCGCTCGCTTCACCTGAAACGCAAAAACGGCCCGGCAGCGTCAAGCTGCCGGGCCGTTAGATATTTGAGCGTATGGAGGCTGCTCGCATCGTGCGCAGCAATTCTAGTCTGAGACGGTCACGTTCCGCATCACGGGAAAACCACTCCAATTGCTCAGCGCAGCCACTTTCGCCAATAAAGCGTATGCGACCAGGCCCAGGGCGATTCGGGCTCGTACAGCCGATAACCCGCATGGATGAAATTGTTGGCAGATACGGGATTGTCCGTCGTATCGGAGACGATGCTGTCCCATCCCAGACGCCGCCCTCGCGCCTCGATCGCTCGCATCAGCCTGAGTTGAAGTCCCCGCCCCCAATGCTGCTGCAAGACCCCGACCCGGCAAAAATATCCGCTGTTTCGCGCATGTGTCGACGGCACAACGCCGGCGAAGGCCACCGCGTCATCATCATGGTAGGCGAGCCACCACGTACCCGATTCGAACTGCGGCAGGGCCGCCCCACCGAAGAATGTCAGCCGGTGCAGATCGCCGAGAACCTCGGCAGTCTCATCATCGTCGGCATCGACGATACGAATTCTGTACATGGGATACCTATTGACGGGGTAATCGGGAGTGCGCGACCTGCGACTCCGTAGCGGTCGAGGCTCACTTGCCCAGCACGACCTTGACACCAAGCCAGACCGCACCCATCAGACCGGTCGCAATGACTGTGATCACCGCCTTGAAGGTGTAGCTCTGCGCTTGTTCCACGCTCTTCCGCCAGCGCCGCAGGTGCTGGAAGTCAGCTCTGAGCTCTTTCCGGTCATCGTCTTCGATCCCGAACGAGGCCAGGACCGATGCCACCGCCTTCAATACGATGGCATCGACGCTCTCCTGCTGAACTCGGTGCTGCTCGGCCAGTGTCTCCGCGACAATCGCCCGGATCTCCTCGTCTTGAATCTTCACCGCTTGATGATCCTCGCAACATTCTCGAAGCCGCGTTTGGCGAAATAGAAAGAGACGACCAGATTGGCCGTGATTGCCGCAAATCCCGCCAAAGCGTCAGTCGAGCCAAATCCAAGGACCTTGTCCCAGACCAGCAGCTTTGCGAAGTAGAGCGCCACGCAATAGCCCATCAGCTTGTCGGGCTCGTACCCGCGAGCGATATCAGATAGGCAGTCATCATCCCTCCATAAGAAAGAAAAAAGGCGCGGCAGATCGCGCCAGGCGAGGCGCGATCGTTTCGGGCGCGAACCCTATCTCCGTGTCTTCCGGAGACCGCAGCGGCGCGGGCAACTGGCCCCAGCGCCGCGGGCCGGCACGTTCGCGCGTGCACGGCCGGCGATGGTTCGGACGGCGGCGCGCCGATCGGCGCTCCAGGTTTGACGAGTGCGTGGCCGTAATGCGCCGCCGCCGTCCGATCTCGGAAACCGAGATGAAAAAACCCGCAGCGGATGTGCTCCGCGCGGGTGAACCAAACTCGTCTCGATGATGTCACTATGCCGGTGTTTTGCCCGACGTGTCAAAGCCCCGTTGAAATGAAACAGCCCGCTGCAGACATTCTCCGCGCGGGCTGAACCACACTTCTTTCGATGATGCCAATATGCCAGTGTTTTGCCCGACGCGTCAAACGAACTTACCGGCCCGGCGAAAGTTAGCCGATCAGGAGGATCGGTGAGATGACATCTGAGAAGACGTCACCAGAGACATCGCGACAATTGCCCGGAGCCAAGCCGCGCATCGACAAGGAGCGCGAGACGCAGGAGGCGATCATCGAAGACGCAGGCGAGACAAAGGAGAGCGATCGCGATCTCGTGCACGGCGATGGCGGCACCATCGACATTCCCGCCAAACCCGGTGATTTGTCGAAGGACGATTAGGCGGACCGGCGCCCGGGCGGGAACTTATCCGACGAGAGGCGCGTTGAATGCTTCGTCAGAAGGAACGTTCCTGTGAGCCGCACTGTCCTGGTTGTTGACGACGATCCCGCCGTCCTCGACGTGATCGTTGGCATGCTGGAAGATCTCGGCTGCGAGGTGATCAGCGCCCAAAGCGGCCTGGATGCACTCGAACGGCTCGAGCAGAACCAGGACATCTCCATCCTCATCACTGACATCAACATGCCGGGCATGGATGGTCATGAACTGGCCGAGCTGGCCAAGCGCGTCCGCCCGGAGCTGAAGATGCTGCAATTGTCGGGTCGCGAGCCCCGGCGCGGCGGCCTTCCGATGATCAGGAAGCCGTTTTCGTTCGAGGAGCTCGCCGACATCATGCAGCGGACCACCGGCATCAGCTGACCATCCGATGCCGCAAAAGAAAACCCGCCGCAGATTGCTCCGCGCGGGCTGAACCAAACTCTTTCGACGATGCCTTTATGCCGGTGTTTTGCCCGACGTGTCAACGCGGCGAACGCGGAGGAGGAAGTCCCTCCTCCCAACTCGATATGTGGTGCGCAACGGGCTTGCTTCAAGTCCCCGCCTCTGCCGTAGAACCCCCGACCCGGGAAACATCCAGAGCAACCAGCCGAGGGGTCACGACATGCCTGTACTGCTTCCGACGTCCCGTTCACGCCGCCGGCCACAGGGAGCCGACGCGCGGAACCAGATGCCGCCCGACCATGCCGTGGTCATCGCCGGCGGCGGCCCGACCGGGCTGATGCTGGCCGCGGAGCTCTCGCTCGCCGATGTCGACGTTGCCGTCGTCGAGCGCCGTGCCGAACAGGCACTGGTCGAGACGCGCGCCGGCGGACTGCACGCACGCACGATTGAGCTGCTCGATCAGCGCGGCGTCGCCGACCGTTTCCTGCGCGAAGGGCAGCGCGTCCAGCTCGCGGGCTTTGCCTGGACGCGGCTCGACATCAGCGACCTCCCCACAAGGCACGCTTACGGGCTGGCGCTGCGGCAGAACCACATCGAGCGCATCCTGGCGGACTGGGTCGAAGAGCTCGGCGTGCCGATCTATCGCAATGTCGAGCTCACGGGCTTCGCACAGGACGAAACCGGCATCGATGTGACGCTCGCCGGCGGTGAGACGTTGCGGACAGACTATCTCGTCGGCTGCGACGGCGGTCGCAGCCTGGTGCGCAAGGCCGCCGGCATCGATTTCGCCGGCACCTCACCGACGCTCAGCAACCTCATGGCCGAGGTCGAGATGCGGGAGGCGCCGGAATTCGGCCTGCGTCATGATGCGCTCGGCTTTCACGGCCTCAGCAAGACCGAGAGCGGCCGCGTGCTGGTCGTCGTGACGGAAGCAACACTCGCGCGCACCGGCGAGCCCTCCTTGCGCGATCTCAGCGACGCGCTCGTCGCGGTCTACGGCGCCGACTTCGGACTGCAAAATCCCGCCTGGATCTCCCGCTTCACCGATGCGGCACGCCAGGCCGTGACCTATCGCAAAGGACGCGTGCTGCTCGCCGGCGATGCCGCGCATATCCATCACTCCGTCGGCGGGCAAGGCCTCAACCTGGGTGTACAGGACGCCGTCAATCTCGGCTGGAAGCTGGCGCAGGTGGTGAAGGGCGTCTCGCCGGACAGCCTGCTCGACAGCTACCATGCCGAGCGCCATCCCGTCGGCGCGCGCGTGCTGCGCAACACCATGGCGCAGATCGCCCTGCTCCGCCGCGGCGACGACGGCCTCAAGGCCGCGCGCGACACCGTCGCCGAACTGCTAGGCATGGACGAGCCGCGCAAACGTTTTGGCGCGATGATGAGCGGGCTCGACATCCACTATGATCTCGGCGAAGGCCACGCGCTGCTGGGGCGGCGCATGCCGGATCTCGATCTGACGGTCGAAGGGCAAAAGCTAAAGCTGTTCACGCTGCTGCACGGGGCGCGCGGCGTGCTGCTCAATTTCGGCAAGCGAGGCGGCATCGACATCGGCCCCTGGAAGAACCGGATCGATGTCGTCGATGCCCGCACCGATTGCGTATGGGAGCTTCCGGTCATCGGCCAGGTCGCCGCCCCGGGCGCAGTGCTGGTGCGGCCCGACGGGCACGTCGCGGGGGTGGGAGCTGAGAGCCAGCACGGGCTTGAGGAGGCGGTGAGGCGGTGGTTCGGACCGGGTGCGGCGGCGGCGTAGCGCCGTACTCCTGAATTGGGCGCTAGTTCGGCGGCCCCTGATGTCCGCTCATCTCTCCAGACGAGCACAAACAGCGGACATCATCGAAGATCGCCGATGGGCCAGTTGCGGTCACCCTCCTTACTCGCGCGGAACTGCAGCAGCTTGATCGACGAGATTGGTATTGGCCGCAAGTTTATGCGAACGCGCAAAAACGATCCGAGACGTAGCAGGTATCTCGGCTTCGGCTCTACCGTCTTGGCCGATGAGGATCAATCCGGCGCCGCCATTTGCTACATTCAGAATAATCGGGTCCCCGCTCCAGGTCATGATCGGCTCCATTCCGATGATGAGGAACTCGCCTATGGGCTGGTCGAAATATTGGATGCGCAATTGTGGTCCGACCTCTGCCGGTGCGAGTTCAAAGCCGAGTTTTTGAGCACGTGAGTAGAGGTCAGCTAACGTCACACTATCGCTCGTGAACCCGAGTTGCGTCGGGGAGACGAGTGCAAGCTCCATGTCTGTCTTCTGAGAAGCAGTAATAAAGGACGGTCGGGCAAGGATTTCGCCCGCTTGGCTGCCCACACTGCATCGCATGCTGTCCATTGCATCGCGCAGCTTAAGTGAGTCGGCGAACGTGCCTATTGCAATTGTCTTCCATATCGCAAGGTCGCGCTCGGATTTAATAAGCCGTTGAGGCGCTTCGGACGCGCGTGTCTTGAATTTCAGCTGTCTCTCCAAAACATCGCGAGCTGCGCACTGGGCCTGCGCCGTACTGCTTGCGAGCTGAAGGATGCAAACTGAAAGGATTAAAACAACTAAGTAGTGGCACGCTGTGCTTCTGTTGTGACGATTGACTGAAGTGCATTGGGTTATGCTTTTTGGAATAGACATGGCGGAATCACTTTTTCGATCAAGCTGACAGAAAAAGCCCGCCTCCGAGTCAAGGGGAAGAACGGAGGGAAATGACGTCCATGAACATTCCCCGGCCGCTTTTGAAATGCGTCCGGAGGCGGGGCCTATGGCTTCAAGAATTCCAATTTCCAAATTGCAGGCTGCAGTCCGTAAGCCTGATCAAGCCTGCCCATCAGAACTAAGGCACGATGTGAATGAAGCATAGCAATGTGGTTGCATCCGCTCAATATGCCAAAAGTCTGCTACGGATCGTTAGCGCGGCTTGGAAGGTCGGCCGGTTGCTTCCGGTCTACCCCAACGAGTCGACAACTGGGGACGCCGCCCGAACCTCGCCTTCGGTCCAGAAGCGGTGATAAGCGCGGGGATTTCCGGCCCAGGCAGTATGTGCGCCGTCGCTCTCTCCCATTTGTCAACGTGGCTGACGGTAATCGCCCGGAATTGCTGTTGCGCGAACTATTGGATGGAGTCTTCCGGCACCAGCCATGATGAACGTGTCTTCGTAAAACTGGTCGTGGTGGTGAAGTTCGGCGCATGTGTGACCGGCTGCATTAGCGGTGTCATGGCGCGCGATATGGACTTCGAGGTGAACGGCGCCGTTGAAGTTACCATCGCCTGCACCTCTTCCCTATGAACCAATGGCCGGCCGCAGCGCGACCGGCGACGGTGTCGTCATGCTGGCGGGCGCGCAGCCGCGGTAGACGATTGGACTGATGATCTGATCAATCGGAAAAGGAATTATCCAACAGAGGAGTATCCTATGAAGTTGGCTCAAATATCAGCGCTAGTCATTTGTCTGCTCGGCGCGCCGGGAATTTCGTTGGCCGCGGACGCCAAGGGGGACGTGCAGCAGGCTTACGCCGCTTGGGATGCCGCATTCAACAAGCACGACGCGAAAGCCATCGGAGCTTCCTATGTCGCGACGGCAAAATTGATGCCGCCCACACATCAGGTGGCGTCAGGTCCGGCTGAGATCGAGAGTTTCTTTGCCGGTCTCTTCGCGAACGGTGTGACGGGTCACAAGTTGGAGATGATCGACGTCGGCGGAGACGACAAGGTTGTATTCGGCACAGCAAAGTGGAGTGCCACGGGTAAGGACAAGGAGGGCAAGCCATCTCCGTTGGGCGGTTTGGCGATGCACGTATTCGAACGCCAGGCCGACGGCTCGCTGAAATTGAGGCTGCAAACATTCAACTAAAGCGGTCGAAGCTTCATCGGTCCGGTGAGGCGGCAGCCTCACCGGACACCAAGGGCTACTTGTCCCGGTGCGGCGCCTTGAACCTTCGTGCGATTCCGATGACCCACTCACGTGGGCAGGGAAACGGAGGTTTCCATGACCAGTTCCAATGGACGCCAAGTGCATCTTTATCGGTTGATGGTAGCACGCACGGTGGGATTGTGTGCGGTCACATCTTTCAGCATCAACACAGCCCATTCACACGACCTGATGCGACCAGAACTGAACGCTTGGTTCAAAAGTCTCAAGAACAAGGCAGGTGAGCCGTGCTGTGATGGAGGGGACGGCCAATATGCGGAGGCCGAGTGGGATACAGCAAAGAATGGCTATAGAGTCCTTCTGAAAAATCCGCAGCGGCCAAGCGAACGCGGGCAATGGTTTGACGTGCCAAACTCTGTCGTGCTCAACCGGCAGAACCTCAGCGGCAGGGCGATGGTTTGGTGGTGGCCAACCTACGCCGATGGAAGAATGACTCCTTTGTGGCGCTGCTTCATTCCCGGACCGGAGGGATGATCCTCCCCCCTTGGCAAACATAGCATTTTGAAGTCCGCTACGAGTCAGAAGCAGTAATGCTATGGCCGACTAGAAGATTTCGGGAGCATCGAATCTCCGCGTGCTCTGTCGATGTCGTAAGCATCAAACTGGATGGTTTTCCCGAAACCCTTACTTGGGTGGGTGCAAGCCCGGCGAGGTCAACCAATCGCTTAGATGCGCGCCGGTCTCAGCAATCCTGGCTCGCTTAAGCAAGCCCTCACGTTCCTTGCCAGCGGGCAAGCGGCTGGCCCGCTCTTTGAGCTTAATGGCCTGTTCGGCCATTCGTTCTTCAAGGGAGCGGGTCTGCTTCACTCTTTTGCGGCGATCTCCCATGGCGCGGCCCCTCGAAAATTTACCGACCACTCCAAAACTGGAAAAGGTAAGACCGGTTCCCATACCGGGTGAGCCTAGTCCATCGGATATACAAATTGAGAATGACGGTAAGTTCGATATGGGTCAAAAGCTGCCGTGCCGCACCATGTTGCTAGGGTCCGCTGAGGGCCAGAAGCGGACCCTAGCTCAGGCTCAGGGGTAATAGGATCTCGGTCCTGCACGGACTAGATGACGTTCCAACGCGCGGTCGGGCGACGAAGGTGCACGGAGAGGCTTGGTGAACTCGGCGGGAATTTCGATCTCGCAACGATCGGGGCCGTCGCGATAGATGAGCGCTCCTTGCGAAATCCGCAACACGACATTCCAACCGGGCCGTGGTTCATCGGACCATCGATCCAGAGCCGCGATGCTGTCTAGCATTGCTATCCCCTGCAGCGCTTTGATCCCGTTTATGAGCCGAATGGCGACCCGCGTCCTAACTTGTATGGAACCGGCAAGAGCTTCGTCCAAGAAGCTGTGTCTGACATTGCTCGGAGTCGATCGACCATTCGCTGAAATTCGATCGTGCGGTTTCGAACGCTGCGGCAAACATTCGGAGGCCATGGCGAAAAAAGCAGATGTCCTGGCAGCCTGTAGCGCATGTTGCCGGAGTTTGTTCGTTGCCTGGGCCACGGGCAGCCCCCGCCCACGTCAGGTGATCGAAGAAGCAACACGCCTTTTGTTTGACGGATGACGGGCCAGAAATTTTTCGCCGGCGAGCGACGAATTGCTTTGTGAAACTGGATCATCGCAAGAGTGACCGGAGCCGCTTGGGCCAACTCCTCGATAGCCGCCACTACGTGCTGAGCATTCTCTCGAGCGTAGTCCTCCGCCAGCCTGCGGTTCAATCCGCGGAGATGGTCGCGATAGGTCCACATTTGCGCATCGTATGTGTCCGCCGCGTGCTGAGGCATAGATCATCCATCTTTTGCATCGCGCAAAGCATCGAATTGTCCGGTTCTTTCGGCGCGCTCGGGCCGGATGCTATTGTCATTTTGTTAACAGGAGCTGGACGGCGACAAGGCCGCAGCTAGGTGGGCGGCGGGTCTGCTTGGGGTCAGAAGCAGTCCTCCGCGACGCCGCCGTAAAGGCCAGCTATGGGCCAGAAGGCGACATCCGGTGTTGGGTTTGATACGCTAGTCTCAGCAGGGAAAGTCAAAAAAATGGGTGGCTTGAGGCGGGGATTGTTAATTGTGGCCTCGTTTGCGGCGCTGACTGTCGTGGCGCTAGGTGCCTATTTTCTTTTCGCAGCGCCGAATCTCATCTCGCTCATCAGCTTTTTCATAGTCGTGCCGGTGTTTTTGATCTTGGGCCTTGGCTTCTTTAGGATTGCTAGAGACCGAAACTAGGCCCTCGTGTGGGACCAATTTCAGCACTGGGCCAAAAGCCGCCGGTCTGGTCTGCCAGCTGGAAGGCCTGCTCCGGGCCCAAGCCGAAATGAAACACGGTGCAGGAATAGAATTGCCGATTAGGTACCAGCGGTCAAGAAGCAGGAACGCCTGGCGTTGCGGAAGCTTTGAGTAGTTAGTTAGCTTATCTGGTCGATTTAGACCGAGCATAGCTCCACTGTTAGAGAGGGCGGGAGCGCAACCGGCTTCTCATCACCGATATAAGCCAAGTGCCGGGCGGTGACGGAGAAAGAGCCATGCCCATCTCCTTGCTCTTTGGATCAATCGTCCAGAAGCTGAAAACCCGCCGCAACCGCCATAGTTGCTTGCTGGGTATCGGCGCAACGAGCGGTTCGCGCCCGCCTTTACGCTTGGCGATAAAAGTCACGCCGAACTCAGTTCCTAAGCACATCGGCCGCGCTGGGAACACCTGGCTTGGGCGAAAGGAACGATCCTCTGGGCTGCTGAATTTTTGCCCCGCCCGACGGGAAGATAGTACCAGGAAGCGGGAATTTCGCCGCGCACTACGATGTTGGATTGCCGCGCGGCCAGCGTTCACGCATCAGGCCACCCATGCGTTCTCGAACCAAGGCGTTGCCCAAGAATTCGCCTTGCAATTGTGCCCGTCGAGGGTCGTAATGCTAAGATTGTTTGAGAATTTTATTCAGTCCTGTTGTGTTGAGGTCGTGATGAGTATTTCCGGTCGGATCTTCGATGCCGCTGTTGCTCTGCACCAACGTAGCGTATTTCTCGAACGTCAAATTTCTGAATTGGTTGACCTGCGAAACCGATTAGCGCACGCCCAGTTGCGCCGTTCGCGGTCAAGGTCGGGGCGTTTAGTTTCCAGTAAACTAGGTCGGCGCCGTAAGTGTAGGTAACCTTCCGCGTAGCAAACCCCGAGTTGCCAATTGCCCTTCATAGCCTCAATCTGTTGGCAATTCGTGAGTCGGGGAAATTCATGGAACGGAAGCCGTTTGAGACCATGTCTCTCGATGAGCTGTGGCGACTCCACACGGTCGTCAATGACATTCTCGCGGCTAGACTCGTGGCTAAGAAGGAAGAGCTTGAACGACGATTGGGGCTGCTCAACCGGGAAGACAAGCCGCCCAATTTATAAGATGCTTAGATTTCCTGACCATTCACGCTGACTAGCCCCCGGGCTTCGGCCGTCGGCGTCGCTGCACTAATTAGGATTGGCGCAACAATAGCTCCTTCAAATCCTTGATTGGGGTGTTGAGCAGGCGACCGCCCAGCGCCGCTGGTGAGCCGTGTTGTTGAGCGCACTCCTTGCAGTACGCGATAGTTGCAGGCCCAAGTCGAGCGGCAGAGGGTATCGGCATGCGCATCCGACGTCTTCGCCTCGGAGATGTTTCGAGCCCTTGGTGGGCGAACCCTCGAATTTGACGTCGGCATGAACCTGGACGGCACGTTGAGGCCGTGCGCAACTGGCTATTTTCTGCCGCCTCCACCGAAGAGGTGCTGGCGCTGAAGTCGACGCCGCCGGTGGTCGTCGGACCTCGGCTGCGTCGATGGACGGTACGAGAAATGCGACCCAGTGGAGCGCGGCGCGATTAGGCGATAGTCCGCTTGGCCCTTAATAGCGGCTTTCCAACGAGGCGCTGTTCAGGTCAGCTAGGGGTCAGAAACCGTCATTCAGCGCGCTGATCGCATGGCTTGTGAAAGTGTGCTAGGACGTACCGCGCGAAACAGGCGCCATTCGTCGGGCACGCCTTTGAGAACGTGACGGCCACGCTCTTCAAACGTCAAGCCCGATCCTGCTACGAGATCGCGAACCGTCTGTGAGACCAGAACTTCACCCGGGGCGGCTAGTGCCGCTACACGCGCGCCAATATGTACAGCAATGCCGACAATATCGTGAGCGACGAATTCGCATTCGCCAGTATGCAAACCGCAACGGACTTTCAGATCGAGCGGGCGCACCGCGTCACCGATTGCGCTGGCGCAACGCACGGCGCGCGCTGGGCCGTCGAACGTGGCAAGAAACCCGTCGCCGGCAGTGTTGATTTCGCGCCCTCGATACTGGCCGAGCACGCTCCGAGCTTTGGCATAGAACGCATCGAGCAGCACGCGCCAGGCGCCGTCGCCGAGTGCGGCGGCGCGTTCCGTCGATCCCGCAATGTCGACGAACAGCACAGTCGCCAGCACCCTGTCTGGCTCCGCTGCTTGCCGATGCCCGGTGACGAACTCTTCGACCTCGTCAAGAATTGCATCCTGATTGCCAACCCAGACCATATGGTCCTCGCCGCCGAGCTCAATCAGTTTGGCGCGAGGAATCCGCTGGCTCATGTAGCGGGCATGCTTCACGTCAATGACGCGCTCGTCGGCGCGATGCAAAATCAACGTCGGTACGCGCGTGACAGGCAGGATATCTCTGACATCGATGTCCCGGTTCATACGCATGATTGCAGCTGCCGCGCCTGGGCTTGCTGAGGCCCTGAAGTAGGCAGCGATTTGCTCCACTTCGTGCTTGTTCCCGGCAACGCTGGGGGCCCACATCAGCAAACTCATTGCATCAGTCGTGCCCCAATGGTGCTCTATGTCATCCAGAAACGTGCTCCACTGCGCATCCGTCCATGCGAATGTATAGTCAGGCGCCCACGAGCGTCGCGCATAAGTGCCATAGAGCACCAGAGCCGACGTGCGCTCGGGATAGGTCGCTGCATAGAGCAACGACATCGGACCGCCCTCAGATATTCCGAACAAGGTGGCCCGTTGGGAGCCAACCTGGTCTAGCACCGCCTGCACGTCATGCATCCGCTGTTCAAGCGTGAAGATCTGGGAGCCGCGATCGGACAATCCGGTGCCGCGCTTATCGAACATGATGATCCGCGCAAACGTTGCAAGCCTGCGGAAAAAGGCGGCGCGCGCCGGCGATTGCCAGAGCGCTTCAAGATTGGAGACAAAACCTGGGACGAATAGCAGGTCGTGCGGACCGTCACCAATCACCTGATAGGCAATATGGACGTCGTCACTTTTAACATAGCGAGTGGCCGGGATGTCAGCCATGCTGGCCTACTGGGTGAAAAAACCGTGCGGCGCGAGTGTCGCACCTCATTCCGGGACAGGCCAGCGAAATTCGGTCGAAATTGATGCGCTCGACCCCCGCAACGCCGGTAGGACCCGCGGCGATTGAGGGAATCGATGATGACACGCCACGTAAGGCCGCGACGTCCGCTTCGGTCAAAAGCGGCCCTCAGGCGGCGTCACCGTGAACGTCCGCTACGGGCCAGAAGGCGACATTGGCGGTCCGGACTCGATCTCTATTTGGTGCGCACCGCAGGTCAGCTCAGACGCACCCCGGTCAGCACAGTTGACGTTTCAACTTAGCGCATACCTCAAAAGTCGAAGCGCGTTTGGCGCTGCGCTCTGATCCGTTTAGAGTATAGTGGGTTGGGTGGGGCCTGGTGCGGCCATGGTGCAAGAGCGGGTCCGGGTCGAGCGAAGATTATCAGCGATCTTGGCCGCCGACGTGGCCGGCTATTCTCGGCTCATGCACAATGACGAAGAGGCGACACACGCCAAGCTGACGGCCCTTCTCGCCGGAGGTGTCGAGCCCGCAATTGCGCAGCACGGCGGCCGCATCGTGAAGAACACCGGCGACGGGTTTTGGCTGAGTTTCCAAGTGCGGTCGAAGCGGTGCGGGCTGCCATGCAGTTTCAGTCCCGCATCAACGACCTTACCTGCGACGACGCGGAAGACAGGCGCATTCTCTTCCGTGTGGGGCTCAATATCGGTGATATCATCGTCGAAGCCCATGACATCTTTGGAGACGGCGTCAACATTGCGGCCCGGCTCGAGAGCATCGCCGAACCCGGCGGCATCTGTATCTCTCAGACTGTCTTCAATCACGCGCGCGACAAGGTGCCGTTCGACGTTGAGGAAGCGGGTGAGCAAACTCTGAAGAACATCGCCCGGCCCGTCCACGTTTACCGCATCATCATCGACCCGGTCCTGCGGACTGCGACGCCCAAACGCGAGATTCCGGCGCTCGCGTTGCCTGACAAGCCATCTGTCGCCGTGCTGCCGCTGACCAATATGAGTGGCGACCCCGAGCAGGAATTCGTCTCCGACGGTATCGCCGAAGATGTGATCACGGCGTTATCGCGTTATCCCTCATTGTTCGTCATCGCACGGAACTCGTCGTTCACTTACAAAGGGCGAGCGGTTGATGTGAGACAGGTCGGGCGCGAGCTCGGCGTCGGCTACGTGCTTGAAGGTAGCGTGCGCAAGGCCGGCAGCCGGATCCGCGTGACCGCGCAGCTCATAGAGGCGGCGACCAGCAATCATGTATGGGCCGAGCGCTACGACCGCGATCTCGCAGATATTTTCGCCGTGCAGGATGAGCTCACCGAGGCGTTGACGACTGCGCTCGCCCCCGCCATTGCAGACGCCGAGCTCCGACGCGCCATGCGCAGGCCGCCGGGCAGCCTTGATGCCTGGGCCGCCTATCAGCGCGGCCTGTGGGATCTGAGCAAAGCGACCGCAGAGGACGATGAGAGCGCCGAGAAATTCTTCAGACAGGCGATCGATCTCGACCCGACCTTCAGCGGCAGCTACAGCGCGCTCGCTCTGTACCAGCTGCAAGCGGCCGCGCTCTACCAGAAGATAGGCCTGCGAGACGCGCAACATTCGGCGGAGGCCCTGGCCCGCCGGGCGGTCGCGCTCGATGGTGCCGATGCCGAAGCCCGTTCGTGCCTTGGCTGGGCCTTGCAAGCACGCGGCGAGGCTGACGATGCGTTGGCGGAGATCGAGCGAGCTCTCTCTATGAGTCCAAATCTGGCGATCGCGCACGGCCATCGAGGCGCGACGCTGATCTTTGCCGGACGGCACAAGGAGGGGGTCACGTCTCTCAACGTGTGTATCAGGCTCGATCCCCGCGATCCCTATCTGGCAGTCCGCTTGTTGCACATTGCGTGCGGTTTATATTTCTGCGGCGAATACGAAGCTTCGATCGAGGCCGCAAAACGCCTGATCCGGTCGTATCCGAATTTTCCGATGATCTACCGTTGGTCCGCGGCGGCGCTGGGCCAGCTTGGGCGCATAGCGGAAGCGAAGGAAGAACTGGAAAAGGCCGTCTCGCGCGCACCGGGGGCATTAGATATGTATGTCCGCAACAGAGCTCCGTGGTTTCGTCCAGAAGACCACGCGCATCTCGTCGACGGTCTGGGTAAGGCCGGATGGAAGGGGTGAGGCTGCATTGAACTGCGGGCCATCCCGTCTGTTTGCAGCGAGCTGTTCGACGTTCCCGCACGCGGATTGCCAAACGTCGGCTCGGGTCAAAAGCTGCTCACCACGTCTCATCGCGCAAGGTCAGATCTCCCTCAAACAGCGGAGACGTGGCGACGGCGCGTTCGTTGTTCGGCTCAGGGCCATGAGCGGACTTGGTCTAGCCCGCAAGCGTTGGCAGGGCCTGCCGAAATCGAATTTATTGGCTTGCCGCCGCAGCGGCAGTCGCCACATGTTTCGTGTAAAATTCGGCGACCCGGCCGCGCTACATACCGACGAACGCCTCTGAAGTCACGTTGTCCACCGATTTCCAAGTACGCTTGAACGCTGGAAGTGCATTGCCCCAAATAGCGCGTTTGCACCACCTTCCGCCCTTCTCCTTGCCTTCGCTGGTGGCGCACATGGATTTCCAAGCGATGCGAGCGGGCTGGCTGATGTGCTCAGCGGCGCCTTCCCAGCCCTGCTGATGGATCAGGTAAAGATCGAAAACTTCGTCAAACAACTCAAGATCGCTGCTGCGCGAATAAAAATCCAACCACAGCGCGAAATGAATTACCAATGGATGCAAGCACCGTTGGCTGCAACGCCGCCTATTAGCCACCGTACCGAAGCAAGAATGGATCAACCGAGGCAGCTAGTCGGTCTGCCACTTGCATGTTCGGCGTGGACTGCGTTTCGGTAGGCAGCGAACCGAGAGAATTGACGGCCATCCCGGTACCAGCGGCAAGAACAGCTATTACAATCGCGGAGAGATATTTGATCCTCATGGCGATGATCCTCCCATCGCGGACGACAAGACAATTGTGTTCGATGAAAATTGGTTCCGTTGCGGGTAGGTCCGTGGTTGCGGGAACGATGCAAAAATTTTGGCCGGGATTAAATTTTGGCCGGGATTGAGTTGTCCTCCCGGCCAACCCGCCGCGCGCGTCTATCAGAACATCCCGATCGAGGCGAAAAGCGCAACCTCGATTAGGACAGTGAGGCTCATGATGCCGACAGTGAGAATTGCTTCGCCCGGTGGTAGAGGCGTCATAGCGTGCCTCGCATATTGCGAAGCCCCGAAGCCTAATAGCTAACCTGCCGAAGTCGGGAATGTTTCAGTTCCAAGCGCGTTAAGCAAAGATGCCTAACGCATTTCGAGTTCCTTGATCGCCAAAGCCGCAATTTGTGCCGGGGCAAGGACCTCCGTTTGCGCGATCTTGATGATCTTGCTTGCGACCATTTCCGTGAGCGGGTCGTCGCGATCCTGGACACAAAGCGTATGGAGCGCCTGCTCGTAAGCTGCGGTGATGCGGCTGACCATTTCCGGCTTTAAATCGACGGTTTGTAATCGCAGGTAGGTAGACATTTCTTGCCTCCTAAGCCCACGCGGGCGAACATGATAGCATGGGAACCCGGTTGGCGACCTGAGAACTTTGGACGTTCGGAGCAGCGGTATTTGTGCGAAGCCGGGATCAAGGTGGCGTGTCGCTCGTTACTACGGTGGCGGCAGGATATCCGTGCACGGCAAGGAGGCGGTGCACGTCAAGGCCAACGGTGGCAGCCATGGCAGATACCCCTTCGACCGCGCCCGTGGAGCATCGCCGGGCGATCTGCAACGAAATTGGTGAGCGACTTCGCGGCACCCTCACGGACGATCTCGCCCCGCTACCGTTGCGACTGGAAGGCATGGTGGAGCGGCTGACCGAATTGGACAGCGCCGCACCATCGGCCGCGCCGGATCGACAGGACGATGCGTCATCCCGGCCACTCTTGAAATTTGTGTCGGCGCTTTGGCGGATCCTCCGAAGCGTCTAGAACAACGGGAACATTGTCGACCAGCGCGTCTGTGTTTCATATTGTGCGGGCGCAATCCGAGTGGCGGCACAGCTCCCAAACGGTCCCCATGTTCTCAATCCACCCCGACGATCTCACCTCTGAACCGACCCGCCGCTTGCTCGCGCTTCATCTCGCCGGCATGCATGCGAGCTCGCCGCCGGGCCACGTGTTCGCGCTCGACCTGTCGGGGCTGCAGGTGCCCGGGGTCACCGTGTGGTCGGTGCGCGAGGGCGACGACGTCGTCGGCATCGGCGCGCTGAAGGAGCTGGGCAATGGTGGCGCCGAGGTGAAGTCGATGCGGACCCACCCCGATCATCTGCGCCGCGGCGTCGCGGCGCTGCTGCTGGACCACATCGTGCGCGAGGCCAAGGCGCGCGGGTTGACCCGGCTGAGCCTGGAGACCGGAAGCGGCCCGGCGTTCGAGCCGGCGCTGGCGCTGTACCGCAAGCGCGGCTTCGTCAATGGCGAGGCGTTCGCCGGTTACCAGGCGAGCGCCTTCAACCAATTCCTCCACCTTGCGCTTCACGCCTGAGCCGGCGCGCGGACGCCGCGCTGCAACGCGAGGCGTTGGCCTGTTTCCGAGGGTCGTGGCTTGGGCCGAACCCTATAAAGCGGCCCAGTCAATGGCCCGCGAGAGTCCGCTGTGCTCTGGTCGCGATCAAATATCTCATCGCAGCGAAAATGACGCGATGGGGTTGAGGACGAGACACGGCTCCAGCACATTGGCGCGGCCAGATAACGGACGACGCTCGCGAGACATTCAACTCAGATGGCAGCTCCGGCCAGCAAGAAAGTGCCGCCAAGTGCGACCATCACAAGTCCAGGCCAGTTCGATTTGATGCCGAAGCCGCCACCCGGCCTTTCAGGCTCCAGCGTGTCACGCCCGGAGCGAAGCCACCTTCCACCGCTGAATCGGCCTCGCCAGATGGGCTGAAACGCCATCTGGAGTATGCCGCCGAAAACAAGCAGCACACCAAGCCATATGAGGGTCATGCTCACCTCCTCTACCCGTGAAGGCCGATAGTGCTGCGCCGGAAACTCGGTCCATTCAGCGTCTATCCGCGGCTCTCGGAATTAGACCGACCTTGAAAGCCGCCGGACGCACCAGCGCGCCGCACGCAGGCAGGGCTCCCACTCACCGAAGCTCAAGCTATCTCCAAGCATCCCGCTTAGTCTTCGTCCGGCTCGCGCACGACCGGCGATTCGTCGGTTTGGTTCTCCTCCTCGTCTTGCTCTTCGTCCTCATCCTCTTCGTCGTCATCTTCTCCGTCGTCATCAGGATCTCGAGGCGGCATCGCGTTGCCCATCACCGCGAAGACATGCCAGTCGATCCTGGCGGGAACGAGCTCGGGGAGTAGGGTCATGTTGTTGCTCCTCGGATGTGAGCCCTGGGGCACTTTACCCCTTTTTCGGCGAGGCAGGTGACCGAGATGGTTCGCGTGCGAGCCAGAGCGTCCTTGGGGCCATCTTTCGCGCTCGGATCGTGCTGCCTTCCGGTCCGGGGCAGACTGAAAAGAGACAGCCAATCGGACGCATTTCCGTCGATCCGCCATGAGCGGACACACGACGGCGTCGGTCCGGCAGTTCATTCGGAGCCAAGAGCCGCCCCTCCGCCAGCAGTTTGTCCCTTCTCGGCTCCGCCCGAAACGGTATCAGCGTCGAGATCCTGATGCTAGATTTCCTGGGTCATACCGAACAGGAGGACGACATGGCTGATAGCGTCTACAAGGTCATAGAACTGGTCGGTACCAGCAGCGACTCGTGGGAGAAGGCGGCCGCCAATGCGGTCGAGCAAGCAGCGAAATCTCTCCGGGATCTTCGCGTTGCAGAGGTCATCAAGCTCGACATGCAACTGGATGAGAACGGAAAAGTTGAGGCCTATCGCGCCAAGCTCAACGTGTCGTTCAAGTTCGAGGGCTCCTGAGCCTCGGCACCTCGGCCCCCACTTGCGGGGCGAGGATGGCTGATTGGAAAGGCGCGTTGCGCGGGCCCAACGGTCGGTGTGACCCATCCGGAGGAGGCCCTAGTCCAACCAGGGCCGATGTGCTTTGATGCGTGGGGGCGTGTAGCGCGTGGTGGCGCCATGTACATGGTCATTCGCAAGTACGCCAAGGTTCGTTCGGTCGCGGACGCTGCTCGCCGCGCCAGGAGCGGCGTCGGCGAGATCCTGAGGCAATCGCACGGATTCAAATCTTACTATGTGCTGGATGCGGGCGACGGTGTTGGTATCGCTGTGATGATATTTGACGACTGCGAAAGCGCCAATGCAGCGAATGCCAAGATACTCGCGTTTGTTCAGGCAAGTCTGCCAGACCTCGATCTTGGAGTTCCCGAAATCACGACCGGCGAGGTTTTGGTCCACATGGAGCCCAATGGGCCCTCGGGCATAAAGTAGCCGCAAGCGCCGCCAGTTGCGTGGGAGCGCCGCCCTCTTGCTGATGTCGTCGAATTTCGAACCCTTCGCGTTGTAGCGAACGGAATGCGTCTCATTCATCCGCACATGGTCATCGCCCAGGGTGATCCCATGGGCGGTCCAACCGCATACCGTCCGATCAAGTGCGCTACCTGGTTTTGTAGCAGAATGGCCGCAGGAGAAGCCGATCATGACTGACGATCAGGTCAATCTCGTCGTTCAGCACCTTTGCGAGCAATTGCACCTTGCACTCCGATTGAAGAACAGCGAGGCACATCCGCCAAATGCCAAGGATATTGGATTTGATGCTGCCTCTGTCAGAACTGTATTGCTGACCGGGTTGCGTTCGGCGGATGTCACGATCCGCCACGAGGCAGCCGGGGCGAGCGAAGAGCCGCCGTGGTCCTGAACGCAAAACGCGGGACAGAAGCTCAGCGCCAATGTCTCAGTTGGGTCATTCGCGACGGGACCAGACCGACAGCAAGTCCAGCGATGTCCATTGTGCCGCCGGAAGCGGAAGTAAATTCAGAGCGGGCATCAGTGGCCGGATTCGACAAGCACCCACGCGTCAGCCGGTATCCGCGTCCGGCTCCTGCTTTTTCGGAGGCGCCTTTGTTGTCTTGCGTCCCAGAAACGTATCGGGCGGCGACTGGTTCAGCAGCTCGCGGGCCTCGCGCAAAAGCTGTCGCATGTATTCTGCCTGCTCATGATCGGCAGGCAACGGCCGATAAACCCGCATCGGTATGCTCCTTCGCTTTGCAGGCGGGAGCACGCTGGGTCTCTCGGCCACCGACGCCTACGGACAAATCCTTGGCCGGTGATGTCTTGCAAACGACCAGAGGTCGCTTTGGTTCAAAAGTGAACTTAGCTCTCGTGTCGCACTCAAGATGAGTAAGTGGCTCAAATGACTGAACTTGCACCCGAAAATTTAATTTGCGGACATACCAAATGATACAGACTCGGCGCCGCCGGCGGCGTAGCGTTAATTCATCACCGCAAGGCTCGTGGCATTTATCGGTGATGAGAACGCCAGTTTGCGCTCCCGCCTCCGCGAACAGGGAGATGCGCCATGCTGACGCGGCGTCGTTTCAAACAGACCAGGACTCTCAGCGAAAGACTCGCCGACGAAGCCACGCGCTGTCGCGAGGAAGCGCGCGCGCTCGCGCCGGGGCGCCGCCGGGAGATGCTGCTGCGCCGGGCGCGGCAGGACGAAACGGCCATGCAGATCGAGGCCTGGCTGCGCTCCCCCGGCCTGAGGGCACCGACATGATGCAGCAATATCGCGCTTATCTCGTCGGCGAGAACGGGGTCTTCCGCTCCGCCGAAGCGTTCGAGGCTCCGTCGGATTCCTCCGCTCTCAGCTTCGCACGACAGTACACCCGTCACGGCAAGGTCGAGGTGTGGCAGCTCGGCCGGAAGATCGCCGTGCTGGATCCCGAGCCGTCGCCGCCGGACGCGTTGACGCGTCAATGATCGCGTGATGGCGATCGCGAGGTCGGAGTCTCGATCTCGAACCAGAATGTCAGCTGCATGACGGGACCGCTGGCGTCGCGAACGTCGATCGCCATCGTCTGCCTACCGCCCGTGGGCGGCGCGGAGATGACGGCATCGCGCGCCATGTCGGCAAGCGACTTGGCGGCCTCGGCCCGAACGGCGCGCGGGCTGGCCAATTCCAGCCCTTCCTCGTCGAGCGCAATTCCCTGGTGGTCGCGAAGGTCGAAGTAATAACGCGGCATCGTTGCATCCTTTGCCCTAATAGGCCCGGGACGGGCAAAGGTTTCCAAATGCGACGAAAAATTCGCTTGGGATCAACGGGTTCCGGGAACGCCGCCGAGGTCGATCCGGCAGGACGGGGACTTTGCCTGGCTGCGCAGCCCCTATTCCTCCGCAAGCTTGTGCTCGATATAGGCATCCACCGTCTCGGCGAACGAGCGCTGCACGCCGACCGCGACATCGTGCTGGTCCAGTGCGTCGCGCTGGAGCACGCGCAAGCCGCGCCCGCGGGCGCTGAGCGGCGCCGTGTTTAGATACTGATCGATGGCACCTTTGGCGAGCGGGATGGCCTTGGGATCGCCCCTGGCGATCAGGAGCCTGAGCAGGCTCTGGCATTCGGCCAAACCTGGCATGGGTTCAGCCTCTCACCTTTGCTGCGATTTCGGCTTCGGCCGCTGCACCGGCTGGGTGTGGGTGCCGAACAGCGCCAGCAGGAACGCGACTTCTTCCTTCGAACCGATCTGGATCATGACTGTCTCTCCTCTTCGCTCCGTTGGTCGGGACGAGCGGGCGCGGAGTTCAGGACGATCTGGTTTCAGCAATGTTTCAGCCGTGTTTCGTCGGACGGGGGGCTCGGGGTGCCGCCTGCTTGTGTACAGAATTGAACATGGTCACCGCGAGGTCGTCTGCGCGGCAAGCGGACGAGGCGTCACATACAATAAGCCCGCGCGGATCGCTCCACGCGGGCTTTTGCTTGACGCTTTCGCAACCTCACTCGCAAGGGGGCCGTGGACGCGCCAGGCCCCCTCGGCATCCATTCTCAGTGCATGTGGCCAATCAGATAAACGCCGCTACCGAGCACGATCACGGCCGGGACGGCCAAAGCAAAAGTACAGGCATCTGTCCTTCTCAGTTCGACGTGCAGACCTTGACGGTCTTCATGCCGGCCTCGGCTTCAGTCCTGGTCTTGTACACGGTGTCACCGCTGACGACGGTCGTTTCCGTGGTCGTCGGCTTCGCCTCCGTGATCGTGCACTTCTTGGTCTTGACGTCCTGCACCACGTAGAACGACTGCGCGAATGCGGGAGCCGCAAATGACGTCAACACGGCAGCGGCAATGATGGTCTTGATGTTCATCGTGTCCTCCTCCAGCAGTCCGGTCATCCGGATCTGTCTTCTTCAAACATACAAAATTACCACTTGTTCCCGATCGTGCCTGAACCGACAGCCGCCGCCAGCGTTGGTGCGAAAACTGGAGGCGTCGATGCTGGATATGAGACTTGTCACGACTTCGCTGGCGATGCTGATTGCACTCTTGTCCGTGGCTCTGGCCGAACCCGCCGGGGATCAAGCCCGGCCTGCTGGTCAAGGCTCCGCTGAGGCTCGTCCGATCCGCGTCATCCTTCCCGCACCTTGGGAGCCCGCCAGGACGCAAGCCGACGCACAATCGTCGAAGTGACGTGGCCGCCGTTCAATCACATCCGGGCCTTCGAACTAGCCGATTTCACAGGCTTGCGCCTCTGAATGACAAGCCGCAAGGCGATGCCGTGCTGCCAGGCACGCACTCTCACCGCCGCTTCGCTTCGATTGAGCTCGCTTGCAATCTCGTCCGGCCGCCGGCCTGCTTCGGCCAATGCCTTCAATCGCTCGTGGTCTTGCGCCGTCCATTTCTTCAGCAGCGGGTAGTCAGATTGCATGATGGGAGCCGTCTCGATTTCCCGGCGACAATGGGCCGGAGCAGTTGAAGTTCCGAAGGCGAAAAACCAGTTAAGCCGCATGGGAGCGACCCCAGGCACCTCCGGGGCTGGACGCGGGGAGCGAAAATGCCGGGGCCGCCAGCGCGCCAACTCAACGCGCGCGCTCCGGCCATCATCCGCCCCTCACGCCTTCGTGCCGTATCAGTTGATGCGGCGGCTGAAATAAATCTGCCAACGGCATCCGCACGGCGCGCATAAACGGGACAAACTGGCAGACGTTCCTAATCTGGTTCGATGCACACGCACATTTCGCGCGAGACAGGCTGCGGCACTCGGCATCTGCAAACGGAAGCAACCAATTCGAATCTCACTTGTTGTCGCCGGCACTTTCACCTGCTGGAGGACAAAAAAATGCGACGTCTTACTCTACTTGCCACGACCATGCTGCTGCTCGGAGCGGTGCCCGCCAGCGCGCAATCGCAGCCTGCCCAGAGTGGGCCGGGCAACAACGCCGTCAACAGCTCGGACCAGAACAACTCGAACAAGCCGGTCGCCGGCCGCAACAGCTTCACCGAGGGGCAGGCCAAATCGCGGATCGAGGATGCCGGTTATTCCAACGTCTCCGGCCTGCACAAGGACAACGAAGGCGTCTGGCGCGGCAAGGCCGACAAGGCCGGCAGCAAGAGCGACGTCAGCGTCGACTTCCAGGGCAACGTGAACCCCACCAAGTAACAAGCAATCACGAGGAGACCGAACAATGACAGTCACCATCTCACGTCTTTACGACAATTACTCCGATGCCGAACGTGCCGTGACCCGGCTCGAAGGCGCCGGCGTGCCGCATTCCGATATCAGCATCGTCGCCAACAATTCGGACAATTGGTACGGTTCGCGGTCCGGCAAGGTCGACCGCGATCGCGACGGCGTCGACGATCGCGCTGAAGGCGCCGGGACCGGAGCCGGCATCGGCGCCGGCCTCGGCGGCGCAGCCGGCCTGCTCGCCGGGCTCGGCCTGCTGGCAATCCCCGGCCTCGGGCCGGTCGTCGCGGCAGGCTGGCTCGCCTCGACCGCTGTCGGCGCGGCTGCCGGCGCGGCCACGGGCGGCATCGTCGGCGCCCTGACGCAGGCCGGCGTCTCCAGGGAAGATGCCTCGCGCTATGCCGAGGGCATTCGCCGCGGCGGCACGCTGGTGTCCGCAAGGGTGCCCGACCAGGACCGCTCACGCCTCGATGCGCTTCTCCACGATAAGTCCGTGAACCTTCAGGATCGCAGCGCGGCCTGGCAGAAAGCCGGCTGGACCGACTTCGATGCCGCAAGCCCGCCCCTGTCTCCCGAGGACATCGGCCGCGAGCGCGAGCTCTACGGCGTGGGCACGCGGCGATAGGTCTCCACACACACGATAAAGGCCCCGCCATGCGGGGCCTTTTTCTTGCCGAGAGCCGATCTTCATACGAGGCTACGCATCGGTTCGGCAGTAGCAATCGCGAGACGTTTCCTGCCACTCCACCGCGCTTCGGTTGGCGGTTGTTGAGGCGCTTCACCGCGTGGGTCTGCTCCAGTTCTCTTCATCACCTGCTCGGCTACAAGCACGCGCATGCGCAATTCTTCCAGCGCGGCGAGTTGTAAAACTAGCACTTCAACTCGTTCATGAAGAAGTGCGACATCGTGTGCGCAGCCAAACGGATGCATTGTCAGCCTCCACGTTTTCGGTATTTCATAATTTGGCCCAGCGCTGGACCAGCGGGAAATTCTGGCAATTCCGGCGGGGGCGCGCACTTACATTCAGCAAGGTGCACCGCACTAATGAATGCCTGTTCCTGCTCCGGAACAAGGCGATCCGTCCGTTTTCCGACATTTGACTCAAATGCAACCTACCGAATTCGGCAGGATGCAATCTCTTCGCGCCATGCTGGGACATGTGCTTGCGCGAATGCAATCGGGAAAGCGTCGGAGAGATTGCCATGTACTACGTCGCCGCTGCATTGCTGGTGCTGTCGGGACTGTTCTACTCCGCGAGCCATCATGAGATCGGCTCGTTGGGCGTCACCATGTGCAGCTATGGCGGCGCGTTCTGCGATAACCCGCTGATCGTCTTTTCCGGAGCGGCGCTGGCCGCCGCATGGGGCATGTTCGTCAGCGTCAAGTAGCGCGGCCGACGTCCTTCATCCCCAACGTTCAAAGTCCCGCCGCCGACACAAGCAGCCTCGCGGACTAACTTGCGAGAATCTGGGATGCGGGAATTTTTGCGATGATGGCAATCTACACCTGTTTTGCCCGACAGTCAAGTCGACTTAGCATTATCAGAAATCGATAGGACGCCCGCGCGGCGAGGAACTTTCGTTTCCCGATTAGCATTTGCATAAAAGCACCCGCCCCGACGAGGTCCCCCTTCATGAGTAGCGACAGCGCTCTCACGCCGACGAAATCCGCGCCGACGCTGCTGCAAAGGCTGGGGCCGGGCCTCATCACCGGAGCTGCCGACGACGATCCTTCAGGCATCGCGACTTATTCGCAAGCCGGCGCGCAATTCGGCTACGGGCTGCTGTGGACGGTGTTTCTGACCACGCCGTTCATGATCGCCATCCAGCTCGTCAGCGCGCAGATCGGCCGCGTCACCGGCAAGGGGCTCGCCGCCAACGTCATGCAGATCGCGCCGCGCTGGGCGGTGCTGGCGCTCGTCGCCATGCTCGTTGCCGCCAACACGTTCAACATCGCCGCCGACATCGCCGCGATGGCCGAGGCGCTTTCGCTGGTCATCGGCGGCCTCAACCACGAGCACGCGCTGATCTTCGCGGCGGGCTCGACCCTGCTCCAGGTCTTCCTGCCCTATCGCCGCTATTCGCCGGTGCTGAAATTCCTCACCCTGGCGCTGTTCGCCTATGTCGCGACCGCCTTCACCGTCGAGATCCCGTGGAGCACGGCGCTGCTCGCCGCGGTGTGGCCGAAGGCCAATGTCAGCGCCGACTATTTTCTGATGGTCGTCGCCGTGCTCGGCACCACCATCAGCCCCTATCTGTTCTTCTGGCAGGCCTCGCAGGAGGTCGAGGAGATGAACCAGGGCAAGCGCGACAAGCCGCTTCGCGACGTCAAGCGCGGCGCCGGCCCGGAGCTCGCGCGCATCAGGGCCGACACCATCTCCGGCATGCTGCTGTCCAACGGCATCGCCTTCTTCATCATCCTCACCACCGCATCGGTCCTGCACGCCAACGGCGTTACCAGCATCGGTTCGGCGACGGAGGCGGCCGAAGCGCTGCGGCCGCTCGCCGGCGACTTCACCTTCGCGCTGTTCGCGCTCGGCATCATCGGCACCGGCCTGCTCGCCATCCCCGTGCTGGCGGGCTCGGCCGCTTATGGCGTCGCAGAGATCTTCGGCTGGCGCGCCACGCTGGAGGCCAAGCCCGATGAAGCGGTCGGCTTCTACACCATCATCGCCGCGGCAACGCTCATCGGCTTCGGCCTCGGCTTCACCGGCATCGACTCCATCCACATGCTGGTGTGGAGCGCGGTGCTCAACGGCATCGTCGCCGTGCCCATCATGGCGATGATGATGCTGATCGTGTCGAGCCGCGCGATCATGGGCCGCTTCAGGGCCCGGTCATGGCTGATCGCGCTGGGCTGGCTCGGCACCGCGCTGATGGCGCTGGCCGTGCTCGCTCTGCTCGGCTCGTCGGTGATCGGTCGAGGCTAGAGCGGCGACAACGCCACCGAGATCTGCGAGGCGGCTCCATCGTGAGCAGCGAAGTTACGGCGTCACGGGGTTGACGGTCGGCGACGTCTTGGGCCCCGGCCGCGACGGCTCGATCGGCGATTTCGGTTTGGTCGGGAGTACCGCAGCACCAGCCGCCCGTGCCGCTTCTCCCGTGGTCGCATACATCGCAATATGGGCCGGCTGGGTCTTGGCGCGGCTCCAGGGGCCGTGATCGACAATCAGCATTGCCGCAATCGTCACGCCAGCCACGATCAGCGCGATCACACCGGGATGGCGGAGGGCGGCAGAAATGGAGCTCGCGAAACGAGTGTTTGTCATCGAAAGATCCGCTGTTGTCCTCATGCAGGGTTAATTCAATGGCGCCCCTCCCGGTTCCCCCGCCCCCTTGGGGACGGGCGGTTCCACCCTGCAGAGGCCACGATCCTGCGGTCGGGAAATCGACCCGGCCCGGCACCGCATTGCCGAACCGAGTGAATAATATCACGTGGCTGAGTGTGAAGCGCCGCAGCAGGCGGCCCCGATGGTGGGTCGGCATGAAAAGGGCCTCCAAATGGAGGCCCTCGATCTCGATAACGTTTCGTCCTGTCAGTTGTAGTCCGAATATTTGAACTGCGGGAGTGCCTTCAGCTGCTCCTTGTTTCCGCTCATGACGGCGTGATCGGGGACCCAATCATTGGTGTTGCGGGTCGTGGCGTTGGTCGAAGCCGCGCCGGTCGTCGTCTCGCGCGGGGTGGTCGAAGTGCTGGTCGAGCTGGTCCGGACCGGCTCTTCCACGAACTTCAGTTTGTCCATCGAAACGGCGATATCGTGCTCGCCCATTCCCAGGAAGCCGCCGATGCCGATCACCACTGCGTTGATCTTGCCGCTCTTGTCGACGAGCAGTTCGTTGATGTCGCCGAGCTTCTCGTTGGCTTCGTTATAGACGTTCAGACCCATGAGCTTCGAGGCGCGCCAATTGTCCTTGAGCATCATCTTATCGGCCGGCTGTGCGGTAGCAGCCGGAGCCGCTCGATCAGCCGGCGGCGTGGATTGCGCGAACGCAGCGCCGCCGATCAGAGCGCTGCTGATCAGAGCCGCGGCGAAAGTAATTTTCATCATCGTCTCCTCCAGTGAGTCAGCATCCAGATGGATGCATGGCCGCCAACGCCTGGATATTCCACTTGTTCCCGGTTGGGTACTCCGGGAGCGGAGCCGCAAGCCCGGCGATCCGATCTAGCTCCCGAACATGATGCGCAAGGCGATCACGATCACCGCCGAGACGAGAAAGGAAATCGCCAGCAGCGTCCAACTCGGCCTTGTGCTTCCGCGGGCCACGCGGGCAACGAGCATCCTCATGTCGTCAACATTCGTCCTTGGGAAGCCGGTGCAGGTAGGCTATCCCGAAGCTGGCGAGTTCTTCGGCATCGCTTTCGCGCTCTTCCCATCTGCAAAGAAGGCCGGGCTCCGAACGGGCGCGGCCTTTTCCTTTGCGAAGTTTTCCGCTCACCACCATCCGCCGGAAGACGGGTCGTGCCGCTCGAAGGCAAGCCGTCGCTCGGGTGTCCGTTTCGATGATTTGGCCGAGCGCTTCGGATGCGTACGTGCGGAGACGCGGAGGGCCGGTTCTTTCTTGATCTGGCCGGAGGGTGCTGCAGGCATGGCGGCCATGGCTTCACGGATTTGCTGCCGCGGTTCTTCAGAAATCGGATCGGCCTGCGCGATCTCAAGCATCTCGGCGCGCGGCCGCGTATCGAATACGATCTTCTCCGGTAGCATCCTTGCCGATGCGATCCGGATGATGGTTCTGTCATGATCTGCCGTCGCTGCAGGCTCGCCCGGAGCCGGCAAATACCGGTCGGCAGCGAGCAGCAAGGTCAGCAGGACCCCGCCGACGAAGACGAAGTATCGAATGATCGGCATGACAGCCGCTCGCAAACAAGAATAAGGGGAAGGTATTGGGCGGGGCCGTGGTTGCGGGAGGCGGGCCGCCTGCTCAGCGACCCGCCTCCCGGGACTTAGTCGATCTCTTGGACGACCGTGCGCGTCGACGGATCGACCAGCATCACGCGTTCGCCCGAGTAGACGTAACGATACCTGGTGAGCGAGGGGCCCCAATCGGCGGGCACGGCCTCGAGCTCGACCTCGCGCGGCACCGGCTGGCCGACCACGATTTTCTCTCGGGTCTGCACCGGGCGCACCTTGTGTTCGGTCACGTAGGTACGGATCTTCGTGCGGTATTCCGGCTCGATCTGCACGGCGGCGGCATGGCCGGTGCCGGTGGTGGTGACAACGGTCGACTGCGCCAGCGCGCCGGTCGAGATCAGCGCAGCAGCCGCGCACGTCAGCATCATCTTCTTCATGGGTATCTCCTCACCGCAGGACGCGGCGCTGCGAGAACCCGCGAATTGGTGACAAGGTTCCAAGAGATTGCCACTTTTTCCCGATCCGCTGCGACCTCGCAGGCCGGAATTTGGCTGAAGGCAATCGGTCGGCGTTCGCTAAGGTCGCACCGCCGGCGGCGGCGGCGCAGCGGGTTGCTGCGAAGGTGCGGCGGGCGGCTTGGGCTGCTCCGCCGGCGCAATAGAATCTCCTCCGCCGTGTGGCACACAGGTGCCTATGTTGCTCAGCAGTCTTTTCGCCTCGAGATCGCGGGCTTTCCTGTAGTCGCTACGGCGGTCGATTCTCGCTGCGGCCACACGGTCCCAGGCATCGAACGCATCGGCGTAGTGCTGTCGCATTTGCGCTTCGGCGGACAGGCAGTCACTGAACTTGTCGAATACGAGATCGGTATTGACGGGGGCGACGCCACCCACGAGGACCACAAGCATCCATTTCATGGTGTCCGCCTACGTTCGCGCCCGCGCATCGGGAACGTGTTATGTCGGCAAAGTTCCGGCCGGGTCACCAGCCGATCTCTCTGACAAAACATACCGATGCGCCCCGAAGGAGAGAGAACTGCGTGCACCATCGATATCCAATCTGCCGGAGCAGAAAAAGGCCTCAGCTCGCGGGGATATCGGGGGCGTTCGAGCTGAGGCCATACGGGGTCGCCCTTGGGGAAGAGCACCGGGAAAACTTGGCAATCGAGGGAATGTTCCGGCCCAATTTTGAAGGCGCGAGGTCCGCGGCAAGAAGCTCGATTGGTTCCAGGTCGACGGCATCACTCGCCCGGAGCGATCGCGTTGCTCGGCGTCGGTCGGTCGGTGATCTGCTGGCCGAACAGGCTGCCGATCAGCTCGACCGCCGTACGCGCGGTCCGGCCACGCTCGTCCAGGAAGGGATTGAGCTCGACGATGTCGACCGATCCGACCACGCCGGAATCGTGCAACAGCTCCATGATCAGGTGTGCTTCACGATAGGTCGCTCCACCCGGCACCGTGGTGCCGACGCCCGGCGCCACGCACGGATCGAGGAAATCGACATCGAAGCTGACATGCAGCACGCCGTTGCTCGCCTTGACCCGCTCGATGACGCGCCGGATCAAGACGGCGACGCCGAACTCGTCGATCTGGCGCATGTCGACGACCCTGATCCGGCGCGCGCGCATCAATTCGTTCTCGAGCTTGTCGATCGAGCGCGCACCGAACAAATCGAGCCTGTCAGGGGTAATCGAAGCGCGCGGATCGTCGCCGAGCAGGCCGTCAAGGCCGGGCTCAGCACACAGGAACGCGGCCGACATGCCGTGCATGTTCGCAGTGATCGTCGTTTGCGGCGTGTTGTAGTCGGCATGGGCATCGAGCCAGAGCACGAACAGCTCGCGTCCCCGCTCCTGCCAATGACGCGCCATGGCATTGACCGATCCCATGGACAGCGTGTGATCGCCGCCGAGAAAGATCGGGAGCGCGCCGGTCTTCGCAATCTCATAGCCTTTGCGGCTCAGAACGCGCGTCCAGCGCTGGATCTCGCGGTAGTGATTGGCGCTTTCCGGCGGCCTGTCGGTGAGGTCCCCGACTTCGGCCACGGAAAGATCGCCGTAGTCGACGACCTCGAAATCCAGACTTTCAAGCACTGTCGCAAGGCCCGCGGTGCGCAGCGCTGCGGGGCCCATCAAGGTGCCGCGCTGCGAAGCCCCCATGTCGATGGGAGCGCCGAGCAAGGCGATGTGCCGGCCTCGATCCGTCATGGTCCGATCGGTCACGGCTGTCTCCTGACATCAGCAAGCCACCGCCAGCCTAACAGAGATTCGCACCCGTCGTTTCCCGGGGAAGATCCGCGTGGTCGTCCTGTCGTCCGGAACAAAATCCCGCGCGCTGAATTGCCCATCCAAGGCCGGCACCCGCCGTAAACCACGGCGCCTGTCGCGGATAGCCAAAGGTCATCAAGACCCGCTGTTCAGAACGAGCGCTCGCGCGGATAGCCAAAGGTGCCGGCCCATCGTCAGGTCTGGAGGTCGCGCACTTGAGCACGGAGATACCGCAATCCACCTCGCAACCCGGCATGGCCGAACGTGCCATCGATACCGCGGCGGACGTCTCCCGCACGGTGGGTGAAGTCGCCGGAGGCCTGCACGCAGCCGTCGATCGTCTCACCTCTGCAATCGAGCAAGCACGAAAGCCCGGCGGGGCGCTCGCGACGGTAGCAGCGATCACGCGCGAGGCGCCGCTTGCGAGCCTGTTCGTCGCTTTCCTCTTCGGGGTCGCGGTCGCGCGGCGGCGATAGAACGAAGCCGCCCTGCTCAGGCAGCGCTGACCGCGTCGAGCTCGGCCGCCAGGAATTGCTTTTCAAATGCCTCGGCCGGCATCGGGCGGCCGAAGAAATAGCCCTGCCCTTCTGCGCATCCCATGCTGACCAGAAAGTCGGCAGTCGCGCGGTTCTCGATGCCTTCAGCCACGACCGTGAGGCCGAGCTGTTTGCTGAGGCCGATGGTCGAGCCGACGATCGCGGCATCGTCGGAATCGGCGAGCAGATCGAGCACGAACGACCGGTCGATCTTGAGACCGTCGAGCGGAAACTTCTTCAGATAGCTGAGGCTCGCATAACCGGTGCCGAAATCGTCGAACAGGACGCGCACCCCGAGCTCCTGAATTCGCTTGAACATGTCGAGCACGCGGCGTTCGTCATGGATCAGGATGTCTTCGGTCACCTCGATTTCGAGCAGTGACGGGTTAAGCCCCGTCGCTTCGAGCAACGCCGCGACCGAATGCGCGAGATCGCCGGAGTGAAGCTGCGAGGGCGACAGGTTGATCGCGACGCGCACGCCGTTGCCGGACAGCTCCCAGACGCGCGCCTGACGGCAGGCGGTCTCCATCACCCAGTTCGCGATCCGCTCTGACAGTGCGGAAGTGTTGACCACCGGCATGAACTCTCCGGGCGAGACGTAGCCGCGCACGGGATGCCGCCAACGGATAAGCGCTTCGGCCCCGACAAGGCTGCCGTCGATCAGACGGACCTGGGGCTGGTAGAACAGCTCAAACTCGCCGCGATCCGCCGCAAGCGCCAACGCGCTCTCCAGCGTCAGCCGGTTCTCCAGCTCCTGCCTGATCGCAGCCTCAAAGATCACATGGCTGCCGCGCCGCGTCATCTTTGCCTTGCTCAACGCCAGATGAGCATTGCTGAGAAGTTCGTCGGCACCCTGTCCGCCTTCGCCATAGACCGCGACGCCGATGCTGATCCTGACACGATGCTGGCGCGTACCCGTCGCGAGCGGCGTTTCGAATGCACGCGCGATCCGCTCGGCGAACTTCGCGACCGGCTCACCGCCATCCGCGGCTTCGCGCGCAATGGCGAATTCATCTCCGCCGAGCCGGGCGACGATCGCCCCATCTCCGGCCCGGCCCTCCAGGCGAATGGCGACCGCCTGCAGCACCAGATCTCCCGCCGAATGCCCCAGCGTGTCGTTGATGCCCTGGAAGCCGTCGAGCCCGATGACGAGCAACGCGACTTCGCGAGGCCGTCGCTCCGCATCCGCTACCATGCCGGCCAGGCCGGCATGCAGCGTGTTGCGATTGGCAAGGCCGGTCAGTGCATCATGTTCGGCGAGATATTTGACGCGTTCTGCTTCGCGCTTGCGGACCGAGATGTCGCGCAGGATCGCACCGTACTGAAAACCCTCCGTTCCCTGCCAGCCCGAGAAGCTCGCCTCGACAGCGAAGGTTTCACCATTCTTGCGCCGGCCCTCGAACTCGACAACGACCGCTCCGCTCGGAACCAGCAGCGCCTGGCGCGCGGCGTCATGCATGGACGGCCTTGTATGACCGTCCGCCGGCACGGCGCACAGCGTTTCGAACGGACGGCCGATCATCTCCGCCGGCGCGTAGCCGAAGATCGCGCTGGCGCCGGGATTCCAGACGGTGATCCGGTGATCCTCGTCGGTGCAGACGAGACCGTCACCGAGCGACATCGCGATGCGGTGAAAGCGGCTCTCGGCGATGCGCCCCAAGAGACTACGGAAATCGATTTCGTCCAACGCAATCGCAGCCAGATAGGCGACGATCGCGATGTGAAATAGCGATGTGTCGATGACGAAGGGCCATCTTGCCTGCACGAGGGCCGCGACCAGCTCGATAGCAGCCCCGGAGGCGATCAGGACTGCGACGCGAATTCCTGGCGCGAGGCGGCGCCACGAATACATCATCAGCAGGCAGATCAGACCCAGGCCCAGGATCATGCCGATATCGGATGTCCAGTGCAGCATCCGGCTCTGGAGGATCGATTCTGCCGCAAGCGCCTGCAGGACCGGCCCCGAGACGAGCTTGCCGTTGGGAACGCTGAACCGGTCGCCGAGCTCGAGCGCGGTGGCGCCGACGATGATTTTCTTGCCTCTCATCTTGTCGAGAGCCGCAGTATCGCCGCGCAGCACGTCGGCATAGGAGATGCTCGGAATGGAGGCCGCACGAATGCTGAAGTCGATCAAGAAGGGCGGCCGCCGGTTAGCGTCCTGCCCGGCCAGCACCACGGCCATCGACGGCATCAAGGCATCGCCGAGCTTCTCGCCGAACGGATAGCGGCGAACGAGTCCGTCGGATTCGACAGCGACGTTGACGACGGCCGGCCACGACTGGTTGCTGAACGGCTTCAGGGGACGATTGACGTGGGCCGCGCCACCATTCGGCGTCGGCTGCTTGAAGGATGGCAGGATCGTCGAGCCGCCGGCCTCGCGAAGGGCGTGGACGAAGGCCTCGTCGGAAGCCGGATCCGAAGGTGTGCTGAAATCGACGTCGAAGGCGATGTCCCCCGCGCCCGCCACCTCGAGCCTGCGCAACAGCTCCGCGTGGAGCCGGCGCGGCCACGGCCACACGCCGATCTGATCGATAGACGGTGCGTCGATGGCCACCACGACGACATTGCCGCTGGCCGCACGCGATTGCCAGCTGAACCGCAGATCAGTGAGCGCGTTGCGAAGCGCACCATGCCATCCCGTGGACAGCACGATCGCAAGCGCGATCACGACGAGAATATGCGGCCGATAGCGTTTCACTCCACCCTCCTGCGCACCCGCTTCTGCAGGTACGCCCCTCATCCCCTAGAAAATCGCTTTAATGTCTGTTGTGGCCACGCCCATTGCTGCCGTTGAAGCCGCCATTCCCATTGCCGTTACCATTGTTGCCCCAGCCATTGCCGGTGGCGCCGCTGTTGCCGTTGCCGGCGCCATTGCCGTTGTTGCCATTGCCGGAATTGCCGTTGCTGCCGGCGTTTCCGTTGTTGGCGGCAGCTGCCGCGATCGCTGCGCCTGGGTTCGACGAGTTGCTGCCAGCCGTTGCGGCACCGCTTGTCGTCGCTGCAGTCTGGACGGCGCTGTTGGACGCTGCCGTGCTGGACTTGCTGTCGCTCCAGACCGTCTCGGCACCCGTGCTGGCGTTGGCGTTGCGCACCTGTCCGGGTGCCACTGCGCCGTGGGCGAGCCCGTTCGTGACCTTGTGGACATTGAGCTTGACCTCGCCGAGCGAGCTCGAGATGCGCACGACGCCGGCCTTGGAGACATGACCTCCAGCCGCCTGATGCGATGCCTTTGGCGCGCCAGCCGCCTTGGTCCTCTTGTCGATCGGACCGAGCGCATGGATCGCATGGCCGCTCGCGGCATTGCGCGGCGCCGACAGGCCCGATTTCGGGACGGGGACACGCTCGATCGTCGAGGCGCGCGGCTTGCCATGCTCGATAGGATTGAACGTCCCCGCGCCGCTCAAGCTGAGACCGGGCTTGCCGTGCTCAAACACGGTGGCCGCTTGTCCCGGCATGACCTGGGCAATCTGTCCCGTCTTGAAGTCGGAGACTTCGACCTGGCCGCGAAGCACGCCGACCTTGGTGCTATCAGCTCCCACGGTGACGCTGAACTGCGTTCCCTTGACCACGGCGGCGAGATAGGGCGTCTCGACCTCGAAATGCTTGACGTTGCGCTTCTCGACCTCGAGCAGGATCGATCCCGCCCGCTGAATGATGGTGGTCGTGAGCCCTTCCTTCTTCTCCGACGGCAAGCCGACCACGGAGTTGGGAGAGATCAGAATGGTTTCCTCGCCGCGGACGAGCAGCACCCGGCCGTTGCGTCCGGTGCGGATGGTATTGCCAGGCTTGAGCGTCTCTTCCCGATTCAGCGACACCGGTTGCGCGCCCTCGGTCGCGATCCACACCTCACCGGTGGCCTTGCTGACCGACCAGACGCCATCCTCCGCGGCGAACGCACCGGAAGCCGTTCCAAGGGTCAGCGCCGCCACGAAGGCACACCGCATTCCAATTCTGCCAAGCATGACGATCCTCAGTCCGCGTTACGCGCGGGCCCTGAGGGGTAATCCGAAATCACTCAAGAGAGGCTTAGCGGGAAGCGGCCAGTGCAGTGGCAGCATTAACCAATCATTGACCATAAAAAACTATGAAAAATCATGCGGATAACGAACCCTTACCGCCCCATCGCAAAGTCTCCGTCAAACTACGGAGGCAGATTCGCGACGTGCGTCGAGCAGCGGCATCTCATTACCGCATTGGCAGTGCTGGTACCGATCTTTGCGGGAATTTCCCAGGGGTTCGCACAACAGGCGAACCAGCCCGGTTTCGATCCGCGCCAGTCCGAGAAATATTTCGATAACCAAAGCGAGCGGGAATCGCTGAGCCGGCCTCCGGTCCAGCTTCCGAGCGTCGGACAGCCGAACACCGGCGGGGATACGAAGCCGCAATTCGTGCTGCGCGGCGTCAATGTCAGCGGCGCCCAGGCCGTCTCCCAAGATCGCATCGCCGCGGTCTATCAGCCTTATCTCGGCAAGCAGGTTTCGCAGGCGGATCTCGCCGCGATCGCCGGCGCGATCAGCGATCTCTACCGCGCCGACGGCTTCCATCTGAGCCGGGCCATCGTCCCGCCGCAGGACATTGCCGGCGGCCGCGTCCGGATCCAGGTGATCGAAGGCGCCATCGTGCAGGCGGAGCTGAAAGGCGACGGCGCCGAGCAATTCGGCGTAAGGCCGATGCTCGGACCGGTTCTGGCCGAGCGGCCGTCGCGCCTCCCCACCCTCGAACGTCAGCTCTTCCTCATCAACGGCAGGCCGGGCGTCCGGATCACCGATACTGCGCTGGAGGAGATCGGTGGCGCGACCGGCCACTTCCGTCTCACAGTCTATTTGAAGACCTGGCACGTCTTCTCCTCGTTCGGCCTGGACAATCTCGGATCATCCTCGGTCGGCCCGTGGCAGACCTACGCGACCGGCGCGTTCAACTCCTACCTCACGCCCGGCGACACGCTGGCGGTCAACCTGTCGACCATTGCCAACGACCCACGCCAGCTCGGCTTTGCGCGGCTGTCCTATGACGCGCCCGTCGGCGTCGACGGCGTGCGCCTCGGCGCTTCCGTCCTGTACAGCGCGGTTCGGCCGGGCGATGCCCGCCGCCTCGACAGCGACATCACCACGACCGAGGCGTTCGAGGTACGGGCCAGCATCGTCCCGCTCCAGTCGCAATCCTCCACGCTCACGCTGACCGCGGCGACGACGTTCAGCAACGTGTCCGAGCACGACCTCTACGGCCCCTGGTACAATGACCATATCAGGACCGCGAGCCTGACCGCCGACTACCGGCTGCAGGATCGCTTCGGCGGCACTAATCTTGCGACACTGACCTACCGTCAGGGCCTCGACATCTTCGGCGCCTCGCATTTCGACGACGACCTGTTGTCGCGCGACGGCGCATCCTCGAACTTTTCGGTGCTGAACCTCTGGTTCACGCGCTACCAGACGCTCAATGACGCCTGGTCGCTCAAACTCTCCGCAGCGAGCCAGACGGCATCGCGGCCGCTGTTCACCTCGCAGCAATTCTATCTCGGCGGCGCGGCCTTCGGCCGGGGCTATGGCGCAGCCGAGATCAGCGGCGACAACGGTCTTGCCGGCTCGCTCGAACTGCGCTTCGACCAGAAGCTCAACTTCCGCTACTGGACCGGCTATCAGCTCTATGCCTTTGGCGACGCCGGCGCAGTCTGGAACGACGGTTACCGCCTGAGCGACGGCCTGTCGCTCACCTCGGCCGGCGCCGGTGTGCGCTTCTTCCTGCCGGACGATCTCCAGGCCGATCTCGGCGTGGCCGTGCCCCTGAGCTACCGGGCGCCGGACAACGAGCGCCGCAGCCCGCGCTTCCTGTTGACCCTATCGAGCGCGTTCCGGCTCTGCCCCGAACGCGGCAAGTCCGGCTGTCTCTAGCCGCCCGGTCGTTCGCGCGGTAAGCCGGCGTGCAGCCCTTTTTGCGGCCTTGTTCACAGACTTGCCTAAATTTAATCCCGTAACCTGCTCACGGTCGCTCGATCCGGGAGTTCCCAATGACCATGTTCAGCCAAATGTGATTTGAGACGAGATCATGACGAGGGTGTTTGCAATCCTGGCGTTTCTCTGTGTCCTCGGCGTCGGGGAATATTTTGTCGTCAGCCGGTTCGCGATCCGCCATGAGACTTTGACCCTGTACGACGCCGCGCGGCAGCGGCCGATCTCGGTCGAGTTGGCGGTGCGGCGGGATTACGAGACCAAGGCCAATCTCGGCCTCTGGAAACTCCCGCTCGCCATCATCAGCAACGGCAACACCGTCAAGGCCACCGAATATTCCTTCCTCGCCAACGTGCTCGCCGCGCGCGGCTATCTGGTTGCCAGCATCCAGCAGGATCTGCCGAGCGATCCGCCGTTGATGACCCATGTCGGTGAGCAATATGTCGGCCGGCGCGAGGTCTATATCCGCTGCGAAGCCAACATTCTTTTCGTGCTCGACAAGCTGAAAAAGCAGCAGGAGAACGTCGATTACGACCACGTCACCCTCGTCGGCCATTCCAACGGCGGCGATGTCTCCATGTATGTGGCCCATCAGCATCCGGAGCTGGTGTCGAAGGTGATCACGCTCGACAATCTGCGGGTGCCTTTCGTGCTCAGCGACGGCATGAAGATCCTGTCGTTCCGGTCGAAGGACCCGCATTTCGTGACCGATCCAGGCGTGCTGCCGACGCCGGAAGAAGCCAAGGCGCGCGGTATCGACATCGTTCACACTGGCGCGCAGCACACGGAAATGAGCGATCGCGGTCCCAACGCGGTCAAGGAGAAGATCCAGGAAACGCTCGACCGCTTCCTGCGTGACAGCGCCAGCAGCGCGCTCGCGCCGGCTGATACGAAAACCCCGATGATCATGAACCCGGGCGACTATTAGCCGGGAACGCTTTGCGACAGATCAAGGCGGCTCCGAGGCGCCGGGATAAAAGGGCGATATGGCCTCGGAGAGACACGTGTCGCACTATATCGAAAGTCTTGATGCGAAAGGTTTCGATACGAGAAGTCTCGGTACGAGAAGTCTCGTTACGAAAGATCTTGGCCTGCCCGCGGCGAGGATGCCGGCTTTCGTACGGCATTTCTATCGTTCGGTCCGCAAGCTGCTGCGGTCGATCATCGCCCGCATTGATCTCTCGCAATTTCCGGGATCGTGTTGCGGATAAGCATGGTGGCCGCTAATCAATGCATGAAGGTTGCCCTATGCACCAGCATTTAAGACGAATTTGCCTGCTGCTTGCCGTGACTTCGAGCATCGGCACGTCGTCCGCTTTCGCGGCCGACGCCGGTCATGGTGCCGACCTCGCCAAGCGCTGGTGCGCAAGCTGCCATGTCGTCGCGAACGGCCAGACCCAGGCGAGCGCCGACGTCCCCTCCTTTATCTCCGTCGCGCGCAGGCCGGACTTCAGTCCGGAGAGGCTCGCCTTCTTCCTGCTTGATCCGCATCCGAAGATGCCGAATTTTCCCCTGAGCCGAACCGAAGCCGGCGACATCGCGGCCTACATCGCATCGCTGCGCTAAAGCGTCATCCGGAAAAGTGCGCAGCGGTTTTCCGAAAAGATCAGCTTGAACAGCGCGATGGCGATACATCCTGATCGCAACGCGCTTTGGTCGCGCGCCGGGCACGACGCTGCCGCAAATGCAAATCCCTGCCGGAGGACCGGCAGGGATCAGCAGAAGGGATGACGGACGACGAATGTGGTCGTTCGGTGGCCTGTCATCGACCTATGGTGCGCACTCAGAGAATCAGGACTTCCCCTTGCCCGGTTGCATGAGACTGCCGGTCATCTGGCGCATGTGATCTCCGGCGCTGGTGAACTGGCTGCGCAGGAAATCGGACTGGATTCGCATCGCTTCCTGAAGGTCGGTGGCATGAACCAGCTTGCGCGCATGCTCGAAGGCCGACTTCATGTTCTGCTCAGTGAAAACCAGCGCCTGCTTCGACACCTCCGTCCCCGGTCCTGGAACGGACGACATCGATTTGGTGGCGGCGTCGAAAAACATGCCGAATGCTTTCTCCGCCTGATCAATTGTCTTCTCGGCCAGGTCGCGCAGTTCGGCCGGAACTTCGAGCTTCGGTTCGATCATGGTCGCACTCCTCCCGTTTTCCCAATTGAATACCACACTTGCCGGATCGCCTTCCAGCGGCCAGCCGCGTGGAAACGTCGCCGGCAGTCCGGCTCCAGCGGGAAAACGAACGGGAAAATGAAAGAGACGGCGTAAGGCCGGCGCGTGGCCGGGCTCAGGACAAGGGGTGCTCGGGCAGAACCTCTTCGGTGGCGAGGTCTTCGACCAGCTTGATGACCTCGAAACGCTGTCGTGGCGCGAGCTTCAGGAACGCGCGGAGCAGGCGCAGGCTTTCGACCGTACCGCTCGCGGGCGCGCCGAGCTTGAGGTGCAGTTCAGCCGCGAAATTGAGGTTTTTCATCTCGCACCCATGACAAGCATCGGCTTCGTGACCCGCTCAAGAACCGAACGCCATAACAAGACGCCATAACCGGACCTATGGCGACGAACTCTCGGCCGGGTGGCCCCGGCAGGTTGGCACGCCGAACGACATGTCCAAACGACTAGCTCAACCGACTGGTTGCAATTATGTCAAGGAACAACCCGTCCGGCAAGCCCAACAGTAGCTATAGCGATGCTTCGTCTGCATCGCACCACGGCAATTCCGGATAACAGGTATATCGACCGCAGTCACCCACCTGCGTCAAGAAGCGTCATCAATCACACACACAGCCTTGATCGCCATCAATCGGCACAACGTTTCCGCTTGTTTCCGAGATGACGGACATTCGGCTGCGAATGAGCTTCTCAGCGCCTACACGTAATTGTTGAGTGCGGCCTCGGCGGTTGTATTAACGGCGAAATAACGATCGATCTCGCAAGCCGGATATGTTTCCGCGTGAACCGTTGTCCATGAACGAACGACCAAGCCGTTGCGACACGGCCACGCAGACAACGGGCGCCATGGCTGAAAACTCTTCGATTCGGGCGCGCCTCAGCACCAAAGGACGACGGCATGCTTTCTCGCTGCGATCTCATCAAGGGCGCCGCGGTCGCGCTTTTCACCCTCTCGATACAAGGCGCATGGGCGCAGGAGACCAAGATGAACCTGTTCAAGATCGTCACCGTCAAGGACGAAATCGTGGTCGGGTTGTCGGCGGAGGAGCTTCAGGCGCTCGGCGGCAATGATGCGAGCGCGGTTGCGCACGCGCTGGCGCAGAAGGGCGATCTCACGGTCTGGCAATATAACGTGCATCGCGGCCCGAACGGCGAATTGCAGCAGGCACCGACCGCCAGGATCGGGCTTTTGGCCAACGCCTCGCTCCGCGTCGAGCCCTATACGACGGCCTACCAGATCGTACCGCATCCGTGAGCGGCAGACCGGCACGCCCGCGGCCAAAACCGCGGGCATGCCATGGTCATCTGCGCCGCCCTGCCTGCTGTTTCCCAGTTTCCGTCGCAAAGCCGTAAATCAGTGCCAGCCGGTCCAGGCACTCGCGAAAGCGTCGCGCGAAATAGTCGTTCCAGCGCTGCGTACGGACGGCGCGACGCTGCCCGATCTGATCCATGGTCAGGCCCAGCACCAGCACGTCGTGCACCAGCGCAGCGCCGTCGGTCCCGAGTTCGCGCTCGACCTGGTTCAGCCGCAGCACCGCCTGGCGCTGGCTCTCGGTCACCGGCTCGCGCGTGCGCGCGCCATCGACATATTCGCGGGTCGGGTCCATCGCCTGAGGGCCCCGCTCCGCTTTCTCCCAATCGTTCTGGAAGGCGCGCCCGCCGAGATATTGCGCCTCGTCGATCTGGTGGTGTGCGTGCAGCCGTCCCAGCGGATCGCCGCGGATCGACCGGATCGCCACGATCTTCTCACCGGCATCGAGCGCCAGCGGATTGTCGACCTCGACCTCCGCCACTTCGGCATTGAACGGCACATCGCGGGACCGCCGGTCGTAGATCTGCGCCAATTTGTAGGACTTATTGCGTCGTGCACGAGCCACTTGGATACTCCTTGCGAAATTGACGATGGAACGGGTGAGAGTTCAGGCCGCGAAGACCAGCTTCAGCACGACGGGACCGGGGACACGGGCGGACGCCGCCCTGGAGCGACGCGTCAGGCCCGCATGCGGCGCGCAATAGCTGGAGCCCGGCTGGCGCGGATGGCCGCAGAAGCCGATCTCCTCCCCGTCCTTGTCGCCGCCATAGGGATAGCGGCAGTCGGCCGGATCGAGGTCCACCAGTTGGATCAGGCGCGGCTGAACGCCGACGCAGCGCAGCTTCACCTGCACCGCAGGCTTCATTGCGGACTTCGGCGGCACGCTCAGATTCGGTAGCACCGCGCGGCGCGGCGAAACCGGAGCTTCACCGGGCAAATATGGCGCGACCGATGGGCTCACGATCCATTCCGGTATGACGAGCCCGAGCCGCTTGGCGCGGCCGCTCACCGCATTGCGCGTGTAAGCCGTTCCAAACCTTGCGTTTATCTGTCTTCCGATCTCCGCATAAGACATGCCTTTGAGAAAATAGTCGCGAAGCGCGTCGGAATGCTCCGACGGCCAATGGCCCGGTTCCATGCTGCTGTCCTGTGATGCGCCTCCTCCGATCGCACGACCGGGGACGAAACGGACATTCCGGTATTCCGAAGCCAAAGTCAAGCGATAATTCTGATATTCATAATTGCAATAATTCCGAATTTCGGATTACAAGAGCGAGACGATGGGCAATCGAGGGAATCACCATGTTGGACGTTGCAATGATCGAGCGGGGCCTGGAGAAGACGGGCAAGAGCAAGGGCGGCCTCGCGGCGGCCATGGGCGTGCGGCCCGGCGCGGTCTCGGAGATCCTCGGCGGCGAACGCCTGGTGAAGGCCTCGGAGATCATTCCAATCATGGAATATCTCGAGCTCAACCTCGCGCCGATCATGGGCCGCGTCGGTGCCGGCGCCGTGATCGAGCCGGATTACGAGCAGGTCCCCCCGGAGGGTCTCGGCTACATCGCGCTGCCCTTCCCGATCATGGAAGAGACTGTCGCCTTCGAGATCGTGGGTGATTCGATGCTGCCCAAATACGAGAGCGGCGACGTGATCGTGGTCTACAAGGACCAGCGCCATCCGCTGTCGAGCTTCTACGGCGAGGAGGCCGTCGTCCGGCTCAAGACCGGCGAACGCTATCTGAAAACGATCGAGCGGGGGAAAAGCCCGTCCCTCGTCAATCTTACCAGCTTCAACGCCAAGCCGATCGTCGGCGTGAAGCTCGATTGGGTGGGTGAGATCTGCCTGTCCATGCCCAAGGGCCAGCTCGAGCGGCTGCGCGCCAAGTCGGCGCGCCCCCGCAAGAAGGGCAAGTGAGGCCTCGCACGGCCGGCGATTTCGATTTTTCGAAATCGCCCTTGACCTGATTCTGTTTTTCGGAAATAATCTGCCGCGCGCCCGCAATGGGGCGCGGCAGAGTCGTTTTGATGCAATATTTCGTCGTGATGATCGACTACGGACGGCGAGGCCGCGAGGCGGTCGTCGACCCCGAAATCACAAGGCGTGAGGTCATCTCCCGCATCGCCTCGGGCGAATACCGGAATGTCTCGTTCATCCACGAGATCGCCGGGAGTTCGGTCGAAGACGTCACCGAGGCGATCCTGACCGAGGCCACCCTGCCCCGGATCCCGCCCGAAGACGTCGACCTCCAGGCAATTCGCCTCGATCACGCCCACGATCTGCGCAAGCATGAACGGACGTGACGCGGGCCCGGACCTTACACCAGAAGAACGGTCGATCCCGTGGTCTTGCGTGCGGCGAGATCGGCATGCGCCTTGGCGGCGTCCTTCAACGGATAGGTCTGGTGCACCTCGATCTTGACCGCACCGGACTTGACGACGTCGAACAGCTCGCCGGCCATCGCCACGAGGTTCTCGCGCTTGGCGGCGTAGGTGAACAACGTCGGGCGGGTGACGTAGAGCGAGCCTTTCTGGGCCAGCAGACCGAGATTGAGCGGCTCGACCGCGCCGGAGGATTGGCCGAACAGCGCGGCGACGCCGAGCGGGGCGAGGCAATCCAGCGATTTCAGGAACGTGTCCTTGCCGACGGAGTCATAAACCACGGGGACCTTCTTGCCGCCCGTGATCTCGTCGACCCGCTTCACGAAATCCTCGCGGGTGTAGATGATGACGTGGTCGCAACCATGCGCCTTGGCAAGCTTGGCCTTCTCGTCGTTGCTGACGGTGCCGATCACGGTCGCGCCGAGGTGCTTGGCCCACTGGCCCAGGATCAGACCGACGCCGCCGGCCGCGGCATGCAGCAGGATGGTATCGCCGGCCTTCACCCGGTAGGTCTGCCGGATCAGATATTGCGTGGTGAGACCCTTCAGCATCATCGCCGCCGCGGTCTTGTCGTCGACGCCATCGGGCAGCTTCAGCAAGCGGTCCGCGGGGATCAGCCGCGCCTCGGAATAGGCGCCGAGCGGCGAGGCGCCATAAGCGACACGATCGCCCGGCTTCAGATCGGTGACACCGGACCCGACCTCCTCGACGATTCCGGCCGCCTCGCTGCCAAGCCCGCTCGGCAGTTGCGCCGGATACAAGCCGGAGCGGTTGTAGATGTCGACGAAATTGAGGCCGACGGCGGTGTGGCGGATGCGCGCTTCGCCCGGTCCGGGCTTGCCGACGCTGACCTCCTCCCAGACCAGGACTTCCGGACCGCCGGTCTTGTGAAAACGAATGGCATGCGTCATGGGCGTTGCTCCCTTATCGTTGGTTGAGGGCCGAAAAACCGGATTGGCCGCAGAAATAGGCATTCGGTCCGCCCGTTACAGTACAGACACGTAACAAGAATGTCACAGCGCGCGAGAAAACGTCCGCCGTTCCATCTCCGTTCGAAAGAGTTGATGATGCGCCTGGAGCGGCCGGCTGTAGCTTCTGCGTGGGGTTTGGTTGTCGCCTGCGAAGGAGAGCCGAGATGCCAGCTTATGTACAGCATCATCAGGACATCGAGATCGCGCCTGTGAATTGCCCGACGTGCATGGGGTTCCTGCCGATGTATGTGCGCGAGGTCGAACCGCATTGGAGCCTCGCCAAGATCGACTTTGTCTATGAATGCGCCGATTGCGGCGCCGAGGTCAGACAAACGATCCGCAAGCCGGAGCTGCTGCGGCACTGATCGCGCGAACGGCGAGCCGCGCAAATATTCGCGCCGACACGTATTTGCGTCGAGCGGAAAAAGCGCCGTCCGTGCGGGTCTGATGCCTCCCAAACGAGGCTTGTTCTTTGCCGGGAACGCAGGCAGAACAAGCCTCAAGCAAGACCTTTGGGAGCGCCCTTTCGTGGCTGATCAGAAGGCCTCGACCTCGATCGAGGCAGTGGAGAGCGGCCTCGCCGCGCAGGGCTACATCGCGAGCCGGCAGATCGCGACCGCCGTCTATTTGTCGCAGCAGATCGAGAAGCCGATCCTGGTCGAGGGCCCTGCGGGCGTCGGCAAGACCGAGCTTGCCAAGGCGATCGCCGCCTGGCGCGGCATGAAGATGATCCGCCTGCAATGCTACGAGGGTCTCGACGAGGCCAAGGCGCTCTACGAGTGGAAATACGCCAAACAGCTTCTCTACACGCAGATCCTCAAGGACAAGCTCGGCGAAGTCCTCGGCGGCGCCCAGACGCTGCATGCCGCGCTCGACCAGCTGCACGATTTCGGCGACGTGTTCTTCTCCAAGGAATTCGTCGAGCCGCGCCCCCTGCTGCAGGCGCTGGAGCAGCCGGGCGGCTGCGTGCTCCTGATCGACGAGATCGACAAGTCGGACGCGGAATTCGAATCGCTGCTGCTGGAGATCCTGTCCGATTTCCAGGTCACGATCCCCGAGCTCGGCACCGTCTCGGCGATCACACCGCCGACGGTGATCCTCACCTCCAACAGCGAGCGTGACCTCGGCGATGCCCTCAAGCGGCGCTGCCTGCATCTGCATATCGGCTTCCCCGAGCAGCGGCTCGAGGAGCGTATCGTCGAAAGCCGGGTGCCCGGCATCGCGCAGGCGCTGCGCCGGCAAATGGTCGGCTTTATCCACGAAATCCGCTCGCTCGATCTGAAGAAGCTGCCCTCGGTCAGCGAGACCATCGACTGGGCGCGCGTGCTGGTTCTGCTTCAGGCCACGGAACTCGACACCGAGATCGTCAAGGACACGCTCAACGTGCTCCTGAAATACGAAGCCGACATCGAGGCCGCATCGCCGCAGGTGACGACCTTCATTGCCAAGGCGGCCCGGTCCAACGTCTTCGGTTGACGCCGATGCGCGAGAACCTCCATCGTTTCTTTCGGGCAGCACGCGGCGTCGGCGTTCACGTCTCGCCTGCCGAAAGCATCGATGCGATGCGTGCGGTCGCGAAAGTCGGCATCTCCGACCGCGCCGTCCTGCGCGACGCTCTGCTCCTGACGCTCGCCAAATCGCAGGACGAGAAGCTCGCGCTCGGCGACTGCTTTGATCTGTTCTTCAGCCAGCCGGAGCCGCGACAGGATCAGACCGAGGCCAACAGCGAGGAGAGCGCCTCGCAGGACGTAGATCAGTCGCCCTCCTCCAGCTCGGCCAGCGAGGCGGGTGAAGGTCAGCCTCCTGAGAGTCTGGGTCCGCTGGCGCAGATGCTGCTGTCGCAGGACCGCAATGCGATCGCAGCCGCCATCGCCGGCGCGTCCGGCGCCGCCTCCCTGTCGGACATCCGCTATTCCACCCAGCGCGGGATCTTTTCCAGCCGCATCCTCGACGCCATGGGCCTCCAGCGCCTGCGCGATGATCTCGACGCGCTGACTGCGAGCAACCCGGCACTGGCCGAACGTCTGCGCGCCGCGGTCGACGCCTTGCGCGAAGCCGTGCGCGACACCGTCTCGCAGGGGCTTGCACTCTACGCCCGCGAGGAGGCCGAGAATCTCCGCAACGAGATCCTGCGCAACGCGCCGCTCGCCCGCATCGAGCGGCGCCAGGTCGCGGAGATGCGCGCCCTCATCCGCCAGATCGCGCGCCGCCTGCGCGAGCGCTATTCGAAACCGCGCAAGCGCCAGCGCCGCGGTCATCTCGACGTCCGCCGCACACTGCGCCGCAATGCGGCATGGGGCGGCGTGCCGTTCCTCACCGCATGGAAGCGCAAGCATCGTGACCGGCCGAAGATCGTGGCACTATGCGACGTCTCCGGCTCGGTCGCGCAAGTCTCCGATTTCTTCCTGCTGCTGATCCACTCGCTGCACGAGGTGGTCGACGACGTCCGCTCCTTCGCCTTCTCCTCGCACATGATCGAGGTCAGCGAGATCCTGGAAAAGAAATCGCCGGAAGAGGCGATGGCCGAGATCATGTCCAAGGTCGGCTTCGGCTCGTCCGATTACGGCTCTTCGCTGGTCGATTTCGAAAAGGACTTCATGGGCACGCTGACGCCGCAGACCACGGTGATCGTGCTCGGCGACGCTCGCAGCAACAATCTCGACCCGCGTGCCGACATCCTGCGCCGCATCTCCGAACGCTCGAAGCGGCTGGTCTGGCTCAATCCCGAAGGACGGCTCGCCTGGGGCTTTGGTGATTCCGAGATGCCGCGCTATGCGACCTTCTGTACGGTCGTGCGCCAATGCGCCACCGCGCAGCAGCTCGAGCGCGCGGTGTCAGATATCGTGGCGACTTATCAGTAGGTTTTGCCCGCGGCTAACGTCAGCTCCGCGCAAGCTCGGCCTGGCCGATATTGCACTCCCGGAAGTGATAGGCAATTTCGTCGAGCGCGCGCTGCTCCCATTCCTCGGCTTGCGCGAGCCAAAAAACCCGGCGATTGAAATCGAGCGCGGCACGCTCCCGGCACAGGGATTCCTGACTGCGAATTTCGACAAGCCTGTTCATGCACTCCACTCCTGCAGCGTGAAGTCATTCCCCGGGAATCACCGTAACAGAGTCCTCAACCTTTCGTCTCACGATTTCTGTGTATATTGCGACGCAGAATGGGACAGCAGCGTTTCCCGTGCGTCGCGGCAACTTGCAGTGCAACATCAATCCAAAATCATCAATATGTGATCGAAGCTCGGGACGATATTCGCGGTCGAACGATCTTTACTCTTGTGGTGCAATGAAGTGCGGCAATTCGTGAAGAGAGGTTCTAAACAGCGCACCGAATTCCCGACTCATTGTCGTCGCATGGTCTTCATCCAGCGCCGCTAACAGAGGCGCGCGAATGGTACTATCGCTTGAGGCAACATGAGCAACGACGTCGACTTCGATCTTTCGCCGGACCAGTGGGAAGCTCTGCGCACACTTCGCAACCCCGTGTCGGGCGGTCGCCTCTCCAAGGCCTATCTTATCGAAAGTCTGGTCAAGTTCGGCCTCGTTGTCGTCAATGACGGCGTACCCGTGATGACGCCCACCGGACGCAAGGCGCTCGTGCGCGGATCATGCCGGCTGCTGGATCTTGCGGCATGACGATGCCTTTCGTTTCGGCGAAGGCATAACGACTGACCGCGGGTCCCGCGCTCCCGACACAGCGCACGACCCAAGAAGCGTTGCGTCGCCCCCGCGATATCAGAGCGATGTCCAGCGTGATCCCCCGCGACAATCTGGCACGGTTGTTGCTCCTGTTTGACGTCCACGTCGCGTCAAACCGGGGGAATCCACCATGTCGACCATCACCGCGGCACCCGCCGCCGAGCCGAAGCCGCTCTACACCTCGCTGTTCGTGCAGGTCCTGGCCGCGCTGGTGCTTGGCGTCATCCTCGGCATGACCGTCCCGGATTTCGCGATCGGGCTCAAGATCCTCAGCGACGCCTTCCTGAAGCTGATCTCGATGATCGTGGCGCCGATCGTGTTCTGCGTCGTCGTTCACGGCATTGCCGGCGCCGGCGACCTCAAGAAGGTCGGCCGGGTCGGCGTCAAGGCACTGGTCTATTTCGAGATCATGACGACCGTCGCGCTCGTCGTCGGCCTGTTGCTCGCCTACCTCTTCGGCCCCGGCCACGGCATGAACATCGATCCCTCGACGCTGGATGCCAAAGCGCTCAACACCTACGCCGACAACGCCCACAAGCTTTCCGGCGGCGGTATCGGCGCCTTCCTGATGAACGTGATCCCGACCACCTCCTTCGATGCCCTATCGCGCAACGACGTGCTCCAGGTGCTGTTCTTCGCGGTCCTGTTCGGCGTCGGCCTCGCGCTCGTCGGCGGCGAGAAGGGTAAGCTCGTCACCAGCATGATCGATGCGGCTTCCACCGTGCTGTTCCGCGTCATGGGACTGATCGTCCGCGTTGCCCCGCTCGGCGTGCTCGGCGCGGTCGCCTACACCGTCGGCAAATACGGCGTTGGCTCGCTGAAGCAGCTCGTGTCGCTGGTGATGCTGTTCTACGTCTCGGTCGGCATCTTCGTGCTGGGCGTGCTCGGCGGCGTGATGGCGCTCGCCGGGATCAACATCCTCAAATTCCTCGCCTACCTGCGCGAAGAGCTGACCATCGTGCTCGCGACCGCCTCCTCCGATGCCGTGCTGCCGCAGATCATGAAGAAGCTCGAGCGGATGGGGGTGAAGGATTCCGTGGTCGGTCTCGTGATCCCGACCGGCTATTCCTTCAACCTCGACGCCTTCTCGATCTATCTGACGCTGGCCGTCGTCTTCATCGCGCAGGCGACGAACACGCCGCTGTCCTTCGGCGATCTCCTGCTGGTTCTCGGCGTCTCCCTGATCACCTCGAAGGGCGCGCATGGCGTGCCGGGTTCGGCCATCGTGATCCTGGCCGCGACGCTCAATGCGGTGCCGAGCATTCCTGCAATCGGCCTCGTGCTGGTGTTGTCGGTCGACTGGTTCATCGGCATGGCCCGCGCGCTCGGCAACCTCGTCGGCAATTGCGTGGCGACCGTCGTGGTCGCGGCCTGGGAAGGCGATCTCGATCGCACCAAGGCGGCCAAGGTGCTGGAGGGCGGCGAGCTGGTGGACGTGACGGCGGGATAGCGCCCTACGGATCAGTCATTCCATTGCAGGAGCGGCGTTCCATACGCTCTCCTCCAGACCGACAGGAAGCGCGGAAACCAGGAATGGGCCACGGCGCCCTTGTAGGCCCAGGTGCGATACTTCAGCCCCTGTTCCGAAATCAGCTCTTGATATCCGCCGTGCACTTCGGTCGCGGTGCGAATGTCCTTCAATATGCCTTGCGCGCAGGCCCGGTAGCGATCACCGCCGGAGACCTCGTCGTAGTCGAGCATCCGGTCCGCGAATTCGACGTTGAACGTCGGCCAGGATGAGCGCCCCTGATAGGCGGGCGCCGCAATCTTGTGGATCATCTTGTTCCGCGGATTATCCGCGGACACCAGGAAGTGGAACGTCGAGGGTATGCGGAAGCGCGGCTCTGCAATGATCAGATCCGCCGTGGCCGCGAACAGTGCACGCTCGCCGGCATCGGTCATGTCCCAAAAGCCGCGATGCACGCCGACGAAATCCAGCGCGACCGAGGAGACCGGCGATCCCATCGGGCCATCCAGGGAATGCCTGATGTAGCCGTCTTTGCCGAACAGGCGGAGCAGGTCTTTCTTGTACTGCGCGAGGCCGCGTCCGAGCAACCGCTTCAGCTCGCTTTCGTCGACGATGCCGAGCTGCACGCTCCACACGAAGGTCGTGTAGACGCAGGCATTGGTGACAAAGCGCCTGCGTTCCGCACGGGTATCCGTTGCCGCGGAGCGAGGGCCACGGGCATCACACAACAAATACCTGGTGCCGTCATCGTCGAACGGCTCGAGCTCGCTTGCGAGCTGGAGGATCGCACGCTTCAGGTCGCCGCCATATTCTGCCAGCAGCAGGCGGCCGGCATGCGCGCATTGCGACATCGCCAGATAGGCCGGCGCCCTCTGATCGGCCGAGATCATCTGCTGCAGGCCGGCCAGAATGCCGAGCAGCGTATCCGAGGGCTGCGAGAAATAGTTCACGCCGAGGTACCGGCCGCGCCCCGCCGGGACGATGGTCGTCGTGACGACGTCGGCGCGAACCGCCTCCAGCAACAGACGGATGCTCTTGTCGAGCAGCCGGGCCCGCCGCACTGCGTCCTGCGCATCCATGATGGTCTCGGGGTCGAGAACATCAGGATAGAACCAGGCGAAGTCACGGGGATAATAGGCGGATGCGTGTGGCGCGCCGGTGACGAGGAAGGCCTCGGTGACCGAAAACGCGCTGTCCATCGAGTGCCGGTAAAGGTCCTCAATGGCCGACAACGAATGGTGTGACTTCCTCAGGAATCGATCACCGAGAAAATTGACCGCCTGGAGGGCGTTGGCGAAAAACGTCGCGGCCGCGCCTTGGTAAAATCGGTTTCCGCGATCTGAGGGCAACGAGATATCGCTATTCATATGTGGCTAAGGTCACTCCGATGGTGCGGCCACCATCCGAAGCATGGTTGATTCGTATTTCGTCCAGATGACGTACCGGCTTCCGGCGGGGCACCTTACGACCTGATCGGGCTAACCTTCCCGCGGCCTGAAATTCTCGATCACCCGCAGCAGCACCCGCGCACCGGCGTCGGCGTCGGCGAGCTCCACATGCTCGTCCGGGTGGTGGCTGATGCCGCCGCGGCAGCGGACGAAGATCATGCCGACATCGGCGATGTCGATCATGGCCATGCCGTCATGCCCCGCTCCGCTCGGCAGCTCGAACACGGAGAACCCCTCCGCTCCGATCGCCCGCGCGATCTGCTCCTTGAGCCACGGCGCGCAAGGCGCGGTGCGGTTCTCGTGGGTGACGTCGAGCTGGAGGGCCAGGTGCCGGCGCTTGGCGATCGCCTCGATCTGGCGGACGATATCGGCGACCGCGCGCTTGCGGTGCATATCGGTCGGCGCGCGCATGTCGATGGTGAACGACACCTCGCCCGGAATGACGTTGGTGGCGCCGGGCCTCGCCTGGATGTAGCCGACGGTGCCGACAAGGCCGCTCTCGTCGGTGCGGCAAAACTGCTCGATCGCGCCGATGCATTCGGCCGCACCCGTGAGCGCATCGCGCCGAAGCGCCATCGGCACGGTACCGGCGTGCCCCGCCATGCCGGTCAGCCGCGCGGCAAGCCGCGTCGCACCGGCAATCGCGGTGACGACACCGACAGGCAGGTCCTGCGCTTCCAGCACCGGCCCCTGCTCGATGTGCAATTCGAGATAGGCAAGCAGCTCGCGCCGCGTCCGCGCGGCTGCTCCGATATGATCGGGATCGAGGCCGAACTGCACGAGCGCATCGCGCATCGACACACCGTCGCGGTCGCGCACATGCAACACACTCTCGTCGAAGGTGCCGGCCACGGCACGGCTGCCGAGCAAGGTCGAAGCGAAGCGCACGCCCTCCTCATCGGCAAAGCCGACGATCTCGATCGCGAACGGCAGGCGCTTGCCACGGCGATTGAGATCGGCAACGCAGGCGATGGCCGTGATCACCCCCAACGGCCCGTCCCATTTGCCGGCATCGCGTACGGTGTCGTAGTGCGACCCGAGCATCAGGCAGGGCGCGCCGGGCCGCTCGCCTTCGTAGCGGCCGCAGACATTGCCGATCGCGTCAAGGCGCGCGCTCATGCCGGCCTCGCGCATCCAGCTCAGCAGGAGGTCCGCCGCCTCGCGCAATTCCTTGGTGAGATAGATGCGGGTGAGGTTGTCGCCTGCTTCCGAGATCGCAGCCAGATCGTTGATCCGACGCACGATCTCTTCGCCGAGCGATGCATTTTGAACGGCGTTGGCGGCACCCATCTCGACGAGCTTTCTCTTCTCTGGACCGCGGCGGCAGCGGCTGTCCTGGCGACCATCGGTACACGGTCGGCGGCAAATCACGCACCGGCGCCCGTCCCAACCGCCGCGTGGTTAGCATGAATGCGCGTGCGCGGCAGGCTGCGTCGCGCCGGTCATGCACAGGCGTGGCAACCGTTCACCCAATATCAGGACCCGAACCGCCCGCATAATCAATATTTTCAATCGCTTATCCGGAATATACCGTCAATAAGCCGGGGGCGGCTGGTGGAGATGTTCCACGGCGAATTCGTGTATGAAGGACGGACCGGCGAAGCCGGTCTCGCCGCGATCGGTCGGCGCATGGCGGGGCAGCGGAGGATCGATGGCCGGCACATCGAAGCGTGACGAGCAGTTTCTGCGTTTGTCCTTCGCGGTCGCCCGCCGCTCCCTCACCCATGGCAACCACCCGTTCGGCTGCATCGTCGTCGATGCGGACGGCAAGGTGCTGATCGAGACCGAGAACGGCTACACGCCGGATCATGACGGCACCGCGCATGCCGAACGTCTCGCGGCCACCCAGGCCTGCCGCACACTCAGCCGCGAGGTGCTGGCGACAGCGACGCTCTATTCCTCGGCAGAGCCCTGCGCGATGTGCGCCGGCGCGATCTATTGGGCTGGCATCGGCCGCGTCGTCTATGGGCTCAGCGAGCATCGCCTGCGCGGCGTCACCGGCAACCATCCTGACAACCCGACCCTCGACTTGCCGTGCCGCGAGGTCTTTGCCAGCGGCCAGCGGCCGACCGAGGTCGTTGGTCCGCTGCTCGAGGACGAAGCCGCAGCGCTGCACGATGGTGTCTGGACGAAGTAGGCGTTACCACAAGTTCGGATCTGTAGGGTGGGCAAAGGCGCCCTTGCGCCGTGCCCACCATCGGATTGCTACGGCAGCAGAAGTCGTGGGCACGCTTCGCTTTGCCCACCCTACGGCTGCCACGTGTCAAGCAGTCAGAACTTCACTGTGATACCGGAGTAGAGCGAGGATTCGGTGCACGACCCCGTGCTCACCGTCCGGCCACCGACCGCCGCGGTACAGCCGACGGCAAGGTTGTGATCGAGACCGAACTTGTTCTGCCAGTAGCGGTAAGCCACCCAGACGTCCACGAAGTGGGAGTACTTGTCACCCCAGGCGGCCTTCGAGGCATCGAAGGTCAGGCGGATCGGCTCCGAATTCAACTCGACCGCCGTGTTGTAGACGCCGTTCGCTGGGCTGTAGGGAAGCGGTTCGGTGTCGGTGCCCTTCTTGCCGTACCAGCCGGCGCGGCCGCTGATCGAGAAATATTGCATGTTCGGCGGGAGGAAGCCGAGATCCATGTAGTAATTGACCTCGACCGCCCAGGTTGGCTTGAACGAGGTGTTGCCGTCTGCAAGACAGGTCACGCCGGGAACGCCCGCACCGAACAGTCCGCACTGGCTGAATGAGTTGTGATTGGCGAACTCCCAGTACACCAGCGGCGCGACGTTGATGTAACCCTTGTAGGGCAGATCGAACGCAAACTGCAGACCGCCGACGACGTCGCGCTTGGCCGCGCCGAAATACCGGTTTTCCGTGTTGGCATCCATGCCAACCTCGAACGAGATGTTGTGAAGCGGCCCCGCGGTGAAGGCCTTGGTGTCGAAGAGCTCATTCCAGCCGAACGTCGAGCGGAACAGTCCGTAGATCTCCGTTGCACCGGCGCACGTTGCCGGCGCGCCGAAGATCGTGCCCGCGTTGGTGCAGGGCGCAGACGGGTCATTGTGGTCGGACTTGAACATCGAGATGGTGAAGAAGTTCGTGCCGTATGCCCAGAGATCGAAATGCGTGAACGAGTAAACCTGCTTGGTGGTCTTGCTGTCGATCGATCCATCCGGCCGGAACGACCACGCACCGGGCTGCGAGGCGTTGAAGATGTAGGAGAAGGTGACGCGGTTATCGATCACCAGGAAGAACGGGAGATCCGCCGCCTTCTTGGCAGCCTTGACCGGCAGATCCGCCGCGAAAGCCAGGCCACCGGTGGCCAGCGTGGCAAGTGACAGCGCCGTTGCTGCAATTGCCCTGAAACGAAACGACATCCTGAATACCCCCAAGTTTGGACACGTCAATGAACGCCCTTGGGTGCGAGACTTGCGCCGATCTCCCGGAGGGAGAAGCCTCAACTTTTTTCAAGGCATGCCGCTTGTTTTGGCAAGGCGCAGCGTTTCTTCGTGGGATTTAGTAGGTTTTCTTGCAGCGGGCATGCGGCCCGCATGGCCGGCTATTGCCGGACACTCCCGTTTGATTTCGCTCTTCTTTCATGTCGAGCGGATGTTGGAGGACGGACGGTCAGGAGCCAATGTTGCGTCGATCCGCAATGCATAAGCGCGATGGCGCAACTTTGCTCACTGCGACGTCAAGGCTGCATAGCGGGTTCCGATTTGCCTTGAACCGTCACAAATCTGCAACAGGCGCCCGCGGAAGCCGCGCCCGTAAGGCAATGTGCGGGCGCCTGAACACGGGGCTTCGTCCCGGCGAGAGCCGGCGCGCTGCCACAAGCTGCCTGCCAAAGCGTTGAGCAAGGGATGACGCATTTTCCCACCTTACGCCGGGGTTCAAACTGGCCCACTATTGGGGCATTTCACCATGCAAGCGCATCAGCGAATGTTGGATTCGACACCTGACGGCCTGAATTCCGGCGAGTCCCCGCTGCTGCGGACGATCGGACTCACCAAACGCTATGGCGATTTCCTCGCCAACGATTCCATCGACATCGATATTTGGCCAGGCGAAATCCACGCGCTGCTCGGCGAGAACGGCGCCGGCAAGTCGACGCTGGTCAAGGCGATCTACGGGCTGATCCAGCCGAGCGCTGGCGAGATTCGCTGGCAGGGCCGACGAATCCTGCTGTCCGGACCTTCGGAAGCACGCGGCCTCGGCATCGGCATGGTGTTCCAGCACTTCTCGCTGTTCGACAATCTCACCGTCGCCGAGAACGTCGCGCTCGGCCTCGACGGACGAGAATCCTTCAAGGACATGTCGGCGCGACTGGAGCAGGTATCGGAGGCTTACGGCCTTCCGCTCGATCCCAAGCGCGAGGTCTGGCAATTGTCGGTCGGTGAGCGCCAGCGCATCGAGATCGTCCGGGCGCTGATGCAGGATCCGAAATTCCTGATCCTGGACGAGCCCACCGCCGTCCTGACGCCAAAGGAAGCCGATCAGCTGTTCGTCGTGCTGGAGCGGCTCAAGGCCGAAGGCCGCGCCATCCTCTACATCAGCCACAAGCTCGAGGAGGTGAAGCGGCTCTGCGACACCGCCACGATCCTGCGCGGCGGCAGGAAGGTCGAGACCTGCAATCCCCGGCGCGAGACCGCCGCTTCGCTGGCGCGCATGATGGTCGGCGGTGAGATCAAGGAAGTGAAGGCGGCATCCGGCCGGACAACCACCGTGCCGCGGCTCGTCGTCAACGATCTTTCGCTCGCGCCGAGCGAGCCGCATGGCGTCCGGCTCGAACACATCTCGTTCGAGCTGAAGGGCGGCGAGATCCTGGGCATCGCCGGCGTCGCCGGCAACGGCCAGGAGGAGTTGTTCGCCGCGCTGTCCGGCGAGCGGTCGTCGAAGGACCCCGGTACCGTGGTGATCGAAGGCATTGCCGCCGGCCATCTCTCCATCACGCAGCGACGCAGGCTCGGAGCAGCTTTCGTTCCCGAAGAGCGGCTCGGCCATGGCACCGCGCCGCGCATGAAGCTCTCGGAGAACGCGCTGCTCACCGGACATGCCGCGAGCGGCATGGTCCATCGCGGCTTCATCAATACCGCGGCCACGCTGAAGACCGTTGACCGCGCGACCGAGACGTTCGACGTCCGCAAGGCCAAGCGCGATCCGGAAGCCGCATCCCTCTCCGGCGGCAATCTGCAGAAGTTCATTGTGGGACGCGAGATCCTGCGCAACCCCGCTGTGCTGGTGGTGAGCCAGCCGACCTGGGGCGTCGATGCCGGCGCCGCCGCCGTCATTCGCCAGGCGCTGCTTGATCTGGCAACCGCGGGCGCCGCCGTGCTCGTGACCAGCCAGGATCTCGACGAACTCGCCGAGATCACCGACCGCATCGCTGTGATGTTCCACGGCAAGCTGTCGGCACCGCTCGCGACCCGCGAGGCAACGCGCGAAAATCTCGGCCTTCTCATGGGTGGCAGCAGCCTCGAGCCAAAGGAGGTCGCGCATGCAATTGGTGCTTGAGAAGCGCGCCGAGCGCTCGGGCACGATCGCGCTGGTCTCGCCCCTGATCGCGATCGGCCTCACCGTCGTGACCATGGTCATCCTGTTCGCGATACTCGGCAAGAATCCCCTGCTCGCCTTGCACGCCTACTTCATCGCGCCACTGACCGACGGCTATTCGTTGCAGGAGATCGCGGTGAAGGCAACGCCGCTGGTGATGATCGCCATCGGCCTGTCACTGTGCTATCTCGCCAATGCCTGGAACATCGGCGCCGAGGGTCAATTCCTGATCGGCGCGGTTGCGGGAAGCTGGATCGCGGTGAAGACGCAAGGCACCGACGCCGGCGCCTGGGTGCTGCCGGCCATGCTCGTCCTCGCTGCCGCTGCGGGTGCGCTCTATGCGCTGATCCCGGCGATCTGCAAGGTGAAGTTCGGCGCCAGCGAGATCCTGACCAGCCTGATGCTGGTCTATGTCGCCGACCTCTTCCTCGATTATCTCGTGCGCGGCCCCTGGCGCGACCCCAACGGCTTCAACTTCCCGACCACGGCCGAGTTCGATCCGGTGGCGACGGTGCCGTTGCTGATCGAGGGCGGCCGGCTGCATCTCGGCTCGATCATTGCGCTTCTAGCAGGCTGTTGAAAAAGGCACTCGCCGTCGACCGGTGACCGTGATTCATTGGCTCCGACGAGATTCGGAGATGGTGCGTGCGCGGCGGGGAC